>CAZIMO010000021.1:0-3615 GCA_964540535.1 uncultured Eubacteriales bacterium | reverse complement strand
AAAGACAATGGTCGTGCGTGGAGCGGCAGGAAGAAAAATTCCCCATAGCAGAGTTTTTGAGGGAGAACGCCTTTATTTTATGGAAAAAGGAAGCGCATCAATAACGGCAACGGCCATTGTAAAAGAAGTTCAAAATTTTGTGAAACTGTCTGATGAAGAAATTACAAAAACTCTTGCCGATAATCAGAGTAAGTTAAACTTATCAGACAAGCAAAAAGTACGTTGGCATAAGAAGTGTCTATGTTTAGTGGAATTTGAAAATCTTGAAGAAATAACCCCGCTTGCTTTTGAACATCAAGGCAATATGGACGATTGGCTGATAATAGAAAAGATTGAAGATGTTGTTATGGGGACAAGCATTCCCTATAATTACGAAAAATCAAAGTTTTAAGGCGATAACTTTTAATTTGTCGAACAGATAAATGATATTTAAGTAGCGTAAGTTGCGGAGAAACCATATATAACCGACAATACGGTACAGACTGAATTTGACGAAGGTGTTAGAACGGCTTGGATAAAGAGAAAGAAATAATCCATAAGTCAGATACAGAGAAAATTAAGCAATAAGCGATTGTTTTAAAATAAACATCCACTTTTTAGTTTGAAAAAAGGAATGGAAAGCTTATAAAATAAGGAGTTTACAGATTTTAAAAAATCACCGCAAAACAATGTGTCAATACATATATAGCAAGGTGTAGATATTCAATATCCTGAACTTGCTGTTTGAAAACATAAAAAGAGCGTCCTTGAAAAACCAAATTCAATAAGGACACTCAATATGGGAAAGGCAACGGTAATTGATACAAAGATGTAAAATATAAAAAAGACGCAAATGTTTTCTACGGCTTAGCTTGATAAATTGGAATAATCAAGCTAACCTTGACAGCAAAATTCAGGAGCTTTCCCAATTATCACATATTCAGTATCATCTACAATTTCGTAATTATTTTCATGTATTCATCAAGTAACCCTTGCTCGTTATCATAAATGTTTTACTTTCTGTATCAGGGCTTGTCGGACTGCAGTGTTAATTCCAAATAAATAACCTTATTTTTCGCATCAAAGTTCAGTATCGTGTGCATGTTGTTTTTGTTGTGAAGCAACCATATTTTGCACGGAACATCTTATTTGTCAAGAATAGCTTTCATCAATACGGCCTCATCATCATAAGTCCCGATTTTTCCCTAATAGTATCTTTCGGATTTTGTATACGATAAGCGGTCAACAAAAGATGATGGAATTCTTCGTCAAAGCTCTTTGTCATATCCGGTCTATATGTTCTGCCATTCCAATAGAAGCCATATTCATAGCCGTTATTGAGTAATTTCTTTTTCAAAAGCTTACATATTTTATGAATAAGCATTCTTATTTCTCCTGCATCGAATCATAACTTATCGTTCTCTTTTAAAAAAATAATACCATAAAATCCGGAATTCTTCAACTGCTTAAATACTATGCCCACTTGCATTATTGAACGTATCCGACTTGATTCGATATGATTGAAAAAATAATGAAGATGTGGTACAATCAGAGTATCGATGATAAGAGGAGAAACGCTATGGGAATACGAGCATTTTTTCATAAAATAAAAATGGGAGTTGTACGCCTCGGTGAATCCTCTATTCCGTATGTAACAGAGGCGAAACGATACGGAAATTATGGTGAAGATGAATTTGCATATATGCTTCGCCGTGAACTGCCATCCTGCAAAATAAAGAGAAATGTTGTTATTACCGCTCCCGAGGGCAATGCCGAAATTGATTGTTTGGTCCTTTATCAGAATAAACTATTTGCTATTGAAGTCAAGCGTTGGAAAGGACGGCTTACAGAGAGAGAAGACGGCTTTCTTCAAGAAAAGATAGACCGCTGGACGGGAGAAATACATACGAAGCATCTGAAATCACCATTTAGGCAACTTGGTAGAGCTATATACCTTCTAAAAAAGCAAATCCCGATCAAGGCTTGGATCAATGCTGTTGTGTTTTTTGAAGACGATGAATTGGAGGAGGTTTCTGTGTTTTCGGATAACATATGGTTCGACCGCTTGCAATACCTCTTAAATTATATTCGCAGTGACGGTAAAACTTCTTTTGGCACGGGAGCAAATGCCTTTTTTGAAAAATGCATTCCGGCTGATTATTTGTATGCAAACGCTTGGGGAAAGTCCTTACATTGCATCATCAACCGCGACACACTACAGTTTCATACTCCGCAAGGCACGATTCTTGTTGACAGTATCGTTTCAATACGTATTTACCACCACTGGTCTTATGACGAATTGTATATTAAGCTAACGGACGGCTCGGAGTGTGTCACCACACTTGAAAACGAAAAAATTCAAGTAAACGACAATGGATATGTCAGCAGCTACGCATTATGCAAATTAGATTATATTAAACTTGGCAGAACGATCAATCAGTAATTTAACGAATATTGGTATTTTAACAATAGGAAGAAACTATGTTTCGTCATACAGTGGTACTTTTCTGCTTTTTGGGGCAGAGGAAACACAAGATTATAGACGCCGTATACAGCGAAAGAGTCCCCCTGTAAACCAAGGCTTTTCTGTGGTTTTATAACGATAAAAAGAAAACATTAGGTCTATATGATTATATCAATCTACTGTTCCTTGTTTGGTGGTGTTGGTGACAGGACTTGAACCTGCGTGTATTTCGGCACAAGATTCTAATGGTAGCGTTATCTTGGTGTGTAATTTAAACTTGACTTTTAATATTTATATGTCAACATTTTTTCATCTTCATATTTATGATATAGGGTGATTCTAATGTTTTTGAGAGATTATAATAGAATTTCTGCTGTACAATATGCAAAAAACTGGGCGTTAAAAAGAAACCCTAAATACTTAAATTTTGACGGTATCGGCGGAGATTGTACAAATTTTGCCTCACAGTGCATTTTTGCAGGCGGAGGAATAATGAACTTTACAAAAGATGTAGGTTGGTATTATAACTCACCGTATGACCGTGCCGCTGCATGGAGCGGTGCGCAATTTCTAAATAATTTTCTGTTAAATAATAAAAGCGTAGGACCTGTCGGTGAGCAAGTTGACATTTCTGAAATTAAGCCGGGGGATTTAATTCAACTCAGTAACGGGCAAAGTTTTTATCATACTTTAGTTGTTACTGGGGAAGAAGACGGCATACCGCTTATCTGTTGTCATACAGTTGATTCATATATGCGGAGGCTTGACAGTTATCATTATATATATGCACAGGGAATACACATAGTCGGATTTAACAGTTGGAATTGATAAAGCGGTGCAAATATAATACTATATGATATTTACAATTCCATTTTGTATGTGATAAACTACGTATGTCATTCATACTCATTGTTTGACACTCCTTCGTCTTTTATTGTGCATCGTACCTTTTTTATATGCGAATGAGTTTTTATTTCCTATTTCTTTTTCACCGATCAATCTTTCACAAACCACGCGTTTAACCCGTGGTTTTACTATACAAAAAGCCCGCTCTTACAAGCGGGTCGATTTTATGTGCTAAAAATATTGATTACCTAAAATTAAAACAGCAAGCCTCAAAAACTTGCTGTTTTGTGGTGCGGGTAACAGGACTTGAACCTGCAAGTCTCTCG
>CAZIMO010000020.1:0-3678 GCA_964540535.1 uncultured Eubacteriales bacterium | reverse complement strand
TTGCAGAAGTACTCAAGTTGGTGACGAGGCGCCCCTGCTAAGGGCGTAGGTCGGGAAACCGGCGCGAGAGTTCGAGTCTCTCCTTCTGCGCCACGTCGGAGCAAAGTTCGCTTTGCTCCGACGCTTTTTTATGCCTGCGGCAGAAAAAAGGGACATAAAACAGGATTTTTTGCAAAGCAAAAAAATAAAAATATCTTTTTGTGAAAACAGACATAAAAACTCCGCCCTCTTACAGAGCGGAGTTTTCTTGTATTATTCATTATTTACTTTGATATGCTGTCGGCAGTAAAATACAGGGAAAAACCGTATTCTGTAATTACTGATTTATGATTTGTCTGCGATTCTTCTCTCCTGAAGAGCTTTTGAAATTGACTGTTTTTTCTCTCCGACAATATCATATTTAAACATTGGTATAATCGAGAGAAGCGCAAGAACCCCGGGTACCACCGTATATGCAAAGAAAATAATATCCTTTGTCTTTTCTGTAAAGCCTACCGCTGTGCCTGCGTTAATCTGAACGAGCGTATCGGCATAGCCTGAAAACTGAACAAAGACAAGACCGAGTGCCGTTCCAAGAGCAAGACAAACCTTAATTGTAAGAGTGAGTATGGAATAGGCGGCTCCTTCCATTCTCTTTCCTGTTTCGTATTCGTAATAATCCACAGCGTCAGCAGTCATAATCATCGGCATAAGAGTAACTGCGCCGAACTGAAGTCCTATGAGAAAAAGCGAAGCATAAAACAGAACGGTGAGAACCGTATTTGACGGATTACTGAACCAGAAATGACCGACAACAAATGAGAAAACAGAAGCGGCAAATCCGTAAACAGAAAGAAGAATATAAGCATTCTTTTCATTCATTTTTTTAATAAGCATGGGGCAGAGAGCCATTGAAATCATTGAGCCGACGGCTGTAACAATACCGAGAACAGCCACAAGATTCTGCGAGCCTAAAAGCACATTCGCCGCCTGAACCTGAATACCCATTGCCATTTGTCTGCCGAAGCCGAGAAAATAGGAAATGATAACAAGCATTAAAGGCTTATTATTTTTCAGCGCCGCGAGCATATCCTTAGCGGTTATTTTTTCGTTTGACTCAACCTTAACTCTTTCTTTATTTATAAGAGGAATGAGTGCAAAAAGCACACATCCGAGAACTGCAGTAAGAATTGCTGTTCCAAGGTATTCAGACGAAATCATCGGTGTGTCGGTTTCACCGCTTGCCACAATAACCTTTGAACCGCCGGGTATAATAAGGCATACAATAGGAACGATTACAACACAGGCGGAAAATCCGATTTGCTTAAACGTATTTGAAATTGAAACAACATTTGTGCGTTCTGTCGGATTGGGAGTAAGAGCAGAAGCTATTCCCTGCGAAGGAACGTCACCCATTGTCATTGCTATGCTCCAAATAAGATATGTAACAAAAATCCACGCATAAAGCGCAATTCCTTTAAATGAAACCTTAATAAAGACAATCGCTGTAAACAAAAGAAGCGGAAGTATTGAATACAAAATCATTGATTTGAATTTGCCGATTTTTGACTTTGAACGGTCAACCAAGCTGCCTACAATCGGATCGGCAACTGCAGAAATAATTTTTGCAACGAGAATCAAAATGCCTACTATTGCAATGTCCGCGCCTAAAATTGAAGCGTCGAACTCCGCTTGATAAGAATTGAGAAGTCCTACTATTGCCTGAAAGCCGAAAAGTCCGAGAGAGTAAGCCGCAATTTCTCTAAAATTCATATACTTTTTTATTTTGGTTTTTTCGCTCATATAACCCCTCCTAAGAGCATTTAATATTATAATATTAATTGATTTAAGCTAAATAGTCAATGAAAAAATCGGATTTAGTAATTTTTTGCACACGAAAAGCCCGAAGATATACTTCGAGCTTTTGCTTAAAGCATATTTATTTTTGTAAAAGGGTTCTGTCGCTCGGCATATCGCCTGACTCTGAAAACTTTTTAATCAAATCGTCAATCGTAAGATTTTTCTTTTCCTCACCGGAAACATCATATACAACTTTTCCGTTGTCCATCATAATAAGGCGGTTACCGTACTTAATAGCGTCCCGCATATTATGCGTTATCATAAGCGTTGTAATTTTGCCTTCATTAACGATTTTATCAGTGAGCGCCAAAACCTTAGCCGCCGTGCCGGGATCAAGAGCCGCAGTATGCTCGTCAAGCATTAAAAGCTTGGGCTTTTGCATAGTTGCCATTAACAGAGTAATGGCCTGTCTTTGACCTCCGGAAAGCAGACCGACCTTTGAGGTAAGTCGCGTTTCAAGTCCTAAATCAAGAGTTTTCAGTATATCAATAAACTGCTGTCTTTCCTTTTTGCTAACGCCTTTTCTAAGGGTTCTTTTCTTGCCGCGTCTAAGAGCGAGAGCGAGATTTTCTTCAATCTGCATATTAGCGGCAGTACCCATCATTGGGTCTTGGAAAACTCTTCCAAAGTATTTTGCGCGTTTAAAGTCGGGCATTTTTGTAATATCAATACCGTCAATTTTTATTGTACCGCTGTCCACAGGGTAAACGCCGGTTATCATATTCAACACTGTTGATTTACCTGCACCGTTACCGCCGATAACCGTTACAAAATCGCCGTCTTTAAGCGTAAGATTAACTCCCCGCAAAGCCTTTTTCTCGTTAATAGTACCGGGATTAAATGTTTTATATACATTACTTATTTCAAGCATTATTCGGCAGCCCCCTTTGCTTTATTCTTTTTTCCAAAGGAAATTTTCGACTTCCAATGAGGAATAGCAAGGAATATAGCAACAACAACAGCTGAAAGCAGCTTAAGGTCATTAGCATTAAGACCCATTTTCAAAACCAATGCGATTACTATGTAATAAACGATACCGCCGACTACAACGCAAATCAGTTTCCACGCAAAGTTGTCAACAAGCTTGCCTAAAATCACCTCGCCGATAATAACAGCGGCAAGACCTATTACAATAGCGCCTCTGCCCATATTTACGTCAGCAGCTCCGCTAAACTGAGCAAGAAGACCTCCGGACATAGCAACAATTCCGTTTGAAAGAACAAGACCTATAATTTTTCTTGAATCGGTATTTATACCGTTGGAGCGAGCCATAGTAATATTAGTACCTGTAGCCCTTATGGAATGTCCGATTTCGGTGCCGAAGAACCAATAAAGAACAGCAATTAAAACGCCAATAAATACTGCGCATTTTAGAATTGTAACCCCAAGCATATCGGTTTTTGATGTGACGATTAAAGAAAAGTTTCTCCAGCTTATTGCAGTGTTAGACCTGCCGCTCATAATTCTCAGATTTACGGAATAAAGAGCAAGCTGTGTTAAAATACCTGCAAGGATAGCAGGGATACCGAATTTTGTGTGGAACAGACCCGTTACAAGCCCTGCGGCACATCCGGCGCAAAATGATATTACCAGTGCGAGATAAATATTGACATTATATTGAGTGGTTAAAACAACAAGTACTGCTCCACCCGTTGCCAACGAACCGTCAACGGTCAAATCGGCAATATCCAGCACCTTATACGTTATGTAAACACCGATTGCCATTATTCCCCATATCATACCCTGGGCAATAGGCGACGGCAGACCCTGCAAAAATTGCAACATATTAAAAACTCCTAAACTACAACAGAAAATGGTAATAAAAATTTACTACCATTT
>CAZIMO010000019.1:0-4900 GCA_964540535.1 uncultured Eubacteriales bacterium | reverse complement strand
GGTTCCTTTTACTTATCTCGTCGTTGTTTAATTTTCAAGGTCCATTGATTGTTGCGTTTCAGGCTTTCGGCGTTTGTCCTCTGTCCTTAACGCTCGTATATAATAACAAAACGAGCGACAAATGTCAACAACTTTTTTTAGATTTTTTGCACCTTTTGATAAACGCAACCGGGTGTTTCGGAAATAGCACTTTTATTCAATAAAAAAGCTTGGATTTACCACATTTTTATGTGCAAATTGACAAACGACTATATGTATCGCCTATTTTCACTAAATATCAAACAAGATTCAATATACATATTATTATAAAAAATTTTTGCAATCTATTTTTTGCAATCTTAAAAAAAATTTATAAATTTTTTATTATGTATTGACAAATACGAAGATATGGAATAAAATACATTTGAACAGTTATTCAAATGTTTATTTGAGTGAATATTCTCATTCTATTACATAATATATGAAAGGGGCGGTTTTATGGCAGAGCGGAACGATTTGCCCAACTGTGAATATATGCACACGCACAGCGAAGTTGTTGATAAGGTAAACGATAATATGCCCGATGAAGAAATTCTTTACGATCTGGCTGAATTATTCAAGGTTTTCGGCGACAGCACGCGGATTAAAATACTGTATGTATTGTTTGAAGCTGAAATGTGCGTATGCGACATTGCGCAGGTGCTGAATATGACGCCGTCGGCAATTTCGCACCAGTTAAAGGTACTTAAAAATTCGCATTTGATTAAATTCAGACGCGACGGTAAATCAATTTTTTATTCCCTTGCCGATGACCATGTGAGAGCAATGTTAGGTCAAGGTATGGAACATATATGTGAATAAGGAGATTTTGTTATGAAAAAAGTATTTAGAATGGTAGATTTGGATTGTGCAAACTGTGCGGCTAAAATGGAAGCGGCAATTAAGAAGCTTGACGGAGTCGATGACGCAAAAGTAAGCTTTATGACTCAAAAATTAACTCTTACAGCTGATGACAGCCGTTTTGACAAAATAGTCGACGAAGTTATCAAAATCTGCAAAAAGGTTGAGCCGGACTGTCAGATTGTACGTTAAGGTGAGTTTATGGATAAAAAGCAGAAGAAAAGCTTAATTAGAATAATTGTAACCACTGTTTTATTTATTGCATTCGCAGTGATTGAACGTGTTTTTGAACCTCAATGGTACATCGCGCTGATAATGTTTTTAATCCCCTATTTTATAATAGGTTACGATGTTTGGCGAAAATCAATAATCAATATTGCTCACGGTCAAGTATTTGACGAAAACTTTTTGATGTCGCTTGCAACGGTCGGCGCATTTGCTACACAACAGTTTGAAGAAGCAGTTTTTGTTATGCTGTTTTACAAAGTAGGCGAATTTTTTGAGCATTGGGCTGTAGGAAAAAGCCGAAAGTCCATATCTGAACTTATGGATATTCGCCCCGACTATGCTAACATTGAAAAAGACGGCGAAATAATTCAAGTTGATCCCGATGAAATTGCAATCGGCGACATAATAATTGTAAAACCCGGCGAAAAAATCCCTCTTGACGCTGTGATTATCGAGGGAACCACAAGCATAAACACCGTGGCGCTCACCGGCGAAGCTTTACCGAGAGACGCAGGTGTAGGAGACAGTATTATAAGCGGCTGCGTAAACATTAACGGACTTATCAAAGCAAGAGTTACAAGCGAATTCGGCGAGTCCACGGTGAATAAAATTCTTGAGCTTATTGAAGATTCATCATCAAGCAAGGCAGTAAGCGAGAACTTTATCACTAAATTTGCAAAATACTACACACCTATTGTGGTTATAAGCGCGGTTATTTTGGCATTTGTTCCGCCTATCTTTGTAGGCGACTTAAAAGAATGGATTATGAGGGCGCTGACATTCCTTGTAATTTCATGTCCGTGCGCATTGGTGATTTCAATTCCCCTCACCTTTTTCGGCGGAATTGGCGGAGCTTCCAAAAAAGGCATTCTGATTAAAGGTTCGTGCTATCTTGAGGATTTGGCAAAATGCGAAATCGCAGTTTTTGATAAAACAGGAACTTTGACAGAAGGAACCTTTGAGGTTACTGCCGTAAATCCCGAAAAAATGAATTCAGATGAATTTATTGAGCTGTGTGCCTATGCCGAGCAATACTCTGACCACCCGATTGCAAAATCGGTCAAGAAATGCTACGGAGAAGAAATCGACCTCAGCAGAATATCGAAATTTGACGAGATTGCGGGTCACGGTGTAGAAGTGCTTATAGACGGTAACAAAGTGCTTGCAGGCAACGACAGGCTTATGGAAAAATATAATATTGCATTTAAGTCTTGCAGTGAAATCGGCACAATTCTTTATATAGCAGTCAACGGAGAATATGCAGGATATATTGTTATATCTGACAAAATCAAAGCTAATTCAAAGAATACGATTTCTGCATTTAAATCACACAACTGCAAAACGGTTATGCTTACGGGTGACAAGAACGAGGTCGGCAATGCGGTTGCCGCTGAAATAGGGCTTGACGAAGTTCACACGGAACTACTGCCTGTTGACAAGGTTCAAATCGTTGAACAGTTATTCGAGAGAAAAAGTTCAAAAGGCAAGCTTTTGTTCACGGGCGACGGTATTAACGATGCACCTGTTCTTTCACGCGCAGATATAGGTATTGCGATGGGCGGAATTGGCTCTGACGCTTCAATTGAAGCCGCTGATATTGTCATTATGGATGATGACATTGGAAAAATCGACACGGCTATGAATATTTCAAAGAGAACGCTGAAAATAGTTAAGCAAAACATTGTTTTTGCGTTGGGCGTTAAGATAGTGTTCCTTATTCTCGGTGCAATCGGTCTTTCAAATATGTGGATGGCGGTATTCGCCGATGTGGGAGTAAGTGTTATTGCAATTCTCAATGCTATGAGGTCGCTTAAAGCGCCTTCAAGTAAAAGAATATAATCCCAAATAAAAATTGCGGTATCCGTACAAGTGATTTTGTACGGATACCGTTTTTATATTATAAACAATCACGGAATTTTGATATAATTATCAAAATTTTGTTGTAAAAGTATCATAATAATGGTATTTTAATGTTGGTGATGCAAATATGAAAGAATATTTAAAAAGCATTGAAGTTCTGCCGACAGATGAAGAAAATATAGAGTTTTGGGAGCGGGAAAACAACAAATCACACACATCATACGAAACTGAAATTCTGCTTTTTTCGTGTATAATGCATGGAGATACTGAACGCTTGGGCGAATATCTTGACAGACTTTTGCAAGACGGCATTGTTACAGGCAGACTTTCTTTTAACAGTTTAAGACAAATAAAATATTGGGCGGTAAGCTGTATTACCATTGCTACAAGATATGCAATTCAAGGCGGACTGCCAGAAATGGAAGCGTTCAATTTAAGCGACGCATCAATACGTGATATTGATGTGCTTGAAAGTGAAAATGAAATATTTGATTATCTTATAAAGAAAAGCTTTGAATTTACCGCTCTTATCAAGAATATTAAGGTTCAAAGCAACTATCCTTCGCCTATCAGAAAATGCGTATCTTTTATAGACAGAAATCTTCATTCAAAAATCACGCTTGACGAGCTGGCAGAGGTAAGCGGTCTTTCAAAGGATTATGTTTCACAGTTATTCAAAAAAACTACGAGCAAAACAGTAACCGAATATATAAAGAAACGCCGTTTAAGCTCGGCAAAGCAATTGCTTGACAGAGGAGCTACCATAAGCGACACGGCATACGGTTTGGGATTTTGTTCGGAAAGCTACTTTATATCCTGCTTTAAAAGCGAATACGGCATAACTCCAAAAGAATACATTTCGTCCAAAGGCAAGCTTTGACAATATAATACATAAAGAGAAAGGACACAGATTTTTTCTGTGTCCTTTAGCATATTACGGTGTTAATTATTATTCTGACTGCATTTTACCGCATCTATTGCAAGGGTAACAAGCAAAGCAGGGAGCGCATCGTTGGGATTTTGCACATCTATTGTATAAGTATCTGTCCAATGAAAAAGCTCTTTCTCAATTGTGGCAATAACGAAGTTGCCGTAAGTAATCTGATAATCCCACTGAAAGAAATCGCCGCTAACCTGCCAGCCGTTAAAATCAATAGAAAATGACGGCTTGAAAAATGTAAATTCTTTTACGATTTGACCCACATAATTACCGCCGATATATATTTCAAACTTCGGCAAAAATGTAAGCACCTTTTCATTAAGGGTTGCAATGTGATCGCCGTAAGCATTGTAAACCTCAAGGCGGTGTCCCCAAGCAAGCTTACCCTTAACGGTATATACGGTATTGCCCATTTCATCATATATATCGTAGCTGTCAAACCACGAAAACATTCTTTGTTTAAACAAAAGTTTCATAATTTTATCCTCTTAAAGCTTATTATCAATCAAGAAAATCTCTAAGCTTTTTACTGCGGCTCGGGTGACGAAGCTTACGCAGAGCCTTGGCTTCAATCTGACGGATGCGTTCTCGGGTAACATTAAATTCTTTACCAACCTCTTCAAGAGTGCGGGGATGTCCGTCTTCAAGTCCGAAACGGAGAGAAAGCACCTTGCCCTCACGGGGAGTAAGAGTTTTAAGAACCTCTGCAAGCTGTTCTTTAAGAAGTGAAATTGACGCAGCGTCGGCAGGCGACAAAGCGTCGTCATCAGGAATAAAGTCGCCTAAATGGCTGTCTTCCTCTTCACCGATAGGAGTTTCGAGAGATACAGGCTCTTGAGCCAGGCGAAGAATTTCACGAACTTTATCGGGCGCCATATCAAGCTCTTCTGCAATTTCTTCCGCTGACGGATCATGTCCGTTTTTATGAAGAAGCTGTGTGCTTGTCTTTTTAACCTTATTGATTGTTTCAACCATATGAACGGGAATACGGAT
>CAZIMO010000018.1:0-7071 GCA_964540535.1 uncultured Eubacteriales bacterium | reverse complement strand
AACCGATGACCTCTTGAATGCCATTCAAGCGCTCTCCCAGCTGAGCTACGCCCCCATATGTTCGCAAACCGTTGATAATACTTCGTTTCGGTGTGCTAAGAGTATTAAATTGAAAAAATGAAAACGGGGTAGTTAAGCGGTTGGCTTGCGCTCCCATATTTGTTCATATTGTAGCACATCTTTGGAGGATTTTCAACAGTTTTTGCTTTGTGCCTTATGCCCAACAAAGCTATATATTTTTTGTCACTTATGCCTAAATTGCACTGTAGTTATAGAAAAATCGGGCTTTATGTGGTAAAATACATTATCAAGTTATTTGAAAGGTGATTTGTTTGGAATTTCTCACCAAAGAATACACATTTCCGTCACATTCGGGGCTGTGTGATATATATGCGCAAAGCGCCGCCCCCATTGATTACGGTTCAATCAAAGGAATTGTTCAGATTTCTCACGGTATGGCTGAATATTCAAACCGATATGCACGCTTTGCCCTTGAGCTTTGCAAGGCAGGCTATGCGGTATTCATAAGCGACCACATAGGTCACGGCTCGTCAGTAAAGGACCGTGAAATGCTTGGATTTTTCGGCGAAACCGAAGGCGAAGAGCATTTTGTTGAGGATTTAAAATCGTTGACGGATATAATCAAGAGCGAATATCCTCATCTCCCGTTTTTTATGCTGGGTCACGGAATGGGCAGTCTTATTGCCCGAAAATACACGGCTAAATACGGCTATTTGCTTGACGGTGTAATTTATATAGGAACAAGCGGTGAAAATCCTGCTTTGGGCATAGGCATTCAGCTCAGCAATACACTTATTAAAGAAAACGGACCTATGCACCGTTCAGAGCTGCTCGACACCATAGCATTCGGCGCATACAACCGCAAGACTAAAAAGCGTACCGAATATGATTGGGGCAGCCGTGACGAAGCAGAGGTGGATAAGTATATTGCAGACGAGTTTTGCGGATTCAAATACACCGTAAGCGGTATGAAAGCACTTTTCACAATACTTAAACAGGTTTCTTCTCGCCGTTGGTACAATTCAGTACCTTTGAGTATGCCAATATTGCTCATATCCGGTTCAATGGACCCTGCGGGCGACTACGGCAAGGGCGTCAGCGAAGTTTATAAAACACTTAAAAAGACAGGGCATAAAAATGTTTCGATGAAGCTTTATGAGGGCGCAAGACACGAAATTCTGAATGAAATTAACCGCGGTGAGGTTTATATTGACATTATTGATTGGCTTGACGAAAAGGTTGAAAAACACCGGGAAGAGCTGACACAGCCTGCGGTTGTTGAGTCAATTGATGAAGTAACTATATAACAGTTGAGGCATCTTTCATAAGAAAGATGCCTCAATTTTATTCTGTGCAAGCACAGAGTTATATTTTTGCGAAACAGTGATATTTTTGATAAATCAAAAGTTTTATTTTATCCCCACCAGCCTGTATTACCGCCGTCGGGGTCGCCGCCGCCGATTGATACTGTTATTACATCTTCAATTTCGTAAACGGTTATATCAAAATCGGGTGAAATGTATTCTTTCATATTTTACCTCCATATTATGACGGAAAAGCCAACGGGAAGAACTTATCATATGACTCTGCCAAGCAAGCCGAAGCAGTTGCAGGGTAGAACATATAAATTAAATTTCCGTTACCATCATTATAAGCTATATAAGCCACAGTTGCAAGTGACATATTTTTGTCAGCTTCGGGAATATTTTCCACCAAACAGGACATTACATAGTCGCCCGCTCCGCTTGACGATGGGTCGGTGTCAAAATAGGTTGAGATATAATTCACAGGGACTTTTGTGTATTCTTTTGACTCGCCCATTGCTACCTTTTTCGCAGTTTCATAGTCAAAATTGCTGACATCTGTACCGTTTGCAAGTACAAAGCCTGCTTCTTCAATCATTTCTAAAGCTTTTTCTTCATTGCTGAATACTCTCATAAAATCATCACTTGTGATTGACGCAAGAACACGATAGTCGAAAGTGCCTGCAAATGTTCCGTAAGCATTTATATCAAACCGGATTTGGTTTTTCCAGTGATTTACAATAGTTTTATCAGAAATCTTTTTTGCAATAAATGTAATTCTATTGCTCAACGCATATGTTTGTGCGTACGTTCCTTCATATCCGTAGATTTTTAACAAATTTTTATCACAGTTATTAAAAGTACTATAACTGCCTATTGAAGTCACACTTTTGGGTATCACAATTTTTTCAAGTGATGTGCAATAGGAAAAAGCATACTTATCAATTGTAGTTACGCTGTTAGGAATTACAACTTCTTTAAGTGATGTACAATAAGAAAAAGCATAAGTGCCGATTTCAGTTACACTGTTAGGAATTACAACTTCTTTAAGCGATGTACAACTGTAAAAAACAGAAACACCGATTGCAGTTATGCTATTAGGAATTACTATTTCTTCAAGTGATGTACAATTACCGAACGCATAATTATCAATTGTAGTTACACTATCGGGAATTACAACTTCTTTAAGTGATGTACAATTATAGAAAGCGTCATAACCGATTGTAGTTACAGTATTAGGAATTACAATCCTTGTAAGTGATGAACAGTACTCAAAAGTCATCTCATCTATCAAAGTTATACCATAAGGAATTACGACTTCTTTAAGTGATGAACAGCTGTCGAAAGCATGATCACCGATTGTATTTACGCTGTCAGGAATTATCACCTCTGTAATTGACTTGCAATTTTGAAATGCTCTGTTGCCTATCTTGGTTACACTGCCAGGAATTATATAAGAAGTATCCGGTTTGCCGGCAGGATAACATATTAAATCTGTCATATCCTTATTAAACAAAACACCGTCTTTACTGCTGTAATTTTCATTGTTTTCTGATACAGTAATGTCTGCAAATGACAAACAGCTGTAGAAAGCGAGTGCGGTGATTTTAGTTACGCTGTCAGGAATTACAAGTTCCTTAAGTGATGAACAATTGTAAAAAGCATAATCATCAATTGTAATTACGCTGTCGGGAATTTTTATTTCTGCCAGTGATGTACAAAATCTAAAAGCATAAGCGCCGATTACAGTCACGCTGTTAGAAATTACAACTTCTGTAAGTGATGTACACCGATAAAACGCATCAACACCGATTGACGTTACTCCATCTTCAATAACAACTCTTTTAATTTGAGTTCTATAACTGCTCCAATCAGAAGAATTCATATCTCCTGTTCCTGAAATTGTGAGTGTACCCGTGTCGGAATCAAATAACCAAGTCAAATTTTCACCGCAAGCGCCTGTTACGGTTTCGGCATTTACAGAAATTACGCTTAACGGAATCATTGTCAATAACATTACAAATGTCAAAATCAATGAGATATATTTTTTCATTTCTTCTCCTCCGTTTATTTAATACTACTTTTGGGATAATTATAATACAACTAAAAGTTGTTGTCAATAACTACTTTTAATTGTTTTACTTGACACCTCAAAGTTGTTAATATTAAGATGTGAGGTGATTAAATGGTAACAAATCTTAAAAAGCTCCGCATTAAAAAGGGCTTTACTCAGGCACAGCTTGCCGAAATTTTGCTTTTAAGTCAGCAATCGGTAAACAAATATGAAAATCAAGGCGCTGAACCCGATATTGAAACCCTTAAAAAGCTTGCGGATTTATTTGACACTTCAATTGACTATCTTGTTGGCTACACCGACATAGACCGCAAATTTGAAAAAGCAGAAAAATACACCTTAAATACCGAAGAAGCAAAGCTTATAGATAATTACCGAATATTGAATAAGCCCGAAAAGGTCAGTATTCAATGCGTTATCAACAACTATATTTCATCAAAAAAATAAGACGGACAGTGCAATTTTTCAACTGCATTATCCGTCTTAAATTCTATAATAATTCTTAATTTAAGGTTTGTTTATACTCGGCATTTTTAAGTCTTTCGTATTCTTCGTCGGTGATTTCAATTACACCGCCGTGCTTGAAACCGTAAGGAAACGAAACAGCCTCGGGACAACGTTCAAAGCGCGAGTCGCCGGGTTCTTTTGAGATAAACGGTACATAGCCCATTTTGTCTTTTGCGCAGCCGAAGAAATCGAGCATCAAGCACCATCTGCCGTCTGGCAGGGTATAAGTTGTCGGAGCTTCATAAGAACCGGGTCGGTCTATTTTTTTATCCATATATTCTTCTAATTCTGCGTCGTGTTCAAAAGGTCCGTAAAGATTTTTTGATGCAGCGTGCATATTCATAGGCGGATTATTTGAATTTTTATAGAATAAATGATATGTATCGCCCACCTTGGTGATATGCGAATCCAGAATTTCGTTATCCTTGGTGAAATAGAGCTTCGGCTCTGAAAAAGCTTCAAAATCTTTGGTCGTTGAGCAATAAATAGACATATGCTTATAGTCATCTTCTGCCACGGTTGAACCCCAATGGATTAAATACTCTTCATTTTCTTCATCAAAGAATACTTCAGGCGCCCACATACAGCCGAAATCATCTCTGCCGAAATGTACCAGCTTTTCTTCGCCGAAATGCACCAAATCATCGGTTTTCCACATACGCAGGCACTTACTGCCGTGGCTGTTGGCATGTTTCCAATCAATATTATAATTTTCGTCCATTAAATAGACAACGCAAAGGTCGGTTGTAACAATTACAAATCCGCCTGTATGAAGTCTTACAATTTCAATGTCACGGCATCCCTTTGTGCCGAGCTGCGCAGTCAAAATCGGATTTCCGTTGTTGACCTTTTCCCAATTAAGTCCGTCACGGCTTATGCCGAAATAAACTTGCTCTCCGTCGGGAGTGATTTTTTCTTTAAAATGCGCGAATAAATATGGCATAATATTCACCTGCTGTTAATTCGTATTTTAATTTAATATGTATTGCTTTTAAAATATTTTATCACAGTTAAATATCGGTTTCAAGAATTAAAGTAAAAACCCGTTTAATATTTGAATGTTTTATGATACAATTAGACCGTAAGGCAAAGGGAGTCGAACACAATATGCCGAAAATTCCCGATTACGGCGTATTTTCACTTTTGCGACCTTGTCGGGTGTTAGCCAGACTGCTGTCTTAAAAGCAAAAATCCATCCGTACTCTCTGCCTTTTCGATGCAAAGCAGTTTAAAATGAACAGATTTTTTCTGAACAAGGCACAAAATCGAAAGCATACTGACGTATGGTAAGATTTTTAACGCAGTTCAGAGAGAAATATTCCATTTTAAACCATATTGGGTTCAGCTCCCTTCGCCTTAAGGAGATAGACTATGAAACGGTTTGCTAAAGTTTATATTGAAATTTCAAATATATGCAATTTAAAATGTTCGTTTTGCCCGGGCACAGTACGTTCGCCGCGCCGAATGAGTCTTGAAGAATTTAAAACAGTTCTTAATAAGATAAACCCGTATACTGATTATGTATATTTTCATCTTTTGGGCGAGCCTCTTTGCCATCCCGAGCTTGAAAGCTTTTTAAGAATTGCCGAGCAAATGAATTTTAAAGTGATAATTACCACAAACGGTACTTTGCTCGGCAAGAATGCGGATATTCTCATAAATTCAAAGGCTCATTACAAAACCGTGATTTCTTTGCATTCTTTTGAGGCGAACGAAAGCAAAATTTCATTTAATGAATATTTGAAAAACTGCTTTGAATACGCAAAACGTGCCGAAAATAAAAAGACCGTCGTTCTCAGACTTTGGAACAACGGCGGAAAAGACAGCCTAAACGGTGAAATTTTAAGCGTGCTTGAGAATTATTTCCCAAGGCCTTGGAATACCGAGCGAAACGGCATACGGATATGCAACAAAATATTTTTGCAGTACGGCGATAAATTCGACTGGCCTGCACTTGAAAGCAATGACATTGACGAAAAAGTGTTCTGCTACGGACTTCGCGACCAAATAGGCATTCTTGCTGACGGAACTGTTGTTCCATGCTGTCTTGACAGCAACGGCGACATAGCTCTCGGCAACATATTAAAAGAAGATTTGGGCGATATTTTAGCATCACAGAAAGCCGTAAATATTTATAACGGATTTTCAAACAGAACCGCCTGCGAAGAGCTTTGCAAAAGATGCAGCTTTGTGAGAAAATTTTGAAGGATAATTTGTTTTATCGCGGTTTTATTACGTATTAATATGTATTTTTAATTGTTTTCTATTTTAGTTTAATAAGGCATTTATTTCGTGTTCTCTTTTGCCGTGTTGATTGAAGCAACAAGTATTCTGCGGATTGTTTTGCATTGGTTATACAACCCTACCATAGCAGTTTCATCAAAAATTTCCGACCTCACAAGCAACTCAATCCAATATTCAGTTTCGTAACATTCTTTCAACGCAATCTGCAATTTGGCGATGAAATCAGATCTACTGTGAGCGTAATTGGCTTCACGAATATTTGCACCGATAGATGTAGCAGAACGCTCTAACTGATTTATCAATGAATAATGGCCTTTGATAGTTTCACATAATTTAATAATTTCAACTGCAAAATCAGTTGAAATTTCACGAAGTTTAGAGTCACCCATAAAAATATCCTCTCTTGTGCTTGTATTATACAGTAGAAAATCGGAATGTAAAGTGAAATATCCTTTGGATGTAAAATAATTATCTTGCGATAATTGTGAAATTTTCTGCTAAAGCAGAAAGTGAAATAAAATAAATCCCTCACGCCCGCAGGCAGTTCACACTGCGAAGCAATATTTCACACGCATTTAGCGTATTTCACAAATCCCGCAGGGATTTATTTAACTGAAAAAAGCACTTGCAAATTGCAAGCGCTTTTTTCCTGGAGGCGACAATCGGATTTGAACCGATGAATCAGGGTTTTGCAGACCCACGCCTTACCACTTGGCTATGTCGCCATATAGAATTTTGAAAAAAATAGGACACAAGAAACTGGGAGAATTCTGTGTCCTGGTTTTTTATGGAGCGGATGACGAGGCTCGAACTCGCTACCTCCACCTTGGCAAGGTGGCGCTCTACCAGATGAGCTACATCCGCATAAATGGTGCCTCCGATCGGAATCGAACCAATGACACGGGGATTTTCAGTCCCCTG
>CAZIMO010000017.1:0-7644 GCA_964540535.1 uncultured Eubacteriales bacterium | reverse complement strand
CAACCGAAAAAGACACAAGCAGTTCTTCTGAAGAGCCGTCTACGGATAACAATAACACTACTGCGCCTACACAGAGTCAAGCGCCTACCGAAACAGAACCGACTACTGAGGAAGAAATCATTCAGGAAGATCCTGCCGAAGTTTTTGAATTTGCTGCATATTCTGGAAACAAATCACATTTAGCCATTACTAAATACAAGGGTAATGCTGAACATGTCGTGATACCTTCATCATATAACGGTCAGTACATTGTTGAAATACAAAGAAATGCATTCAAAGATAATGATAAAGTCAAAATTATAAGTATTGACGGTAACAGACCGTTTTTTGACCTCAAATCCGAATGCTTTTATAACTGCCAGAAGCTTCATACAATAAATTTGCCTGGTATTGGTTTAGATATAACCAGTAATTTTGCCAAATACTGTTATGCAATGAAGACAATTGTTATAAAAAACAATCGATACAAATTTGAAAACGGCGGATTATATTACTACCGCGACAATATATGGCGTTTGTTGTATTGCTGTCCTGCTTCATTTCCTGATACATATACAATTCCCTTGTGGTCTGCAGGCATCGTAGATGCGTGTAATCTTTCTGAACTGTCACAGTTAAGAGTTATTAATTGTCATGAATATGTTAGTAAATTTCCCAAACAAACAAGTTTGCCGAGTAATCTTGAAGCCATCTATGTTGATGCTAAAAATAAAAACGGTTATGACGTCAATGGAATAGCATTTGGACTTCGAAATGGTAAATACTATGTTTCATATCCGCCCTCAAACCCCACTAAAGAGTTTACTCTTCCCAATAATTCTTATTTGCTCGCTAGTTGGCTAAAAAATCCGTATCTTGAAACTTTAAGAATTGAAGAAACGTCTGAAATGCTAACTGCCTCTTCTATTGCAGGTAAATATACATTCACAAACTTGAAAACTATCTACATAAAAAGCGGTCATAAAGATGAAGCTGATATAAAAAAGTTTAAGGGAACTGTATATACATATTAACAAGAATTGGTGTAAACAATTCAATAAAAGGAGCGGTATTGTTATGGCAAAAACAACAACCGAATTATTGCGGGATTTAAAGCGTCCAAGCTGTAAATTAGAAAATTTTCTTTCGGATCACAGTGAAACTTTTGTGAAAGAAGATATAAAATCGTTTTGGGATGAGATTATCGAATCCAAAAACTACTCGAAATCAAACATTATCAACAAAGCCGATTTCAGTTACTGTTATTTCTATGATGTAATCAACGGGAGAAAAATTCCGAGTAAAGATAAAATCGTCCGCCTCGCTTTGGCAATGAAAATGACTTTAGATGAATGTCAGCAAGCACTCAAGATTTCAGAAAAATCAGCGCTTTATCCTAAAATCCGCAGGGATAGTATAATTATTTATGCCCTTGAACAACAGTTGACGATAATGCAATGCAACCAATTGCTTTTTGAGCATGGAGAGGATGAGTTGAAATAAACGTCTGCGATAACGAACTTCTTAATTATATTGAGAATTCACTTGATAAAGATTATATAAAGAAGATTACGTACAAAGAAAACGAATATTCTTCAATTTTTCTTTATCAACACAAAACTACCGAAAAGAATATAATAAAAAGATTTTCAAAAAATACCAATGATGATGTTTTCCGATATCTCAAAAACAAACAGCATAAAAATCTTCCTATGATTTATGAAGTTTGTGCCGGTGATTCAAGTATAATTGTACTTGAAGAATATATTGAGGGAGAAAAACTTTCCGATATTCTTTTAAATGGTGTTCTTACACCGAAAATTGCCTGCAAATATGTAATACAAATTTGTGATGCGCTGATTTTTCTGCATGAAGCAGGAATCGTTCACCGTGATATTAAACCTTCAAATATTATAATAAAAGAAGATAAAACTGCGGTTCTTATAGATTTGTCAATTGCCAGATTTGTTAACGGACAAGAGAAGGACACGCAGGCTTTAGGCACTCCGGGATATGCTGCGCCTGAGCAGTTCGGCATTACACAGTCAAATACTGCTACAGACATTTACAGCTTAGGGGTTCTTCTGAATATTATGTTAACAGGCTCTCACCCATCTGTGGCTTTGCCCAAAGGCCCGCTAAAGCATGTTATAAAAAAATGCACCAAGGTTCAGATTTTCAAAAGATATTCCGAGGCATATTCCTTAAAAAGAGCAATTATATTTGCCTCAAGACTTAATATTAAATAAGTATACGATACTAAACAAGCAGAAAAATCTGAAAATATAAAATTACAAGTCAAAAGACCTATTCTATTTAAATCAGGATAGGTCTTAATTATTGCGTATTCACAACCTTTTCATTTTTTACTATTGACTTTTAATAGTTAATCTTAAAATAAAATATTGCACTTGAAAAGAGTCGTTTTGTTTTTTCTGCTTAAAACAAGAAACATACCACATACAGTATTGATTTTTGCAATATCCGTTGTGATAGCCGCAATTCATATACTTGTGAATATTATTGTTGATGCACAATCATTAACAATAATAAATATTTTATCATTGCTTATTTCTTCTTTTTTGATTTCATATCTTGTTGAAAACGGCGGTGTTATACCGGGAGTCATTTATTCTGTAACCACAAAAGCTGCAATGATACTCCCTTTTTATGTACATACAACGAATTTTTCCTCCTTGGCTCTCGGTATAATACTTCCTATTATCTTTTTAATCGCATTTAAATGTGACACTAAAAATGAGGATAACACAAATAAAAACAAGAAAAAGAGCAACCCAATATTTAACATTGCAATCATTACACTTGTTGCTTTTACCTTACTGTTTTCTTTAGGAATTTTCCCGATAAATCCAATTTCAATAGCGACAGGAAGTATGGAGCCTGTGCTAAACATCGGTGATATGGCGTTAGTAAACACATATGATAAGTATGAAATTGAAATCGGAGATATTATCAAATTTAACAAAAACGGAATTCACATAATACACCGTGTCGATGACATTCAAGAGTTGAACGGTGAATGTGTTTATATCACAAAAGGTGATGCAAATAACAGCCAAGATGCCGGATATGTGACGCAGGATAATATTGAAGGAACAGTGGTGGGAAAAATTCCAAAGCTTGGATACTTTACATTATGGCTGCACTCCGTAGAGTCCGCTGAATAAAAAAACTAACGGCAAAAACTATAATACTACGCACAAAAAGCAGGTCGGTGACCTGCTTTTTGCTGTTTAAGCTATATTGCACATACTCTATTTATCCTTGCACATAGATTTTGACGGATTTTGATTGACTCCAAGCGGTCGCATTGTTATTCCCATCAATTGCTCTTACACGGACATAATACTGCTTTTCGGTTTTCGGCGTGAATTTATTCACATCTACTGTAATATTCGATCTACAAAAGCTTCCGTTGTCTGACGCTTTTACACGAAGTGTTTTTGCCCCCGCAAAACTGCTGCTTGTCGAATACTGAATTTCATACGCTGTCGCATTTGGCGAGCAGGTATAATATAAGCATATTGAATTTTTAGTACCGCCTGTTTGCAATGTTATAATTGACGGAGCCTGCAAAACCATATTGTTTTCTTCTTTTGAGTTTTCGACTATTTTGAATTCGGCTGTCATAACGCCGTTGTAACGATCATCTGCTGAATTTGAAAAGTCAATTGTAACTGTTGCAGTTCCCACCACGACATTATTGGTGATACTTACCTTATAACTGCTTGAATATATCATATTGCCCGCTGAGTCTAAAACAGTGATATTGGGCTTTATAGGCTTACCTGTATATTCAAATTCATTTGTGTATCCATTACCGTCATACAGCCTTACTGTTTGAGGACGCGAAATTATTTGCTTATGTTCGTAATCACAAACGGTGCAGTAATCTCTGTAATATCCGTTTGCTTTAGGTGTTGCAGGAACAAGCTCTTCTTCAAGGTTACAATCTAACATCATAGTTTCTTCCTGTTCAACCATAACTTTTCCGCACACTGAACAGTGGCTTCCCTCGGTTAAGCCTGTCTGCGAACAGGTAGACGGCACGGCGGGGTCGGTTACGATTTTATGGTCTGTTGTATCGGTATAAGTATAATAAGCCTTATCGCATATGATACACATATATTTATTGTAGCCTTTCTCTGCACAGGTTGGCCGTTTTATTTCTGTAAGCTTATATAAATGAATAAAATGCAGGGATTTAAAAATTGATTTAATCGAAACTGTTTGAACCGTCGGTTGAATTTTACTGCCTGTAAATGCCGAAGCATTCACTCCTAAAGCCGAAATCATCATAATAACTGATAAAAAAATACTGATTGTCTTTTTCATAAAAATATCTCCTCGTATAATAAAATATTGCACTCAAAAAGAGTGTTTTTTCCTCCTCTCAAGTGCAATATACACCTTAAAGTAACTTTAAGGTCAAGTTTTTTTTGAAAAAAATCAGAAAATTGATACAAAAATTATTACTGATATGAGCAATATCACAAAAGCTATTACCAAAAAGTGCGTTGTAATGCCCACATATTTATGTTCAGAAGCATTACGGCGATTTTTAGTTGCATTATTTAATATGAGCGAAATTATCAATAACAGTGTAGCAGGGAAAATGCCTACCGATATACTCGGCAGTTGAAATATTGATATCACGGCATTGCAAACACCGAAAATAATATACAGAGCAATGACGGTAATGTTAAAAGCTCGGTGTATTTTCGCAGTTTTGCCGATTTTTGACTTGTCAACTTCAATTCTGTTTATCAAGCGGAATTTGCCGATAAACGCAACAATTGCTATTGCAAGTCCGCTGATAAATGATATTAAAAGTCCGAAGAAACCATTTTGAAATACAACATAGAACGGAGTGCTGACTACCGTTTTGTCCGATAAATATACATTATATATATCAAAGCTGATACCGCTGTTCAACGCTAAATCAATATCGGCTTGATGCAATTCATTAAATTGGTCACGCTTTTCGGTTAATCCCAAATCCTCGGCATAAGCCCGTTCAATGAAATCACCGTTCAGCGAATTGTAAATAAATACTTCGCCCTCATTATCAATAAGTATTTTATTATCTTCAAGATAAAAATAGGCTGTTCCGCGATGCTCCAGGCACGGAACAGATACCGCCCATTTGAAATCGCCGTCAAAGCCATATGTATTTATGCACGAAGCACGGGAATAGCAAACATAAATAAGCTTATTATTTTCATCAATTTTTACCGTATCAATTATATCTGATGTTTTAATTTCGGGCAGTAATTCTTTATAATTTTCATTGTTATTAGAAACAAACAAAAAATTACAGACAAAAGAATAAATTATTCCGCCGAAAAACAGCACTGTTAAAATTATTAAAGCGATTTTGATATGCTTTTTGTTTTTATAAGATGTAATATCTATATTGCCGAAGTCAATAAACTCTTCGCCTTTTAATTCTCGGTTATTTATTTCATTCCAAAAATAATCGGTGTCAAAATCAGCATTATCAATATTTTTATCTCTGATTTCTTCGCACACTTCAATGGCTACGGCTAAAACCCCGATATTGCTTCTCATGTCTTCAATAGACGAAGCCACCACTTGGTTAAGGGATTTTTCTTCATTCAGAACAGATTTGATTTCTGAAATCGGAATTCCGAGCTTTCTGTAAACAATTATCTTTTTTAACAGTCTTGCGTCACTGTCGCTGTAATCTCTGTATCCGTTTTCTGTTCGTTTTGGGGTAATCAATCCCTCGCTCTCATAATAACGGATATTCGCTTTGCTTAAACCGAGCATTTTTTCAAGCTCATTTATCTTCATACTTATCACCTCGCACATATTCTAAAGTATAAAGTTACTTGAATGTCAAGCATTTTATTAAAAAAGAGGTTGTTCCACACAAGGTGAAGCAACCTCATAAGTTTTATTCTGCTGTTTGCTGCTCTGCCTGTGCCTCTTCTTCACGCTTATTACGAATGAATGCGTAAATCGGTTTAAGTCTTTCTCTGTCGAGAGGATAACCGAATTTCATAAGAAGCCATACGCCTGTATAAACAAATGCGGGGATAATTGTGCAGATAAGCATAATCTTACGGCTTGTGTCGTTTGACTCAATCCAGCCGTTGCCTGCGGTTTCGCTGTCATACTGTGCCCACTGAAGCAGGAAAAGTCCGCTTGCATCAGCAAGTGTCTGACCGAATTTTCTTGAGAATGTATAAACTGCATAAACTGCACTTTCGTTACGGATACCTGTTTTGTATTCCTGGTAATCAATAACATCCATAACAACCGCCCAGCAGGTAAGGCTTACAAATGTGTAGCCGAAGCCGACAATAAGCAAGTTTAGCATAAACATCCACCAAGGAAGTCTGCCGTATTGGGGGTCAATCCAATAAAGGAATTTGTCATTATTTGCAAGAACTGCAATAAGCACTGATGCGATTGCAGAAATAACCGACATACTTCCGCAAAGCTCTTTTTTACCGAACTTCGCAACAAGCTTGGGAGTAAACAAAATCAGAATTACCATCGGCAGATAATTGCAGATTGTACCGAGAATACTCAAGTTTGTATTTGAGAAGTAGTTTTTGTAAAGATATGTATTAAATGAGTTGAACTGAAGCTGACCGCTGATAAGCACGCCTGCAAGAGCGACTGTAACGAACGGACGTGACTTAATAAGACCGATATATGTCTTTTTAAGGTCAACTTTGGGCTCTGCTTCAGACGGAACACGCTCTTTTGTGCTTTTAAATCCCCATAAATAGAAGATAATGGACAAAACACCCATTGCGAGAGCGAACCAGAACATTTTTCCGCCGTCTGCCGCCTTAACAACAGTATTTGTTGCAGGGTCAACTTTTTCTGTTCCGTCGGGATTAAGCACCACCGAATAAATAACCATAGGCGCAATAAGCGAAACAACTGCACCGCCGATGCCTGAACCGATTGAACGGAATGTTGAAAGCAAGGTTCTGCCCTTAGGGTCATCGGTAATAACCGATGCCAATGAGCCGAACGGAATATTCATACCTGTATACATCATTCCGTAGAAGATATACATAACATAGCAAAGCGCAAGCAGAATTGTCTGATTTTCCGTAAGTAAATTATACGGAGCAAAGCAAAGTATAGTGGCAAGCCCTAAAGGCAGAGCGACCCATTTAAGATACGGTCTGAATTTACCGTCTTTTGTAGGCGCTTTTTTAGCAACCATACTGCCCCACATCGGGTCGTTGATACAGTCCCAAAGACGGGTAATAATGAACATAAAACCTGTATTTGCAGGTGATATTTTCAAAACGTCCGTCATAAAGAGCTTTAAATAACCCGAAATGTAAGTAAGATTGAACATATTTGCCGCTTCGGCAATAGTATAACCCGTAGCCTCTTTAATTCCTATTTTATTAGGATGATTGTTGACCTCTTTGGTCTTTTTCTCTTTGGCCATAGAGATTAACCCCCTTTTTCCATAATAAAATAATAATAACACTAATTTCCCAAAAATACAATAGAAACCCAAATAAAAAAGAGCAGGTTTTTACGCCTGCTCTCATTTATTTGACTTTAAGAATTAAAGTTCTGCAAAGTATTTGATTGTACGAACCATCTGTGATGTGTAGCTGTTCTCGTTATCATACCAAGAAA
>CAZIMO010000016.1:0-8950 GCA_964540535.1 uncultured Eubacteriales bacterium | reverse complement strand
TTGTGGTGCGGGTAACAGGACTTGAACCTGCAAGTCTCTCGACACCAGATCCTAAATCTGGCGTGTTTGCCAATTTCACCATACCCGCATATTTAATTTTCTGTCTAAATTTTACCTGTCGACAGTTACATGTAAGAATATCTGTAATTGCTTGTTTTGTAATTATCGACATATTAAATTTGACGCCCAGTTTATAAGTTTCTTTGATACAAAATCAAAGTTATTGACATATTTATTTTGAGATAAGATCAACAAAATTTCTTTATCTTCAAGAGAAACATTTTCAATTAATGCTTGTCTTTGACTTATGTACTCATTATGTTCAAGATAATATTTTGCTTGAATAACAAAAAAAGATGATTTAAGTAAAGATTTTAAAATTTCACAACTTTTTTCATGAACTGAATTGTGAACGCACATATGATAAATATTACAAGCACCAATCTTTACAGCACGAGAAATATCTTCAATATTTATAAATTTTTTTAAAAATTCCAAATTACCATATAGCGGAATTGTATCATAATAAAATTGAAATAAATCAGATTTATCCCAGTTTTCGATTTCCTGTTTACCAGAAATAAAACCGCATATTTTATCTCGCATAGGCATTGTGCTTATAACTTCGTCATAGCGTTTTATATCATCATACGATAGAGTGTCAAAAATTACAACAACATCAATATCGCTGTTTTCATTTGCTTCTTTTCTGGCATAGCTACCTTGAATTCCAATAAATATTATTTTTTTCGGAAAATTATTATTGATTTTTTTGGTGAAATTTTCAAGCCATTGGTCTAACATATTTTCCTCTCTTAATCCCACATTATTTAATCTGCTAACAGCTGCAGGAATTAAATGCACTATAGTAACGCAGACAAAATCTTGCGTGTCTGCCAATTCCATCACACCAGCATATTTCTTTCGTATTATAGCAAATAATTTTCAAAAATTCAATAGACAAATGAATGAATATGGTATAAAATAAGCATATTAGTTATACTTAATTTGGCTTTGTTGTAATTGGAGGTAGTTTTTATGGGATTTATGAAGACAAGATGGACTGACTCGGTTGACAGGAACAATCCGTTGTCCGAGTATCCTCGGCCGCAAATGGAACGCACAGACTGGATGTCAATGAACGGTGTTTACGATTATGCAATTACTGACGGTGATTGTGAGTGGACCGACAACTTTGATGGCGAAATTATCGTTCCTTATGCAATTGAATGTATGCTTTCAGGTGTTGAAAAGCCTTTGCTTCCCGAGCAAAAGCTTTGGTATAAGAAAACTTTTACAATACCCGAAAATATGCAGGGTAAACATATTATTTTGAATTTTGCTGCTGTTGATTGGGAGTGCAAGATTTACATAAATAAGCAGCTTGCAGGCGGTCATAAAGGCGGTTATACATCATTTGGTATAGATATTACCGAATTGCTTAATGAGGGCGAAAATGAGCTTGTAGTGACTGTAACAGACCCAACAGAAAAAGGCTATCAGCAACGGGGAAAGCAGGTGCTTGATACTCATGGATTTTGGTATGTTGCAACATCAGGTATTTGGCAGAGTGTTTGGCTTGAAGCTGTTAACGCTTGTCATATTACAAAGCTTCGTATGATTCCTGATATTGACTCGAAGTCTCTAAAAATCCGCACTTTCACTACTGAAGAAAATTGTGAAGTTAAAGTTACAGTTTATGATAACGGAGAAAGACTTTCCGAAAATATTATATCATTTGATGATGAAATTAAATTTGCTGACATAAAGCTTTGGTCGCCCGAAAATCCGTTTCTTTATGATTTGAAAATTGAGCTTTATAAAGACGGTGTTGTTGTTGACTCTGTTAAGAGCTATATTGGTATGCGTAAATTTTCAACAGGTAAAGATGAAAATGGTATAACAAGATTTTTCCTTAACAATAAGCCTTATTTCCAAAAAGGTCTCTTGGATCAAGGATATTGGTCAGACGGCGGTATGACTCCTTCAACTGATGAAGCGATGATTTATGATATTGCAACAATGAAACGGCTTGGCTTTAATATGCTTCGCAAGCACATTAAGGTTGAACTTGACCGTTGGTATTATCACTGCGACAGACTTGGAATGCTTGTATGGCAGGATATGGTAAGTGGCGGTGAATATATTGGCTTAATGTTGGCAGGTGTTTTGCCTTTTATCGGAATCAATGTTAAAGACGATAAATATAATTCATTTAAACGCGGCGAAAAAGAATGGCGTGATGAATTTGAGCGAGAACTCAATGAAATGCTCAATCAGCTTTTTAATCACACATCAATTTCTTGTTGGGTTCCTTTTAATGAGGGATGGGGGCAGTTCGATTCAGTAAGAATTACGAACAATATTAAGAATTTTGACCCGACTCGTGTAGTTGACCACGCAAGCGGTTGGCACGACCAAGGTGCAGGGGATTTCAAGAGTATGCATCGTTATACAGTACCTGTTACAATGCCAAAGCTTGATGAGCGCGTATTTGCACTTACAGAATTCGGCGGATACAGTCATATTGACCGCGGACATACATGGGATGAATCAAAAAGCTTTGGTTATATGATGTACAGCACAAAAGAAAAGCTCACTGCGGCGTATAAAAAGCTTCATGAAAAGCAGATTATTCCTCTTATCAAAAAAGGCTTGAGTGCCACTGTCTATACACAGGTAAGCGATGTTGAAAATGAAGTAAACGGTATAATGACATATGACCGTGAGAATATTAAAGTTGATGAAGATGTTCTCGTTGCTATGAATAAAAAGCTTGTTTTATAAGAATTATGAAAATTCCATCTAAACAAAAATTGCGAATGTTGTATATTGTTGATATTCTTCGCCAAAAATCCGATGAAGAGCATCCAATGTCAGCAAATGCGATTATTCAATATCTTAAAAATGATTACGGTATTGATTGTGAGCGAAAAACAATATATGACTGTATTGATTGCCTAATTGAATACGGCTACGATATAATTAAGTCAAAATCTCCAAGAGGGTATTTTATGGCCTCTTTCCACTTTGAAATACCCGAATTAAAACTGCTTATTGACGCTGTTCAGTCCGCCAACTTTATTTCAGCTAAGAAAACAAAATCTTTACTGAAAAAGTTTTCAGAATTTACAAGCGAATATCAGTATAAGAGAATTGAAAAGCAGGTTTATATTGATAACCGTAACAAATGCGACAATGAAAATCTGTTTATAATTATTGATATTTTAAACTCCGCAATTCAAAAAAGAAAACAGGTTGAGGTAACTTATCGCCGACGCAAGATTGTTGACGGTAAGCATGCACAGTATGAAGAAAAGGTAATGATTATAAATCCATATGCTTTGATTTGGTCAAATGATCATTATTATCTTATCGGGAATTACAGCAAATACGATAATCTTATTCATCTTCGAATTAACAGATTAAAAAATGTCAAGGTGCTTGAAACTTATGCTCGTCATTTTTCAGAGGTTTCGCCTTATAAAACTGTCTTTGATGTCGCCGATTACAGCAATAAGCATTTATCAATGTTTTCGGGCGATATAAAGCCTGTTGAACTGATTTGCAATAACAGTATAGTAGAAGAATTCATTGACCGTTTCGGCGAGAAATGTTATATGCGACCGTATAGTGAAAATGAGTTTCTTACAAAGGTTGATGTTGCTGTTACTGAGGGTCTTGTGTCTTGGATTATGCAGTTTGGCGATAAGGTAAGAGTGAGAGGTCCCAAGGAACTAAAAAATATGATTATAGACAAAACAAATTCTATTTTGTCGCTGTATAATGGATAAGATGATAAAAATTTAACAAATCTTAATTTTCTACTTGAAAAATGTATCGTTGTAGTATAAAATAGCTAATGGTAAAATTTATCAATAATATCTTTTGAAAGGATGTTTTTTATGAGCAGTGCATTAAACAAAAAAACTGTTGAAGATTTAGAGGTTAAGGGCAAAAAAGTCCTTGTTCGCTGTGACTTCAATGTAAAAATGGAAAACGGTGTAATTACAAGCGATAAGAGAATTGTTGCTTCTTTACCTACAATTAAATATCTTATTGCTAACGGTGCAAAGGTTATTCTTTGCTCACATCTCGGTCGTCCAAAGGGCGAAGTTGTTCCCGAATTTTCACTTGCTCCTGTTGCTGCAAGACTTTCAGAGCTTCTCGGTCAGGAAGTTAAAATGGCAAAAGATGTTGTAGGCGAGAGCGCGCAGGCACTCGCAGCTGATCTTAAAGACGGCGAAGTTCTTCTTCTTGAAAATGTTCGTTATGAAAAAGGCGAAACAAAGAATGATTCCGAACTTAGCAAGAAATTTGCTGACCTTGCAGAGCTTTATGTAAATGATGCATTCGGTTCAGCTCACAGAGCCCACTCTTCAACTACAGGTGTTGCTGACTATCTTCCTGCTGCTTGCGGTTACCTTATTCAGAAAGAAATCGAATTTATCGGCGGTGCTCTTGAAAATCCCAAGAGACCTCTTGTTGCAATTCTCGGCGGTGCAAAGGTATCTGATAAAATCGGTGTTATCACAAACCTTATTGATAAATGCGATACACTTATCATCGGCGGCGGTATGGCATATACATTTATGAAAGCTCTCGGTTATGAAATCGGTACTTCTCTTCTTGAGTCAGACAAGGTTGAACTTGCTGCTGAAATGATGAATAAAGCAAAAGAAAAGGGCGTTAAATTCCTTATTCCCGTTGATAATAAAGTCGGCAAGGAATATGCTGCTGATACAGAAGCTATGGTTGTTGATTCTGATAATATTCCCGAAGGCTGGATGGGTCTTGACATCGGTCCTAAAACACAAAAAATGTTTGCAGAAGCAGTTAAGGATGCAGGAACAGTTATTTGGAACGGACCTATGGGCGTTTCAGAATGGGAAAATTTTGCATCAGGTACAATTGCAGTAGCAACAGCTATTGCTGAAAGCGGTGCTATCTCAATCATCGGCGGCGGTGACTCTGCTGCTGCTATTCAGAAACTCGGTTTTGCTGATAAGATGTCACACATCTCTACAGGCGGCGGCGCTTCACTTGAATATCTTGAGGGTAAAGAGCTTCCCGGCATTGCAGCTCTTAATGAAAAATAATTAAAATTTGCGGGAGGGCTTTTTAGAGTCCTCCCAATATTTGCGATAAGGAGTAAAAAATAATGAAAAAAGAACTTCGTAAAGCAGTTATTGCTGGTAACTGGAAAATGAATAAAACACCGTCAGAGGCTAAAGCTCTTATTGAAGAAATGAAGCCTCTTGTAGCTGACGCTGATTGTGATGTTGTACTTTGTGTTCCTTTTATTGATATTCCTGCTGCAGTTGAGGCTGCAAAAGGTTCTAACATCAAAATTGGAGCAGAAAATGTTCACTTTAAAGCTTCAGGTGCTTACACAGGCGAAATTTCAGCCGATATGCTTAAAGAAGCAGGTGTTGAATATGTTGTAATCGGTCATAGTGAGAGAAGACAGTATTTCGGCGAAACAGACCAAACTGTAAATCTTCGTTCACTTGCAGCTCTTAACGCAGGTCTTAAAGCTATTATCTGTGTCGGCGAAACTCTTGAGCAGAGAGAACTCGGTTATACAGAAACTCTTCTTAAATATCAGACAAAAATGGCTCTTACAAATGTTTCTGAAGAACAGCTTAAAAATGTTATTATAGCTTATGAACCTGTTTGGGCTATCGGTACAGGCGTTACTGCAACTGCTGACCAGGCTGATGAGGGTAACGGATATGTTCGTGACGCTATTGCGGAAGCATACGGTGCTGATGTTGCTGAAACAGTAACAGTACAGTACGGCGGTTCAATGAATGCAGGCAATGCTGATGAACTTGTAGCAAAAGTAAATGTTGACGGCGGTCTTATCGGCGGTGCATCACTTAAAGCAGTTGATTTCTCAAAAATTGTTGCAGCAGCTTCAAAATAATTTGTAAGGTGAATTAAATGAAAAAACCTGTAGTTTTATGTATTATGGATGGTTTTGGATATAACCCCAGTGATTACGGTAATGCTATCGTGGCGGCTAAAACACCAAAACTTGACGAAATATTCAATAACAATCCTATGACTTATATCGGTGCGTCGGGTATGGACGTAGGTCTTCCAGACGGACAAATGGGCAACTCTGAAGTAGGTCATACCAATATCGGCGCAGGCCGTGTTGTTTATCAAGAACTTACAAGAATTACAAAGTCTATTCTTGATGGCGATTTCTTCGATAATGAAGCTTTTGTAGGTGCCGTTGAAAATTGTAAAAAGCATAATTCAGCTCTTCATCTTATAGGACTTCTTTCAAACGGCGGTGTGCATAGCCACAACACACATCTTTATGCTCTTTTGGAGCTTGCAAAGAAAAACGGTCTTGAAAAGGTATATATTCACGCTCTTCTTGATGGCCGTGATGTTCCGCCAAGTTCTGGCGTAGATTTCATTGCGGAACTTGAAGATAAATGCAGGGAAATCGGCGTAGGTAAAATTGCTACTGTTATGGGTAGATTTTACGCTATGGATCGTGATAATATGTGGGACAGAGTCGGTATGGCTTATAATGCAATGGTTAATCGTGACGGTATTGCAACAGACAGTGCGCTTGAGGCAGTAAAAAAGTCATATGAAACCATTGATGAAGACGGTAAACACCTTACAGATGAATTTGTAATGCCTACAGTGGTAAGCGGAACTGATGCAATTTCTTCAAATGATTCAGTTATCTTTTTTAATTTCCGTCCTGACCGTGCGCGTGAAATTACAAGAACTTTTGTTGATCCCGATTTTACAGGATTTGAAAGAAAAGAATTCTTCCCGCTTTACTATGTGTGTATGACACAGTATGATGCTGAAATGCCCAATGTTAATGTTGCATATAAGCCTGAAGCACTTACAAATACAATGGGTGAGTATCTTTCAAAGCTTGGTAAGACACAGCTTCGTATCGCTGAAACACAAAAGTATGCACATGTTACATTCTTCTACAACGGCGGTGAAGAAAAGGTTTATCCCGGTGAAGATAGAGTTCTTATTGATTCTCCTAAAATTTCAACCTTTGATTTAAAGCCTGAAATGAGTGCTTATGAGGTTTGTGAGGCAGCCTGCGAAAAGATTTTAAGCGGTAAGTATGATGTTGTTATTCTTAACTATGCTAACTGCGATATGGTTGGTCATACAGGTATTTTTGACGCAGCAGTAAAAGCTGTTGAAGCAGTTGACGAATGTGTCGGCAAGCTTGTTGACGCAGTTATGCAGATGAATGGAGTAATCCTTATCACTGCTGACCATGGCAATGCTGATAAGATGTATGAAGACGACGGTTCACCGTTTACTGCTCATACAACAAATCCTGTACCGCTTGTAGTTGTCGGCAAGGATTGCAAATTAAAGCAAAATGGCGGTAAGCTTTGCGATTTGTCCCCCACAATGCTTGATATTATGGGAATTGATAAGCCTGCAGAAATGAGCGGTGTTTCACTAATAGAAGAATAATCTAACCATTATTCCCGCAAAAATAAAGCTTGTTAAATCGGCACACAGTGAGCAAATTGCTGTGTGCCTAATTTTTTTGATTCCGACCGCACCGAAATAAACCGTTATTGCATAAAAGGTTGTTTCTGTTGACCCCATCATAACAGATGCAACTCTGCCTACATAAGAATCTGCCCCATACTCACTGATTATTGACTCAAAAACAGTAAGAGATCCTCCACCTGAAATAGGCGATAAAATACACATAGGAAGAACTTCTTCAGGTATATTAAGTAATTTTCCAATAGGTGACAGCAAAAAAGTCAATATATCAATTCCTTGAGAGGTTTTAAGCATTTGAACTGCAAGAAAAAGAGCAGTTAATGAGGGGAGAATGGACAAAAATATATTAAATCCCGATTTTGCACCATCTACAAAAGTGTTGAAAACATCAACTTTTCTATATAGCCCGAATATCACAATAATTGAAACAAAGATTGGCAAAATATATTCAGAAAAATTATTCATATTTAAAGAACCTTTCTGTAATTTTAGCTATTGTAATTCCAACGGTTAAACTAATAAATGAAGTTGCAATTGACGGCAAAACTATTTCTAAAGGATTTTCTGACATATTTTCTGCTCTGATAGCTGCGACAGTTGACGGAATAAGCCTTAATGCCGCAGAATTCATAATAACAAACAGTACCATATTATTATTCGGTGTAGTTTTACCGTTGTTATTTTCTGCGAGTCTTTTCATTGCTTCAATGCCTATTGGTGTAGCGGCATTTGAAAGACCTAATAGATTGGATGTTATATTAAGACAGATTGGCTCTAATGCAGAATCATCTTTTTTCATTCCTTTAAACAGCTTGCAAATTATCGGTGACATAATCTTTGAAATGATTCTGGTAAGACCGGATTTTTCCGCTATATTCATAAGTCCGTTCCATAAGCAAAAAGTGCCTAACAGTGTAATGCAAAGGTCAACTGCGGTATTTCCGCTTGTTATTATTCCACTGGAAAGCTCCTGCGTTGTATTGAGAAAAAAAGATGTAACTGTCGAAAATATAATAAGTACTGCCCATATGTAATTCATCATATAAATTGCTCCAAATCAAATATTTCACATTGATTTTATGCATTTTTTTAAATAATAATGTTGATTTTATGAATTCAATATTGTATAATATATCGAACAAATGTACGCGAGGTATCTTATGTTTAAATTAGTCAGTAATTATCAGCCTACAGGCGACCAACCGCAAGCGATTGAAAAACTTGTTGAAGGTATTGAAAAAGGTTATAAAGAACAAACTCTGCTGGGTGTAACAGGCTCCGGCAAGACCTTTACTATGGCAAATATTATTGCAAAGCTTAATAGACCTACGCTTGTACTTGCTCATAATAAAACTCTTGCAGGTCAGCTTTGTGCCGAATTTAAAGAGTTTTTCCCGGAAAATGCTGTTGAATACTTTGTATCTTA
>CAZIMO010000015.1:0-15386 GCA_964540535.1 uncultured Eubacteriales bacterium | reverse complement strand
TGCTTGTCTTTTTAACCTTATTGATTGTTTCAACCATATGAACGGGAATACGGATTGTTCTTGCCTGGTCGGCAATGGCACGGGTGATAGCCTGTCTTATCCACCAAGTAGCATAGGTTGAGAATTTAAAGCCCTTTGTATAGTCGAATTTTTCAACAGCCTTAATAAGTCCCAAATTACCCTCTTGAATAAGGTCAAGGAACTGCATACCACGGCCTACATAACGCTTTGCAATACTTACAACAAGACGCAAATTAGCCTCGGCAAGTCTTTGCTTTGCCTTTTTATCATCTTCTGAAATACGGATAGCAAGCTCGATTTCTTCTTCAGAAGTAAGAAGCGGAACACGACCGATTTCTTTAAGATAAACTCTTACAGGGTCGTCCATTGCAACAGATTTGCTGTCGCCTATATCACCGCCGTCGCTTTTTGCCATATCGGTTTCGTCGGTGATAGCGTCGTTTGCCATATCGCTCAAATCGTCGATCAGCTCAATATTGTTGGTTTCGATAAGCTCATAAAGCTTATCAAGCTCTTCCATTTCAATATCAAGCTCTAAAATCGCATTGTCGATTTCCTGTGTTGTAAGCTTACCTGTTGCTTTACCTTTTTCGATTAACGCTTTAATAGCGCCCTTTTTATCAATACTTTCCATTGTTTTATCCTTCTTCTACATCCTAATTATTTTTGAAAAAATTTAAAAAATCTTCTTCGCTGATATCTTCTATATTAAGCTCTTTAAGATTTTTTTTATTTTTTTCATTTATTATTATATTTATACAATCAGTACACTCTGCAAAGGTATTTTTAAGCGTATGCGAAACGGTTTGTATTTTCGCAACTGCGCTTAATTCTTCCTCTGTAAGTTCACCGTGTAAATATGATATTTCAGCCGACCTGCCCGATAAAATTTTATCGGTAACGGCTTTGAAGATTCTGCTGTTGAAATCTGTAACAAAATCGTCAGCAGTGATTTTTGACATCACATCTTTTATAAATTCATGATTTGCCATAACAAGCGCTATGAGCATTTCTTCCGCCTTGGCGGCACGGTAATATGTTTTACGCCGTGGATTAAGCTTATCAAGCAAATCACCCTGTTGAACAATCTGCGTAAACTCTTTTTTTTGCTGAACCGCAGTATTTCGCTTGGCAAGGCGCCGAGCTTCGCTTACGATTATCTCCTTTGAAACCGAAAGCTCGTCTGCAAGGCGCAGGGCATAGATTTCAAGGTCAATAGCATTCACATTTGCAAGCACTTTTATTGCCGCCTGCAAATACTGACGCTTGCCGTCGTCGCTTGATACGTCATATTTTGAACGCTCACGGAGAAGTGAAAATTCAATTTCATTCGCCGCGCCGTTTATTATGGATTTCATTTTTTCAACGCCGTAATTTTTAATAATTTCGTCGGGGTCTTTGCCGCCGCTCAAATGAAGCACTTTGATTTTTAAAGGCGTATTGTTAAAAATCGTCAATGCTCTTGCCGCCGCTTTTTGACCTGCCTCATCGGCATCATAAGCGATCATTATTTCAGAAGCGTAGCGTGACAAAAGGTGTGCCTGCTCGCTTGTCAGCGCCGTGCCGAGTCCTGCAACGGTATTTGTAAATCCTGCTTGATGCATTGCGATAACATCCATATAGCCCTCGCAAAGTATCAGGCTGTCTTTACCGCTTTTTTTAGCAAGATTAAGAGCGAATACGCCTTGGCTTTTTTTATAAACCAATGTATCTGAAGTATTCAGATATTTTGGCTTCGAGTCATCCATAACACGGCCGCCGAAGGCTATAACATTGCCCTTAACATCAATTATGGGGAACATTACGCGGTTGCGGAAATTATCGTAAATATGATTCTCATTTTTCTGCGACCGTCTTGCAAGATTGGCATATACCAATTCATCCTTGGTATAGCCAAGTTTCAGCATATAGTTTGTAAGCGACTGAAAATCATCCGGGGCAAAGCCCAAGCCGAAATGACGGATCGTACTGTCTGAAAGTCCGCGGTTTTTAAAATATCTGTAACCCGCCGCGCCCTCTTTGGTAGTTAAGCACTTGTGAAAAAATCGGGCGGCTTCTCGGTTAGCTTCAAGCATACGAAGTCTGCGTTTATTCACCGTACTGTCATAGGAATTTTCGCTTGGCATATCCATACCGTTTTTATCGGCAAGAAAACGCACAGCGTCAATATAATCAAGATTTTCAATATTTTTGATAAATGTAATAACATCTCCGCCGTTACCGCAGCCGAAGCAATAATATGACTGCGTATCGGGATATACAGTAAACGAGGGAGTTTTTTCGCCGTGAAACGGACAAAGCCCCTTACTTATCCGCCCCGCTCTTTTCAAATTAACATACGATGAAATTGTAGTTTCAATATCAGCCCGCCTGCGAAGTTCGGTTAAAAAATCATCAGATAACTGCAAATACTACCCCTCCCCGCTTTCGATATCGACCCACGCATCGGGAATAAATATCTTTTTATAAACGGCAAGCAGATAGCGGTCGCTCATACCCGCAATATAGTCGCAAGCCGAACGCGAAGGTCCTTCGCTAACCGTAACATAACGGTATGTGTCAGAAATCTGCTCCGGGTTATTTACAAAGTAATTGTAAAGCTGTTTAATTATTTCAATAGCCTTTGTTTCTTCGCTTTTACAAAGGGGGTTGGTATAGACTTTATCGAACATAAAGGAATGAAGTTCGTCAAAAGGCTGTTGAACCTCGGGCGAAAAAACAATATCGTCTGTACTGTGTTCTACCACATCAAGAACCATTGTGTTAATCCTTGCACTTTTTTTATATCCCAGAGCCTTACGAACCTCAACCGGAATATCATTTTCGCTCATAACACCTGCACGAACTGCATCGTCAATATCGTGATTGATGTAAGCAATTTTATCTGCAAGCTTGACAATTCTGCCCTCTAAAGTATCAGCCTCTTTGCCCTTGGTGTGACAAACAATACCGTCTCTAACCTCATATGTAAGATTAAGCCCCAAGCCGTTTTTTTCAAGTTTATCCACAACCCGAAGGCTCTGTTCATAATGACGGAAACCGCCCGGGACAACCGAATTCAACGCACGCTCGCCTGCGTGACCGAACGGTGTATGACCCAAATCGTGACCTAATGCAATGGCTTCAGTCAAATCACCGTTAAGAGCCAAGCCGTTGGCGATTGTTCGGGCAATTTGCGCAACCTCAAGAGTATGTGTAAGACGGGTTCTGTAATGATCGCCCTCGGGGGAGAGAAACACCTGCGTTTTATGCTTTAACCTTCTAAACGAATTTGAATGGATTATTCTGTCACGGTCACGCTGAAAATCTGTTCGCAGGGAACATTTTTCTTCTTCACGAATTCTGCCTTTAGAATTTACAACAAGGCAGGCATTAGGAGAAAGCACAAGCTTTTCACTTTGTTCCATTCTTTCTCTTGCGGTCATTATATTCCCTCCGATCTTAAATATCTTTCTACTTATATATACCGCAAAAATTGCAAAAACCCTTTATTTTTTTGAAAAAATTTAAAATTCGCAAAAATTTTCAGAAATTACGGTTGAAAATACTCTTCCGTTGCTGAGTTCGGTAAGCTTTGAGTTTAAGTTATCTTGATTTTCACTTTTAATTCTGAAAATCACTTTAACATTATCGGTAAATTCAGTGTTGAGAATTACGGTTTCTTCATTGGCAAGAAAAGCGCCCAATTTGCCGTAAAATGTATAATCACACTCCACAGACAAATCAAGGCAGTGAGCCATTGTAATGATTTTTGCACTGTCAACTCCGATTTTTGCGCTGTGGGAATATGCGCGGACAAGTCCTCCGCCGCCAAGCAAAATTCCGCCGAAATATCGGGTCACCACAACACAAGTGTCAACAAGCTCCTCTTTTTCAAGCACATCAAGAACAGGTACACCCGCAGTTCCCTGCGGTTCGCCATCGTCTGAATAGCGTTTAACACCGCCGTCACGGAGAATATAAGCATAGACATTATGAGTTGCGTCCCAATGCTTTGACTTGATTTCAGCTATAAAAGAGTTTGCCTGCTCAACGGTCGTTACAGGCTTTGCGTAACCGATAAAGCGTGATCTTTTAATAATATATTCATCAGAATTGAATTCTTTTACGGTTTTATATTCTGTCGGCAAAATTCTCACCACGCTGTACTTCTAAATATAAAACAAAAGGTGGTACAAAAATGCACCACCGTAATGTCGTTTAAGTTATTTTGAGAGATTGTAACGTCTGTTAAATCTGTCAACACGTCCGCCTGTATCAACAAGCTTCTGCTTACCTGTGAAAAATGGGTGGCAATTTGAGCAGATATCAACTTTTAAATCATCTTTAGTTGAGCGAGTTTCAAATGTTGCACCGCAAGCACACTTAACTGTAACTGTTTTATACTCAGGATGGAGTCCCTGTTTCATGACAATTGTCACCTCTTTCAGTACCTATTTATATAGCCTAATAAGTTTAGCACAAGAAAATACAAAAATCAAGTATTTTTTTAAAGTTTACAAAAATTTCTTATAAATTTTGCTGAATTGCACAATAAAATCCGCTGATTTAATAAGAATATCTGTATTTTAATCTTTCCAAATGAAATTACTGTTGATAGATTCACCGCCGTCAACAACAATACACTGCCCTGTGCAGAATGTATTTGTCACTGTAAGAAAATATGCCCACTCGGCAATTTCTTCGGGTGTTGCCCATTTTTTTAGCGGAGTTTCATTCATAATCTGTTCCCAAAGATTCGGGTCGTTCATTACGCATTCATTGAGAGGCGTAAGAACGCCGCCCGGATCTAAGCTGTTACATGTTGCACCGAACTGTGAAATTCTGAGCGCCACATTTTTGGTGTATGCCAGCACTCCGCCCTTGCTTGCACAGTATTCGGGAAATTCAGCGCCTGTGTGGGCGCTTGCAGAACCGATATTCAAAACCGAGCGTATTTCACTTTGAATACCGTATTTCTCTGTAATATGAATAAGCGCTTTAAGGTTTATATCGATATCAGCCTCGTTCTGTGTTCCTGCATTATTGACTAAAATGTTTACACCCTCAATATTGGGAAGACTGTCATAATCACGAACATCAAGCTGACAATGGGTATAACCGTCGTGTTCAATGCTTGCCTTTTGGCGGTCAAAGCCTATAACCTTGTGATTTTCTTTCAAAAAGCGTTCGGCGATTGCTCTGCCTATTCCTTGCGATGTACCTGTTATAAGTATTTTCATAATTGCCTTTCCGACTGCCGAGAATAATCAGCAATCTTTAAAGTGAGGAGAGTCGAACACAATATGCCGAAAATTTGATATTACGGCGTATTTTCACTTTTGCGACCTTGTCGGGCGTCAGCCCGACTGCTGTCTTAAAAGCAAAAATCCATCCGTACTCTCTTCCTTTTCGGTGCGAAGCAGTTTAAAATGAACAGATTTTTTTCTGAACAAGGCACAAAATCAAAAGCATACTGCCGTATGGTGAGATTTTTAACGCAGTTCAGAGAGAAATATGCCGTTTTAAACCATATCGGGTTCGCCTCCCCTCACCTTAATGTAATTGAGATATTCTTGCCCCACATTATATTTTTGCCATTTTTTCACTATTCTGTACCCTATGGGCGAGAACAGAACTTCCATAATCAGCTCGGCAAATGCTCCTGTTAAAGCGCACATCACGCATTGAAGCAATGTCCAACGGAAACCATCCCAAAATACAGGTGCAAAGCCCATAAAAACTATAACAGAAAAAATCAGATTATCCATAAACTGACCTATAAAGGTTGATATATATGTACGTGCCGCAAATGCAAGCTTACCGTCGGGATTTTTGTGAAATGCTTTGCCTATTGTCCAATTCAATAAGTTATTAATAACTGCCGAAGCAAGAAATGCAACGGTACTTCCCAAAAGAATAAACCATGTTCCGCCGAGGATCGTATTGATTGCCGTGTAATCGTCGGCATTTGACGGAATTATGCTGACGATGTAAAAAATAAAGCAGGTGAGCAGATTGATTGCCGACGCAAGAACCGCAATTTTATTTGACGCTTTCGGTCCGAAATACTTTGTGATAATATCCATACACATAAAAGACAGCCAAGAGATTAAAATGCCTCCGTCTAATGCTATCCAACCAGTTTGAATAAGCGTTTTGTTTGCAAGCAAATTCATACATATAACGCTGACAACAAACAAAGAAACCGCCGTTGCAGGAATGCATCGAAGCAAAATTGCCGTTTCTTCTTTTTCATTTTTTAACCGTATTTTAAGTGTATCTAAGATTTGTTTTGACTGTGATGCTTTTTTATTCATATTTTTGTCTCCGCAAGAAAAGTTAGTTTTACAAAACGCAAACCGCTTTCATAAAAAATGGCTTTGCAAGACGCAAAGCCACTATTATTGCAAAAATATGAATAGCAGTCCTGGTTTTGTTTTACGACAGGATGGTACAAACGAACTGTCGCCGTCTAAACGATAAATATATTATACATTATATTTTTCAAAAATCAATCCCATTGTCTAAACAATATGGATTTCTTTTGAAAGACTGAACGAATAGAGCGTAACATTCACATTTTCTAAACCGAAGCACTCTTTTGCCGCCCTTTTATAAATTTTCATCTGCTGACGGTATTTTTCTGCAAGCTCTTCTTCGGTTTTAACCTTATCGGTTTTATAGTCGATAATTTCACCACTGCTGCCGTTGATTAAAAGCGCGTCAATAACACCCTGTACAACAGCTTTTTCGTCATTTTTCGGCAAATCGGGATTTATATCGCTGACAGGAATACTCATTGTAAATTCCTGTTCACGCAAAAACCTTTGAGAAGCGCAAATGCGGTTATAAATATCGCTTTTAAAGAATTCGGCAATTCTTCTTATACTTATTGCCTGCGCTTCAGACTGTGAAAATACTTTTTGCTCTTTTAGGCGGTCAAGCTCTGCGCCTGCGTCCTGTGAAGCCAAAGAAAAATCGCACTTTTCCATAAAGCGGTGCAGAAGCGTACCGCGCTGCGCAGGAGTCAATTCGCCCTCGCCCATAAACGCAGGATTTTCGGTTGCGATATACTGATTTTTAACTTTTTCGTTCATATTTGAAGCGGTGTATTTTAACTGAACGTTTGACAAAGCCTCATACGGATAAACAAAAGAAACTCTATTTTCAATTTCTGCAAGCAGGCTTTCGCTGGGCTGTGCTGAAACGGCTTTATGCTCTTCGGCGATTTTTTCAGTCGGTGTTTCACCGAAAACAAGCTTTATTTTGCTTTCAGTAGGAACTGCACGGCAGGCTGAAAACCCGTGATTTTTGGCATAATCCTGCATTGAGGGGTGATAAAGCATACACAGTAAAATCCATTTCATAAAATTTGAAGATGAATAGAGCGGTACGCTGTTATCTTCAAGCCCTGTATACTTATCGCAGTATAGTTTGCGAATTGCGCTGTCAGGCGAATAAAGACTGCCCACAAGATAAAGTTTTTCTTTAGCTCTTGTCATTGCAACATATAAAACGCGCAGGGCTTCGCTTTTGCTTTCCCACTCATTTTTAAGCTTTACCGATGTATATTGCTGGGTTTCAAGCTCTTTATGCAGTTCTTTACTGTAACGCAAAGTTGCCACACCCATGGTTTTATCAACAAGGGCTTTGTCGCTCTCTGACCTGCCCTTGCCTGCGCAGTTTGCCAAAATGACCACCGGGAATTCAAGACCCTTACTTTTATGGATTGTCATAATTCTAACAACATTGTCTGATTCTGAAATAAGATTTGCATCTTCAAGGTCAAAATTGTTTTCACGAAGCCTGTCAACATAACGGATAAAACCCGAAAGACCGTAATTACCGTTTTTTTCGTATGTATCGGCATAATTTATGAGCATACGGAGATTTTGCACACGCTTTTCTCCGTTTTCCATTGCACCGACAACGCTGTCGTATGATGTTATTTCAAAAATTCTGCGGATAAGTCCGCTAACACTCAAGGTTACTGACAATGTACGAAGCATATTGACAGTATCAAGAAAACATCTTACCTTTTCGTCAACGGTATAATTATTTTTGAGCAATGTATAAATTGCGCTGTTACGGTCATTTATACGCATACGTACCAAATCGTCTTCGATAAACGGAAACATTGGCGACAGCATAACCGACACAAGCGGTACATCCTGCACAGGATTGTCGATAACTCGCAGAAGCGACAGCATTGTGACAATTTCGGCATTGTCGAAAAATCCGCCGTTCTTTTTATAATGAACAGGTATTCCCATAAGCGTCAGCTCACGGGCAATAACAGGCGCTTGGCTTTTTGCGGCACGAAGCAGAATACAGATGTCGCTGTATTTTACAGGTCGTTCCTCGCCTTTTTTGCCGACCGGCATTCCGCTTTCAACGGTATCCTTAATAAGCTTACCTATATACCGAGCTTCATTTTGAAGATTTGAGGCTGTTGGACTTGGAGCTTCAACAATATGCACCTCGGTATCCGCATTATCGGTTTCGCTGTAATCGGCGGCAAAAACCAACTGTTCTCCGTTTTGGTAATCAATATCTCCGAGATTTTCAGTCATCAAAATATTGAAGAAAAAGTTTATACCTTCTGTAATTCCTTTACGGCTTCTGAAATTTCTGTCAAGAGATATTTTTGCAGGATAATTTGCTCCTGCATAATCTTCAAAGCGCTCTTTGAAACGCAAAAAAATTTCGGGATTTGCTTGGCGAAAGCGGTAAATGCTTTGTTTGACATCTCCAACCATAAACTTATTGCTTGAGTTCTTTGAAATAGCGTCAAAGAGGAAATTTTGCGCTTCGTTTGTATCTTGAAATTCATCAATGAGAATTTCATCAAAGGTATCGGCAAGCTCAATTGCCAGTTCTGACCGCTGCATTATGCCGTTTTCATCGGGCGAAACAAGAAGGCTCAAGGTCATATGAAGAACATCTGAAAAATAATAAGAATTTTTTTCTTTTTTAACTTCAAGAAGCTTATTTGAAAAGCTCAAAACGCATTTTTTAAAAGAAGTCATTACGGGACGGAGATACTCGGTATCTTCATAAAATTCCGCTGATGTGCAGGAGATAATTTTACGCGCTAAATCGAAATCCCCCGATTTTGCCTTAATTGAATCACGGCGTTCTGCTATTTCAAAATACAAAGAGTCTTTTTCGTCGGCTTTAAAGCTGACTGTTTTGCCGAATTTTAAATTATCAACAATATATTTGATTTCATCCCACGTTCCGCCGTTTTCAATAAGCTCTAATGCGCGGACTGCATCAAAGCGAACAGGTTCAAGGCTGTTTTTTGCAAAAGTGCCGACCTTGCCGTCGCCTGCATCGAGTATTATTTTATCTATTTTGGTTTTCATATAAGAAAGCACGCCGTGAAGCTTTTGCAGCGCATATTTACCCCAAATGCTCTGCTCAACTGCGACCTCTTCAAAATAAAACGAAAAATGCTCGTCAATCCATTTTTCAGGATAAGGCGCTGCCATTGAAAATTCATAAACAGCGAGAATGGATTTTATTAAATTCTCATCATTTCTTCCGTTGCTGAAAAGCTCAAGCAATGCAGAATCTTCGGGTAATGCACTTGTGTATATTTCATCAAGCACCTGCACCGCGATTTCTTTTTTGAGCATTGAATGCTCGTTATCGCTCATAAGAGTGAAATCCGGCTGAACATCGAGATTTTGAAAATTCTCTTTTATAAGACGGCTGCAAAAGCTATCCATTGTGCAAATGCTTGCATTTGGCAGGAACATTCTTTGTCTTTTAAGGAATGAATCGGCAGGATTTTCTTCAATGAGCTTGGCAAGTTCTTTTGAAATACGCTCACGCATTTCTGCCGCCGCCGCTTTTGTAAAGGTTACAATAAGCAGATTCTCAACAAGCGTCGGATTTTGCTTATCAGTAAGACGTTCGATTACACGCTGAACAAGCACTGCAGTTTTGCCCGAGCCTGCCGCCGCCGAAACAAGAACTGTTCCGTTTCTTGCATCAATCGCATTCTGTTGTGCAGGCGTCCACTGTCTGCCCATCTGCTTCACCTCCCAGCATATTTAAAGCGTCTTTAAAGGGAATTGTTTCAATTTCACGGATTTCGCTGTCTTCTTCACGCTTACAGATATCACGGTATTTGCAATAATCGCAGCCCTTTTCAACCGGTAAGGCTTTAATTTCGCCGTTTTGCAGAGCTTCAGCCATTTGGGCGATATTGCCGTTCACCTTATCGCGAAGCGCTTCAAGCTTTTTAATTGAAATAACATTGCCTGCCGCATTTCCGCTTTTATCAAATTTAGCAGGAATAAATATATTTGCGCCGTCTTTTTCCATAGCGTCAATTACATCAGTATTATTAAGCACCATACCGCTCATTTTTGAATTTTGATATGCTTTGGTTTTTACCGCTGACGCATCGGCAGTTCTCGGCAACGCAGAGCTTGTCATTCGCGGGCTTTTTGCCTGAAAATACAGAATACCTGCCGGCAATACATTTTCGTAACGCTCACCGCCGTTTTGCCAAATTGCAAAAAGATAAATGAGCATTTGCATATTAAGTCCGCCGAAAACCTCGCCAAGCTTAAAGTCTTTACCGCCTGTTTTGTAGTCGATAACCCTGATAAAGGTATTTTCATCTGTTTTATAAGAGTCAACACGGTCAACACTGCCGATAATTTTAACTGTTCCGCCGTTATCAAGGTTAATAAGATATGGGGCAATATCACCGTCGTTATTTATAGAAAGCTCAAAATCGACAGGTGCAAATTTGCTTTTTGAAAATTCATCTACAAGGTGAAGTACAATGCGGACTGAATTTTCTTTTATCAAATTGATTGTGCGTATAAAGCTTTCGCCCTTATCGGAATATCCTCCCAGCATTTCAACAACATAGCCGTCAATTATTTCATTGATTTTTTCACGGACTGTATCAGTATTATAAGCAGTAAACTGCTCTTTGGAATTTTCACGCATAAATCTTTCAAGAGCATAATGCACTAAAGTACCTGTTTGCGCAGGATCCATTTGAGCCTCACGCCGAGGCTTTGCCTTTATACCGAATTCGCAGAAATATCCAAAGGGACATTTATAGAATTTTTCGGTTTTTGAAGCCGAAATATACATATTTTTGCCAAAAAGCTCGGTTGCAAGCTGTTGGCTTTCAATACCGAAATCCTTTTTATTTATTTTTTCAAGCATTGCAAGCTCTGAAGCTGTGCCGTTATTCTTAAAATACTTATAAAGAGTTGCGCCAAGCACCGAAGATGTATTTTTTTCTTCGGCGAAAGCGGTATACGCTGATTTTCGGTTCTCAATTTTATCAACAGTATTATCATTACAGATTTTGCAGTTGGGAAAAATCCCTGTAATTTCGCTTACAATTTCAGAGGGCGTTAATGCCGACGATGATGAGTCAATTGCGCTGTAAGAAATATACAGCTTTTCTGTTGCAAGCGTAAGCGCATGATAAGCGATAAACCGTTCGCTTACGCTGTTATATTCAAGATTTGAAACAAGCTCGGCGCCGTTTGCCATAAGCTCGCAACGCTCGGTATCGGAAAGCAGAACTCCGCTCCCCGACTCCATTGGGAATACTCCCGTATTGGCCCCGACAATAAAAACTGCTTTAGGCGCGGCGGCACGCATTCTGTCTGCACTGCCGAGAATAACCTCGTCAATACCGTTGGGAATTTGACCTAAATCTTTAGAAGAAATCAAAATTTCAAACAGCTCTTTATACCTTGAAATGCTCATTGCAGACTTGCCTGTTGCACAATAAAGGCTGTCTATAATTTCAGCAAGAATTTGCCAAATCCTGCCCTGCTCCACTGCCAAATCAATTTCGCCGTTAGTTTCAAGCAATGCGGTGAAGCTTTTAAGATTTTCATCAACTCCGCAGATTCGCAAAAAGTTAAAAAGTTCACGGGATATTGTTTCGCCGTTGCTGTCTGCTATACGATTTTTAAGGGATAAAACAGGAGCGACAATTTTTTCACGGAGTTTATTTAATTCTTCAAGACTTTGCTTATCATCATCGGTAAATTCAACACCAAAGCCTCGTGGATTGCCTGTCCATTCATTTCGCCACTGCGACGGTGAAACCCGCCACGCAAGGGCATAATCTTCAATCAAGGCAATTTCTTCAACCGTAAACCCATAAAGCCCCGTTTTGAGAAAACGAAGCACAGTTTCGGTACGCAAGCCGTCAACAAGAATATCAAAAAGAGCTAATACAAAAACCGTAAGCGGTTGTGATATAACAGGCTGTCGGTTATCTTCAAAGCAGGCAATGCCGTATTTGCGGAATGAAGACACAAGCTCGTTTCTGTATTCGCCATCACTGCGTTCAATTACGGCAATGTCACGGTAACGCAAATTTTCTTCGCGAATAAGCCTTTTAATCTCTGCTGCAACCGTATCGCACTCGTCTGTTTTTGAACGGCGGGGCATAAGCACTATGCAATCTATATTTTCCGTATATTTTACTCCGTTTGAGGTGAAAATATTTTCTTCAAGCACATTAAGCGGTTCTGCCTTAAATTCACGGTTTGCAAACAGCTTTTTTTCAGGCGCAATTTTTACGTTTGCACGGTTTGCTGTCGATTTAAGCTTTTTTATTTCGGTTTGCGCATTATAAAAAAGCTCATAGCGGTTATTACTCTTTGCAGTATCACAGCAAAATGTGACATACACATCATCTGCTTGGCTTAAAATTCTTTCAAGAATTTTATATTCCTGTGCCGAGAAGCCCGAAAATGCGTCAACAAATACAGTTTTACCACTGAAATATTCAACCTCTTTGAGTAAGTCGTAAAGTAAATCAAGATATGAACAATCATCCTGAAAATTCTGCGCAATCAAAGCTTCGTAGCACTCAAAAATCAATGCAAGCTCATTAAGTTTCTTTGCAAAGCTCTGCTTTTTAACTTTAACTGACAGCTCTGCAAGCTCTTGCGAGGTTATGCGGCATTTTTTCATTTCACGGTAGAAATCAAGAAGATTGCTTATAAGCACGGGCGATTTGCGGTAACGGCAAAATACGGAAATATTATCTGTAAGCGTTTCGATGGCAATGCTCATAAGTACTGCACGCATACCGTCGTCAGCAGTTTTTGCAGTGAGCTTCCCGTAAAGAGTTAAAAGCCTTTCGGCAATGCGCGAAAAGCTTAAAATCTCAACATTATTTATTTTTTCATTGCCCAAAAGAGAGAGCATTTCTCTTTCGGTTTCAAAGGAAAACTGCTCCGGCACAATTATTACGGCTTTGCCGCTTGTTTCTTTTGCAATTTCTGCCGCAATTGAGCGGATATATCTGGTTTTACCGCTGCCTGTTCGCCCCGTAATAATGTTGAGCATTCGTTTTCCTCCTTGAATTTTATAAAATTATACTAATTTAAAGAGCTTTGCTCCGTGAGAATTGACTGTGCAGGTTACTTTGTCGCTAACTGCGCCGACATCTGCCTTTGCCCACAAATCGCGGAGAGTATGGTCCCCTGCCAAACCGTATTTTGACAGGTCAACTGTGATTTCTTTTTCTTCTGCCGAAACATTAAATACTGCTAAAAGCGGATTGCCGTTTGACGATATTGCAGTCCAAATTACCGTTTCATCGTCACGGTAAACCTGCTTACCGCCGTGAGAATTTTGGTTGACATCAAGAACCTCTTCGTTGGTCATAAGCGACAGCGTCCACTCGTCGTTATTTCTCATTTCGCCGCCGAACATAAGCGGTGAGCGGAAAACCGACCAAAGGGTCATCAATGTAATTTGTTCGTCTTTTGTGAACTGCGTGTATCTGTCCTGCGGACCGTGGCAAGTGCCGTTTCGTGAAAGGTTGCCGAGAGGAAGCATATCGCAGTCAGGCCAACAGCCTTCGCTCACATAAGGCGCCCATTTTCCGCATTTTTCAAACATTTCGTAAAGCTTATTCCACTGATCCCAAAAATCGCCTGTAAGACGCCACATATTTGCATATTCGCAAAGATGCTCAGCAACTGACAGCTCCGCAGGTCCAGGTGAAAGGCTTAAAACTATATCTCTGCCTGTTTTATCAATGGCTTTACGAATCATCTCAATTTCTTCGCGGGCGGAATAGGGATTATCCCATTTGCGAAATTCCGTTACGCAAATATCGTCAACCTTAACAAAGTCGATACCCCATTCTGCATACATTTTAAAAATAGAATCATAGTAAGCCTGCGCGCCCTCACAAGCATACATTCCGTACATATCTGTATTCCATGAACAAACAGAAAAATGGTGAGCAACCTGACGGGCAGTTTTGTCACTGCCCAAAATTTTTGTATTCTGATGAACAGCTTGACGGGGAATACCTCGCATAATATGTATACCGAATTTAAGACCCATTGCGTGAATTTTATCGGCTATCGGCTTAAAGCCTGCACCGTTTACTGCTGACGGAAATCGGTTAGGGGCAGGAATAAGGCGTGAATATTCGTCCATACAAAGCTCGGTGAAATTATTGTAATCATTGTTTTTCGCCTTTGGCTCGTACCACTGAATATCGCAAACAACATACTGCCAGCCGTAATTTTTTAAATTCTTTGCCATATATTCGGCATTGCCGAGAAGCTGTTCTTCATTTACAGCCGCACCGTAGCAATCCCAACTGTTCCAACCCATAGGCGGAGTTTTTGCAAACATATTTTTATTCATAGAAGTACCTCAATCTAAAACCAAACTTTTCCTTTTGCCGTTTTTACCCAGTGGATATTCACGAATTCTTGTTATGTACTCGCAATTCAAAATATCACACTGACCCTTTGTTTCAATTTCTATCCAACCGTCATTATATGAACGGATTGTTCCTGTAACAGTTGCACTTGAATTGCAGGTATAAATCAGACACTCTTTGCCGATAAATCTGTTAATCATTTCGGTCATATCGAATTTGCCCCTTTTTTTACGAAGATGCCTGCGAACTGTTATGAGTATATTTTGCCGCTTCTGCTCTGCAAAAACAACAAAAAGTATAAAGAATATTATCCACACAGACTCCACAATAAGCACCTCCATATAGATTTAATATATTTTAGCATTTTGTATCGAAAATGTAAACAATATACCGTATAAAAAAGAGTACCGAAATATAAATCATTTTTTTAAAAACTGCTTGACAAGGCTGTTTTTTTGTGTTAATATATACAAGCCCAATACGGAGAGATACCGAAGTGGTTATAACGGAACGGTCTTGAAAACCGTCGTACGGCAACGTACCGTGGGTTCGAATCCCACTCTCTCCGCCAGATGCGGGCTGTATGCAAAGTACAGCCCGTTTTTAATTAAATAACGTTTAAAACCGTTACACTTGCAGAAGTACTCAAGTTGGTGACGAGGCGCCCCTGCTAAGGGCGTAGGTCGGG
>CAZIMO010000014.1:0-16153 GCA_964540535.1 uncultured Eubacteriales bacterium | reverse complement strand
AGGGCTATGATGTTTTCTTTCTGACAGGTACTGACGAGCACGGTCAAAAAATTGAAGAATACGCAAAAGAAGCAGACATAAGCCCTAAAGAATATGTTGACAAGGTTTCGGGTGAAATCAAAGAAATTTGTGATTTGCTCAACACAACATACGACCATTTTATTCGCACAACTGACGATTATCACGAAAAAACTGTTCAGAAAATTTTCAAGAAGCTCTATGAGCAAGGCGATATTTATAAAAGCGAATATGAGGGACTTTACTGTACTCCCTGCGAATCTTTCTGGACTGAAAGTCAGTTAGTTGACGGCAAGTGTCCCGACTGCGGCAGAGACGTTCACAAGGAAAAGGAAGAAACATATTTCCTGCGTCTTTCAAAATATCAAAAACAGCTTGAAGAATTCATTGAAAATAACGAAAACTTCATTTATCCCGAAGCTCGCAAAAAAGAAATGCTTAACAACTTTATTAAGCCCGGACTTCAGGATTTATGCGTTTCCCGTTCATCATTCAAATGGGGTATTCCCGTTTCGTTTGACGATAAGCATGTTATTTATGTTTGGATTGACGCGCTTTCAAACTATATCACCGCTCTCGGCTATGACCCCGACGGCAGCAGCGACAATTACAAGAAATATTGGCCTGCCGATGTTCACATTATCGGTAAGGATATTGTAAGATTTCACACAATTTATTGGCCTATTATGCTTATGGCGCTCGGCGAGCCGTTGCCCAAGCAGGTTTACGGTCACCCGTGGCTTCTTTTCGGCGAGGATAAAATGAGCAAATCCCGCGGCAATGTCATCTATGCCGACGATTTAACAAAGATTTTCGGCGTTGACGCTGTTCGCTACTATCTGCTTTCAGAGATGCCCCACGCAAATGACGGTTCAATTACTTATGAGGCAATGATTGACCGCTTTAACTCTGACCTTGCAAATACTCTTGGAAATCTCGTAAACAGAACTATTGCAATGCAGAACAAGTATTTTGACGGTATTGTGCAGGCTCCCGCAAGCGCAACGGAATTTGATGAGGATTTAAAAGAGTCTGCAAAAAAAGCCATTACAGGCTTTGACAAGTATATTTCTGAATACAAAATGAGCGATGCGGTTGAGTGCGTAATCAATTTTGCCCGCCGTTGTAACAAATATATTGACGAAACAATGCCCTGGGCACTTGCAAAAGACGAAGCGCAGAAAGAAAAGCTCGGTACTGTTCTTTACAATCTTCTTGAAGGTATTCGTGTTCTTTCAGTACTTATTGCTCCGATCATGCCCGAAACAGCGGTTAAAATCGCAGAGCAGATGAATATTGAACCCTCTGATTATGACAGCATTCAAAGCTGGGGCGGTCTTAATGCAGGCGTAAAAGTCGGCGCTGCAACTCCTCTCTTCTCACGAATTGACGGTGAAAAGCTTATTGCCGAATTACAGGCTAAAAAAGAGGCAGAAGAAAAGAAAAATGCTCCTGCTCCCAAAATTGAGGGACTTGCTCAAATCGGCTTTGACGATTTTATGAAGGTTGAGCTTCGTGTTGCAGAGGTCAAGAACTGCGAACCTATAAAGAAAGCCAAAAAGCTTCTTAAGCTCACTCTTGACGACGGCACAGGCACAGAAAGAATTGTTGCAAGCGGTATTGCTAAATGGTATAAGCCCGAAGAACTTATCGGCAAAAAGGTAATTGTTGTTGCAAATCTCAAACCTGCCGTTCTTTGCGGAGTAGAGAGCAACGGTATGATTCTTGCCGCCGATGTGACCGAAGAAGACGCTAAAGTAATTTTTGTTGACGAAAGTATGCCTAACGGAGCGAGAATAAGATAATGTACTGTAATATTTTTGATTCACACGCGCATTATGACGATGAGCAGTTTGACACAGACCGTGCCGAACTGCTCGGTTCTTTTAAAGAAAAAGGAATAGTCGGCGTTGTGTGCTGCGGAGTAAATACCGAAACCTCTGAATTTGCGATTGAATTATCACATAAACACGATTTTATGTATTCTGCTGTGGGCTTTCATCCCCTTAACAATGATGAATACAGCGACAGCGGTTTAGAAAAAATCAAAAAATTGGCGCAAGACCCAAAATGCGTGGCAATAGGCGAAATCGGGCTTGATTATCACTACGAGAAAGAGAGCCGTGAAAATCAGCTTATTATTGTTGAAAAGCAAATTCAGCTTGCAAACGAGCTTGATATGCCCATAATTTTTCACGACAGAGAGTCCCACGAGGATACTCTAAAGCTTTTGAAAAAATATAAGCCAAAAGGTGTTGTTCACTGTTTTTCAGGCAGTGTTGAAATGGCAAAAGAGGTTATCAAGCTTGGTATGTATATCGGACTTGGCGGCGCAGTCACCTTTAAAAACGCAGTCAAGCCCTGCGAAGTGGCAAAATATGCTCCAAGCGACAGATTGCTGATTGAAACCGACGCGCCGTATATGACACCTGTACCGTTCAGAGGCAAAAGATGCGATTCGCTGTATATCCCCTATACCGCTGAACGAATTGCCGAGATTCGTGAAACCACAGCACAGGAAATATTAAACCTAACCTGTCAAAACGCAAAAACATTGTTTAATATTTAATTTTTTACCGAAGAGCAGTTTCAAACTGCTCTTTTTCTTTTGTCCTATTTTATGTATTTTTGATTTTTTATGGGTAAAAATAAAACAAAAGCAAATGAAAGGTTGCGGTATTTATGGCTGAACGCCACGGCAAATACACATTATTTTTACCCTCAAAGCCATCTATTTACGGCAGTGCGGCTGTTGTGGGAAAAACCGAGAGCGAGGGACCTCTCGCTGAAGAATTTGACAACACTTATGATGATGACACCATTGACGGCTGTCCTTCGTGGGAAAAATCCGAAAGCGCATTGCATCACGAGGCAGTAACAAGGGCTATAACAAAGGCGGATTTATCGCCGAAAGACATTGATTTGATTATGGCAGGCGATTTGCTGGCACAGTGCATAGGCACTTCGTTTGGTATTCGTGACCTTAAAATTCCCTTTTTAGGACTTTACGGCGCGTGTTCAACTATGGCGCTTTCAATGGCATTAGCGTCTGTGCTTGTAGATTCGGGCGCAGTCAGCAAGGCGGTTGCCTCTACTTCGTCGCACTTTGCGTCGGCAGAGCGTCAATTCCGTCTTCCCCTTGAATACGGCGGACAAAGACCCCCTGCGGCACAGCGAACCGCCACGGCATCGGGAGCGGCAGTTATAGCCGACCACAAAAGCGGTACACCCTGCATTGAGGCGGCAATTTTCGGTAAAATTACTGACTTTGGTATTAAAGACCCCAACAATATGGGTGCCGCTATGGCGCCTGCGGCAGCAGGAACTATTGCAGGCTTTTTAACCGACACAGGAACACGCCCCGAAAACTACGATTTAATTCTCACAGGCGATTTGGGCAAGATAGGTTCAGAGCTTCTGAATGAACTGCTCGTTAAGGATTACAACTATGACATTTCTTCTGTACACGGCGACTGCGGACTTATGATTTACGATCTTGAAGCACAGGATGTACACGCAGGCGGTTCGGGCTGCGGATGCAGCGGCGCAGTGGTAAATTCGTATATTATGAGAAGATTGCGTGAAAAATCGCTCAACCGTGTTCTGTTTATAGGAACAGGCGCTTTACTTTCGCCCACATCAACACTTCAAGGTGAGAGTATACCGTCAATTGCACACGGAATACTTTTAACATCGGGGGAATAAAATATGAATACAATGATGACCGTACCCAATGACATCAACACAATTATGAAACTTTCGGGTTTTATTAAAATTCTGAATTTCTTTAAAGCGGCACTGACTGTTGGGATAATAGCCTTTACCGTTTTCAGAATTGTAGGTATTATTAAAATCGCTGATTAGTTCTAACTAATATTTAAAAATTGCAGGATTGCTGTGCTTAAGAACAGCAATCCTTTTTATATATTCGCTTGAAAGCATATCAACCCTGTGGTAAAATAGGTTTATATTTTAATCAGGAGTTGACAGTTATGATGGTATCAACAAAAGGCCGTTATGCACTGCGTGTTATGATAGAGCTTGCAAGAAGCAACAGCAATGAATTTGTTCCGCTGAAGCAAATCGCAGAACGCCAAGAGATTTCAGAAAAATATCTTGAAGCGATAATCAAAAATCTTGTGCACAAAAATCTTGTAATAGGACTTCGTGGAAAAGGCGGCGGATATAAGCTTGCAAAATTGCCCGAGCAATACACTGTTGCAGAGATTTTGAGCGTTACCGAGGGTTCACTCGCCCCTGTCGCCTGCCTTGAAAAAGACGCCGCCGTTTGTCAGCGTGCAGATAAATGCGCCACTCTTTCTATGTGGAAAAAACTTAACACGCTTGTCAACGATTTTTTTGAGGGGATAACCTTAAAAGAGCTTGCAGAGGGACATTGCTAAACAGAGATTTTTTGCATTTTTTCAAAAAGGGTATTGACATATTTTTCAATTTGTCGTATTATTGCTTTAAACCTATTACATAAGTAGGTTTATGGAGGCAATATTTATGTTTACAATTCAAAAACTTACCCGAATAAATTTCCGAAACGGACGAATGTGTTGGTGAATACTTTTAACTAAATTCAACATATTTTACTGTTAAGTGCATATAAAAGCACAGAAAGGAATTTTATTATGTCAAACAAGAATTATAAATTTGAAACACTTCAATTACATGTAGGTCAAGAAACACCCGATTCAGCAACAGACGCTCGCGCAGTGCCGATTTATCAAACAACATCCTATGTTTTTAAGGATTGCGCTCAAGCCGCTGCAAGATTCGGTTTGGCAGAGGGCGGTAATATTTACGGCAGACTTACGAACTCAACTCAAGGAGTTTTTGAGGACAGAGTTGCGGCTCTTGAAGGCGGTGTTGCAGGTCTTGCAGTTGCTTCAGGTGCGGCGGCAATTACATATACAGTTCAAGCGCTTGCCCAAAACGGCGGTCACATTGTCGCGCAAAATACAATTTACGGCGGTACTTATAATTTGCTTGACGCAACCTTAAAGGCTTTCGGTATTGACACAACCTTTGTCAACATTCACGATCTTGAAAGCGTAAAAGCGGCAATTAAACCCAATACAAAGGCAATTTATATTGAAACTCTCGGCAACCCCAATTCTGACATTCCCGATATTGAGGCTCTTGCCGAAATTGCACACGCAAACAAAATACCGCTTGTTATTGACAATACTTTCGGCACGCCTTATCTTATCCGCCCCATTGAATACGGCGCAGATATTGTTGTTCATTCGGCAACAAAGTTTATCGGCGGTCACGGAACATCATTGGGCGGTGTAATTGTCGATTCCGGCAAATTTGATTGGGAAGCAAGCGGAAAATTTCCGCAGTTTACAGAGCCTAATCAAAGCTATCACGGTGTTTCATTCACAAAAGCCGTAGGTGCTGCAGCATTTGCCACATACATACGCGCTATTCTTCTTCGTGACACGGGAGCGACACTTTCTCCGTTTAATGCATTTATTCTCTTGCAGGGACTTGAAACGCTTTCGCTTCGTTTAGAGCGTCATGTTGAAAATTCGCTTAAAGTTGTTGATTATCTTAAAAACCATCCTCTTGTTGAAAAGGTAAGCCATCCTTCCCTTGAAGAGCATCCCGACCACGCACTTTACAGCAAATACTTTCCGCACGGTGCGGCATCTATTTTCACCTTTGAAATTAAGGGCGGAGAAGTGGAAACACAGAAATTCATTGACAGTCTTGAGCTTTTTTCACTGCTTGCGAATGTAGCAGATGTTAAATCCCTTGTAATTCACCCTGCAACAACTACCCACGCACAGTTAAGCAGTGAAGCGCAACTTGCGGCAGGAATTAAGCCCAATACTGTTCGCCTTTCAATAGGCACAGAACATATTGATGATATTATTGCAGACCTTGAAAACGGTTTTAATAATATAAAGTGAGGTAAACGATGAAAATTTATAATACTGCGGCGGAGCTTATCGGCAAGACTCCCCTTTTAGAGCTTTCAAACACAGAAAAAGAACTCATTCTTAATGCTAAATTGCTTGCAAAGCTTGAATGCTTTAATCCTGCAGGCAGTGTTAAAGACAGAGTTGCATACGAAATGATTGCCGACGCTGAAGAAAAAGGAATTTTAAAAGAAGGCTCGGTTATTATTGAACCCACAAGCGGTAATACCGGTATCGGTTTGGCTTCTGTTGCGGCGGCAAAGGGATACAGACTGATTATCACAATGCCCGAAACAATGTCAGTTGAGCGCAGAAAGCTGATTGCTGCTTACGGTGCAGAATTAGTGTTGACAGATGGCAGCAAGGGCATGAAAGGCGCAATTGCAAAAGCCGAAGAGTTGTCAAAGGAAATTCCCAACAGTATTGTTGCAGGTCAGTTTATCAATCCTGCCAATCCAACCGCGCACCGCAAAACCACTGGCCCCGAAATTTGGGAGGATACTGACGGTAGCGTTGATATTTTCGTTGCCGGAGTAGGCACCGGCGGAACTGTTACGGGCGTAGGCGAATATTTAAAGTCCAAAAACCCCAACATAAAGATTGTGGCGGTTGAGCCAAAAGACTCCCCCGTTCTTTCTGAAGGGAAAGCAGGTCCTCACAAAATACAGGGTATCGGTGCAGGATTTATTCCCGAAATACTGAATACTGATATTTATGATGAAATAATAACCGTTACGAGCGAAGAAGCATACATCGCTTCGCGAAATCTTGCAAAACGCGAGGGTGTGCTTGTGGGCATTTCATCGGGAGCGGCGCTTCACGCGGCACTCACTCTTTCAAAGCGTGAAGAAAATGCAGGAAAAACAATTGTTGTGCTTTTGCCCGATACCGGCGACAGATATTTGTCAACGGAACTGTTCGAATAAAAATCAAGGTCATTCTAAGCAAGACGCTCGGAATGACCTTTTCATTATAACTTTTTATCTTTTTCTAACGAAGCCTTTACAGCGTTCATAACAGCCGTATCAAAGCCCTCATTTTGGAGCGTTGCAACACCCTCAATGGTTGTTCCGCCCGGCGAGCAAACACTGTTAATCAATGCCCAAGGATTATGTTCTTTATCTTCAATAATCATTTTGGCACTGCCTAAAACGGCTTGCGCGCATATTTTAAGTGCTTCGTCTTTTTTCATACCGTTTTTTACAGCTTCACGCGCCATTGAATCAATGAACATAAAGGCATATGCAGGTGAACATCCTGAAATCACGCCGAACAGCGCAAACTGACTTTCGGGAAGCTCAATAACCTCGCCGAACGAATTGCAAAGTCCTTTTACAAAATCAAGGGCTTTTTCGTCTGCGTAGTTATTCTTGCATACAGCGCTCATTGAAGCGCCGACTTTAGCGTTAATATTAGGCATAACACGGATAATCGGTGTATTTCCATTCAAAAATCCGCCGATATATTCAAGTGTTTTACCTGCGCCGATTGAAACAACAACCGAACCGCTGTTCAGACTGTTTTTAATCTGCGGTAAAACTATCGGAAACACCTGCGGTTTAACCGCAAGCACTACAAATTCACAGCACTCTGCAAGATCTTCTGCCGAGGGGAAAAGTTTTGCGCCATATTGTTTATTGAGCTGTTCTGCCTTTGCGTTGTCAACATCAAAAACACAAATGCTTTCTCCGTCAACAAAACCTGAAGACACAGCTCCTCCTATTATTGCCGCAGCCATATTGCCGCAGCCTATAAAACCAATCTTATACATAATTATTCAACATCCGATGTACAGTAACAGCACTTTGTTGCGTCAACAGCAATTTCACTCTTGCAATAGGGGCAGATTTTTGTTGTGGGAGCAGGCTCTTCAACAACTTCTTCCTTTTTCTTGCCAAGACTTGAAAGCTTGTTAAGGCCCTTAACAAGAAGGAAAATAACGAATGCCATAATAAGAAAATCAATAACAACTGCGATAAAGTTACCGTATGTAAGAATTGCGGCGCCTGACGCTGTTGCTTCTTCGATAGAAGCGTATTTTCCGCCGTCAAGAGCAACGAACTTTGTTGCAAAATCAGCGCCCTTCATAACGAGGCTGATAAGGGGCATAAGAATGTCATTTACAAGAGATGTTACGATTTTCTGGAATGCACCGCCGATAATAACACCGACTGCAAGATCGATTACATTACCGCGCATTGCAAATTCTTTGAATTCTTTGAGAAATCCTTTCATTTGAAAAATCCTTCTTTCTTAAAATTTATGTAATAATTATATCATTATTTTTATGGATTTCAACATTATTTTACACCTGTACCGTCAAAACTCGGTATAAAATCTGTTTTGGCTGACGATTTTTCCTGCATAAAACCGTTTTCAAGTCCAATATCAAGAAAATAATCGACCGCCTTATTGTATTCTGCCGTTGTGAGCCTGCGGTTAAGCTCTTTAAATTCTGAAATATCACCGTAAGGAGTATATTGGCTCATAAGGCTTACAAAAGTATCGCTCGGCAAACTGTTTTTAATCCAAGAAAGTATATTTTTGCTTTCTTCCACATTGGCAGGTAAAACCAAATGACGGATTATTAGTCCTTTTTGAATTATGCCGTCTTTAATCACGGTTTTCGGCTGTTGGCGATGCATTTCAAGTATCGCCAATTTCGCTTTTTCAAAATAATCGGGACATTTTGCATATTTCTGTGACTTTTCTTGGCTGAAATATTTTAAATCGGGTAAATAAACATCAATAAGACCCTCAAGCTTTTTGAGGATTTCAACGCTGTCATAGCCCGAGCTGTTATACACCGTGGGCACTGACGGCCTATATTCATTAAGCGCGTCAATTATGATATGGGAAAAATGAGTAGGATTTACAAAATCAATTGTATGTACACCCTTTCGTTCAAGTTCTTTTATTATTTTAATAAGGCGATCAGTTGATATGATTTCGCCTTTATTCCCGTGACTTATGGGATAATTCTGACAAAAACAGCATTTCAGCGAACAGCCTGAAAAAAATATTGCGCCTGTACCCTTTTCACCGCTTATTAAAGGCTCTTCCCAATTATGTACGTCGGCACGGGCAAGCACCGGATTTTTTGGCATTTTGCAAAATCCCATACCTGCATTTTCAGTTCTCTGTGCATTGCAATTTCTCGGACAAAGATTACAAATCATAATAATCGCCATACGATACAGCATTCGCACAAAATCTCATTAAAAAAAACTTTTTATGCACGTTATCGTTCCTTTCGCTATATTCTTTCACACTAAAACCTTTCTGCAATAGACTTTTTTTGATATCTTATGTTATACTTAATTCTGTAAAAACATCTTTTGCATTTCATATCACCGACAAAAGCGTTGATTTTATTAGTATTTCGTGAGGTTATTATACCGTCAGTACGAGGCGGGAAAAGTCGCCGAGCGCTGCGATACAATGTTCTCCGAAATACTCAAAATTTTTAATTTTGTAAGTATTTCGTGAGGTTATTATAACACAATTTCATTGTGCGTCAGCACAGTGAACGGCGCAGCCGCAGGGCGCCAGCCCAAATTGATGATACAATGTTCTCCGAAACACTCGAAATCTTGATTTCGTTAGTGTTTCGTGAGGTTATTATAACATATTTCATCTCAAAATACCATGAGAGAATTTTTTATGTAAAATCGCAAATTCTTATAGAAAATTTCACATATTTATGCTAATATATCAATATTATCAAGTCGGAATTTGAAAGAAGGTATGCGGATATGAATTATATTTCCTTGGGCTATTTTTGTTCAGTTGCTTCTGAACTTGAGAAGTTTGGATTAAGAACAGAATCTTCTCCTTTCGATTGGGTTATATCTGACTTTGAGGGTGTTACAGCGAATATAAAAAATCATTTTTCAGGCTACCTGAATTATAATTTTCTGGCACAAAATGTACAAAACCGCGCTATTTATAAAAACGTCAAATACAATATCAGCTTTTTTCATGATTTCAATAATTATGAACCCTTGAAAGAACAGCTTCCAAAGGTTTTAGAGAAGTATAACAGACGCATTGAAAGATTTTATAGATCCATTACAAATCCTACTTTATTTATCAGATATATATCAGATGAAGAAACCGTTAACGGTGTATCAAAGGAATTGCTGTATATTGAAGAAAATTATGAGCAGATCTTGGAATTGCTGAAATCTTTTAATCCGCATAATGATATTTTATTCATTGCTAACGATGAAGTTCAATCATCTAAACTAACTATCCATCATGTTACAAAAGACAGTAACGATAAGGTAGCGAGAAATCCTATTTTCAAAAATCCGACTTTATATAAAATATTCAGTGATGCAGAAGTACCGAATAAGCAAAAAAATATTGAACGCTATCTCGAAAAAGAAAAATACAGAAAAAATATTTATCACCGTGTAAAGAACAAAATAATGCCTAAATTAAGAAAAATATTGAGAAACGAATATATCCACGATAAGCGATACGAATAATTCAATGTGATTTTATAGACTTTGCAAAGAGTTTATGGTATAATAACCTCACGAAATACTAACGAAATCAAGATTTCGAGTGTTTCGGATAACATTATATAAATATTTTAATTAACTTTTCAAGGTGAGATTATGCTTCTTACGGTTGACATTGGCAACACAAATATAAATCTCGGCATTTTTGACGGCAATACACTTATAATGAGCGCCAGGCTCGCTACCGAAAGACAAAAAACCGACGACCAATTTGCCGTTGATTTTGTAAATATCTTTTCAGTTTACAGCATAAATACTGCTGATATTGAGGGAGCAGTAATTTCTTCGGTTGTACCTGAAATTACTGCGCATATTAAAAATGCAGTTAAAAGACTTATCGGGAAAAGGGTTATTGTGCTTTCACCCGGCGTTAAAACAGGTCTTAATATTATGATTGACAACCCTGCACAGCTTGGTGCGGATTTGGCTGCCGGTGCTGTCGGCGCGGCGGCAGAATACCCTTTGCCGGCATTTGTTGTTGACCTTGGCACTGCAACAAAGATTTTTGCGGTTGATGAGAAACGGAATTTCCGTGGATGTATGATTGCCCCGGGCGTTGTAATTTCGCTGAAGGCGCTTACAGAAAAAAGCTCGCTTTTGCCTGCAATAAGCTTTGAACCTCCTAAAAAAGCTTGCGGTACCAATACCGTTGAAAGTATGCAAAGCGGAATTGTATTAGGCACAGCAGCTATGATTGACGGGCTTCTGGACCGTTTTGCCGAGGAGCTCGGCGAACCAAAAACCATCATTGCAACAGGCGGACTTTCATCGTTTATTGTTCCTGTTTGCAAGCACAATACCGTTTATGACGGAGACTTAATTCTCAAAGGGCTTAAAGCCATATATAATAAAAACAACTGAATAATTATTCGTCAAATTTTGCGTTGCATCCTGAGTAATTCGGGAGTAACAGCAAGGAGGAATATATATGTCAAAAAACAAAAAGATGAGCAAACAGAATATTCTTATGCTCACCGAAAACGCAATGCTCGCAGCGATTATTGTGCTGATGGCATTCACACCGATTGGGTACTTGCAGGTAGGTATTGTAAAAATGACCTTCATCATGATTCCCGTAGCGGTTGGAGCTATCACTTTGGGCGAAAAGAGCGGTGCATTTTTAGGGCTTGTATTCGGTATTACAAGCTTTGTACAATGCTTCGGACTTGACTTCTTCGGCACAACCCTCATGAGCATTAACCCCATTTTCACATTCATTATGTGTATTATTCCGAGAATGCTTATGGGTTATCTTTGCGGTCTTATTTACAAAGCCCTTGCAAAGGTTAAAAAAGGCATTGCCGTTGTGGTTGCAAGCCTTTCAGCGCCCGTAATCAACACAGTATTCTTTATGGGAATGCTCATACTCTTCTTCGGTAAAAGCGATTACATAATGAGTATGCGTGAAGGAACAGAAAATCTGTGGGCATTTTTAGTGGCTTTTGTAGGACTTAACGGCATTATGGAGATCGTGACTACACTTGTAATCGCACCGCCTGTTGCAGTGGCAGTTGAAAAAGCGACAAAGAAATACAGATAACGGAATGCAAAAGCGCAAACCGCATAATTTTACCGCTTGGCTGAAAAGTCAAGCGGTATTTTTTATCTAAATATATCAATACTTATTACAAACCTGTCTTTTTTGGTTCGGCGGAAAACTCCGTTATAAATAAATCTGCCAAACCCGCGGACAGAAATTTTATCGCCCTCATTTGCCGTTGCCGAGGGGCGTATTTCCGCCCTGCCGTTTACAAATACTCTTTCGTGTTCAAAATACGGCAAAGCCTTACTGCGTGAAAGATTATACACGGCAGCAACAATTACATCAATCCGTTCTGACGATACAATAAGTTCAATATTTTCCGGTTGAGGGAATGCATTTTGCGGTATTTCCTCGGCAATTCTGCATTTAACGGTTGTGTGCTTTACCTGAATGAGATTTTCAATTATGTAGTCGGAAATTGTGTCAAGGCAGAATAAATAGCCTTTATTTTCGCTGATTATTATATCGCCAAGCACTTCACGGCGAATACCCAAGCCCATAAGCGAGCCTAAAAAGTCACGGTGAGTAAGCTCGTCAGCAAATTTTTGACTGACAGGCTCAATGAGTATACAATTTATGGGATAATCAGTGTTATCGCTGAAATATTCACGTTCACCGAAGCAGGCAACACACCGTTCTGAGCCCTCATATCCGCCCCAAAGCTTAAACGGCACAGGAAAACGGCAGGCGAAAAGCTCCGACATTTCGGAAATACCGAGAAAATCGGAATATACGGCATATCCGCGCTCACTTGACCGCTGCGCCAAATCTTCAAACCTTTTTTGTTTATCCGTCAAAACCATCACCATAATGATTTTAGCATACTGAAGAAAATAAAGCAACAAAACGGCGGAGAAATCCCCGCCGTGAGTTGTGATATTAAAAATTATTCTTCTATGCCCTCATATTCACTGCTGAATTTTTCAAGTAATTCATATAAAACATAAAAAACAACAGCAAGTAAAAATTTGCATACAACCCCATAGATTTGTAATGACGCAACTAACTCGTTCGAGTGGGAAGAATCCATTTCAAAAATCGCGGCAATACCATACACACAAGTTGAAATTATTGATAATCCTAAGAAAATTTTATGCGGAACGCGGTAACCGTGGAAAGTGCCGAAAAGCAGAGCAAATGAAAACATAAACAGTCCGTAATTGATTGGTGAAAAACTAAAGGACTGCGCAAAAAGCATAACAAATCCGAGTACAAACGCAACTACGGTAAGTCCTTTTTCAACTTTAAAGCTGTAATCAAAAATTTTTAGAAACCTGCACATAAAAATGATCGAAATAATCACCCAATACAAGCCGAAGCCCACACTGATTAAAGCGTTCGGTAATCTATCTATAAATGTATCTCCGTAAGTTTTAAGAAACATATCTTGAGTTAATCGATTAAAGCACAGCACAATGTTGTATATTGCAAAGGCGACAGCCAAAAGGCAAGTGACAACCACACATACGGGCAAATCGTAGCTATACCGCATTGCCAAAGGCGAGGACATTTCTTCTTTTATATTCTCTTCGCCGTTAAGAATTTCGTCAACAGTTGTTCCAAGCTCACTTGCCAAAGGTCTTAAAAGCTGAATGTCGGGCATACCGTCGCCTGTTTCCCACTTTGAAACGGCTTTATTTGTGATTTGCAATTTTTCTGCCAATTCCTGTTGGGTTAGTCCCAACATTTTTCTTTTTTCAGCGATAAACTGTCCGATTTTTGTATTGTTCATAGTTTCTCCTCCCATCACCTTCTTATATAACATTATAATACCATTTTTTGCTGAAAACCACAACCCACGCGCAATAGAAAAGAGTCCACGGTGCGTGGACTCGCAGGTATAGAGAAAATTATATGCCGTATGGCAATATGCACAAAAGATAACACTTTACGGGAAACCCCCGGCGAGGGTTTCCCACCGAAAAACAGCTTATCGACAAGACTGCGAGAACACGGCACGTAGGCTCGTAATTTTAATCATTATTTCTCAAAAATTCTATTATTTCTTCTTTTGAATTTGCATTGATTTTGCCCTGCGCGTAAAAATCTCTGCCACCACCCTTTCCGTTAAAAGCATTATTAAGCTTTTGAACAGCTTCGCGGATATTTTTATCCTTACTCGCGACTGCATAGATATAGCCATTTTCATTGGTATTTGAGAACGCACAGCAATAACCAAAACCGTCAATCAGCATATTTATACAGCTTCTCAATTCGTCATAAGACGCATTTTTTACAAACAGACAAACGCCGTCTTTAATCTCATACTTTTCCATTTGCAAAAGCGCCAATTCCGCTGAAAGCTTTTTGTTTTCGGCGCGCAGGCTACCCAAATCGCTGTGTACCTTTTCGGTTGTTTCAAAGACCTCATCGCGCTTGGCAGACAGCAAATTCATAATTGCTTTATTGGAATTATGAAGTTTGCAATAATCGTTAAATGCCAAAATTCCTGCTGCCATTTCAATTCTTGTGCCTTTTTTATAGGGAATAAAGCTGAGAATTTTAATCACGCCGATTTCGCCTGTTCTTGCCACATGAGTAGCACAGCAGGCACACAGATCGTAATCTTCAATCTCAATAAGGCGAAGATTTTCAGTAATATTAAGTTTACTGCGGTAATTATAATTTGCTGTTTCATCAGCATTCGGGAAAAGCACATTGACTGATTTGTCAGCATAAATTGCTTTATTGGCTTCAAGCTCGATTTTCTTTATATCATCTTCGGTAAGCGGACCGTCAGTATCAAGAGTTACGAAGCTGTCGTTCATATGAAAGCCCACATTGTTATAGCCGTAACTGCTGTGAATTATACCGCACAAAAGATGCTCAGCAGTATGATTTTGCATTCGTGAAAAGCGAACTTCCCAATCAATTATACCTTTTACGGTTTCGCCGACACGCAAAGGCTTATCAACCTTATGATAAATTATACCGTCTTTAATTTGAACATCAAGCACATTCGCACCGTCAATTTTTCCTGTATCGGCATTTTGACCGCCGCCCTCGGGGAAAAATGCGGTTCGGTCAAGTTCTGCAAAATACTTGCCGTTATTTTCTTCGCAGGAAAGAACAGTCGCTGTAAATTCTTTTATATATGAATCGGTTTCATATAATTTAACCGTTGGCATAGCTACACCCCAAAATTACTTTTTCAACATAATTATATAACGCGAATTTAATGCGGTCAATGGTATAAAGCACAAAAAATATGGGCGGATGCTATCATCCGCCCGTAACGCTGTTATTTTGCTTTTAATTAAGCTTTATCAGCTGAACCGAAAAGTTCAATCTTTTCACGAACACAAGCCTTAATAGCTTCTGCGCCGGGAGCTAAAAGCTTTCTCGGGTCAAAGCCCTTGCCTACAAGGTCTTTACCCTCTTCAATATACTTTCTTGTTGCTTCTTGGAATGCAAGCTGGCATTCAGTATTAACATTGATTTTTGAAACGCCGAGAGAAATAGCCTTCTTAATCATATCAGCAGGAATACCTGTACCGCCGTGAAGAACAAGGGGCATTGCGCCTGTCTTTTCCTGAACTGCTGCAAGTGTATCGAATGAAAGACCTGCCCAGTTTTCAGGGTATTTACCGTGAATATTACCGATACCTGCTGCAAGCATTGTAACACCAAGGTCCGCAATCATTTTGCACTCATTAGGATCAGCACATTCGCCTGCGCCGACAACGCCGTCTTCTTCGCCGCCGATTGAACCAACTTCAGCTTCAATTGAAAGACCTTTTTCTTCACAAATTGCAACCAATTCTTTTGTCTTTTCAATATTTTCTTCAATCGGATAGTGAGAACCGTCAAACATAATTGAGCTAAAGCCTGCTTCGATACAAGCCTTTGCGCCTTCATATGAACCGTGATCAAGATGAAGCGCAACAGGAACTGTAATATTAAGGCTTTCAAGCATACCCTTAACCATACCTACAACTGTTTTGTAGCCACACATATATTTACCTGCACCCTCAGATACACCAAGAATAACAGGAGAATTCATCTCTTGTGCAGTGAGAAGAATTGACTTAGTCCACTCAAGATTATTGATATTGAACTGACCTACTGCGTAATGACCTGCTTTTGCTTTTGTAAGCATTTCTTTTGCATTTACTAATGGCATAATA
>CAZIMO010000013.1:0-35107 GCA_964540535.1 uncultured Eubacteriales bacterium | reverse complement strand
ATATTCTTCTGTCATTCCTGCCACTGCGGCTCAAATGAGAGTATATACCGCGCAGTTTATGAAGCCCGATTCTGCTCACTACAATATGCTATATGCCTTCAGGGCAGAAGAACTTGACGCTGACAGACTTCAAAATGCTGTAAATATCTTAATCAACAGGCACGAAGCTCTCAGAACTCACTTTGAAAACAGAAACGGTGAAATATTCCAGATTATTGAGCCTCATGCGGGCATTCAGCTTGAAAAGTGCGAAAGCGATGACATTTCCGTATTAAACACACCCTTTGATTTAACCTCTGCTCCTCTTTTAAGAATAGGATACTTTGAAAACACAGTTATGGTTGTAATTCACCATATCATAGCTGACGGTGAATCTATGCCTGTTTTCTTCAGAGAGCTTAATGAAATATATATGGACAGAGAATTAAAGCCCGCTGTTCAGTACGGAGAATTCTCTGTACAGAATTCATACACGGAAGAAAATGAAAAATATTGGCTTGATTTATTCAGCCGTGAAGTATCACCTCTTGAGCTTCCCACAGATTTCGCAAGAGGTGAAAAGCAATCCTTTAACGGAACTGCAATTTATGACCTTATCGACATAAAGCTTCACGAAGATATATTAAACAAATGCAAGCTGTTAAACATTACTCCCTATGTATTCTACATGGCTTGCTACCATATTCTTCTTTCAAAATATTCGGGCAGTGAAGACATCTGCGTAGGTACTCCCATAAGCGGAAGAAGCAGTAAATTTCTCAACACAATCGGTATGTTTGTCAACACTGCAATACTCCGCACCAATACTGACGCGAACAAAACCGCAGCCGAGCTTATGCAGGAGATTAAAAATCAGTCACTCTCTGCTATCGACAATCAAAATTACCCCTTCGGTGAACTTGTTAAAAAACTCGGTATTTCCTCAGTTAACAGAAATCCGCTCTTTGATGTTATGTTCACTTACCAAAGCGAACAGTTTGCTCAAACCCTTTTCGGCGACAAACATACTGAAGCTCTACCTGTTGGTCTTGCAGGCGTTAAATGCGATTTAAACTTCAACATTATGCCCAGATCATCTGATGTTGTTCTTATGGTTGAATACTGCTCCGACCTCTACAAGGAAGAAACCGTTCAACGCTTTATCCGCTCTTTTAAGCTTATCCTTACCGAAGCTCTTGACTTCAACTTACCTATCCTCTCTCTCTCAGCAATTGATGAAGCTGAAAGAAATGCTGTCCTTTTTGAGTTTAATGAGACAGAACACATCTACTCTCTGCCTGCCGGGTCAACAATATACAGCATATTTGAGAGCAAGGCTTTGGAATTGAAAGAAAAGACTTGTATAAGCGCAAACGGAAAGAGTATGACATACGGAGAGCTGTTAAACACCGCAGAAGCGCTTGACGGCGAAATACGTAAGCTTACTGACGGCAAAAAGTCGGTAATAGCAGTTATTGCCGAACGTTCAATTGAGATGTATTCTGCAATATACGGCATTATCCGCGGCGGTAACGCATATTTGCCGATTGACCCCAATTATCCGCAGGACAGAATTGAATATATTCTTAAAAACAGTAATGCAAAAGCAGTTGCAGCACAGGGAAAATTCACTTCTCTTGCAGGTGAAACAAGATGTATTGATATGACCGAATTCATAGAAAATATACCTGAAACTGCCGTTTCTCTGCCATGCTGCGCAGAAGAAAACGATACTGCCTATGTAATTTACACATCGGGTTCAACAGGCAAGCCAAAAGGAGCAAAAATAGCTCATAAATCTGTGATTAACAGAATTATGTGGATGCACGACAAATATCCGCTCAATACAGATGATGTAATTCTTCAAAAGACTCCGTATACCTTTGATGTTTCCGTATGGGAGCTTTTCTGGTGGGGTATGGCAGGAGCAAGTCTTGCGGCATCAAAACCCGAAGAGCATTTCCTGCCTGCAAAAATTCTTGAAGAAACTGAAACCAACAAGGTAACGCATCTTCATTTTGTTCCCTCTGTATTTGATATATTCTTAACATATCTCGAAAACAATCCTGATGAGAGAAGTAAATTTGACACAGTAAAATATGTATTCCTTTCCGGTGAAGCATTAACTGCAAACAGCATTTCGAGATTTTACAAGCTGTATGATTATGACAAGGTAACTCTTCACAATCTTTACGGTCCTACCGAATGTACGGTTGATGTCAGCTACTATGACTGCTTGCCTGACGACATTGACCCTGTACCGATAGGCAAGCCTATCTACAACACATCGCTTTATGTGGTAGACAAATATATGAATCCAACGCCCATAGGTGTCATAGGCGAGCTTTGCATCGGCGGAATCAATGTAGGACAGGGCTACTTGAACAATCCCTCATTAACTGCTGAAAAGTTCATTAACAATCCGTTCGGAGACGGCAAGCTCTACAAAACAGGCGACTTGGCATACAGGCGCAAAGACGGCAATATTATGTACGTGGGCAGAAACGATTTCCAGGTAAAAATCCGCGGTCAGCGTATCGAGCTCGGTGAGATCGAAAATGCAATATCAGGCATTGACGGTATTTCACAGGCAGTTGCAACCGTAAGAAAAGATGAAAACGGCAGACAGCTTATCTGCGCTTTCTACACAGGCGCGCAAACAGACGCAAAAGAAATCCGCAGTATATTAACCGGAAAACTGCCTAAATATATGGTTCCGCATATTTTTACCCATATTGACGAAATGCCTCTCAATCAAAGCGGTAAGCTTGACCGAAAGGCATTGGCATCGATTGAAGTTGCCGTTACTGAAGAGAATTCTTATGAAGCTCCTCTCAATAAAACCGAAGCATTTATTTGTGATGCCTTTATGAAGATTTTGAAAGTTGACTCTGTCGGCAGAAACAGTGATTTCTTCGATTTAGGCGGTACAAGTCTTTCAATGATTTCAATTCTATCTGAAGACGAATTCCAAGCAATCACCGCCTCGGATTTCATCGCTAATCCGACACCTGCAAAGCTGGCGAAGCTTTTTGCAGGCGGTAAAACAGAAGCGAAATATCTTGAACTGCTTCGTTCTTCGCCCGAAGAGAAAAATATTCTTGTGGTTTTCCCCTATGCAGGCGGCGGTGCAGAAGCTTATGCAAAGCTTGTTGAATCAATGAAGAAGTCAAATAACAGCACTTCTATATATTTTGTAAGATACCTTCACTCGGCAGATGAATGTGAAAACGCAGCAAATGAAATAGAGACAATCTTAAACAGCAAAGATATATATTTCTATTCGCACTGTGTAGGTTCTGCTATTGCTTTACGGATTTTGAATATTCTGGAGGACAAAGGTATTACCGTCAAGCACTATATTGCGGGCGGAAGCATACCGTCTAAAAATCCGAGTAAACGAAATATATGGAATATTACTCCCGACTTTGTTCTTCGCAATAAACTTGTAAAAGCCGGTGCGCCATTTGATAAGTTTGAAAAGAGCGAAGTCACTGCAATGCTAAAAGCATTCCGTTACGATACTGATTTTTCAACACAGTATTATTACGCAAAACACAATAAAGTTCATTCTCCTGTTTCGCTTGTAATAAGCAAGAATGATCCGTTCACCGCTAATTATCGGTATGCAGAGCAATTATGGCGAAATCATTGTGAAAATCTTCAAAAAATTTATTTTACCAACTCATCAACCCACTATTTCCAATCGGATAACAGTGATGAATTGGCGAAAATAATTCTTGAAATCATTGAACAGTAACATATAATATTTTGTTACCGTCCTACGGTTTCGTATCACTCTGCTTCGCAAACAGAATTACGGTACAAAAAAAGAGCAGCGCTGCTGCTCTTTTTATTTGTAGTTTTCTTAATATGACATTTTAACGTTTTTTACTTTTACCCTGCTTTTTGCCCGCATTATTTTTTCCTTTTTTTGCGTGCTTTTCTGTTTCTCCCGACATTTTATCTATCCCCTCTATCATTGATATTTTCAAATCAATCGGAGCATGTTTTTTGTCATAATACGCGGTTAATTTGTCACCGAATTTCAGCGCTAAAATCAAATATATAATTCCGAGTACAAGTCCTATAAGACAAAGTATATGATATACTTTAAGCGGGCCTAAAACATTTTCTTCTGCTCTGTAAAATTCGCTGAAAAATCTTGTTGAAGTATATAAAATCATATATAAAGGGAAAACTGTACCCGGTTTTTTATTTTTCTTGCAGTATATACACAGAATAATAAAAATTGCCGCAGCTAATCCTGCTTCAACCAATTGTACGGGAAATTGCTCTTGAAAATCATATTTTTCATTTCTCGGTCCGCCTACCCAATAAATTCCGCGGCAGCAACCTGCACAATAACAGCCTATTTTATCAAAGAAAAGTGCTATTGGCAAAGCTTGAGCAATGAAATCCATTTTTTTCAACGGATTTGCACCTGTTATTACACTCAACAAAAGAATTGCTATCGGATAGAAAAATAATATAGTAAAATAGTTAGCGCCTGTTCCGACTAAATGACCAAAAGATCTTGTGAACTGTGCTGTTATAACAAACATCACATATAGCAGCACTATCTCAAGAAATGTGAAAACAAGAGAATTTATGTTAAATTTTTTTGCATTTTCTTTTGATAAACCGTATGATGCTTTTTTGAAAACAAGACCCAATGTCTGACGCGATTTCTTGTAACGCACAATATTAAACAGATTCATCAAAATAATGCCGATGTTTCCGAAAAGAACATAGTTTTCTATACCCGTATGCCAAAAATATTTATTCATTAAACCAGCTCCAATCCAAGTAAAATTATTCTATCATAAACCGACACATTTTTCAAGTACCATAAAACAGGTAAAGCGTTCCTTTGTTAACAGAAAAAATCAACTGCAATATAATCTCTGCAAAATATAAAATCTCACGGTATAAATCTTTTGAATTGACAGATAATACTATCACGATTTTAAAAATTATGCAGGAGCTGTTACGGAACTTCTGCTCCTGCAAATGTCTGTTATAAAGGAGAAAGATATATATGAAAGCGACAGGAATTGTGCGAAGAATAGATGATTTGGGCAGAGTTGTAATTCCCAAGGAAATCCGCCGAACCATGCGTATCCGCGAGGGCGACCCGTTAGAGATTTACACCGCTTCTGACGGCGAGGTTATTTTCAAAAAATATTCACCGATAGGTGAGTTATCAGAGTTCTCGGGGCAATACACAGATGTACTTTACAGGGCTACAAATCTTCCGGTAATTATTACAGACCGCGACCATGTTATCGCAGTTTCCGGATTGCCGAAAAAAGAAGCGCTTGACAAAAGAATTTCAGAATCTCTTGAAGATTTAATTGAAGATCGCGAGAACTATGTGGCTTCGCCTGAAACAAAGGCTCTTTACCCATTGGCTGACAGCGACCGTGAGGCAGGCATTGCCTTTCCCATTATAGGCGGCGGAGATGTTGCAGGCGCTGTAGTGCTTATGCTTAATCCCGACGGCAGTATGCCCAGCCAAACAGAAATTAAACTTTTGTCCGTTGCCGCATCGTTTTTAGGCAAGCAGACAGAAGAATAAGTTTATTGTCCTGCGGACAGTTTTATTCGCCTAACTGCGAGTTATACTGTCTGCGGACATTTTTTTGCTCTCGCAACTATATGAGTATTACATAAATCGATAACAGAACCTATTTTCAAGCGAACACAATAAACAATTTTTCACTTTATAAGCAAGAAAAACTGTTATAACTATTGAATTAACTTTGTTTTTGCGTTAAAATATAAGGGTTAGTGGAATTTTAATTTCAAAAAATTATAAAGGTAGGTTTGTATTATGGGTCAAGATTGGATGAACAATAAAACCGTAATAATCACAGGCGCTTCGGGCGGTATGGGTAAAGGTGTCGCAGAAAAGCTTATTAAAGAGCATGGCTGCACTGTAATCGGTATTGCAAGAAGCGAAGAAAAAATGAAAAAGGTTGTCGAAGAGCTTGGCGATTTCGCCGATAAGTTTTCATATCAGCTTTTCGATGTTGCTGTTGAACAAAATTGGCTTGATTTTGTCGATTATCTTAAAGAAAATGACATTCATCCCGATGTGCTTATCAACAATGCAGGAATTTTGCCGAAATTCGCTAAATTCCAAACCTATTCAGTTGAATACATAAAAAAAGCTATGGATATAAACTTTTATTCAGCAGTTTATTCAATTCACGCACTTCTTCCCATTCTTCTTGAGTCAAGCTCACCGGCAATAATCAATGTTGATTCCTCTGCCGCTCTTATGACCTTGGCAGGAACATCAGTTTATTCAGCCTCAAAGGCAGCTCTCAAAGCGCTCTCTGAAGCTCTTCGCGAGGAATTGCGCGGTAAATGCTATGTGGGAATTATTTGTCCCGGCTTTACAAAGACAGATATTTTCAGAAATCAAGACTCTTCAGACGCTAAAGGTCAGAAAATGCTTAATATGGTAAGCACCTCATGCGACAGAATGGTTAAAATGATTATGCGCGACATCAAAACAAAGAAGCCCTTGGGGGTTCACGGTTTCGATGCGGCATTTATGAATTATTTCGGCAGAATTATGCCTGTTCAAGGCGGCAGACTTTTCTCAAATGTAATGAAAATGTCTAAATTACCGCTTTTTGACGCAGTATTCAAAGACTAATTAAAAATCAAAAATAGAGATTGGAGATTGAATTATGAAAGTATTTATGATTGGCGGTACAGGACTTTTGGGATGTGAAGCTGCAACAACTCTTATAAAAAGAGGCCATCAAGTAACAAGCGTTGCGCTTCCTCCTCTTCCCGAAGGCGCTCCCATTCCCGAGGAAATGGAAATCATTTTCGGCGACATCAACAAGAAAACTGATGAAGAAATTGAGGCTATGCTTGAGGGTTCAGATGTTTTCATTTTCGCAGCAGGCGTTGATGAAAGAGTTGAATTCCCTGCACCTGTAATGGATTACTATTACAAATTTAACATCGCTCCCCTTGAAAGAATTTTCCCCCTTTGCAAAAAGGCAGGCGTTAAGAGAGCAGTTGTACTCGGTTCATATTTCGCTTATCTCAACAAGATTAAGCCCGAAATGAAGCTCACCGAAAGAAATCCCTATATGAAGTCCCGTATGGATCAGGAAAAGGTTTGTGAGGACGCTTGCGACGAGAATTTTTCCGCTTGTGTACTTGAACTTCCTTACATTTTCGGCACACAGCCGGGCAGAAAGCCGGTTTGGACTGTCCTTATTGAACAAATCGAATTTATGGATAAATGGCCTGTTACAATGTATCCCAAGGGCGGTACAGCAATGCTTACCTGCCGTCAGGTTGGTCAAGTAATCGCAGGTGCGGCTGAAAACAAAGCAGGCAAGACAGGCTTTGAAGCAATTCCGATTGGTATGTACAATATGAATTGGAAAGAATTCCTCGCAATTGTATTTGACGCAAGAGGAATGCACGGCAGAAAGGTTCTTACTGTTGCTCCGTGGATGATGAGAATAGGAATGGGCAAAATTGTTAAGGACTATGCTAAACGCGGAATTGATTCAGGTATGGATCCTATGCAGCTTCCCGACATTATGGACTACAACCTCTACATCGACAAAAAATGGTGTCTTGAATTAGGCGTTGAAGAAGATGATATTAAAGCCGCTATCACAGATTCGATTAAGGTTTCGCAGGCAGCATTCGACGGTAAGGTCAAGCTCCTTGAAATGAAGGGCGAATAATTCTTACATAATTAAAATTAAAGAGTGCAGGTGAAAATCTGCACTCTTTTTATATATGTTTTTCAAAAGAAAAAGGTACAGAAAAACTGTACCTTTCTTTATTTTATTTTGAGAATTACTTTCTCTTGATTTTATCCCACGGAATGCCGTTGATATGGAACAAATCGTCGAATTTATAGTGGTTGTGCTCGTGCTTGCTGTGGTTAGGATACCAAACCTGTGCGAAGAACGGATTTGTTTTTGCGATTGCGTCATAGTCCCAAGCCTTATGAGGAATAAAGCATTCGGGGCACCAGTGACCGCCGAGAAGAATAAGCGCGGGGCTTGCTTCAAATTCTGCACCGCAGTGTCCGCATTTCCATTTAAGCTTGGTTGTCAAATCGCCCTTTGCCATCGTTTCAGAAAGGCACTCGCCGCCACGGAAAGCAGCTGCCTGCTTCATATCTTCAATATCAAGCTCTGATTCAGGCTTTGACTCATCATAACCGTGATCAAGCTTATATTTTTCAGCAGCCTCTGTTTCCTTTTCAAACTTCATAATTTCAAAGTCTTCCCACTTTTCGGGAATCTTTTCCCACTCTTCTTTTGAGCCGTAATAAGCGCTCATACGAACCTTATCATTCTTTTTAGCCCAGTCAAGAGTACCGAAATCAATAGTTGAAGCTATCTTCTTCATAAACGGTCTTGCACAACCTGCAACAAGACCTTTAGGAAGATAGCGTGGAATTTTAAAGTAAAATTCAACTTGATCTGCAAGTCTGTTAAAGTAATCTTGAATAGGAAGATTTTCACGGAAGTGAAGATATTCTTCAAGCTTATCAGAGTCTGCATAGAACTGACCGTGGAAGTTCTTTGTTATAAACCAATTAGGTTTAAAGAGCTTTTCGGGACCTGCAAGACCGAGAGTACCCAAAAGAAGCACTTCAAATTCATAATTTGAAATTCTGTATTCCTGACCCGAACCGATATTATAGAAATGATTCCAGAAATCAGCGCCGAGATTGCCCTTTGCATCTTCATCGCAAAGGTTAGCCATCAAACGGCCTGAATCTTCAACTGTACACCATTCAAGAACGCCGTTAATCGGCACATGGAACATAATCGGATCCATATTTTTGAGAATATTGGGATAAAGAATACCTGACTGACGCATTACAACCCAATTTTTAATTCCGCTTTCAACAAAAATTGCTTCAGCACGGCATTTTGAAACTGCGTAATGGTCATAAACGGAAACTTTAAGCGGGTCACCGCAACGACCCCAATGGATTGGATAATTTCTATCGCCTGTTTCAGCAACAGTACCGATATAGCAGACTTTAATGTCATCAGCGTTGGGCTGCGCAAGAACTGCCTTGCAAATATTTTCAGCTGCGCCGATGTTTGTTTTCTGTGTTTTGTAAGGTCTCCAGTCAGCTGCAGGAGAAACCATACCGCCGATATGAAGAACATAATCAGCGCCTGTAACGGCTTCCATAATGCTGTCATAATCTGTAAGGTCGCCCCAAACAATTTTAACGGCAGGGTCGTTCATATAATCCTTAAAAAGTTCTTCATTCTTTGCGCTCTTTCTTAAAAGAGGAACAATAGTAAACTTGTCTTTTTTTGCATATAATTCTTTAAACGCAAAAAGACCCATATTGCCCGAAGCGCCGGTAATCATTACAGTTTTTTTATCTGCCATAAATTCCACCCTAACATTTTATTTTTTAATTTTTTTACTATATAAACCATTAACCGTTCTGAAAATCAGAGCGGTTAATATTTTTAGTTGTTCTATGCCGTGAACAAATATATTATTTTAATAAGCGATTGTGTATTCGTCTTTAGACTCAATACCAATCTTAGCTCCGTCAAGGCTTGTTACTAAAAGCTTAGCATCAAGACTGAGAATACAGGGAGCGTCAACGAAGAGATATGTCATATTACCTGTTGCTTTATCGATTTTGCAGGTAATGTAAACATTTTCATAAGCAAGCTGAATGTTGCTGACCTTCAAACCGGGAATACTGCCAACAGGGCCTGTAATCTGTGACTCTTCAATAATGTTAGAAACTGAACCGATACCATCCGCACCTGCAACAGGATTAACGGCATCTTTCATTTTAATTGAAACAGTATATGTATTAGCGTCTTCTTTAATATTAACTGACTGAACGGTTGCCTTTGTAAGCTTATTTGAGCCTGCTGCGGGAGGAAGCTCGTTCTTGTCGATTTCTTCGTTAGGCTCGCTTGATTTCATAAATGAATTCATAAGTGTTGAAGCAGCACTTGAAAGTCCGCCTGCTTCAACAATGCCGTTATAGTTTGTAGCGCCTGTTTTGGTGTGAATAACTGTTTTTGCAGATGACTTTGCTTTAGAAATACCTGTCTTGTAAAGGTCAATAGCCTGCTGTGTTTTGTCAGCAGAAGCCTGTGCGGGCTTATCTGTGCTGTCGCCTTTATTGCTTGAAGTACCGCTGTTTGAAGCACCGCCGTTTGAAGTACCGCTGCTTACATTACCGCTGTTATCAGTATCGCTTGGGACAGCAGGATCGTCATTACCAACACCAGTTGAAGGATCCTGTGCAGGATCATCATTGCCTGTTGAGGAACCATTGTTATCGACAAGGTTGCTGTTATTAGTACCGCCGCCAACAGGAGTTGACGCTGTTGTACCGAGACTTGCCGTACCTGTGCGTGTAAACGCGATTACAGAAGCACTGTATACTATTGCGATTGCAAGGCAGAATGCGAGCACTTTTGTAAAGGTAGAAGCGAATCTTTTATTTTTTTCAGCCTTTTTGTCGAGTTTTGCCTTATATTCTTCGGGTGTGTATTGTTTTTTAGCCATTGAAAAATACCCCTTTCAATATTTTCACTTTATAAGTTTAAAACAAATTTTCAAAAATGTCAATATCATTCTTAAACTATTCTGCAATATTCATCAGATAAATAACACAAATATTTACAAACAGAACATTTCGTGGTAAAATATATATCCAATTGAAAGGTGATAATACTATGAAAAAACGCAAAACAGATAAAAATATTATTATTCCTGTCGCTGCAGGTATTCTTGCCCTTATAATTATTATGACGACTTTGCTTATTCCAAACATACGCAAAAACAAGCCCGAATATGAAAAATCAGACAGCACGGCGAGCAACACCGAGAATACAAGTACAAGTACAAGCACAACTGCAAATACAGCCTCATCAACTGCACCGCCTGCTTCAAGCACAAGCACAACAGAGTCAACTACTGAAAAGCCGACGTCGGGCAGTTTTTACGACGGTGTAGCCTACCGCTCGACATACGCTAAAACCGCTGATATTTTTAAGCACGGAAGGAACTTAATGCTTTTAAATAAGCAATATGAATTACCCGAAAATTTCCGGTGGGATTTGGTTTATTGGAAAAACGGAGAAAGCGTTGACGCACTTTCGCTTAACTCAAAGGCATACGATTCGGTTAAGGCAGTTGACCGTGCCGCATACGAGCCTTTAAAAGCAATGTTTAAAGCGGCAGAAAAAGCAGGAGTGCCGTTAGAGCTGGTTTCAGCATACCGAAGCATCAGCTTGCAGGACAGACTTTTCACCCGTTCGGTAAATTCTTATATGAGCCAAGGCTATTCTGAACAGCAGGCAATCGCAAAAGCAAATTATGCCCGCACATTCACAGGCACAAGCGAGCATAACACAGGTTTAGGATTTGACATTTTGCAAAAAGGCAGTTATTATCTTACAGAACAGTTTGAAAATACTGCACAGTTCAAATGGCTTATAGAAAATGCCGAGGATTACGGATTTATTCTCCGTTACGCAAAAGATAAAGTCGATATTACCGAAATTATGTACGAGCCGTGGCATTTTCGCTATGTTGGTGTTGAACACGCAAAAAAAATCAATGAATTAGGCTTTTGTCTTGAAGAATATATAGAGTATTTGGAGGCATAGTTATGAACTCATTAAAAGATAAAATTCATACAATTTCAGTTTTTGCAAAAATTATTGCATACGGATTTACAACAGCGCTCCCCCAGCTCAAAAAAGAACTTAAAGAAAAAAAGGGAGAAGAAATTCCAAACCGTGACGGTTCAATAAGTGAAATTACTTATAATTGGTCGGAATACTGCCTTAAATGCACAGGCGCTAAAGTCACGGTAAAGGGCGCGGAGAAAATACCTGCCGACAAGCCCGTGCTGTTTGTTCCAAACCATCAGTCATACGCTGACATTCCCGTGCTTATTTCTGCGCTTCACGGCACGCCTTTCGGATTTGTTATACGTTATACTATGGCAGGCTTACCGCTGATTAAAAAATTCGTTGCTCCTTTAGGATGCGTTGAAATCAAACAGGAAGATATCCGTCAATCAGTTACGGCTCTTAACAAGACATCTGAAAATATAAAAAGCGGATTTTCAATGCTGATTTTTCCTGAGGGCAGACGGGAGTTTACCAATACTCCCAAGCCATTTAAAAACGGTGCGTTTAAAATCGTGCAGAAAACAGGCGTAACCGTGGTTCCGATATATCTTAACAATGCGCATATGATTTTTGAGGCAAACGGCAAGCGAATAGGCTCGCCCGATGTAACGGTGACAATTCTTGACCCCATTGAAACCGCTGAAATGTCAAGAGCCGACATAAAGGTGCTTAACGAAAAGGTTTTTGACGCAATCAGCACAGCCGCAAAAGAATTTAACAAGTAACATCAAGAGCAGTCGTTAAAACTGCTCTTTTTATATACAATAAAATACAGTATTGAAGAATTTTTCTTTTTGATGTATACTATATTTAATATTTTAATTATGAGAGGGATTATTTTGAAAAAGAAAATTGTTTTTGACAAAACTAAAAAGGTATTTCCGATAATTACTGCGGCGATTGGCGTTATTCTTGCGCTTGCCCTGCTTATTATGCGTCTTAACCTTTTGGCAGTAGTAAATGTGGCATATATGTGTATTATGTCCGCAATTATAATGATAGGCGTATTTGCTTTTAAAAAGCTTTACGTCTGGAATTTTGCAGGATACGGTGCTTCGGCGCTCGGAATTGTGCTTTATTATGCAATTTTCGGAGCTGACGCAGGTTTCGGCGCTTTCACAACCGGTCTTGCAGGCTGGAATTCTGCTGAAAATCCGTTGCTTTCGGGCGCAGACAACTATAATTTCTTTGTCCGTCTCGGCGGAAACCTGCTGATTATTCTGCCTTGCGTTATTGTGCTTACAGCGCTTTTTCTTGTAGGCAGAAAGCAGTGGAAGCAAAGAGGCGCGCAAATCGCCGTCACAAGCATTGTAAGCATCCTGCTCGCAGGCGCTACGGTTCTTTATGTGCTTACAATGAATTTGCGTTCTGTTCCCAATGCCGAAAGACTTTGGGACGGTCACGACGACTATCTTAAAAAGATTGACAAAAACACCGACGGCAAGCCTAATGTGCTTTTCATTATGATGGACGATTTGGGCTGGGGCGACATTTCGCTTAACGGCGCAATTTATGATACCCCGAATATTGACAGCATAGGCGAAGACGGTGTATGCTTTGACAGCTTTTATTCAAGCTATTCAGTTTGCTCTCCTGCACGTTTCAGCCTTATGACAGGCCGTTATCCTTTCAGAGGATATGCCGACAATGTAATTTATCCCACGCTCGATTCCACATCAGTATTTGCTTCAACAAGAATTTTCAATTCAATCGAAATGGGCGGAAATGCTGACGGTATGCTCGGCGATGAAATTACTATTGCAGAAGTATTCCAGAATGCCGGCTACAACACAGGCGCGTTCGGCAAATGGCATTTGGGCGATTACGGTGAGTATCTTCCTACAAACCAAGGTTTTGATTACTTCTACGGCAGTCACCATGTAAATGATATGACGCCTTTCTATTATGTTGAAGAAGAAAACGGCGAATATGAAATAGTTCACGGTACTGATGAATTCTTTAAAGACGGCAAAAAAGACCAAAGCCCTGCAAGCGCGTGGGTTCATGAGTCGATCAACAGTTGGATTACAGATAAGGTTACAAATTCCGACAAGCCGTTTTTCGCATATTATGCTACTCCGTGGCCTCACGCTCCTGTTTTTGCAGGCGATGATTTTGACGGTACAAGCGGTTTAGGCACTTATGTAGACTGCATAACCGAATTTGACTATTATCTCGGTGAGCTTTTCAATACTCTTGAAGAGCTTGACGCTTTAGACGATACTATTATTGTATTTACAAGCGATAACGGTCCTGCGCTTGAGGGTTCAACAGGCGAGCTTAGGGGCGGTAAATATCTTGCCTATGAGGCAGGTCAAAAAGTGCCTTTCATGATAAAATGGAACAACAACGGCGGAATTTGGGAAGCAGGCACAAGCCGCAGTCAAAGCGCGACTCTTGTTGATTTATTCCCAACGCTTATTGACCTGTGCAATATTACAGGAAACGGCGGAACTAAAAGCTATCTTCCCGCAGACAGAACAATCGACGGCATTTCAATGCTCCCCGTGCTTAAAGATGATACCGTAATACATACAAAAGATTCGCCAATTCTTTATATGAAGCGTGAAAAGCTTAAAGCAATTCAGTACACTGTTACTGCCGAAGAACTTTTAAGTCAAAGTGAATATGCTGATTACGAATACCCGGTGCTTAAAGAAAACGAATACATAACCTTTAAATATTTCCGTAAAATGCAAAACGACAATCCTGCTTTCTTTGACAAAACACGCAAAAATTGGCTTTATATGCTTACAGACGATAAGGGCGAAAACTACAACCGCCAAAGCACATATCCAACAGTTGCGGAAGAAATGAACGAAAAGATGACCGAGATTATGAACGGCTTTAAAGACAACCGCCGCGGCATCAATTACGATTATTACAAAAATGTTTAAGGGAAAAGTTCTATGCCGCCTCTTTCAATAATGATTAAACCCGCGTCAAGTCTTTGCAATATGCGGTGCAAATACTGCTTTTACCACAATGTTACAGAGCTTCGTGAGGTTTCAAGCTTTGGCGTTATGTCCGCTGACACTGCCGATAATCTGATTAAAAAAGCTCTCGCCTTTGCAAACGGCGAGAGCATAGCGTTTGCCTTTCAAGGCGGTGAACCGCTGATTGCAGGGCTTAATTATTACGAGCATTTTGTCGAAACGGTAAGGCTTAACAATCATCTTAACAGCCAAATTTATTTCAGTATTCAGACAAACGGAACTCTTGTTACCGACGAATGGTGCAAATTTTTTCACCGCAATAATTTTCTTGTGGGATTAAGTCTTGACGGCAGTTTTGAACATAATAAATTCCGTGTTGATGAAAAACGTGAAAACACATTTTATAAAATCATAAACACCGCAGAAAAGCTGAAGCGTCACAAGGTAGATTTCAATATTCTTACCGTTCTCACGGGTCACTGCGCCGACAATATTGAAGAAATATATAAGTATTTCAGAAATAAGGGCTTTAGATATTTACAGTTTATCCCCTGCTTGCGTGCTTTCGGTGACAACAGCGAAAGCGAACTTTATATGACCAATGAGCAATACGCAAATTATCTTATAAAGGGATTTAATTTGTATGTCAAGGACTATGTTCGCGGAGAATATACAAGCGTGCGGTATTTTGACAATATTGTGCATCTGTATTTGGGAAACCCCACAGAGCAGTGCGGTATGTGCGGTCACTGTATGCACCAATTTGTAGCCGAGGGCAACGGAAATATTTATCCCTGCGACTTTTACTGCACTGACGAATGGCTGTTGGGCAACATCAATGATGAAAAAGAGAATTTTGATACTCTCGCTCACTGTGACAAAGCCATAAGCTTTTTGCGTGAAAGTCTTGCAGTATCCGAAAAATGCAGGCAGTGCAGATTTTATCCGCTGTGCCGAGCAGGCGGCTGCAAACGCACAAGGGCTGACCGCGATTACTGCGAAGCGTATAAAAAATTTTTTTCAGCCTGTCTGCCGCTGTTCAGAGTATTTATAAACGAAAAGAAAAAATAAAAAATAACGGACTGTCATTATTCAAGTGCAATACACCGAATGTGACAGTCCGTTTTAAATTGTTTTTATGCTAATCAGTCAACCTTAACAGTCCAACCGAATGTATCTTCAATTCTGCCGTACTGAATTCCTGTAAGAGTATCGTAAAGCTTTTGTGTAAGCTCGCCGATTTCAAAGTTATTGATTTCAACAACCTCCTGCTCATACATAAGTGAACCTACAGGAGAAATAACAGCCGCTGTGCCTGTTCCGTAAACTTCTTCAAGCTTACCGTTTCTGCCTGCTTCCATAACTGCTTCGATTGCAAGCTTGCCTTCGTTTACCTTGTAGCCCCAGCTCTTGAGAAGCTCGATACAGCTCATTCTGGTAATTCCGGGAAGAACAGTGCCGACTGTTGCCGCTGTATAAATTTCGCCGTCAATTTTGAACATAATGTTCATTGAGCCAACTTCTTCAACATACTTTTTCTCAACACCGTCAAGCCAAAGAACCTGTGAATAGCCAAGCTTATGTGCCTTTTCGCCTGCGGCAATTGAAGCTGCATAGTTACCGCCGCACTTGATATATCCTGTTCCGCCGGGAGTTGCACGGACATATTCGTCTTCAACATAAATTTTAACAGGGTCAAGACCCTCTGCATAATAAGCGCCCGAGGGTGAGCAGATTACGATAAACTGATATTTAGCAGACGCTTTTACGCCCAAAACAGGCTCTGTTGCAATTGTAAAGGGTCTGATATAAAGACTTGTGTCAGGCTCTGACGGAACCCAATCCTTATCGACAGAAACAAGAGCTTTAACAGCGTCAATAAAATCAGCGACAGGAATTTGAGGTATGCAAAGTCTTTCGTGTGTTGACTGCATTCTTTCAGCATTCTTGTCGGGTCTGAAAAGCTGAACACTGCCGTCAGGAAGACGGTATGCTTTAAGTCCCTCAAAGCACTCCTGCGCATAGTGGAAAACAAGAGCCGACGGATCAAGAACGATGGGCTGATAAGGCACAATTCTTGCGTCGTGCCAGCCTTGTCCTTCATCATAATCCATAATAAACATATGGTCTGTGAAAATATGTCCAAAGCCTAAATTTTTCCAATCGGGCTTTGCCTTGGGGGCTGTTGTTTTTTCAATTCGGATTTCCATTGCTAACATCTCCAATATATAATAAAATTGTTTATAAATTATTTGGGCTTGTAATTCGGAACAAGTCTTTTCAAATATGCGCGAACCTCTTCTGGATTAAGTTCGTTAATAGCCTTAATATCAGCTTCAAGCTGAACATCGTCAATAGCAAGAGGTTTTGTAACAAAGATTTTGTCATTGCCTGTTTTCTGGCGCTCGTCAAGCTCTTCTTCCATTGAAAGCTCCTCATAAAGCTTTTCGCCGGGGCGAAGTCCCGTAAACTGAATTTCAATATCCTTATACGGTTCAAATCCAGAAAGTCTTATAAGATTTTCCGCAAGATTAACTATTTTAACAGGCTCTCCCATATCAAGCACGAAGATTTCGCCGCCCTTTGCAAGACCGCCTGCCTGTACAACAAGCTGGCTGGCTTCGGGAATAGTCATAAAATATCTTGTAATATCAGGGTGAGTAACGGTTATAGGACCGCCGTTTTCAAGCTGTTCCTTGAAAATCGGAATAACACTTCCGTTTGAACCGAGAACATTGCCGAAACGGACCGCCGCAAACTTTGTACCCTTTGTAATCTTGCTGAAATGCTGAACAACAAGCTCACAAACACGCTTTGTTGCGCCCATAACATTTGTGGGGTTGACAGCCTTGTCCGTTGAAAGAAGAACAAAGTTTTTAACACCGTATTCATTAGCGCAGTAAGCTGTGTTGTATGTGCCTAAAATATTATTTTTAACCGCTTCGTAAGGACTGTCCTCCATCAACGGCACATGCTTATGCGCGGCTGCGTGGAATACAGATGACGGATGAAATTCTTCAAAAACCTCACGAAGTCTGCGAAGCTCACGAACCGACCCTATGCGGATTTCAATCTGCGGAGCACCGCAATATTGCCTGTCAAGGGAATTTTTAAGAGTAAATGCGTTATTCTCATAAATATCGAAAATAACAATCTTTGCAGGATTGTAACGGGCAATCTGACGGCAAAGCTCACTGCCTATTGAACCGCCGCCGCCTGTAACAAGAACCGTTTCGTTTGTAACATATTTACAAACATCAGGGTCAAGCTTAATTTCGGGGCGTGAAAGCAAGTCAAGAACATCCACATTCTTAATCTGATCGGAATAAGATTTATTTACGCCGCTGAGTTCATCAAGGTTCGGAGCAGTTTTAAGCTCACAGCCCGTTGACATTGCAATTTCAAGAATTTCACGTTTTCTCTTGGGTTCAGCAGAGGGAATACAGAAAATAATTTCGTTTACATCATACTTTTTAACAAGAAACGGAATATTGTCCATTCCGCCCTTAACAGGTACGCCGTTTATTCTCATATTGATTTTTGCCTTATCATCATCAACAACAACCACCGGATTTCCGAATTTGTATCCGTTAAGGCTCATTTCGTGAAGAATTGTGTTACCCATATCGCCTGCGCCGATAATCATAATGTGCTTGTTCACATTTGCGCGGCGCCGGTTAGCGTTGGTAATCAACACATTATGAGCCTTGTAAAGCGTACGCAATCCGATAGCAAAAAAGCAAATAAACATAAAGGCATCAATATAAACAGCCAATGGCATATCATCAAACAATATATTGTATCCGCCTATAATAACAAGCTTTTCGCCTATTTTATCAATAAACCAACAAAATACCGTGCTCCACGCGGCGCAAAGTCCAAGATTGATTATTTCGTAAAAGCCCATATACTTCCACAGGTTACTGTAAAGCTTACGGATTAAAAACAGCGCTATGTAAATAACAGTAACATATGGCACTCTCATAACAAGAAAACGGAAGATTACATAATCGAACTGAAATTGTTTATGCAGGAACATAGAAAGAAAATATGCTCCGTTGACAATTACTATATCTAAAAAGAAAAAGAGAAGCTGATGCGGTTTAATTCTTTCGTATAAGCTTTTCATAAAAACACCTCATATTCTTTTATATTTTACTCCTCTCTATAAACATTGTCAACGAAAAGTGTCAACTATTTGAATATTTATTCTTTTTTGCAGGACTTCATACAATAAAAAAAGAGCCTTGCAAAAGCAAAGCTCTGATTTTTGATATATTTATATGTTCATTTTGAGTTCTTAAACTTCTTCAAAAGAAAGATTGCAACACTCGGTAAGCCTTTCAGCAAGAATACTTTTTTCAGCGAATAATTGCATTGCCTTTTGCAGTTTCTTTTCTCATATCTTACATTATCTTTCACATAGTATCGCTTCTTCCTTCTGTTTTTTAAAATATTTTATGTTCATATTTATGTCAATATTGTTTATATTACATCTGAATTAAATATTTCTTTCACACTTTTTCTTTACATTCCCCAAAGTAAATGGTAAAATTTCATTAACAATACTAACCACAGGAGCAATTAGAATGATAGGATTGGGAAAATGGACAGGCGACATTGAAACATCAATAATCAGCGGAAATGCGGTTGTTGAAATCACCGACAATGACGGCGAATACAATTTCTCTGTAACTGTTCCGTCGCTCAAAAGACTTCCGAATTTCAGAGTTTATGATATTAAAGAAAGCGGAAATCGGCTTTCGGGCAAGGCAGAAATTGACCTTATGGGTAAAATGAAGGTCGATGTATGCGTTGAAATCCACGGCGATACATTCACAGGATATATAAAAGTTCCTTTTGTTGGAAGAATCGAAATTAAAAACGGAAGAAAAATAGGATAATTTTATGAACAGTAAAAATACAATCTGTCCGCATGCCAAAAAGTGCGGCGGATGTCAGCTTTTAAATCTTTCATATGAAGAACAGCTTCGCCACAAGCAGGTGAAAGTAATTCGCCTTTTAGGCAAATTCTGCCATATTGAAGAAATTATAGGAATGGAAAATCCGTATAATTACCGCAACAAGGCGCAGTATGCTTTTGGCAGAGGCAGAAACGGTCAAACCGTCGCAGGCGTTTATCAGTCTTCAACGCACAAAATCATTGATATTGAAAAATGTATGCTCACCGACCCTAAAGCGGATGAAATTGCCAATACAGTAAAAAAACTATTGAAAAGTTTTAAACTAAAGCCCTATGACGAAAACACAAATCAGGGATTTCTGCGTCATATACTTGTAAAAACCGCATATAAAAGCGGTGAAGTTATGGTAGTTTTAGTTGTCAGTACTCCTCAGTTTCCCTCAAAACGTTCGTTTATTAACGCGCTTGTGGGCAGACACCCTGAAATCACAACTGTTGTTATGAATATAAACAACAAATTCACAAGTATGGTTCTCGGCGATAAAAGCGAAGTGCTTTACGGTGACGGCAAAATCACCGAAGAGCTTTGCGGACTGAAATTCCGCATTTCACCGAAAGCATTTTATCAGATCAACCCGATACAAACCGAAATTTTATATAACAAGGCTCTTGAATATGCCGATTTTAAAGGTACAGAAAGAATTATTGACGCATACTGCGGTACGGGTACAATAGGACTGATTGCGAGCAAAAATGTGAACAGCGTTTTAGGTGTTGAAATCAACAAAGACGCGGTTAAAGACGCAAAGGAAAACGCAAAGCTGAACAGCATTGAAAATATCAGCTTTTTTACCGCCGATGCAGGCAAATTTATGACCGAGCTTGCAGAAAACAATGAAAAGACAGACGCGGTTATTATGGATCCTGCCCGTGCAGGAAGCGACATTCCGTTTTTATCGTCGCTTGTCAAGTTAAGCCCAAAAAAAGTTGTATATGTGAGCTGTAACCCCGAAACCTTGGCAAGAGATTTGCTCTACCTTTGCAAAAACGGATATAAAGTCCGCAAAATCCAGCCTGTCGATATGTTTCCGCATACAAATCATATTGAATGTGTGGTATTGCTTGAAAAATTACATAAGTAAAATCGGAAAACACAAAGCTCTTTAGACTTTTGAATGAAAGGAATACATAATGATTGTTGCGCTTTACAGTATTATTATTTTTGTTGCGTGTACCGTCGGGGCGATTGTCGGTATAGGCGGCGGTGTAATAATCAAACCGCTGTTGGATTTTATCGGATTTCACAGTATTGAAGTGGTCGGATTTATCTCGACCTGCGCGGTTTTTGCAATGAGCATAAGTTCATCCGTTAAGCACATTACGGCAAAGACTAAAATTCAGCCAAAAATAGTATTGCTTGTATCTGTCGGTTCAATTTTCGGCGGAATTATAGGCAATGAGATTTTCGATTTTGCCTTTGAACAGCTTAACACCAATATTGTTAAAGGTGTTCAGGCTGTAATAATTGCGTCGTTCATAATTTTCGTTATATTCTATGTGAACTCAAAAAATATAAAAAGCTTTAAAATTAAAAATTCTGCGGTAATTGTGCTTGTGGGGTTTATCCTTGGACTTTTGAGCGCATTTTTGGGCATTGGCGGCGGTCCTATCAACACCACATTTTTGGTATTGCTGTTCTCATTCACATTGAAAGAAAGCGCAGTTTATTCGGTTGCGATTATCTTTTTCAGCCAGTTGAGCCAGCTTGTTACCATATTCATTAACAATCAGTTTGAACCGTATAAAGAGTATTGGCTGATTATATTGATTGCAATGGCAATATCTGTCATTGGTGGGCTTATCGGCTCAAAGCTCAACAAAAAGCTCTCAAACAGAGTGATAACCAAAATCTTTTCGGTTGTGCTTGCATTAGTCGCAGTTATCAATATATATAACGCTGTAACAGGCTTTATAGGTTAAATTTCAGATATACGGAAAGGCAGTATTTTACTTGGCTGTGCTTTTCAAAGAAGGAAATAAAATGCTTGAATTTGATATTGCAGGCTACGAATTTCCTTTACAGAAAAATTCAGATTGCTTTGACGCAAATTGGCTTACCGTAAAAATAAAGTATGAAGATGAAGATTTTTCAGAGGAATACACCTACAACTGCTTATTGACATATGAATTTGAAACAATGCTTGCCGACATCAAAAATGTGATTGACGGTAACGAGAACGGAGCAATTTCCACCTTTACGGAACCTTATTTGAAATTCTCATTGGCAAGGGTTAACTCTCTTTATTCTCTTCAAATCCGTTTTGTTTGTTCCGCAGAGGAGTGGAAAGAACTATCCGTTACTCAAACCCTGTCGGAAAATGAAATGCGTGCCGTGTATGAGGAATTAGATTTATTAAGCAAAAGATTTCCGTATAGAAATGTTGACGGTAAATCGGAAAATATTGTAATCATTAAAGGAACTGACGGACCTGCGGCTGTATATATAAAGGAGTCAAAAATGACATTAACACAAAAAATCAAAAACAAACTTTCTGCATTACTAAATAAACAAATTGACATCTCCAAAAAGAAAGAGCCTGTCAGCGACGAACAGGTGAAAATAGAGTTTTTATGGGAGCAGTGGCGGCTTGAAAAAGTTCCCGAACCGTATAACACGCTTATGACATATTTAAGCGAAATCAAATACGGCGGTCACACAAGATTCTTCATAAACATTGCATATTGCGGTGAGGTTGAAAAAGCGGTCGAAAAAATAAGCAAAGAACTGCCTGAACTTCTTCGCGAAAACTTAAAAACCGCTTATTCCTATTATGTTATTCTTGTGAACGAAGAAAATGAAGAAACCGAGAAGAAAATTATTGAATGTGACAAGTTTTTTGATGAGAATGAGCATTTGATTACCGAAATTCTTCAGCAGTACGCTGAAACATTAAGCGAAACCGACAAATCCAAATCCGATTTTTAGGACTTGATTTCCGGTTCTGATTTGTTAAAATACTCGTCAAATACAGACTAAATTTCCGAGGGGAGAATTTACATATGTTTGAAATTAAAAACAAAGAATTTTATATGGACGGAAAGCCGTTCAAAATTTATTCAGGCGCAATGCACTATTTTCGCACTCTGCCTGAATATTGGGAAGATCGACTTACAAAATTAAAGCTTGCAGGCTTTAATACGGTTGAAACCTACACCTGCTGGAATTTACATGAGCCAAAGCCGGGCGAGTTCAATTTTGAGGGTATGCTCGACATTGAACGCTTTGTTAAAACTGCTCAAAAGGTAGGCCTTTACTGTATTGTCCGACCGGGTCCGTATATTTGTGCGGAATGGGATTTCGGCGGACTGCCCGCTTGGCTTTTGAAGGACAAAAATATGCAAATTCGCTGTATGTACCCCGATTTTACTGCTTGTGTTGAACGTTACTACCGTGAACTGCTCGGCAGGTTAAGACCGCTTCTTCAGTCAAACAGCGGAAACATTATTGCAATGCAGGTCGAAAACGAATATGGCTCATACGGCAATGACAAAGATTATCTTAAATTCGTTGAGGAATTGACCCGTGACTGCGGAATTGACTGCGAGCTGTTCACTTCTGACGGCAATTGGAAAAATATGCTTTCCGGCGGTTCTCTCCCCCATATCTATAAGGTACTAAACTTCGGTTCAAAGGCAAAAACTGCGTTTAAGTGCTTAAAAGATTTTGAAAATCAAGGTCCGAATATGTGCGGCGAATTTTGGTGCGGTTGGTTCGACCATTGGCGTGATATTCACCACACAAGAAACGCAGACGAAATTGTTAAAGAGGTGCAGGATTTTCTTGATTGCGGCGCAAGCTTTAACTTTTATATGTTCCACGGCGGAACAAACTTCGGCTTCAATGCAGGCGCAAACCATAACCCCGGCAAGCCATACGAGCCTACGGTCACAAGCTATGATTACTGCGCTCTTCTCAACGAATGGGGCGACTATACACCTGCTTATCACGCAGTGCGTGAGCTTTTACATAAGCATCAGGGCTTGGAACTTGGCGAATTACCGCCGTCACCGAAATTACAGACAATCGGCGCTGTGAAGCTTACCGAGTCGGCAGGGCTTTTTGAAAATCTTGACAACATAGGCGAAAAGCACCGTGTTCCCGTACCCGAAAGTATGGAGTATTTCGGTCAGAATTTCGGTATGATTTATTACGAAACAGTAATTAAAGGTCATTACGACCCAATTCCGCTTATGGTAAGAAATGTTCACGATTTCGGCTTTGTTTATGTTGACGATAAATACAAGAAATTCATTGACCGTACCGTTTATACACAGACGGGCAAGTTCTCAATCGGTTCAATATTCAAAAAGGCTACAAAGAGCGAGCAGGACACCTCAGTAGTATTTATCGGCGCTGTTAACGGCGAAAAGAAAATCGGCATTCTTATTGACTCAATGGGACGTGTAAATTACGGCGAGAATATGAACGACCGCAAAGGCTTTACTGACATATATATTGCAAATCAGCGTCAAATGGGCTATGATGTATGGACGCTTCCTCTTGACAATCTTGAAAAGCTTGAGTACAAACAGGCTGAAAGGTTTGACAAGGACAAAGGCGCCATGTTCTATAAAGGAACATTTAAGGCAAGCTCAAATGCAGATTGCTTTGTTCATCTTGACGGATTTGAGAAAGGCTATGTATGGATTAACGGCTTTAATCTGGGCAGATATTGGAATGTAGGTCCTCAAAAGTCGCTCTATCTTCCGGGCGCTCTTCTTAAAGACGAAAACGAAATCGTGGTTTTGGAAACTCTTGGTATGAAAAACGCAGAGGTCAAAATTTTGAATACACACGATTTGGGATAAACAATTCAATAAAGCTTATGTTTTCATAAGAAATCAGCCCGGCAAGATGTCACCTTGTCGGGCTTAATGTTATTTTAAAATCAAATTATTCTTTATCTTTCGTATTATTACAGACTATAAAACATTTATGTTTCGTCCATATAGATTTCAAATTTTGCGTACTCATTATTCTTGGCATAAGCAAACTCTTTTGAATTTCTTATATAGTCAAAAATATCGTCTTTAACAGAGTCGCTCCAAGCGTTAGAATGAAATTTTTTGTTTTCCGAATCAGGCTCATATAAAATATTTATATGAATCTGATAATACTCATCATCATCTAATACTCATCATCATCGTTTGGGAATTGTTTAACTAATGAAAAATAAAACAGCTCCTCACCTGTAAAATTGTATGTTCCTGTTTCAAACAAAATCAAATCTTCTTCGTTCATAGGCTGGCTTTCCTGTTCAAAAATCTTAACAATATCTGTTATTGACATTTTGTCAGTAATTTTTTCCTGCAAATTTTTCACCATATTACCCATATTATTTTCTTCCTTTGTAAGATTTGAAAAATTCGGCAATTCATCAAGCGTGATTGCATATTCGCTGTTATAAATTTCGTTTAATTCGTCTCTTGTATTTTTATCAATAAGCCACTCGGTATGCCAAGTCATAAAAGAACACCATTGAGTTTCATTGAACTGTTCAACAGTCGGTATTTTTCCGCATTCGTGAAAAATCAGCGGTTTTGTTCCGTTAGTGATTTTTTGAACAATTTTATGCAGTCTTTCCTCTGCGCCGTTTTCATCGACCTCATAGCTGTCTGCGCCAACTATATCGCAGTATTCATCGCCCGGATACCATTTTGCAGGATTACCCTTATACTCCTTGCCGTTATGAGAATATCCAAGTACCCAAATAAGATTGTTAAGCTCAAGGTCATTGGTAAAACGGTCATACATCATTATCCAAAGCTTTTTGAAATTCTCTGCATCGCCCTTGCCCCACCAGAACCATTGTCCGTCAAACTCGTGAAACGGCCGCCAAAGAACAGTTACTCCGTTTTCCTGCAGTTTTTGAAGCGCTTTTCCTGCGTTGTCCATATTGGCGATAAACTTTTTATTCTCTTCCGTTCCTTCTGTAAGCACTGCGTTCCAATCTGTGATTTCATCATTTTTACAGCTGTCATAATTGCCTGTAAAATCCGCGCCGCAATGCCAACAGATTGTCACAAGTCCGCCCTTGTTCCACCAATCAATACTGCGCTCGACAACTCCGTCAAAATCATCATTCATAAAGTCAAGCCCGCGCATTGCAGGCAGCTTACCCGTTGAATCAAGGATATAATTCATTTCATAATCGGGGCCGTCAACCCATATCGACTCCTGCTGCGCAGTGATAATCTGCTTCCCATAAATATCACATATGTAGTCATATACCGCAACTGTCTGCGCATTCGCATTCGGATTGCTCAGTTTCATTACTGTATTCTCATTTTTCGCCGTACCGCAGCTGCATAAAATAAGTGAAATGCAAATGAGCAGCGCCGTGATTTCTGTTATTCTTTTTGCTTTCATAAACATCACCCTTGTCATTTCCGCATTTTATCAATCTGCTTTAGCACATACCGCCGTTCACCGCAATGTCCTGACCGGTAATAAAATCCGCATTGCGCGACGCAAGAAACGCTACTGTATCTGCAACATCTTCGGGTGTTCCTATGCGGTTAAGAGGTGTTTCGTCTTTTAATTCATTCATTGTATTTTCATCAAAATGCGATGTCATATCCGTAAGAATTACTCCGGGAGAAACCGAATTAACCGTAATTCCCGAAAGTCCCGCTTCTTTGGCAAGCGCCTTTGTCATACCGATAATTCCCGCCTTCGCCGCTGAATAATGCACCTCACAGGAGCCGCCGATTTCGCCCCATATTGAAGAAATATTGATAATTTTACCGCTCTTTCTGTGAATCATAAAGGGAAGCACCGCACGGCAGCAGTAAAATGCACCGCTTAAATTCACTTCGAGCATTCTGTGCCACATTTCGTCGGTAATGTCGGTAAATAAAGCCTGTTCGGCAATGCCAGCATTGTTCACAAGAACCGCGATTTCGCCGAAATTCTTTTCAATGTCAGCGAAAACCGCATTAACGGCAGCGCTGTCGGTTATATTCAGCTTATATGCACGGCAGTTTTCGCCCAATTCAGCGCAAAGTCCGCTCGCCCGCTCCTCTGAATTATTATAGCAAAGAGCCACCTTGAATCCGTCACCTATAAGTCTTTTTACAATCGCCGCTCCGATGCCTTTTGCACCGCCTGTAACAATGGCAGTTTTCATTTTTTCACCCCGTATGATAAAAATAGTAGGTATTTTAATGCAATAAATCAGTAATAATTATACCTAATAAAAACCAATTCTTTACTGACTATATCTTAATTCACTGCCTTTTTATATCAGCTCATAAATAAACAGTCAGCATATAAAATCTATCTCTTTTAACATTCTAACATATATAAATCAAAATTGCACTAAAAACACTTGAAAAACTTTCTCAAATAGCATATAATATTCCTTGCAAATTCAATATGCTTGTGTAGCACAGTTGGTAGTGCAGCTCATTCGTAATGAGCAGGTCTTTAGATGTAGTTAAGGATAACGAACCCGAGCCGTAAAGCAAACATTGAAATTTTCAAATCGGGTGTGGGTCTCCCACCCAAAACTGTTCGCTATTCATTTTTCACTTTTCACTAAAATTAATATGCTGATATGGCTCAGTTGGTAGAGCAGCGCATTCGTAATGCGCAGGTCGTCGGTTCGAGTCCGACTATCAGCTCCAAAACCGGCAGGGAACAAAAAAGTTCCCTGCCGGTTAAATTATATCAAGTTTATTATTTTTTTAGCTGAAGTTCAGTAATAACCGAAAGGCTTTTAACCCTTCCGGTTATATTTCATCCATAAAATCTCTGTTAAGAATATCACAGAAATCCAAGAGATTTTTTATTGAACTACATACTTAACCCATTTTTGAATATTGGATATTGTATCTGACGATTTAACTTCAGTTGCTGATTCCTTATTTTCCATTTTATAGAAATAATAAGTGTAAATAGGTTCTTGATAATACCAACGAGTACCATAAGTATTTTCATATGTTTCAAAAGTTGCACATTGATACCAAATATTGGGACAACCATCAAGTTTATAATATCCATAATATGGTTTCTTACTTGATTCTGATGAAGTTCCTTTATATTCAAGCTGATAAGTCAATTTGATCAGGTGAACCTGACCAGCATCCCATTGAGCCTGCGTATAACTTGGGGAACAACTTGTGGAATTGATATGTCTATGATAATAATTATAATATGTTGTTGTAGATGTGACATACTGTTCGCTCCAAACATTTCTTTCGCCGTTCGAAGGATCAGAATAAACCGCTCCCTGTGTTGGACCCCAAGATGTTCGTTTTTTATCATATCTTGTCCAGCCAGACATAGTTGATGAGCTTGATGTTGTATTCGTACGAAGCGTATATGTCCATTTTTCAGATATGACGGTTGCACCTGTGGGAACTTCCGATTCCAATACCCAATCCATTGAATCATTAAGTAACTGCTGATATGACGCTTCGCTGATTGAAACAATCCTTTGCGAAGTTTTGTCAGTCATATTACTACCGTCAGCCTGCTGTAAATAGCCATATGTATTCACTACATTTCCGCAAGAATATACATCACCGCTATTCACTCTTAAATATGTTGTAATATTTGATCCGGGAACTCGACTTAAAGAAATATTCTTGCCGAGAATTGCGAACGCACCATTTGTTGAAACAGTACACTTGCCTTGCAATGCAATGTTTGTATTATTAGCCTTCAAAACAACAGCAGCATTGGGGGCAGCATCAATATTTACACCGTTAAGAGTAAGATTTTCTGCCATCAACTTTAATACTATGCCGGAATTATCCACAAAGTTCATACCGTTAATAGTAACATTCTTTGCCTCATTCGATTCAATACGAATATTACTGTAATTTTTAGCATTGCCATCAGCATCTCTGCCGTTAAGTGTAAATGTTTCCGTAGAATTTGCAACCAGCAAAACCTTATTAGCTAATTTACCTGTGCTTGGAGTATCTTCTTGCATTGCGTTTAAATTAACTGTCAATGTTTTTGCTCCACTGCTTATTGCCATTTCAGCAACCATTGGATTAGACGCATTAACCGTTACCGACTTAGCATTTGAAAATGCACTTGCACCCAAGCTTTTTACCGATGTTCCGACGATATAATTCTCAAGAGAGGTACAACTTGCAAACGCATTGTTTCCTATTGATGTAAGTGCTGAACTGTCAATAGTTTTTAAAGAAATACAGCCCGAAAATGCATTATTAGGGATTTCTGTTACATACTTTCCAAGTCTTACAGATTCAAGATTTCTACAGTTTTTAAAAGCATCCGATGCAATGCCGTTAATCTTTGCAATTGAGTATGTACCGTCACCATTATCCTGTGTGAAATAATCAGGAATATGAAGGTGTTTGTCTGTTTTAGAATTTTCTTTTGAGTATCCGTTAACAATACCTGTTTCAATATCAACATCTAAACCATTAGAATATCCTACAGCATTATTAATATAGTCATTAACATATACAGGTACTTCAAATGGAATTACATAGTTTTGGTGATCACTGAAATCTCCGCCTTCCATTGATTTCTGCCAACCTTCACTTTGTGTGCCGTCTCTTAGAATACCTTGTGTAAATACAGAATAGGTACTTGTTTTTGTATCATATACCACTGTTGCAATAACAGCCACATTACCCGTTTTTACATATCTCCAGCTGCCTTCTGTACCCTTATCCCATATAACTTCTTTTGTTACTGTTTCTGTCTTTTCAGTAACATAAGAGAATGAAGAAGTATATTCTTCGGATTCAGTTTTAGCAACTGCAACTGCTTCTTGCGTCGAAGATGAGCCGCCTTGTGAATATGAATTATCTATTTGATAATTATCGCAAACTGCTTTGCTGTATCCGGATGAAACTGATGATGTTTTGTTATAAGAAGCACTTTCATCATAAGAAACAGCTGTATTCCAATAGCCTGTATTTACAGTCGTATTATTATAATGACCCGAAATTTCTCCGCCGATTTCAGTCGTGTTTTTTATACCGACTCCAACATTTACACATTCTATCGGAAATTTTGCATTTGCTTCGACTTCAGTTGTGTTTTTACCGTATACTTTAGCATTAATGCCCCAATCAACTGTATTTTCCGAAGTTCCGCCTTCATTTCCCGAAATCGAAATGTTTTTCGATCCGCTTTTTATTGTTTGATCGTAAGTATCGCAATATTCACTGCTCTGCGTAGTGTGTCCTCGGCTGACAGAGCTAAAGCTGTTCCAATCCTTTGAAAGTGACCATGTTGATGTTTTTGTTGTAGCCTGTGCAATTGTTTCAGCAACTGCGTTAGCTTGTGTTTCACCGATTGTCTCATTTGATGATACGGTTACTTTTGTTGTAGGTCCGCCAGCTGTAAATTTGTATGTATCGCTCATTACATCAAGCACAACATCTTTAATTTCACCAATATGATAAGCAAACATATATTTGCCGTCTTCCTCATAAATAAGCGGTGTTTCATAATTAGCGGGGTTTATTGCTTCTGCTCTGTTCCACTCGCTTGCCCAGTTTGCATAAAGAGTAACTGTGCCTGTTGTGCCTTTAGGTATTTCTTTAATTAAATTTCCGTTTTTATCTGACCAACCAAGAAAACGGTAGCCTGAAATAGTAGGAGTATATTTGTTTAATTCGCCTTGAGTTAATCCTTTGTTTGTTGTATATATAACATCATTTGTAGGCATTGCACTTATTTCTTCTGCTGCATTTGAAGTCGGAAGAAAATCAATACTGTATTCTGCCAATCTCCAAGTTGCTGTCAAGTTTATAGTTCTTGACATACCAGGAGCGATTTCTGTTACGATTTTCCCAGAAGAATCCTGCCAACCGGCAAAGGTGTATCCTTCTGGACCATTTATATCACTCAAAGCTAAGCCTTTTTCAGAAACAAACTTCTCCGGATTTGGATTTTCAACACCTACACTTGCAAGATATGTATCAGAGCCGTAAAGATTATATACAATTGTAGATTCATCTTTAACAAGTTTTTTAATTATCACTTCATCTACAGTTACTTCGTTTTTTCCACTTGCATCAAGAAAATACTTGTTGCACACGCTGCATTTCCAATGCTCAATATTTCCGTCTTTTTCTGTTGTAGGGGCAACAGCAGAAACATAAATAAGGCTGTGACTTGCAGAAATTACAGTTGCTTCTAATGTTGTTTCCGCTGTACCTGCTGCATCAAGGAAATATTTGTTACATTCTGAGCAATACCAATATGCCTTATTACCGTTTACGGTACAAGTAGCATTCTTTTCATCTGTTAACTCCATATTGCTATGTTTACACTTTGGTGTTGATGGCTTTAATGTTACATTGTATCCATTCGGATCAGTGATACAGCCATCAGAAATGTATTGACTGATAAGAATTAAGTCAAGAGGATTAATTCTACCGTCATCGTTAACGTCTGCCGCACTTTCATTAATTACTGCGTTATATCCGTTCGGATCAACGCCACGATCAGATATGTACTGACTGAGTTTAATAAGATCGAGCGTATTGATACGCTTATCGCTTGTTACATCACCAGGCATATATGTTACAATTCGTACACTGCCGTTCTTAATATTAACTTCAACATTGTTTTTGTTTTGGTCGATAATATCTCGCTTATCACAATCAATCTCAATGTTGAAAGTATCAGCATTTTTTGCCGTTTTGGAGATTTCAAAACTTAATTTTAAGATGCACCCATCAGTAATTCTGCTTATGGAACTTCCATACCAAACAAAATTGCATCCACTTGCATTGCTGCTTGGTTGCTGATAAGTTAAGTCCGCAAATGCAGCCCCACTCTCACTCCTTAAAAGTGTCAATCCATTATCCCATGCGACAGAAAAACTGGCTCCAAGAATTCCTGGGTTATTTTCTATTGAAATCTCTACATCTACTATTGAACCAGGCGTGCCATATACATTATCAACGTTAAAAGTACACGCATTGCTATCGACTGCAAGAACGTTCAACGGCAGACAAGAAAGTAATATAGTAAATACTAAAAGAAATGATATAATTCTTTTATTCATGCCTTATCCTCCTTGTTTTAAAGTATTATGCCGAAATTGTAACGGCTCCGTTTATTTCGGCTAAATCCACCATATTATATGAAGAATCGTAATTATCATTATCAGAACAAATTACTGTTATCGGTGTAGTACCGATTGCACTCTCAGAAACTTTAAAAGTTAATAACAGTACTGTTCCGTCTGTTACGTCACCGGTTTCACTACCATACCAAACAAAATTACATCCACTGACAAGGCGGCTGGGCTTTTGGTAAGTTAAGCTTTTGGTTGCTGTTCCGTTTGCTGTGTTAGTTAAAGTTAAAACACTTTCATCATATTCAATAGCAAATGTCATACCTAAAATACCTGGATTATTCTTAATATTAACCTTAACCGTTATGGTATCCCCTGGTTTTGCCGTTACGCTCTCAACAATGATTGTCGGGTCTGTAATTTCTTGGTAAACAGCAGTTACAGTCAAGTCGCTTGTAACACCTGTAAACGGTTTATCCCATTTGACGAAAGTGTATCCGGGTCGGTTAGGCTGTGAAGGAGCTGTTGCGGCTTCGCCGTTATTTACTGTTTGTATTTTCAATACTGTTCCGTCATAATCCTTGAATGTAACAGTATATTTTGTGTTCACAGGAGCATCATTTGTTCCTAAATAACCTGCGTCTATTTCTGTGCCGTCAGTAAGAACGACGATTAAGTGCTTATCCGCATTGATATATGTATTTGCAATACCTGTTCCGTTCACACCGTTAGTACCGTTTGTTCCGTTTGCACCGCTTTCGCCTTTAGCACCGACAAGAGATTTAAGCCATTCTGCCTCGGTGCCTGTATAACCGTGATCGACAGCAATTTCATAGGCAGATTTACCGTTTTTGCCTGTCAATGATGCAATCCACTGTGCTTCTGTACCTTTATATCCGTGTGTTACTGCAAGCTCGTAGGCAGATGCACCGTCTTTGCCTGCTGCGCCTACAAGAGAAGCTAACCAGTCCTGCAATGTGCCGTTATATCCGTTTTCTTTTGCAAGCTCATAGGCTGATTTACCGTCAGTTCCATTTGCACCTACAAGTGATGCGAGCCATTCTGTCAATGAGCCTCTGAATCCGTTTGCAACAGCAAGCTCGTATGCAGAAAGACCGTCTTTGCCGTCCTTGCCGTCTGTACCGTCAGCACCTTTTAAGGAATCAAGCCACTCTGCCAATGTGCCGTTAAATCCGTTGTTCTGTGCAAGTTCAAATGCAGATTTACCATCTGCACCATAAGCACCGTTCTCACCTGCAAGAGATGCGAGCCATTCGGTTTCACTGCCGACAAATCCATTGTCAACTGCAATGTCATAAGCCGATTTACCATTAGAACCGTTTGTACCTTTAAGAGAATCAAGCCATTCAGCAGCTGTTCCCGTAAATCCGTTATCAACTGCAATTTGATAAGCCGATTTTCCGTCTTCACCGTCCTTGCCATTAGTACCGCTGCCTGAGCCTGTACCTTTCAACGAGTCAAGCCACTCTTCTTCTGTGCCTGCAAAGCCATATTCAACAGCGATTTCATAAGCCGACTTGCCGTTTGTTCCATTCGCTCCGTCTGCACCGTCTTTTCCGTCTTTGCCTACCAAAGATGCCAGCCATTCATCTTCTGTGCCTTTGTAGCCTTTTTCAACAGCAATTTGGTATGCTGATTTGCCGTCTTTACCATCAACGCCGTCTTTGCCGTTTACACCGTTGACGCCATCTTTGCCGTCTACACCGTTTGTGCCATTGATGCCGTCTTTTCCGTCAGCACCTTTTTCTCCAACAAGAGATGTTAACCATTCCGCAACAGTACCTGTATAGCCGTTTTCAACAGCAAGTTCATAAGCGGATTTTCCGTCTTTACCGTCAACACCGTCTTTACCGTCAACACCGTCTTTTCCGTTAGTACCATTTGTTCCGTTGACACCATCTTTACCGTCTGCGCCCTTTTCTCCCACAAGAGATTCAAGCCAATCTTGCAAAGAACCGTTAAAGCCATTATCAAGCGCTAATTCATAAGCCGATTTACCGTCTGCGCCGTTTATACCGGCTTCACCTGCTTCTCCGACAAGAGAAGCGAGCCACTCGGCTTTAGTTCCGTTATATCCTTCTTCGACAGCGAGTTCATAAGCCGATTTACCATCAGTTCCGTTTACTCCGTCTTTACCGTCAGCACCGTTAAGTCCATCTTTACCGTTTTCGCCTTCAAGTGTAACAAGCCACTCTGCCAATGTGCCGTTAAATCCATTGTCAACAGCAAGCTCATAAGCTGATTTGCCGTCAGAACCATCTTTACCGTTGACACCATCTTTTCCGTCAACGCCGTCTTTGCCATTCTGTCCGACTTGATTCAAAATAGCATTATTCCATTCTGAAAGGCTACCCATATAACCGTTATCAACAGCGAGCTCATAGGCTGATTTTCCGTTAGTTCCGTTTGTACCGTTTGTACCTACAAGAGATTTCAGCCATTCGGTTACATCGCCTTTATAACCGTTTTCAACTGCAAGGTCATATGCAGACTTGCCCTCTTTGCCAATTTCGCCGACTAAAGACGCAAGCCACTGTTCAAGTGTGCCCTCATATCCGTTATCTTTAGCAAGCTCATAAGCTGATTTACCGTCTGTGCCATTGATAACTTTTCCGCCTGTTTGTTCATAATTATTGCCTTTACAACCTGTAAAAATACTCATAATCATTGCAGCAACAAGCGCTATACTGATTATCGATTTCAATAACGTTTTTTCTTTCATTTTGTTATTTCTCCTGTATTTTAATTTTGTGACATAAGCTATTTTAAATTAACATAAATGTAATTTCTATATGCCGACAGAGTACACTTGAAAATTTTCCAGTATGCTGTCAGCATATAGGTTTTTTATGGAATATTATTGAAAAACGCTGTTATATAGTGTATTATTTAAAGGTATTTTAGTGAAAAAGAGGGGTCACTATTGAAGAAATGTCAGTTTTGCGGTGCAGAATTGCCTGATGAAGCTTCTTTTTGTTTAAGCTGTTCATCAGTATTGAACTGCCGTAAGGAATCAAGCGCTAAAAAGCCCAAAGTTTTTTTATATAAAAAGGTTTGGGTTGTTTGCCTCATAATATTTTTTGTTTTTACTTTATCTGTTATTTCGGTATATCGCGTTAAAACGCTTCCGATAAAACTGCAGAATACAAATGAACCTGAAACTGTTTTAGTTCCCATAACTCAGGAAAACGGCGAAGCGGTTACTGACGAAGAGGGAGAAACTGTTTACGAGGCAGTCACGGTTGAAACCACCACGAAAAAGCCTTCGTTTATCTCTGAAATAATTGGCAACATAATAGACAAAGACAAGGACAGCGACAAGAATAAAGACAACGACAGCGATAAAAACAGCGGAAAAGACACAAACAATGTCAGCAATTCAGGTTCGGATATAAGCCAAAAGCCTACTTCAACCGAAAAAGACACAAGCAGTTCTTCTGAAGAGCCGTCTACGGATAACAATAA
>CAZIMO010000012.1:0-36422 GCA_964540535.1 uncultured Eubacteriales bacterium | reverse complement strand
ATATGCCGAAAATCCGATATTACGGCGTATTTTCACTTTTGCGACCTTGTCGGGCTGACGTATGGTAAGATTTTTAACGCAATTCAGGAGAAAATGCGCCATTTAAACCATATTGGATTCAGTTCTCTTCACCTTAACAAAATTAAAGCGATTGAATACTATAAATACGGGGTGATAGTGTGAAAAAATATTTTTCAAGTGTTCTTTGCAGTAACGGTTACTGCTGCGCATACAATACAATTTACAAAAAAGACCCGTCCGCAAGGATTTACATAGCTGTCGGCGGCGACGATTTTGAACGCGCCGTATTTTTTCAAAGACTTATAAAAAATCTGCACGGATATAATATTACACTTTTTAATCCGTTTTATGATGAGTCGGCAGACGGAATTTACATAGAAAATTTAAATACATACATATTATCCGACGGCGGATATAACAGAATTTCGCCTACTTTGCCCGAAATATGGGAAAAATATTTTTCGGTTGTAAGCAAAAAGAATTATCCTCTTGACTTACGGCGTGAAGTGTTAGACTTAAAGGCAAAAGAGAATAACCATTACAAAAAGGCTTGTGAAATTTTAAAAAATGCCTCACGGGCGCGTGAAAAAATTCACAGTGAAGCTTCAGTATTTTTAAATAACGGCAAAATAATAAATTATGTCAACCGATTTTGTTCGCGATTTTTGCGTGATTCAAAGAGCAGTGAAAGCAGTAAAATAAGACTTTTAAGTTCTATTACACCCTTGGGACTTCGCACTCACTATGACACATTATTCAGAAACACCGAAAAGACAATCGAAATAAGCGACAAATCGGGCTTTGCAGGGTCGGTATTGCTGGGAGTTTTAAAAGACTATGCCCTGCACGAAAAAATTCCCGTAATAATGAGTCCTGCATATTTTTCGGGAGACATTCCGAGCATTTTAATATTTCCAACTGTCGATTTAAGCGTAGTAATGACGAACGATTGCTGTAAATTACCCTTTGAACCTGCCGAGAGAGTAATTGCGTCAAAATTTTTCACCGACGAAAATGCGTTTTCAAGCGAAAAAATACAAGCGTTGATTTCTGTTGAAAACAAATTGTTTGAAAAGGCGGTTATGTCAGTTTATGAGGGTCGGGATTGCAGATTTAAGTATAACGATTTAACAAAAGGTTACAGCAACAGCGAAGAAGCCAAAGAAAATGCGGATAAATTGACAAAACTGATGTTAAATTAAAAAAATAAGCCTCCCTTTCGGGAGGCTCTCTTAATTAGTCGTTTGTGTAGGGCATAAGAGCGATTTGGCGCGCTCTCTTGATAGCTGTTGTAAGCTCTCTCTGGTGATATGCACAAGTGCCTGTTACACGGCGGGGAAGAATTTTTGCTCTGTCTGATGTGTAACGGCGAAGCTTTGCTGTATCTTTATAGTCGATTTTCTCAACTTTTTCAACACAGAATGCACAAACTTTTCTGCGACCTTTTCTGTTAGGTCTTGCACTCTTATCGTATGCCATTATAGTTTCCTCCTATTTAGAAATCAGAACGGGAGACCCTCGTCATCATCTGCGCCGAAGGGAAATCCCTGGTTGTCATCGGGTAATACCGAGAAACTGCCTGCGTCTGCACTCTGATAAGAAACAGCGGGAGCTGAATCCTGTCTTGCAGAAGCGTAGCTGTTGTTGCCACCCTCATTTTTGCTGCCGCAGAAAGAAACATTATCAGCGACAACATCATAAGCCGTGCGTTTGTTACCGTTTTTGTCTTCATAGTTACGAACCTGAAGCGAGCCCTGAACAGCAATCATCTGACCTTTTCTGAAAAATCTGGTCACAAAATCTGCTGTTTGGCGCCAAGCGACAACGCTGATAAAATCAGTTTGTCTATCTTCGCCCTGTCTCTGAAAACGGCGGTCAACTGCAACGGTAAAGGATGTAACGGATAAACCGCTTGCTGTTGTGCGAAGTTCGGGGTCGGCAGTAAGTCTGCCCATAATAATTACACTGTTTATCATAATACCCTCCGAATTACTTCTTAACAATCAATGTGCGAAGAACACCGTCAGTGATTTTCGCAATACGGTCAAGCTCTGCAGGGAATTCGGGCTCTGCCTCATAATTATAGAGAACATAGTAACCCTCAGCCTCATAGTTGATAAGGTATGCAAGCTTTCTCTTGCCCCACTCATCAACGCTTTCAAGAGTGCCGTTTGACTCAACAAGAGCCTTGAACTTTTCTGCAAGCTCTTTTGCAGTTTCTTCACCCTTTTTAAGTGAGAAAACCATAATAGTCTCGTATTTTGACATTCTTTTTACACCTCCTTATGGACTTTGCCCCCCGAACACCTTTCGGGAGGAAGGATATGGATTTCATAAAATTATCCATAGCAAATACAAATTTTATCAAAAAAAGGCTTGAATGTCAAGCCTTTTCTTTTAAATCTTTCAGCTTTGGAAACTGACGCTTTTTGCGGATATAAATTTTTTCTTGGTATTCGCCGTCGTCGCATTTTTCAACCACTACCATAAACAGTGTTACAAGCATAAGATAGGGCAGAGGACAGAAGATACCCGGATTTACAAGCGACATCATTTCAAGGCTGATATATGACAAAAAGATTGTCATATTAAACAGCGTTGCTTTTTTCCAAATAAGAATATTTCTCTTGATAAACTGATAGCCGAATGCGGCAATGCCCACAATGCCGAAGCTTGCGGCAACTTGAATAGGCTCGCAGTGATACCAGCAAAGAGAGCCTTTAACACTGTCAAAAACATCGTGGTTACCCATATAGCCGAGTCCTGTGCCGAAAATCGGATGATTCAAGAAATCGTTAATTCCGCGAGCATAATGCGCAACTCTTGTTTCGGTATTTTCGCCCATAAGAACGCCGTTCAAAGCTCTGAAAATGCGTTCGACCGTATAAGTTAGGAACGAAGTAATCTGCGGTGCGAAAATTAAAAATCCGCAGAGAATACTGATACAGATAATGATATAGGCAAGTCTGCGGCGGCGGTCATAAAGCACAAACATAACAACGCACATTAAAAGCTCAATAGCGCCGAAAATCATTCCGCCGCGCGAGCCTGTAAGAAGCATTGCGCCGTAGAAAACAAAACCGAACACTGAAGCATAGGATTTTTTATTTGCCATTAAAAATGCAAAAGGCATTGTAATCATAAGGATAGTTGACAGATTGTTACGCCACTGAATATAGATTGCACGGCCCAAATCAAGAACCTTATTTATGTTGATTATATAATGAATAATGACCATAAATGAGGCGAAAACGCCAACAGCAACCATTATTTTTGTAAGTTTATCAATAAGCGAATAATCCCTGCGGACATCAATATGAGCATAGAAATAGCAGTAAAAAAGAACCATTCCGAAGCCCATACCGATCATATGGTAAAGCGACGAACCGCCGAAATACTCATTGGGAGCGATAAATCCGATACCGCCGAGCATTATCGCAAAAGACACAAAAAGCATAGGCTTAAACTGCGAACCTTTAGCCGAAAGCTTTTTGCGGTAAGCAATTATATGGAAAAGAAGCATAAATATCAACGGAACTGCTACCCATGCAATGCCCATAAAGGTTTCAAGCGAATCGTAGCACCTTATGGCGATAAGATAAGTAAACATCAGCGGAATAAGCCAACCCATAACATCACGCACTATCATCACGCAAACGCCTGTTATATATGCCATAAAAACTGTGCCGTATATTTCGACCTGTGCCTCGGGGAACGCGGAGCTGAAAGCCGCAATAACTCCTGCAACAGTGAAAAGAATACCTATCCATTTTTCGCTTATGAGAAATACTCTTAATTTTTCTATTCTGTTTAAGGATTTTTCCGATTTGAAAATGTATTCCATTATTAAAACCCCACAATAAGTCATAATAATTAAGTTTTATTATATACGAAAACCGTTTTCTTTCAACAGTTGTTACAAAACCTTAATAATTATTACAAAAATCTTACAGAACAGTTCATAAAATGTTCAAGTTTTATCTATTGTTTTGTGATATTTCTGTGTTATATTTTAAACAGTGGTTCACGGCAGATAACACTCTGTCGCTGAATCAACCCCTTTCATTTTCATTCTCCTTTTTAAAACAAGCCTCTCACATTAAGTGAGAGGCTTGTTTTTTATTGTTATTTAATTATGACAGTTCAAATGAGCCTGTATAAAGCTGATAATATTTACCCTTTTGCTCAATAAGGTCGTCATGGTCGCCGCGCTCGATAATCCGACCGTGTTCAAGAACCATAATAGCCTCTGCGTTGCGGACAGTTGAAAGTCTGTGGGCAATAACAAATACTGTTCTGCCCTCCATAAGAGAATCCATACCCTTTTCAATCAGCTTTTCGGTTCTTGTGTCGATTGAACTTGTAGCCTCATCAAGAATAAGCACAGGCGGATCTGCAACTGCAGCGCGGGCGATTGAAATAAGCTGGCGCTGACCTTGGCTGAGGTTAGAGCCGTCGCTTGTAAGCATCGTGTTGTAGCCATCCGGTAATCCCGAAATAAAAGAATGCGCATTTGCAATTTTTGCCGCCTCGACAATCTGCTCGTGTGTTGCGTTAAGATTGCCGTAACGGATATTATCTTCAATTGTACCTGTAAAAAGATGTGTGTCCTGCAAAACTATACCGAGAGAACGGCGCAAATCATCTTTTTTGATTTTCTGAATATTTATGCCGTCGTAACGGATTTTACCCTTATCAATTTCATAGAAACGGTTGATAAGATTGGTAATTGTAGTCTTGCCGGCACCTGTTGAGCCGACAAAAGCGATTTTCTGACCCGGCTTTGCATAAAGTGAAATGTCATCGAGAACCACTTTTTTGCCGTCATAACTGAATGTTACATTTTCAAACTCAATATCGCCTGCAAGACGGGTGTAAGTTACACTGCCGTCGCTATGGGTATATTTCCAAGCCCAAATACCTGTTCTTTTTTCTGTCTCACGTATTTCGCCCTGTTCGTCATATTCGACATTTACAAGCACAACATAGCCCTCATCAACTTCGGGTTTCTCATCAATAACAGCAAAAATTCTTTCAGCGCCTGCAAGAGCCATAAATGCATTGTTGAACTGCTGTGTGATATTTGAAATCGGCTGTGTAAAGCTTCTGATATACTGTAAGAATGCAACGATTTCACCGGGTGACATTACACCCTTGAGAGCTAAAACGCCGCCTGTTGCCGCAGTAATGGCATAGGTGATATGAGACAGGTTATTCATAACGGGTCCGAGAATACTTGCAAATGTATTCGCACTTGTTGAAGCCTTACGGAGTTTATCGTTGATGTCTTCAAAGTGAGAAACAACCTCTTCTTCGTGGTTAAACACCTTAACAACCTTTTGACCCTCAATGATTTCTTCGATATATCCGTTTACCGTACCCAAATTTTCCTGTTGCTTCTTGAAATAATGGGCGCTCTTTTTACCGACGGTTCTTGTGATGAAAACCATAATAATAACCATTGCGATAACAATAAGCGTCATTTGCCAGCTAAGCGCCAGCATAATGACAAACGAGCCTATAATCATTATACCCGAAGATATAAACTGAGTTAAGCCTTGGCTCAAAAACTGGCGGAGGGTTTCAACATCGTTTGTAAAACGGCTCATTATTTCGCCGTTGGGCCGTGAATCAAAATAGCTTATGGGCAAATCTGAAATAGCTTCAAACAAATCTTTACGGAGAGTATTCAGAGTTCTCTGTGTAAGCCATACCGAGCATTTTGACTGACCGTAAGACGCCGCCGCGCCGCAAAGAAATACACAAGCCATAAATGCCATCAGCTTTAAAAGTCCGCTGACAAGCTCGCCTTCAAAATTTTGTCCCACAAGGGGTGTAAGATAATCGTCAATAATGGGCTGAATAAACAGCGAAGCCGAAACCGTAGTTAATGAGTTAATTGCCGCAAAGACAAGCATACCGATAAAGAGCCACTTTTGCTTTAAAATATAGCCCAAAAGTCTGAAAATTGTTCTCTTGGTATTTTTAGGCTTTTGCACAGGGCCTCTCATACCTCTTTTTCCGCCGTGACCCATCGGTCTTGCGTTAGGACCTGCCATTATGATACACCTCCCTGCAAATCAAAATCATCACTGCCCTTTTGCTGTGAATTGTAAATATCTTGATAAATTTCATTGCGCGCAAGCAATTCTTCGTGATTTCCTATATCGTTTATTCCTCTGTTATCAAGAATAATAATCTTGTCGCAGTCTGAAACTGAAGAAATTCTCTGTGCAATAATAATTTTTGTAGTGTCGGGAATACTGCTGCGAAGTCCCGAACGGATTTTTGAATCTGTATAAGTATCAACCGCACTTGTTGAGTCGTCAAGAATAAGTATTTTCGGATTTTTAAGAATTGCACGGGCAATACAAAGTCTTTGCTTTTGTCCGCCCGAAACATTTACACCGCCTTGACCCAAATCTGTTTTATATCCATCGGGGAAGGCTGAAACAAATGAATGTGCGTCTGCAATTTTGCAAGCCTTAACAAGCTCTTCGTCGGTTGCATATTTATTGCCCCAGCGAAGATTGTCGGCAATTGTTCCGGAGAAAAGAACATTTTTCTGAAGAACCATACTAACAGCTTCACGAAGCTCGTGGATTTTGTAATCCTTAACATTAACTCCGCCTACAAGCACTTGACCTTCGTTTACATCGTAAAGGCGTGGAATAAGCTGAACAAGGCTTGACTTTGCAGAACCTGTTGCGCCGATAATACCCACCATTTCGCCGCTTTCAATTCTAAAGCTTGCGTTTTGGATTATAGGATTCGGCGCACCGCTGTATTTAAACGAAACATTTTTGAATTCGATACTGCCGTCTTGAACTTCTGTAACGGTCGCATCGTCATCTCTGATATCCGGAACTTCATTAAGAACCTCTGAAATACGCTTTGCGCTCGCCTGTGACATAAAGAACTGCGCAACAAGCATTATAAGCATAAGGAAGCTCATTATAATCTGCATTATATATGTATAAATTGCAGTGAAATCACCGATAAGAAGAATTTCGGCTGAAATCGCCTTTGCCGCAATATAAAGAATTGCCAAAATGGTAGCATACATCAAAATCATAAATGCAGGCTGAGCTATAACCATAAGCTTTTCGGCACTCAAAGACGCTTTTAAAAGATTATCATTGGCTTTCTTGAATTTATCCTTTTCATATTTTGAACGCACAAAAGCTTTAACTACACGGATATTTGTGAAATTCTCTTGAATTGAAGCATTAAATCCGTCAAACATTTCAAGCATTTTCTTAAATCGCTTTAATGCAATCGGTGCAAATATTATAAGGACAACTATAATTATAGGAAGCGAAACCGCAAACGCTTTTGAAATATCGGGACTCATTTTAATTGTATACACAAGTGCAACAGCAAACATTACGGGGGCACGGAACAGCATTTTTATAAGCATCAAGAATGTGTTCTGCACCGAGTTTACATCAGTTGTAAGCCTGGTAACAAGCGACGCTGTTGAGAAGCGGTCAATATTTGAGAAAGAATATTTTTGAATTTTCTCAATCATATTTTCACGCAGACTCGCGCCGAATCCCATACTTGCGATTGCGGCTACTCTTGCCGCCATTGAACCGCAGAAAAGCGAGCCGAGAGCGTAAAGAAGCATTTTTAAGCCGAGAGAAAGAATTTTTTGCATACTGCTGTCATTCATTCCGCTTTCAGCCTGAACAAGATTTACAATATCTGCCATAACAAGCGGAATTTTAAGTTCCAAAATAACTTCGGCGACCATAAGAACGGGAGAAATAAGTGCGGGAAGAATATATTTCTTCGCATATTTCAATAGTTTAAACATCGTTTTCCTCCTTTGCATAAGCCACAAGATTTTTATTCATTCGTTCAAGAAAAGAAATCAGCGTGTCGATTTCTTCATCGCTGAAACCGTTATATGTGGCTTCGTCAACGCACAAAAACAAATTATCAGCATATTCTGAGAGTTCTTTGCCTTTTTCGGTAAGCTTTAAGGTGTTGCGGCGGGCGTCATTTTTATTTTCAAGACGCACCACAAGCCCTGCTTCTTCCATCCTTTTAAGCGATGTGGCGACCGACGGTGCAGAAATATGCAGATAATCTGCAATTTCTTTTTGAGTTGCATTTTTATGCTCGCTTAAATATTTGAGAATTGGGGGCTGACCGAAATAAAGTCCGTTCTCACGGAATTTACCCTCAATAATACTTCTGTGCCTGCAATGATAATTGTGAAAGGCAGAAGTAATTGTTTTAACTTTTTCTTTCATTTTTTCACTACCCTCTGAAACAAGGTTCAAAATAATTAACCGTTTAATAATTAGTCGATTAACTATTTCCTTATTATATACCTAAAAAATTTTATGTCAACACGAATTTTATATTTAAAATATTAAATTTTTATTAACATTTCGGTACAAATCCATTTTTGTCCCGTATTTCGCGGGAATAAACCTCTGTTCCGCAGTATTTATGGAGGCGATTGAATTATGAACGAAAAAAAACTTACAAAAAAAGAAGACGAGTTTTGCATTTGGTATATTCGGCTTCGCAATCCGAGAGAAGCAGCATTAAGAGCCGGCTATGCGCTTATGCCTGAATATGCGGCTCTGCATTTGCTGTCAAAAGAAAAAATCCGTGAAAAGATAAGCCGTCTTGAAAAAGAAATCCTATCTAACGACAAGCTTGTTCCGACAGGACTTGAACGCCTTGCATTCGGCTCATCTTCTGACGCAGTAAAGCTCATTCTCACCGCAGGAACAGACAACTCCCCCGACATTGACAGTCTTGACCTTTTCAATGTGTCTGAAATCAAATACACCTGCGGCAAGGGAATGGAAATCAAATTTTTTGACAGGCTTAAAGCTCTTGAAAAGCTCAGCGAAATTTCGGGAAGCACTGCAGAAGACTCGGCTATCTCGTTTTATGAGGCGATTGAGCGAAGTACAAAAAGCCATTCAGAGGGTGATGAGCTTGGCTGAAGTTAAGTTTCAAAAATTCTCACCGAAACAGTTGACCGTTCTCAATTGGTGGTGTGAGAAAAGCCCTTACAAAGACTGTGACGCAATAATATGCGACGGTGCAGTCCGAAGCGGCAAAACGCTTTGTATGTCGATTTCGTTCATTCTTTGGAGCTTCTACCGTTTTTCAAACTGTTCCTTTGCTTTTTGCGGAAAAACCATAACCTCGCTTAAGCGGAATGTGATTACTCCGCTGCTTCCTTTACTTCGTGATATGGGATTTATCGTAAACGAGAAGAAAACCGCAAATCTTGTTGAAATAAGCAATGGAAAACGTACCAACATCTTTTATCTGTTCGGCGGTAAAGACGAGGCTTCGGCTTCGCTTATTCAGGGTATGACCCTTTGCGGAATTTTGCTTGACGAGGTTGCGCTTATGCCTCGCTCATTTGTTGAGCAGGCAATGGCAAGATGCTCTGTTACAGGCTCAAAATTCTGGTTCAACTGCAATCCTGAAAATCCGAGGCATTGGTTTCACATCGAATGGATTAAAAAATGTGACGAAAAAAACTGTCTTTATCTGCATTTTCTTATGGAGGACAATCCCTCACTTTCAAAGAAAATCCGCGACAGATACAAGTCGCTTTATTCAGGTGCGTTTTATGAGAGGTTCATTCTCGGAAAATGGGTGGCTGTTGACGGTCTTGTATATCCGTTCTTCAACGAAAAACTGCACACAGCCGACAATCCGCCCGAAATCTGTGAAAAATATTACGTCTCATGCGACTACGGAACAGTAAACCCGGCGTCCTTCGGACTTTGGGGACTTCACGGCGGAATATGGTACAGATTAAGAGAATTCTATCACGATTCAAAGGCAAAAGGCTTTCAAATGACTGACAGAGAATATTACGACGAGCTTGTAAATCTCATAGGTGACAAAAAAGTTGAAGCGGTGATAGTTGATCCCTCTGCCGCCTCGTTTATCGAGTGTATCCGCCGTGAAGGCAAGCTTCGTGTTATACCTGCAAACAACAATGTTAGCGACGGAATACGCAAGGTAAGCGAAGCTTTGAAAATGAAGAAAATTATTATCGGCAGTTCCTGTTCAGACACTCTGCGTGAATTCGGAATGTACCGTTGGGACTGCAACAGCGTGAAGGACACACCGCGAAAAGAGTTTGACCATGCAATGGACGATATACGCTATTTCGTGGCTACGGCTCTTTACAGCACTACGGATGATACTTGCTTTGCGTTATCCGTAGAACGAAGCTAAAACAACGATTGAAAGGAGGTTTTAGTTTGTCTATTTTTGATAAAGTCGGCAAAAGAAAAGTATGCACAAGCACACCGCAGACATCTTATTCGCACCCCTTTGAGCTGCTCGGCAATTATGCGCCCTATGCAGTTTGTCAGTCCGAGCTTTACAAAATGCTCCGTGAGGCAGTTCCGATGATAGACACAGCAATTTATAAGCTTGTGCGTCTTACAGGCGGATTTACCGTGAAATCAAAAAACGGAAAAAACCAAAAGGATTTGGAAAGCTTCATCAACAGCGTAAATGTAGGCGCAGGAAAAGGACTTCAACAGTTTATTGACACATATTTTGAACAGCTTCTCACCTACGGCACGGCGGCAGGCGAAATCGCAGCAAACGAAAACGGAATTGTCTCTCTTTATAATGTTCCTGTCAGAAATATCAGTCTGAAAAGAAATCCGCTGAATTTCAATGAAATTCTCATTTGCAAGCCCGGCTCTGTAAACGGCACACCTGTTAAATATCAAGAGTTAGTTATGTATTCGGCTCTTAACCCGGAAGCAGGAAGTATTATGGGAACATCAATTCTTAAAGGTCTGCCCTTTGTTGCCTCAATACTTTTGAAAATTTATGATTCCATAGGACAAAATTGGGAAAGAGCAGGAAATCTGCGTTATGCAGTCACATATAATCCCGGCTCTGATATGCTTGACCGTGCTTATGCCAAGGAACGCGCTCAACAGATTGCAAAAGAATGGTCAAGTGCAATGGAAAAAGGCAGTATTAAGGACTTTGTGGCGGTTGGCGATGTTCAAATCAAGGTAATCGGCGCTGACGGTCAGATACTCAACAGTGAGATTCCTGTTAAACAAATGCTTGAACAGATTGTATCAAAGCTCGGTATTCCGCCGTTTATGCTCGGTCTTTCATGGAGTACAACAGAGCGAATGTCCTCACAGCAAGCAGATACGCTCACTACTGAACTTTGGGCATACAGAAGAATTCTTACCCCTATTATTGAAAAAATCTGCTCTATGTATCTTCGTTTTCTCGGCAACAGCTCGGGAGTGGAGGTTTTATGGGATGACATTACGCTTCAAGATACCGTTGAGCAGGCAAAGGCAAATCTTTACTTAGCGCAGGCAAAGGCTTTAGGAGGTGAAAATAAATGATTAACAAATCTTACACTCACGAAAACGAAATCGGAATTCCCACCGAAGAGGATATGAGCCTTATAAACCGTTTTTCTCTTAAAACGCTTACACCTGAAGAGGTTTTTTGTTTCAGTGTTATTCTTTGCGACAATGATATTGACCGTGATTTTGAACGGTTTGATGAAAACGCCTTGAAAGCACTTGAAAAACTTTTCGTAGGCAAAACAGGCATTCAAAATCACAGTATGAAAGCTGACGACCAAGCCTGCCGTACATACAAAACAGAGCTTTTAACCGATAAATCCAAGAAAACCTGCGACAGCAAGCCCTATATTTATCTCAAAGCCCGTTGCTATACGGTGCGAAGCGAAAAAAACAGTCAGCTTATCAAAGACATTGAAAGCGGAATCAAAAAAGAAGTAAGTATCAGCTGTGCCGCTCAAAGCAGAGTATGTTCAATCTGCGGTAAAAGCAACTGTTCACACATTGCAGGCAAAAGATATGACGGCAAAATCTGCTATAAAACAATTACCGATATTACCGACGCTTACGAATGGTCATTTGTAGCTGTTCCTGCGCAAAAAAATGCAGGAATTACAAAATCTTTTAAAAAGGAGAAATCTATGGAAAATATTTTAAAATCCATTAAAGACGGCAGTCCGCTCACCTTGAACGGTGAAGAGCTTAAAAATCTTTCAGCATATATTGAAAATCTTGAAAGAAAAAGTGCAGATGGCGAAAAATACCGTGCCGAGCTTTGTACAAAAGCAAAGCAGGGATTTTCTTTAGCGCTTCCTGAAATCAGCGAAGCGTGTATTGACGAGATTTTTGATAATCTTTCAACCGAAAATCTTGAAGCACTTTCAAAATCAATCTTAAAAAAGGCGGCGGCAGTCGCTCCAATCGTTCCTCAGCTTTATATCGAGGAAAATCAAAGCGAAAACAATTCAAACAGTCAGTTTAAATTTTAAGGAGGAAATAAACTATGGCAGTATTTGAAAACATTAAACTCGACAAGGGTCTTTACGGTACAGGCAAAGGATTTTTAACCGAACTTGAAAGAATTGACCCAAGTGAAAACTACAAGGGTACAGCTCTTGAAAATCTTGACGCATTTGAGCGTCAGTTAAAGCGTTTTGACATCAAAGTAAAGGGTGCCGGCAGTGATTCTGTTGAAAAGTTCTTTGCAACAACCGATTCTGCTGTGCTTTTCCCAGAATATGTATCACGCGCAGTGCGTCAAGGCATTGAAGAAACAAACAATCTTGACCATATCATCGCAACAAAAACAAATATCAATTCTCTTGATTACAGAACAATCTCGTCTGTTCCCACCGCTGACGAAAAGGCACTTCAGGAGGTAGCAGAGGGCGCGCAAATTCCCGAAACCGTTGTTCACACACAGGATAATCTTGTTACGCTTAAAAAGCGCGGAAGAATGCTTGTAGCGTCTTATGAAGCAATCCGTTTTCAGCGTCTTGACCTTTTCACTGTAACTCTCCGTCAAATCGGTGCATACATTGCAAGAACACAGTTTAAAGACGCAGTAAATGTTCTTATCAACGGCGACGGAAATGACAATGCGGCGGCTGTAATTGCCCCTGCAAGCAAAGGTACAATCTCTTATGCAGATTTAATTTCACTTTGGAATTCATTCTCACCGTATGATATGAACACTCTTATTGCTTCGCCGGATATAACTGCAAAACTTCTCACTATGCCCGAATTCCGCGATGCTCCCGCAGGGCTTAATTTCCACGGAAAAGGCACTATGATTACACCTCTCGGCGCAAAGCTTATTAAATCAAACGATGTTACAGGCACGCTTATCGGTCTTGACAAAAACTGCTCGCTTGAAATGGTAACAGCAGGCGGAGTTATGACAGATTTTGACCGTCTTATTGACCGTCAGCTTGAACGCGCCGCAATCACACAGATTTCGGGCTTCGCAAAGATATTCAAGGATGCTTCAAAGGTAATGAAAATCTGATAAAGGAGGTCGGGCAATATGATAAATGTCTGGTCAGTTTCACAGCTTCTTGAGGACACAGGCGTACTCAACGCAGATGAAGCCAAAAAAGCAACGCCTTTTTGCCTTGCGGCTTGCTCTGCCATATCGCCTCGGCTCCGTGATATAAAAAATGAGGACAACCCTGCTGTTTTAATGGCTTGCGCAGGAATCGCTCTTTATAATTACACGCTTTTTTCGGGAACCGGAAGTGATAATTTTTCATCTTTCAAGGCAGGCGATATAACTGTAAGCCGAAGCGCTTCTGCTTCAGCAGAAAATGCCGCAAAATTCCGTGACGAAGCGCTGCTTTCTGCCGCGCCGTTTCTTACCGATGTGGATTTTGTATTTGAGGCGGTGGAAATATGAACATAGATAAAATGCTTAACAAATTCGGCAATACTGTTTATATTACAGGAGCTGACGGTTGGAGAACCCCTTTATTCAATGCATTCATTCAGCCGTTGAGATATAAAACCAAGCTTTATATGACAGGCGAAGTAACGCCGATAGGTATTAACCGCAACAGCGTTTATCTTTATCTCGGTCCAGCCGGTCACGATCTTACAAAGCTTGACGGTTCTTACACTATTCACGACAGAGACAAAAATTCATATCTTATTGACCGTGCCGAAAAAATAACCGTTAAAAACCGCGCCGTTTATATTTGGGCGGTCATAAGACAAGTAACAAAGGAGAATGTATGACAGTTAGCACTTCATTAGTTAAAAATCTTGCGACAAATTTTCCCCTTACACCGGCTTTTAGCGATATATCGTTTGTTTTAGCCTACGAAAATGAAATTAAACCCACACCTGTGAGCAAGCCCATTGTTGCCTTTTCGATTAAGGGCTGTGAAATAGGCGAAAGGCTCACCGAAACTCTTGATACAGGCGCAATTGTAGAACAAAAATCCCGTGAAATGTTGACTACTTTGAGCGTAGATATCTATTTGCCGTATTCAATGGGCGGCAGTGAGGGTCACAGCATTTTTGAAAGAATTGCGACGCATCTGCTTTTCGCAAAAAGTTATAATATTGTAAAAGTCACCTGCGGCGACGCTGATTACGATAAATCCTGCGAAGCGATAGTTGTTAGGTCGAAATTTGTTTTTAAGAGCGTAATATCTTCATAACAATTTAAAAAATCAATCTAAAAAAGCGGATGTGAACCCAAAGGTTTACATCCGCTTTGTCTTTATTGTGTTACATCTGACAATCAGTCAGCATTTTCTTCTTCAATCTTGTCGATAACAGCCTTCGGAATTGCTTCGCCGTGTTTAACAAAGAGAATCATAAGAATTGCTCCTGCAAAGCACAGCGGACTGTAATAGAACAGCGACATATATGTGCCTGCGAACATTCTGATGAAGCCGTAGAGAATGGGAGAGGCAATCTGCGCAGAGAAGGTTGCTGTGTAGTAGTAGCCTGTGAATGTACCAACCTTATCAACACCGCCGATTTCAAGAACGAGGGGCAATGTATTAACTGTGATGAACATATTTGCCACACCGCCGAGAATAAGAACAGGGTAAATAAGAATGCTCAAAATCTTTGTAACGCCGTTTACGGAAGCGTTGATTGCAGACATTGCTTCTGTAAAGTTTGAACTGCTTTCTGCGCCGTAAATATCGTTTGCTACTTTTATGATATCGTCATAAACCGTTTCGCCTGCATTTTCAACAAGATACTTATCGAACTCGGCATAGAGCGAATTTGAAGCATCCTTTGTTTCAAGGTATTCAACATATCCGTCCATTGTAAGAAGAGTAACCTTTTCTGTACCGGCTTCCTTTGCAGCGTCTGAAAGTTCAGCGTTAAAGTTATTCATCTGATCGTCAACTGCAATGTATGCGTTATTTACTGTAACATACTTGCTGATTGAAAGGTTCTGGTTGCCGAGCATTACAATGAATACGCCGAAGAATACAACGAATGCTGAAAGGAAGATTGCAAGACCCGTAATGATAGTCTTTTTTCTTCCGATTTTTGTACCCATTTTACCGGCAGGAACAGCCGCAATTGCAGAGCAGACTGCAAAAATCAGCATAATGATTGTTGCTTCGGAAGTAATCATATGAAGAATTTCCTGCGCAAACAATGAGAAGAAGGTTGTAATTGCGTTTGAACCGCAGAAAAGGAAGAACAGACAGCCAAGCATAAAGATAAGGCTCCTTCTTTCGCCCTTAGAAAGCTTAACTGATTTTCTTGCAGCTTTTTCAGCCTTTGCAGCCTCTTTTTCAGCCTTGCGGCGTGCTTTTTCGTCTGCATAAGCATTGTTTTCTGCCTTAACTTCAATTCTTGAATCAGGTTCTATAACAAAGAAACGAACTACAAGCATACCGATAAGCATAACAACCGAACCGATTGCAAAAACATACGGGAAAGAAACTGTTTCATCAGCTTTGATCTGTTCGCTCGACATTTTTGTGAAAAGCGCACAAAGTGCGATTGCAATTGTACCTGCAACCATACCTACCGCTGAACCGAGACCGCCCATAAGGTTGATAATAGCATTACCCTCTGAACGGAGGTGCGGAGGTGTTAAGTCGGGCATCAGGGCAACTGCGGGTGCGCGCCACAATGACATTGAGAACACGAAAAGAATAACCATAATCATTGTTGCAGGAAGAGTCCATGCGCCTTTAACATTGAGAGCCATAATGGGAATAAGCGTGAAAAGAATTGCCGAAATCGGAGCAACGCCTACAATAAACGGACGGCGCTTGCCGAGCTTTGAATGGCAGTTATCTGAAAGCTTACCGAATGCGGGCTGGAAAATAACACCGAAAATATTATCGAATGTCATAATAAAGCCGATAAACAGCGGAACAAGCGTAAATCCGCCTGTTGCCGAAACTGTGCTTTCACCCTGTGCTTCAGCAAACTTGCCAATCCACGGAACAGCCTCTGCCAAACCGCGGCTCAAATTTGAAATAAAATCGCTTTCGCCGAGGATTTTGTTGAGTATTCGAGTAACATAGGGATCATAAATTGCCCATGCGATTGATGTTGTGAGGAACGCAAAGCCTGTTAATATAGTATGCCATACATTAAGCTTACCATTTTTCTCACAAAACAGTTCTTTTTTATCGTTCATAAGTTTTCCTCCCGGGTAAAATCCATTTTTTACCTTATAATTATACATTATTTTCAGCAAAATAGATATTGATAATTATATCTAAATTTAAACTCATTTTTTGTACACAGTGTCGAACACATTATAATTCCCATTATAAAACGGGCTGTAAAAACTTGAATTTTACAGCCCGTAAAATATTGCTTATAAACTTTTAGTTTTTTAGATGACGCGAATTGAAAGCAATATACCGAAAACTCCCGATTACAGCGAATTCATTCTTAAACAAGGCATAAGACCGAAGCCATACTGCCGTATGACGAGAGTTTTAACATTGTTCAAGGAGAAATATGCTGATTTAAAACATATCGAGTTTGAATTTCGTCACTTTTTAAGTATTGACTTATAAAGCTTTATGTATTCGTTTGCGGATTTGCCCCAACTGTTGTCGCATTCCATTGCACGCTTAACGAGGATATGCCAACCCTCTTTATTCTTATAGCCGTCAAGCGCACGCTTGATTGTATAAAGCATATCGTGAGCGTTATATGTTGAGAATGAAAATCCGTTACCCTCGCCGTCGCCGGAATCCTTAATACTGTCACGAAGTCCGCCTGTTTCACGGACAATCGGAATTGAACCGTAGCGAAGCGAAATCATCTGTGAAAGTCCGCAGGGTTCGCTCTTTGACGGCATTAAGAACAGGTCAGTACCTGCATAAATCTTCTTTGAAAGCGATGGTATGAATCCGAGCTTTAAGCCCATTTTATTAGGATATTTTCCTGCCATTTCTTTAAAGAAATTTTCATACTGCCATTCGCCCGAGCCGAGAACCACAAACTGAACATCTTGGGTTGAAAGCAATTCATCAAGAACCGCTTTAACAAGGTCAAGACCCTTGTGACCTACAAGGCGGGTAACCATACCGATTACAGGTACATCGTCACGCTGCGGAAGATTGAAATATTCCTGTAATTTTGCCTTATTGACCTTTTTATTATCTTCAAAATTCTCTGAATTATAATTAACCTCAATATCCTTATCCGTTTCGGGATTGTAAAGAATTGTGTCAATACCGTTGAGAATACCTGAAAGCTTCCAAGAACGCTGATTAAGAATTGGGTCAAGACCGTGAGAATACCACGGGTCGAGAATTTCGTTAGAATATGAGGGGCTGACTGTTGTAACACAATCGGCGCACTCAATTGCGCCCTTCATAAAGTTGCAGTTGCCGTCATATTCAAGCAAAGAAGCACAATGGTCGGGAATTCCTACAACCTCGCCTAAAAGCTCCATACCGTAAGTTCCCTGATACTGAATATTATGAATTGTGAAAACTGTTTTAATGTTTTCATAACCCTGTCTGGTTGCATAAAGGGTATTATAGTAAACAGGAGTCAAAGCTGACTGCCAATCGTTACAATGGATAATGTCGGGCTTGAAATCTATGTGAGGAATAATTTCAAGAACCGCACGGGCAAAAAATGCGAAACGCTCTGCATCGTCATAATAGCCATAAAGAGTATCACGCTTAAAGTAATACTGATTATCAAGAAGATAATAGATTACTCCGCCTGCTCTTGCTTCAAAAATTCCGCAATACTGTCTGCGCCATGCAACAGGAACAGAAATACTTGTGATAAACTTCATTGTATCTTTAAGTTCCTGGCTGATTGTATCATAAAGAGGCATTACAACACGGGCGCCGACAAATCTTTTGCGGAGAGCCTGGGGCAGACTGCCTGCAACATCGCCGAGTCCGCCGCTTGCCTTAAAGGGCAGCGCCTCGCTTGAAACATATAAAACTTTCATTCTGCTGGGTTCCTTTCAAAGTTTTTAAATAACTATCTCTTTACCTATATATACAGGGTAATTTTCTGCTCCCGAAAGAGTTTTATTAGGTGTAATGACAACGCTCTTGTCAGTAACAACGCAATTTACCGACGCATCTTGCGCAACATAAGTATCCTGCATAAGAATTGAATTCTTAACAACTGCATCTTTGGCAACTCTAACTCCTCGGAAAAGAATTGAATTTTCAACAGTACCTTCAATAATGCAGCCGTCTGCAATAAGAGAATTTTTAACATCTGAATCTAAACCGTAAATTGCAGGCATATTGTCACGTACCTTGGTATAAATCGGGCGGTCGGCTGTGAAAAGCTCGTCGCAGTTTTCGGGATTAAGAAGAGCCATATTTGCTTCGTAATAAGACTGCATTGAGTCGATTGTTGCAGAAAATCCGTTTGACTTAAAGCCGTAAATATTAAGCTTATTCACATTGCCTTGAATAAGGTCTGCTTCAAAATCCTTATAATTAAGGCTCACAGCCTCGTTCATAAGTCTTTCAAGAAGTGATTTTTTCATAAGAATTACATTGAGCGAATAATTAACATTGCCCTCTTCTACAGGAGAAACCGTAATTTTTTCAGCCTTGCCGTCAGCGTTCATATCAAGAACGATTACATCTGAAAGATTGGGCATTTTGCCGTTTTTATAAACGATAGTCATATCGGCATTTTTAGCTGTATGGTAATCCATAAGCTCTTCAATGTCAATATTGAGAACAGTATTACAGTCAGAAAAGAGAACATATTCTTCCTTCGAACGGCTTATAAATCCCATAATTCCCTTTAACGAAGCCAATTTATCGGCATTTCCGCCTGCTTCGTTTGTTGAGAAAGGCGGAAGAATAAAAAGACCGTCATTTTTACGTGACAAATCCCACGGCTTACCTGTACCTACATGGTCCATAAGCGACTGATAATTGCTTTTTGTGAGAACGCCTACTTTTTCAATGCCTGCGTTTACCATATTTGAAAGCGTAAAGTCAATAAGACGGTAACGTGATGCAAAAGGCACCGAACCCATTGTACGAATACCTGTAAGCTCGCTTACGCACTCGTCATAAGCGTTTGAAAAGAGAATACCGACAATATTCTTACCTGTCATCTTATTCAGCCTCCTTTACTATATCTGTATCGACCTGCGCTTTAGGCGCAACCACTGCACCCTCGCCAACGTTTACGCCTGCGCCGACAACTGCAACGCCCCAATCATTACGGTTTTCCATATCCTCGGGGCTTTTGCCTACAACTGCTCCGGCTTCAATAACTGCGTTTTCGGCAACGATTGAATACTGAACAACTGCGCCCTTTTTGATAACCGTACCGGGCATTACGATAGAATATTTAACCTCTGCACCCTCTTCAACCGTAACATCGGAGAAAAGAATTGAATAATCAATATCGCCGTAAACCTTTGAACCCTCTGAAATCATTGAATTCTGCACCTTTGCGTTTGCAGAAATGTAATGAGGAGGAGACGCAGGAGTTTTTGCGTAGATTTTCCATGTCTGGTCTGATAAATCAAGGTCAACCTTAGGATTAAGCAAATCAAGATTAGCTTCCCACAGGCTGTCGATTGTTCCGACATCCTTCCAATATCCGTCAAATAGATATGCATACATCTTTTCGCCGTCTGCGTGCATTTTGGGGATAACGTTTTTGCCGAAGTCGTTGCTTGAATCAGGGTCGTTCTCGTCATCAATAAGGTACTGGCGGAGCTTGCTCCATGTGAATACATAAACACCCATTGACGCCTTATTGCTTCTCGGATTTTTAGGCTTTTCTTCAAATTCGCTGATTGAATTATCGTCATTGAGAATCATAAGTCCGAAACGGCTTGCTTCTTCCCACGGAACCTCAAGCATAGCTATTGTGCATGCTGCATTCTTTTCTTTATGGTATTCAAGCATCTTGTTATAATCCATTTTATATATATGGTCGCCCGAAAGAATGACAACATATTCAGGGTCATAACGGTCAATAAAATTGATATTCTGATAAATAGCATTTGCAGTACCCTTATACCATTCTGTACCCTTAATCTGCTGATAGGGTGAGAGAACATGAACACCGCCGTTTGCGCGGTCCAAATCCCAAGCTTGACCGTTTCCGATGTAGTCATTCAGTTCAAGGGGCTGATATTGAGTGAGAACGCCAACGGTTGTAATGCCAGAGTTGACACAGTTTGAAAGCGGGAAGTCAATAATTCTGTATTTTCCGCCGTAAGGAACAGCGGGCTTTGCAATGTTCTTTGTAAGAATACCAAGACGGCTTCCCTGTCCGCCGGCAAGAAGCATTGCTATACATTCCGGTTTGCGTGCCATTATAAATTCCTCCGTTTATGTTTTGATTTTAATATTTATTATCTCGTCTTTTTAAGATAAATTGTTGACATTGGTGGTAAATCAAGCGAAATGCACTGTTCAAAGCCGTGCATAGCTTGCTTTTCCCACTTAATTTTTTCTTTCTGACCTCTGCCCTCGCCGCCGAAAGCCTCGTCATCTGAATTAAAGATAACCTTGTAACTGCTTCTTGACGGAACACCGATTTTATAATTTTCACGGGCAACAGGGGTAAAGTTGCAAACTGCGATAATTTCTTTGCCCTTTGCGTCAATTCTGCGGAATGCTATAACCGAATTATCGCTGTCATCTGCCGAAATCCACGAAAATCCCTCCCACGAATAGTCAACCTGCCATAAGGGAGCGTTTGCTTTATAAAAATGATTGAGTTCTTTAAAGTATGTCTGTAATTTTCTATGAGCCTCATAATCAAGAAGAAGCCAATCAAGCCCCTGCTCGTAATTCCACTCAATAAACTGACCGAATTCACCGCCCATAAACATAAGCTTTTTACCGGGGTGAGCCATCATATAGCCCATAAATGCACGTACTCCTGCGAATTTTTCTTCGTATGCGCCCGGCATCTTGTTTATAAGCGAGCATTTGCCGTGAACAACCTCATCGTGAGATATTGGCAAAATGAAATTCTCTGAAAACGCATAGAAGAAAGAGAATGTAATGCAGTTATGATTGCCTTTTCTGTATAACGGGTCCATTGAAAAATAGCGGAGAATATCATTCATCCAGCCCATATTCCATTTATAGTTAAAGCCGAGTCCTCCCATATGAACAGGCTTTGTGACCATAGGCCACGCTGTGCTTTCTTCTGCAATAAGCAAGCTTCCGTGATAGTCACGGAATATGTTCATACTGAGTTTGTTGAGAAATGCGACAGCCTCAAGATTTTGATTTCCGCCGTCTTTATTCGCAACCCACTGACCGTTTTCTCTGCCGTAATCAAGATAGAGCATTGAAGCAACAGCATCAACACGGATACCGTCAATATGGTATTTATCAAGCCAAAACATTGCGCTTGAAATTAAGAAAGACTGAACCTCGTTTCTGCCGAAATCAAACACCTTTGTACCCCATTCAAGATGCTCGCCCTTGCGTATATCCTCATACTCATAGCAGGCGCCGCCGTCAAATTCATAAAGTCCGTTAGCATCTTTGGGAAAATGCGCGGGAACCCAGTCAAGAATTACGCCTATTCCGTTTTTGTGGCACATATCAATCAGATACATTAAATCGTCAGGAGTGCCGTAGCGTGAGGTAGCAGCAAAATAGCCTGTTACCTGATAGCCCCAAGAGCCGTCAAAGGGATATTCGGTCAAGGGCATAAACTCAATGTGAGTGTAGCCCATTTCTTTAACATAGGGAATAAGTTCTTCCGCCATTTTGCGGTATGAATAAAAATTGCCGTCTTCGTACTGCTTCCAAGAGCCGAAATGTACCTCATAAATATTTACAGGGCGGTCATACTGCGCTTTTTCACGCTTTGCTTTTTCCCACCTTGCATCAGTCCATTTATATGCGCCTAATTCATAATATTTAGTAGCATTGTCGGGGCGGGTCTCCATATGATAGCCGTACGGGTCGCTTTTCATAAGCTTTCTGCCGTCTTTTGTAAATATGCAGTATTTATAAGCGTCATACTGATTTACATTTTTTACGTATGTTTCCCAAATACCGCCTGCGGTGATGCGTTCTGCTTTATCGGCAGTATCAGACCAGCCGTTAAAATCGCCGCAAACCGAAACAGCTTCGGCATTGGGCGCCCAAACTCTGAAAACTACTGTTTCATCATCAACACGGTGAGCGCCCATATATTCATAGGCACGGGCATTATTGCCTTGATGAAAAAGATAGACGGGAACCTGCGCTTCGTAATTGATATTGCGTTCCGACATTCTTCTTAACCTCTCAATACATAATTATACCTATATATTTTAACACTGCAAGTTGTCCTTTTCAAGTATTTTTTGAACATTTTAATCAATTATCAAACAAAATACGCTGCAAGACTTTGTGCAATTTGTTACAAATATTTTCAAGTTATACACAAAGCTCACAATTTTTGACATCAATTTTTATTCATTTTTATAAAGCCGATAAAAAAACAGCCCCCGCTCGCCTTAAACGAGTGAGGACTGTATGCAAATTTGGTTTTAATCTTTATTCTTTGAAACTGATCTTTGAACAGCCTTAACAATTTCAACAATCGGTATAATGAGGAATGCAAGTCCGAGTGCGATTGCATATTCAAGTACTGAAAGCTGTGTGAAATCAAACATATTTGCAATAAACGGAATTTCAACAGCCGCTGTTGTGAGAACAAACGAGCCTATCATTGCGCCGTAAAGAGCTATATTGTGAGAACCCTTGAAGCTCATAGCAACTGCCGAAGCGCGCTGTGAACGCATATTGAACGAGTGAAACACTTCGCACATTGCCATTGTAAAGAATGCCATTGTCATACCGTCTTCGCTGTCTGCAATATTTCTCAAAACAAGAGTGCCTGTTTCAAGATATTCGCCTGCATAGAACGCAATAATTGTAAGAATTGATACGATTATGCCTTGATAGAAGCAGTCAATACCGAGTCCTCCTGCAAAAACACCGTCATTCTTACTTCTCGGCTTTCTTCTCATAATATTTTCTTCGGGCTTTTCAAGGCCGAGAGCCAAGGCAGGAAAACAGTCTGTAACAAGATTGATAAAGAGAAGATGCGGCGCACGGAGAATTGTGAAGTTCATAATCGTTGCGAAGAAGATTGAAATAACCTCTGAAAGATTTGAACCGAGAAGGAACTGAATAGCCTTACGGATATTATCATAAATTCTTCTGCCCTCGCCGACAGCCGAAACAATTGTCGCAAAGTTGTCATCTGCAAGCACCATATCGGCAACATTCTTTGTAACGTCAGTACCTGTGATGCCCATACCGACGCCGATGTCAGCACTCTTGATTGACGGAGCGTCATTAACGCCGTCACCTGTCATAGCGGTAACATAACCCTTACTTCTCCAAGCGTTGACAATTCTTGTTTTATGTTCAGGCTGAACACGGGCATAAACGCAGATATTTTCAACAATCTCTGCAAATTCTTCGTCTGTATACCGGTCAATGTCTGCGCCCATCATTGCCTGGCTGTCATCTGTGAGAATGCCAAGTTCACGGGCAATGGCTTTAGCTGTGTTGATGTGGTCGCCTGTAATCATAATGGGCTTAATGCCTGCTGTACGGCACTCAACAATAGCGTCTTTAACCTCGGGGCGAACGGGGTCGATCATACCTGTAAGTCCGATAAAGGTCATATCGTATTCAAGCGAAGCCGAATCAAATGCTTTCGGAGCTTCATCGTAGGTTTTATAAGCAACTGCGAATACACGAAGAGCCTTGTTGCCCATTCTTGTATTTTCAGCGGCGATTTTTGCACGGATTTCATCGGTCATTTCTACGATTTCGCCGTTAATATCCGCATAAGTGCATTTTTTGAGAATTTCGTCGGGAGCGCCCTTTGTAAACTGAACCACACCTCGCGCAGAGCTGTGAACGGTTGTCATCATCTTTCTGCCCGAATCAAAAGGAACCTCGCCTATTCTCGGATATGCTTCAACAAGAGTTGACTTAGGCAGTTTAAGAGAAGCCGCATAGTTGATAAGCGCAACCTCGTCAGGCTCGCCTGTGCTTTTGCCGTCTTCTGCAACATCTGCATTTGTACAAAGAGCCATTGCCGTTGCCAATTGCTGTTCATTGGGAGCATAGCGGTCAACAACGGTCATAACATTCTGTGTAAGAGTACCGGTTTTGTCCGAGCAGATAATCTGCGTACAGCCGAGAGTTTCAACGGCTGTCATTTTACGGATAATAGCGTTCTTTTTTGACATATTTGTAACGCCTATTGAAAGAACGATTGTCATAACCGCAACAAGACCCTCGGGAATTGCGGCAACTGCAAGTGCAATTGCAGTGATGAACGAATCAAGAGCCACATGGAAGAACTCCGGCTTTGCTTCGGGAATAATATACTGTGTAACGATGTTGTAAGCGAAAATAACCGCGCATACAACAAGAACAAGCTTTGTGAGCACCTTTGAAAGCTGTTCAAGCTTGATTTCAAGAGGCGTTTTGCCGTCCTCGGCAAGGGTAATAGCGTTGGCGATTTTACCCATTTCGGTATTCATACCTGTTGCCGTAACAACCGCTTTGCCACGACCGTAAACAAGGGTTGAACCCATATAAACCATATTCTTACGGTCGCCGAGAGGTACTTCGTCGTCTTCGCCGGAGCCCATAAGAGCCTTAACAAGCTTTGTAACAGGAACTGACTCGCCTGTAAGAGCAGCTTCTTCAATTTTCATACTTGCGCACTCAAAAATACGGCAGTCAGCAGGGATCGCATCGCCTGCGTCAAGCAAAATTACATCGCCGACAACCAAATCTTCGCTTTTGATAAACTCAACCTTGCCGTCACGAAGAGTTTTAGTTGTCGCCGCCGACATTTTCTGCAATGCTTCAACAGCTTTTTCAGCCTTGCTTTCCTGAACAACGCCTAAAACTGCATTGATAATAACAACAACAAGGATAATCAATGCGTCGGTAGGCATTACAAAACCGCCTGCCTCAATCATTTCGGTTGCCGCAGATATAACAGCTGCAACAAGCAAAATAATAATCATTGGGTCTTTAAGCTGATTAATAAAGCGAGAAAATGTTGATACTTTTTTAGCTTCTGCCAGCTTGTTTTTCCCATTTGCCTCAAGTCTTTTTTCAGCCTCGGCAGATGTAAGACCTGTTTCACTGCTCTTAACCTCTGCAAAAACTTCAGAGACCTCGTGAAGATAATGCTTCATAAAAACACCTCATTTTATAATTTTCGCTTTCGCAATAAAATTATTACAAATTATTGTTCAAACCAAAAAAACCTTTGACAGCGATTAAACTGCCAAAGGTCTTGCTACCCGTGAGAACAGGTTCGGCAACCAGCCTTATGGGCGATTGTTGATTACCGAAAAATAAGCTACTCCCCTAAGGAATTATCTTGAATTCAGTATAGCACTTGCGGAAATATTTGTCAACAACGATAATTTATTTTTTACTTTTTCTTCATTTTTTGTTCATAAAGAAATAATGATAACAAAACAAAAACAAGTGTTATCAGTACCTTTAGAGGTATCATATGCGTCATAGTTTCAGCAAAATAGACATCCATAGGTGCTGAAATCGGTATCGGAAAGAAGAAAAAGCTTAACAAAAGCCAGCATATCAAACCGCACCCCGCGCCGATTAAAAGCTGAATTGATTTTTTCATTGCTCCGACTCCCAAGAGGCGGTTTTAAGTCTGCCTGTTTCCTCATTTTTTTCAAGGTCAAACGCAACAGCGTAAGTACCGTCGCCGTAGCATTCTGTTATCACATAGAAGGTTTTTTCAATATAGGTAGCGCCCAAAATCTCCATTGCGCTGTTACCGCTGCCGAGCTTATACCTTGCGGTCTCACAGATTTTATTATCTGCAAGACGGTAACGGATATAATAGCATCCGCTTTGCGTTGCTCCGCCCATATTTGAATACCAATTCAAAGTGAAAGGCACTGCAAATTCATTATTTGACAGGGTTATATAGGATTTATGGTTATACGATACAGGCGTCCAAGCGTAAGCCTTACCGCCCGACACAGTTACAACCGATGTTTCTTTCGGCTCATAGGGATTGCTTACATCGAAAAGAGATACCTTGCAGTCGCCGTTTGTGCCTGCGCTTGTGCCGTTTTGACCCACGCCGATAAGAAGTCCGTCAGCTATGGGGTGAAGGTATTCCGAAAAGCCGGGAATTTTCAGCTCGCCCTTAACCTTGGGATTTTCAGGGTCGCTTAAATCTATAACAAACAAAGGGTCGGTCTGGCGGAATGTTACAACATAAGCCATATTGCCTACAAAGCGTACAGACTGAATTGTTTCGCCCTGAGCCAAATCCTCAACCTTTCCTGCAACGCGCATATCATTGTTTAGAATATACAGATTGTTTCCTGAAACACCGTTCGGTTTATTTACAGTGGTCGCAATGCGAAAATACTCGCCGTCATAGCTCATTGAAAACTGACTGTCGATATATCCCGGCACTCTGCCCATATACTTATATTTAACGCCTGTGTCGGTATATTCAAATCGGTAAATTTTAGTAATTTCTTCTTCATCGTAGCAGGTTTCGCTCAAGAACAACCCATTTTGCGAAGCATAAAGCTCGTCGCAGTTGCCGAGAACAGCCTCGCTTTTCGGCTCTTTGCCGTTTTCAATATCAAATGTTGTTATAACCGCATAATCTTTTGCAGAGGGATTTTCTTCAATCACCGAAATGCAGTCCGCCGCAATTTTTTCGGCATCACCGTTTACCGTGATTTCGGGAATGCACTTTTTACGGTAGTTTTTATCGCTTATATCAACATTGTATCTGCTTATACAAATTATTTTGCCGTCAAGCATTCGCGAGCTGTTATAATTGCCCTGCTGTGAATATTCGGTAACAAGCTTGGGAGCATTGCGGAGGCTTATATCATAAATCTGAACAAAAGTATCTCTCTGCACAAACACACAACAGGTTGAATAGATATAATCATCAGCTATACCGTCGATAAATGTGTTACCGTCAGATACCGTGCCTACGATAATCAAACGGTTTTTGCTGATATAAAGCTCGCTGACAGAACATTTATCAGCAACAGTGATTTGCGATGATATTTTCATTTCTCCGCCGTTGGCTTCAACAATTGAAACCGAAGAACCGCCCGCGTTGGCAATATAAAGATATTTGCCGTCGGTTTTGATTATATCGCCCTCGTCAACACCGTTTTCTTGAGTATTGGTAGTACCGTAATTTTTTTCTTCAAAGCCGTCATTTATGCTTGCTGCGGCCGGACCTGTCAAATTGCCCGCAGCATTGATGTTGGATTCGGGAATTTCTGCGTCGTATCCAAAGTACAAACTATCGTCAAGTCCAAATCCGTTTAAAAAACTGCTGTCTTTATATTCTTTTCTTAATGCGTCAAATCTATCAAAAATTTTATCGTATGACTGATAACGCACAACCTCGGTTTTATCGGCAGGTGATGTTACATAATTTTTCGGCGCATTGGTAAGTCCCAAGCCCATTCCGAAATAAGCGCCCAAAAGACCCGCAGCCACCGCAAGCGACGCGGCAACGGGAATAAGTTTTTTTGCATTGCTTCGCTTTTTAGGGATTTCTGTTATTTTTGTATTCTGCTGAACATTTTCTAACTGCTCAACAATATTTTCCTTTGAAAGATTTTCAGGAAGCCTTACATTTAATTTTTTATTAAGTGCCTTTTCAGCTTTCTTTCTCATAATTCAAGCTCCTCTCTTATTTTATTCAACGCTCTTTTTTGCTTTGTGCGAACCGTAGCCGCAGGAATACCCAGCATTTCTCCGATCTCACGTGATTTGAAGCCGGCTACTACATTCAATATAAGTATTTCTCGTGAAACACCGTCAAGCTTTTCCAAGGCCTCACGCACAGGAATTGAAAATTCAATTTCGCTGTCGGTATAGCCTGTATCAGCAAATTCAAAAGCCTTATTTTCGCCTGACACCTTCTTTTTACAGGTATTTGAAAGAGATAAAAAGAGATATGATTTGAATTTTTCGGGATTTTTAAGCGAAGGTATGCTTTTGAAAACAGACAGCGCCGTTTCCTGAACAGCGTCCTGTGCGTCGTAGGCATTTTTACATATACTTAATGCGAAGCGGTACATATCGACAGAATATTCCTCATAAAGAGTGCCGAAAGCGTTTTTATCGCCGTTCATCGCCGCAAATACCGTGCTTTTCAGTTCAGTTCTCATAATCATACCTCCATTCATTGCTGAATGTCTTAAAAATCTCTTTCGTAATATAAGAGTAGCAAAATACCGAAACTGTTTCAATAATTTTAAAAAATTATGAAAAAATTGTAATTACAAAAAACATATTATACTATTGTTTTTTTTATTATAACAAGGTATAATATTATAATGGTAAAATGGCATATTTGTATCATGTTTTGCCGTAACAAAACAGAAGTATATTAGGAGCAATTTATATGAAAAATAAGAAATATCCGCTTTACAGTGTCCCTGAATTTGTAAACTTAAAAGATTTTGTGGATTATTGCGGAACCGAATTCGCCGACAGAACGGCATTTCGCTATCTGAAAAAGGATACCGAAATTGCAAAAAGCTATAAAACCTTTAAAGAAGATGTTGAAGCATTGGGTACGTACTTCATTTCAAAAGGATATAACCGTACTCATATTGCCGTTATAGGTGAGAACAGTTACGAATGGATTGTTACATATTTTGCCGTTGTTAACAGCAACAATGTTATTGTTCCTCTTGATAAAGAAGCTTCTTTAGATGATTTGAAATATTTGGTTGAAAAAAGTGACACTTCAATTATTGTACATTCAAACGATTATTCGGAAGAAGCCGAAGCAACAGGCTGTTCACAGCTTATAAATATGAAAAATTTGGATGCAGTTATTTGTGAAGGCAAAACCCTCATTGCAAACGGAAATAACTCATATAAAAATGTAAGCATTGACGAAAATGCAATGTGCACACTTGTATTTACATCGGGAACAACATCCGAACCAAAAGGCGTTATGCTCAGCCACCTAAACATAATTTTTGACACTGTGACAACATCAAAGAGCGTTTTAATTCCCGATTCCGCACTTGTTATGCTGCCCATACACCACACATACGGCTTTGTTGCAAGTCTTACAATTCCAATGCTTGTAGGCTCATCAATCTTCATTAACAGCAGTATGAGAAATCTTATGCGTGACATTAATTACGCTAAACCCAAATATATCGCCTGTGTTCCGTTGGTAGCAGAGTCATTTTACAAAAAGGTTCAGGAAAATTTAAAAAGCACAGGCAAGGACAAGCTTATTAAAAAGCTTGTAAATGTCAGTAACGGACTTTATAAATGCGGTATTGATGTTCGCAGAAAGCTTTTCAAAAAAATCATTGATGCCTTCGGCGGAAACCTTGAAATTCTTGTAATCGGCGGCGCTCCCATCAACGAAAACTGCGTTATCGGTTTTCACGATTACGGTGTAAATGTGCTTTGCGGTTACGGAATTACAGAATGCTCGCCTATCGTTTCAACCGTGAGAAACAAACACTATGAGCCGAAAAGCGTCGGTGTAGTTCATCCCGGTGTTGAAGTAAGAATTAAAGACGGCGAAGTTCAGGTCAAGGGTAACATTGTGTTCAGCGGTTACTACAAAAATGAAGAAGCAACCCGTGAAGCATTTGACGGTGAATGGTTCAAAACAGGCGACCTCGGCGCTCTTGAAAACGATATGCTCTATATTAACGGAAGAATTAAAAATCTTATTATTCTTCCAAACGGCAAAAATGTTTCTCCTGAAGAATTAGAGCAAAAATTAATGGATTGCATCAGCGAAATCAATGAAGTTATCGTATATGAAAAGGACGGACTGATTACCGCCGAAATCTATTGCGCAGGCGCAGACGAAGCCGAGAAGAAAGAAACAGAAAAGAAGATTTTTGAATACAGCAAAGAACTTCCCGCATATAAGCAAATCGGAAATGTCGTTTTCAGAGATACCGAATTCCCTAAAACAACAACAAAAAAAATTAAACGAAAATAAAGAGGAAAAACAAATGATTGATAAATTGATAAAAATTCTTAACGAAACCGTAGATGTTGATTCAAATATTGTTATCACCAAAGATACTGTTATTTTGCGCGATCTTGGCGTTGACTCTCTTGATATGGTTGAGCTTGTTTGTGCAGTAGAGGATGAATTTGACATTGAGATTGCCGACAAAAAAATTAAATCTATTATCACAATCGGTGACCTTATAGAATATATTGAATCTCAGCAATAAGCATTGAAACAAGACAATTTCAACAAGCAAAAGGAGGTGTTCTTATGAGACTTACATCAGCGCAAAAGCAAATATATAATATGGAGCTTTTCGCCGGTGAATCCATCGGTGTTATCTGCGGCACGGTTTTATTCGATAAAATATATGATATTGACAAAATGAAGCACGCTATAAACGAAGTTTACAGAATAAATGATGCTCTTAGAACACGAATTTCTATTGAAAGCGGCGAGCCTAATCAATATGTAACAGAATATACCGAGCGTGAAATTAAAGTTCTGTCTTTCGATTCAAAAGAAGATGTTCATAAGTACGCCAACCGAATGGCGCAAACTCCGTTTGATTTTTCAGGCAATCTTTGTGAGCTTGATATTCTTATGTCAGATAATTTCTGCGGCGTAATTTACAGACTTCATCACATTATTTCTGACGGTTGGACTCTCGCTTTACTTGCTTCGCAGTTTTATAAGATACTTAACGGAGAAAGCGTTGAAGCATTTCAATATTCCGATTATGTAGCTGAAGAAGAAAAATATCTGCAAAGCAAACGCGCAGTCAAAGATAAAGCATATTATATTGAACGCTATAACCGTATTGATGAACCCGTATATCTTTTTGACACACCTCCCAAAATAGGAAAATCAGCAAGAAAGAGCTATATCATAGGCAAGTCAAAGACATCTGAAATTACTGAATACATCAAGAAAGAGAACGCATCTTCATACACCTTCTTTCTGACGCTTATAAACACATATTTCAGCAGAATAAAAGACAATACCGATAAATTCTTTATAGGAACTACCGTATTAAACAGAACAACACATTCTCAGCTCAACACTGCGGGTATGTTCGTTAATACCGTTCCGTATCTTTCAGAATTAGATACAGAAAAAAGTTTTTCATACAATTTAAAAAACACCGAAGAAAGTATTTTCGGACTGTTCAGACATCAGAAATATAACTATATTGACATTCTTTCACAAGTCAGTGAGGACAGGCTTTTTGATGTTATTTTCAGCTATCAGAATAACACTATTTACGGTGATGACTTTTTAAGCACATGGTATCATTGCGGAATGCAGAACGAAAGTCTGCAAATTCATATTGACGACCGTGACAGCGAAGGTATATTCCGTATCCATTACGATTATCAAACAGAGAAATTCAGCGAAAAAGATATTGACACACTGCATCAGCATATTTGCAATCTGCTGTCTGATGCAATCCGAAACGATACTAAAAAGTTATATGAATTAACTGTTTTGTCTGCTGATGAACAGAAAAAACTGCTTGTTGAATTTAACGATACAGCAGTTGATTATCCAAGGGACAAGTGCGTTCATCAATTGTTTGAAGAACAGGTTGAGAAAACACCGGACAAGGCAGCGGTCATTTTTGACGGTATAAAAATCACATATTTAGAACTGCAAACAATGATTAATGACTACTGCATAAAATTTACAAGTTTAGGTATATGTGCTGATGATGTAGTGGGTATTCATATTAACAGAAGTCATAGACTGATTGCATTTCAACTTGCTGTGTTGAAAATGGGCGCTGTTTTCTTACCTGTTGATAAGCGTTATCCGAGAGATCGAATTGAGTATATGTGTTCGGATTGTAATGTAAAATTACTTGTTTCTGATGAACTGACAGAAAACGTAAACAACACTACTGTTATATCTTTAGATGACTTTGAAAAAATCGAAGTTAACGGAACTGTTAAAGAAGTTTACAACCACAGTGTTTGCTATATTATATACACTTCCGGCAGTACAGGAACTCCAAAAGGCTGTATGTTGACAGACAAAGGACTTGTTAATTTCTGTATGAACAACAACACATTGCAGACTCTCAACAGAATTACCAATCCTGCTTTTGCCTGTGTAAACAGTGTGTCTTTTGATTATTTTATCGCCGAATCTTTATTACCGCTTTTAAATGGATTTACTACTGTTATACTTGATGATACTCAAAGCACGATACAAGATCATTTTTTAAGTATAGTAGAAGAAAACAAGATAAATGTTGTAATGACAACTCCTACTCGCTTGAAGATTTACTACGATAATAAGAACGATTGTTCTGCGCTAAAACAGTTAAAGTGTATTTGTACATCAGGCGAACCGTTAACGCCTGAATTGCTTGCACAATTGTATAATAAATCTCCGAATGCACAAATCTATAATCCGTTAGGACCAAGTGAGTGTACAGTTTGGGATGTTGGTGGGGAATTGGATGGAATAAACGGACTTGATATCCATATCGGCAAACCCATAGCCAATACTCAAATCTACATTGTAGATAAATATATGAACCCAACGCCAATCGGAGTTACAGGCGAACTCTGCATTGCAGGCGACTGCGTAGGCGCAGGATATTTAAACCGTCCCGAGCTGACATCCGAAAAGTTCATCGACAATCCCTTCGGCAAAGGTACGCTGTACAAAACAGGCGACCTCGCCTATTGGAGAGAAGACGGTAACATTATCTATGTCGGCAGAAACGATTTCCAGGTAAAAATCAGAGGACTTCGTATTGAACTCGGCGAGATTGAAAATGCAATTTTAAGCATTGACGGTATTTCACAGGCAGTTGTAATTGTAAGAAAGGACGAAACAGGCAGACAGCTTATCTGCGCTTTTTACACAGGCGCAAAAACAGACGCTGAAGAAATACGAAACATATTAGGTAAAAGGTTACCTAAATATATGGTGCCGCATATTTTCACTCATATTGATGAAATGCCTCTTACCTCAAGCGGTAAGGTTAATCGTAAGGCTTTGCCTGAAGTTAACCTTGAAAGTATTGAAACGGGCGCAGAATATGTCGCACCCGAAACCGAAGCTGAAATAGCCCTTATTGATGTAATTCAAAATATTTTAGGCTGTGATACCGTAAGTGTTATTGACAATTTCTTTGAACTTGGCGGAGATTCCATTAGCGCAATACATATAGTTGCTGAACTTCAGAGTAATAACTATGAAATTCCGGTTTCTGCCATTATGCAAAGCGATACAATTGCAGATATTGCGGCACAGATGAAGCCGACACAGTTGAAAAATGCATATAAACAAGATGAAGTTAGCGGTCATGTTGAATTTTCTCCTATTCTTCGGACATATTTAAATGAGAACCCATCAAATCCTGAAACATTTGCGCATTCTTGCATTATGTCAGCAGATTGTACGGAAACTGAACTTCGCCTCGCCCTTGACGCTATCGTTTTACACCATGATGTTCTGCGTTCTGTTGTTTTCGGCAACGAACTTGTTATTCGCAAATCGGCAGACGCACCGTTATATAATTTTAAGGTTGAACCCCGCTTTAGCGAAGAAAAAAATATACAAAATGCAACAGATTACTTAAAAAAAGAGAAAATCAGTTTTGATTTGAAAAACGGTCCTTTGGTTGATATTGTTTTCTGTCCGACAAACGAAGGCAATGTATTCCGGCTTTCCATTCACCATTTTGTTGTTGACATTGTTTCGTGGAATATTTTGTTAGAAGATTTCCATACTGCTTTGGAGCAGATAAAAAAGAATAATGAAATTCAATTACCTGCCAAAACCGCTTCTTTTATCGACTGGCTTGAAGCATTGAAAAATCACAAAAACAAAACAATGTCTGACGAAGAATTCTCTTATTGGACTGATATCAACAATAAGATAGACAAAATAAGTCCCTTATTCTCCAAGGACAGCTCAGAGCTTCTCGAAGAAACATATACATTGACGCTTGATAAAACAACTACAGCTCGTCTTTTGTATGAATCAAATAATGCGTTTCAAACACATACAAATGAACTTCTGCTTACCGCACTCGGTCTTGCCGCGCAGAATATTGCCGATAAATCGGTTGGTATCCTTGCAGAAAGTCACGGCAGAGCCGAATTGCCGACCCCAATTTCTATCGGCAGAACTGTAGGATGGTTTACAAGTCTCTATCCTGTTATCTTTGAGAAAACCTCCGATATATCTGATGCTATCATAAAAACAAAAGAGGCAATGCGTCATGTTCCGTATAACGGAATAGGATATCTTATGCTATTTGAGAACTTATGCGATAACATAAGCATCATTTTCAACTACTTTAACGGCAATCAAAAAGAAGAAAACAGTAATGATAATTTAATAGATTTCTGTTCAGACGGAGCAGTTTTCCCAGGCAAATTAACTGTTGACTGCGTTATTGTCAACGGAGCATTGCAAGCAGAATTCAAACTCTTCGCTCACACTACGGCTAAAGGCCTGACCGAGCAACTGGCACAATCTTTCAAACATCAGCTCGAAAGACTGATTGATAAATGTACCGGCAGTGAGCAACATATAAAAACAATATCTGACTTTTCAGATACATCTTTGCTTCAGAGCGAGTTAGATGATATTGAAGCCTTATTTGGAGAGGAATTTGACGATGAGTAATATAAAAGACATATATGGTTTGACGCCTGCTCAAAAAGGTATGTATTATCAATATCGCATAGCCCCGACATCAAAAGTATATCATGTCTGCTTTACATTTGGTATCGGAAAAGGAATTGATCTTGAAAAGCTTGGCCAAAGCGTTGAACTGCTTTTATATCGTCATGAAGTTCTGAACAATGCATTTGCAGTTTCGAAATCAACAGGTTCAATCAAGCAGGTTGTTTTAAATAACCGCAAACCGGATTTTCGCATTCAAACTGTAAATTCTGAATTCACATTGACGGCACTCGAAAAAATAACCGCAGATATTGAAGCTGAACCCTTTAACCTTCAAAAGAGTTCTCTTTTCCGTGTGCATATTATTGACTTTGCAGATGAAAGATTTATGGTTATGCACGCCCATCACATTATTTTAGACGGTTGGAGCATGCCAATATTGCTGCGTGATATGGGCCGCTTTTACTCTGCCCTTACAAATGGAATAAATTTTTCAGATTTGTTGCTTACAATTCAGGAAGAAATCAGAAAATCAGCTGTCTTTTCTTCATATGTAGCAATGATTGAAAAACAGGATAAAGGACCATCCCTTGATTACTGGAAAAATCTGCTTGAAGATTATCAACCGTCATATCTGTTTAATAATAACACCCAACAGGGAAAAGCTGTTTCACAAAACGAATCAGCCGATATTAGTATAAAAGACATTCTTCCTGCAATAAAACAATATGCAAAGGAGCATAAGTTTTCCTTAAATACTGTTTTTGAAAGTGCATTAGGTCTTTTGCTTCAAAGATATTCCGGAACAGATGACGTGGCTTTCTGCAAACCGATTTCCGGCAGAAATGTGCTAATAAAAGAAATAGAAAAAGCCGTAGGTCCGTTCATCAACACGGTTATAACACGAATTAACAGTAAGCCCGACATAACTGTTGAAGATCTTATGGGTGCAGTTCAGCGGCAATCGGTTTTGACAAATAATTTTGGCATTTTATCTCTTTCCGACTTGTTAAGTGAATGTAAAATCAAAAAAGACTGCATAGATGTATTATTCGCTTTTGAAAACTATAACATTTATGATCCAAAAGAAATTCTTTCAAGCGCGCTGAAGCTTAAACAGATTTCATTTAACGAACAAACAGAATTTCCTATTCACATCAGCGTTTATCAAACTGAAAGTGATTTCAGGATAAAGGCAGTATATAAGACTGAACGCTTTTCGGAAGAACAGATTTCCGAACTTCTTGAAAGCTATATTTACATCTTGCAACAAATAACTGATTCAAAAGTTAAGTGTTTATATAATATAAAAGCACTTAATAATAAGCAACTCTATACACTGTCAGCTCTGAATGATACATCAGTCACTTATCCAAAAGATAAATGCATACACACTCTTTTTGAGGAACAGGCAGAAAA
>CAZIMO010000011.1:0-43166 GCA_964540535.1 uncultured Eubacteriales bacterium | reverse complement strand
GATTGAGGATTTCGGAGTTCTGCGGTCTGACCACGGCTCTGGACTTCAAAAACCGTCAAATCAATGTTGACCATCAGCTCTTGCGTGATGCCGACATGGGCTATTATGTGGAAACGCCTAAGACCAAGAACGGCATACGGCAAATCCCCATGAGCGAGGAAGTCTATCAAGCGTTAAAGCGTGTGCTGAAGAATCGGAGCAACGCAGCCCCGTTCAGCGTTGAGGGCTATAAAAACTTTCTGTTCCTCAAAAATGACGGGATGCCCAAGGTGTCAGCCAACTACGAAAGTATGCTGAAAGGGCTTGTGAAGAAGTACAACAAGCAGAACAAAGAGCAGCTTCCGAACATCACGCCCCATATCCTCAGACACACCTTTTGCACTCGGTTAGCCAATGCAGGCATGAACCCCAAGGCGTTGCAGTATATCATGGGACACGCCAATATCACAATGACCTTGAACTATTACGCCCATGCAACCTATGATTCCGCAAAGGCTGAAATGGAACGGTTAGCGGCATAACAAAATCGGTGCTTTTACTACCGCCGTACTACTTTTGAATTGAAAGTTATACCGAGAAGCACAAAGATGTGCCAAGTATCTCCCAATATGACAAATGGCGAAAAAGCCTTAAAATCCAAGACTTATCGCCATTTGCCGAGCTATGAAAAGGTAATCTAAAAATTTGCTTGAGGTTTAACACAATAATTTACAAATGCTCCTATCATTTTAAGACAGGAGCATTTGTAAATTATTTTATATTGTCAAATCGGTAACTGCTTGCGATTATTTCTTCGTTTGTTACCCTGCCGTTCGGGACGGCATTTACTGCATTTAGGGCTTCGTCGGAAATATTCTCACAGGGATTTTTAAGCTGTGAATTGACTGATTCTGCAAAATCCGAATGCTGACCTATAAATGCTCTTTGCATTTTCTTATTGCCGTATTTATCGAAATACGTTCCGTTCTGACAATAAGGAGATATGCTGAACGCAAGCTTTTCGGCATTGGTTTCTATATCGGTATTCACAAGAAGAACTGCATTTATATCTTCGGGCAATTCCTTAAAGACTTTATATCCGAGCCTTGAAAGCGCGTAATAGTTAGCGTCGTTTTCTGTTGCAGTTGTGAAAACCGGAGAATTATTCTCATCTGCATATTTTTTGAGAACAAATGCTGTTTCCGCTGAAATTCTTCCGCCTGCGACAATCGCAAAATTCTTGCCTGCAAGATCTGCAATATTGCCGTATACATTTTCAGTTTTATCAGTAAACACTCCGAAACGGCCTCCTTTACAGAGAATTCCGTTATTCACCGGTAAGGCTCTTGTTACTGTCGAGCCGATATAGCGATAGTCAACAGCGCAAAGATTTGAACAAAGAGTACAAATGCTGTCTGCACGGTTCTCTTCAACAGGAACACGCTTTGCCATAGGTGTTTTTTCACGGAGAGCGCCTGTGGGGCAGAGGGCCACGCACTGACCGCAGGAAATACAGTCTGTATCGGTAAGCTTTTTGCCGAGCTCCGGCTCGACAATGGTATTAAATCCACGGCCGATAAGTCCTATTGCGGATTTGCCGACAACCTCTTCGCAGACACGGACACAAAGTCCGCAAAGGATACATTTATCGGTATTTCTGCTTATAAGGTCGTTTGCATTTTCATTATTTCTTTGGTGCTTCTCGCCGGCAAATCTTGACGGATTTACATTATAATCGTTGGCATAAGAAATAAGCTTACACTCAAAATAATCGTGGCAACCGCATTCAAGGCAACGCATAGCCTCACGCTTTGCCTGCTCTTCTGAAAATCCGAAATTAACCTCTTTAAAATTGGTTTTTCTTTCAGCAGGAATCATATGCGGCATTTTCGCTCTTTGAACTTTAACGAATTTAGAATAATCAATCGACTTGCTGTCACGCTCAACGAAATACGGCTTTTTATAGCCCACGGTTTCGCCGTTAAGATAACGGTCAATGATTACAGAAGCTTTTTGCGCTTCGCCGATTGCGGCAATGGCAATATCCGCGCCCTTATTAGTGGCGTCGCCAACTGCAAACACACCCTCAACAGAGGTTGTAAATCTGCTTTCGTCTGCTGAAATTGTATTTTTGCGTGTTGCTTCAAGACTTTCAAAGCCGTTCAAATTCGGATACTGACCGATAGCCATAATAACGCTGTCAAGCGCGATTTCTTCGGTTTCGCCTTCAATGGCAACAGGTCTGCGTCTGCCGCTTTTGTCAGGCTCGCCCAGCATCATTTTTTGTAAAACTACACCGTTGAGCTTGCCGTTTTCGCCTGTAAATTCTATCGGATTTGTAAGGTATTTATAAATTACACCTTCTTCTTCAGATTCAAGAATTTCCTGCGGATCGGCAGGCATTTCATCTTTGGTACGGCGATAAATTACATAGACATTTTCTGCTCCAAGACGGACAGCGGTACGGCAAGCGTCCATAGCGGTATTACCGCCGCCGCAAACTGCAACACTTTTGCCTAAATCCACTTTATTACCGAGAGCAACCTCACGGAGCAAGTCAATTCCGCCCCAAACGCCCTCTAAATCTTCGCCTTGAACACGCATTTTACTGCTGTTCCAAGCTCCTACTGCAACCAAAGTTGCATCAAATTCATCTTTGATACTATCAAGCGTAATATCATTGCCGATATTTATGTTATTTTTAAGCTCTACGCCCATATCGGCAATAAGCTTAATTTCTTTATCAAGCACTGCTTTGGGAAGTCGGTATTCGGGGATACCGTAACGGAGCATTCCGCCCATTTTTTCCATTTGTTCAAAGACTGTCACGCTGTGACCCTTTTGGCGAAGGAAATATGCCGCAGTAAGTCCCGCAGGACCGCCTCCGATAATTGCAACCTTTTTGCCTGTATTAGGTTCAATTGCAGGAATATATGTATCACCGTTCAAATCAATATCGCTTACAAAGCTTTTAAGGAATGCTATTGAAACAGGCTCGTCAACATATTGGCGTCTGCACTGTTTTTCACAGGGGTGCGGACAAATTCTGCCTATTGAAGCCGGCAGAGGCAGTTTTTCTTTAATTAGCTTTACAGCCTCTTTGTATTCGCCGTTTGCGATAAGTCCCACATAGCCTTGACAGTCTGTACCTGCAGGGCAAGCCTTACTGCAAGGTGCTTTGCAGTCGCCGTCGTGGTCTGAAAGCAACAATTCGAGCGCTACTTTTCTTGAGTTTTTAACTCTTTCGGTTTGAGTATGAACTGCCATACCCTCGCTGACCTTAGTTGAGCAAGCACGCAAAAGCTTGGGATTGCCCTCAACCTCAACAGTACAAAGTCCGCAGGCTCCGTAAAGCTCTACCCTTCCGTCATAACAGAGATTTGGGATTTTTATTCCGTTTTGCGCAGCAGCATTGAGTATTGTCATACCCTCTTCTGCAACTATTTTTTTGCCGTCAATTGTTAATGTAATACTCAATTACTTCACCTCCACAGCGTTAAACTTACATACGGTTTTACAGTTACCGCACTTAATACATTTATCGGTATCAATAATATGCGAATTTTTAACTGTTCCGCTGATTGCCTCAACAGGACATTTTTTAGAACAGAGAGTACAGCCACGGCATAAATCTGCATTGATTTCATATCGAAGCAGGCTTGTGCATTCATGAGCTTTACAATGCTTATCTTTAATATGCTCAACATATTCGTTTCTGAAATATTTTAGAGTTGTAAGCACAGGGTTTGGCGCGGTTTGACCGAGTCCGCATAACGCGCCGTCTTTAATTGCAAGACAAAGCTCTTCAAGAAGCTCAATGTCCTCTTCTTTGCCGTTGCCCTCGGTAATTCTTTTAAGAATTTCAAGCATTCGCTTTGTGCCAAGACGGCAGTGAACGCATTTTCCGCAGGATTCTTTTGCGGTGAAATCGAGAAAGAAGCGAGCCATTTCTACCATACAAGTGCTATCATCCATAACAACCATACCGCCCGAACCCATTATAGCGCCTGTTTGTGAAAGGGCTTTGTAGTCAATGACGGTGTCGAGGAGTTCGGCAGGAATACAACCGCCGGAAGGTCCGCCCATCTGTACTGCCTTAAATTCCTTATTATTCTTAATTCCTCCGCCGATGTCAAAAATAACATCGCGAAGAGTTTTACCCATAGGTATTTCAACAAGTCCTCCGCGTTTAATTTTACCCGTAAGCGCAAAAACCTTTGTACCCTTGCTGTTTTCTGTACCCATAGCAGAAAATGCATTTCCGCCGTTTATGATTATCCAGCTTACATTTGCAAAGGTTTCAACATTATTGATATTTGACGGCTTATGCCAATAACCGGACTGCGCAGGGAACGGGGGCTTAAGTCGTGGCATGCCACGAGAGCCTTCAAGCGACTCAATAAGCGCTGTTTCTTCACCGCAGACGAATGCGCCTGCACCTGCTTTAATTCTAAATTCGCAGGAAAAATCACTACCCATTATATTCTTGCCGATATATCCCTTTGCTTTTGCTTGATTGATAGCATTTTGAAGTCGTCGAATTGCAAGAGGATACTCTGCACGGACATATACAATTGCTTCGGAAGCGCCGATTGCATAAGCACCGATAAGCATACCTTCAATAAGATTATGAGGATCGCCCTCGATAACTGCACGGTCCATAAACGCACCCGGGTCACCCTCGTCAGCATTACAAATCAGATATTTTTCTTCGCCCTGTGACTGCCGTGCCGCATTCCACTTAAACCAAGTGGGGAAGCCTGCGCCGCCGCGGCCTGCAAGGCCCGAAACTTTAATTTCTTCAATTACCTCTTCAGGCGTCATTGAAGTGAGAACCTTACTAAGAGCCTTATAACCGTCATCGTTTATATAATCCTCAATAATTTCAGGATTTATTACACCACAATGGCGAAGCGCAATTCTTGTTTGTTTGCTGAGAAATAATTTATCATCGTCGGAGATTTCATATTCTTTGACCGCAGTTAAATCGTTATTATTAACTGCAACTGCAATTTTATTTGCAATTTCGCTGTTTACTTTAACAAATCTGTGACATCCGTCGTCAGCATAAACATCGACAATCGGCTCAAGATAGCACATACCGATACAGCCTGTTATTGTAAGCTGATTATTTTCTAAATCAAGAGCGGAGTTTAAAACCTCATACGCTTTCACAGCACCTGCGGCAATACCGCAGCTGCCCTGGCCAACAGCTATTTTCATTACTTTTCCTCCCCTGCTTTTAATTCTTCAAAAATAGCGATTACTTTCTCGGGAGTGAGAGAGCCGTAGGTTTCATCGTTGATCATCATAACCGGCGACAAACTGCAACAGCCGAGGCAAGCCACATTTTTAAGTGTGAAAAGTCCGTCAGCAGTGGTTTCGCCGTCTTTAATGCCGAGATATTCATTGACTGTTTTTTCAATCTGCAATGAACCATTTACATGGCAGGCTGTACCTTGGCAAAGCATTATGAGATATTTGCCAACAGGCTGAAGTCTGAACTGCGAATAAAATGTTGCGACGCCCATTATTTTTGTTACTTTAATACCTGTTCTCTGTGATATATGTAAAATTACTTCAACCGGCAGGTATCCGTAAATCTCCTGGGCATTTTGCAATATGGTAATCAGACTTCCCGGCACCGACGCATACTTCTCAAGACAAGGCTCAAGAAGTGAGAAATCATTTGTGTTTTTGCAATTACAACTCATTTGTAAACCTCCATATAAAAACCTTTTATATATAATAATACAAACTATTCATTTTTTCAAATATAAAATAATGTAAATTTGCAAAAATTTATCGACTTTATGAGAAAAAAAGTATATAATATGTAAATAATATGCAAAGAATTGAGGAATTATCTTGGAAAAGTATCTATATGAAATGCATTTGCACACAAATGAAACAAGCAACTGTGCGCATATCGACGCAAAAACAGCAGTGGAAGAATATATTAAAGCAGGCTATGACGGAATTGTTGTAACCGACCATTTAAGCCCATCGACCTATATGAAAAAAATGCGTGAGCTTTTGCCATGGAACAAAAAGGTTGACTTTTTTCTTCACGGATACAAAGCCGCCAAAGAAGCTTCGGCAGGCAGAATAAACATTCTGTTGGGAATGGAATTGAGGTTTAGAACAAGCGAGGGCAATAACGATTATCTTGTTTACGGAATTACAGAAGAATTTTTGTATAAACACCCTGAACTTCTTCATTTGAATATTAAAAAATTCTATGAATTGGCTCACAAAAACGGATTCTTGGTATTTCAAGCGCATCCTTTCAGAACGGGTATGAAGATTACCGACCCGAAATTCCTTGACGGAATTGAAATATTCAACGGAAATCCGCGTCATAACTCAAGAAATGACATTGCAGAAATATGGGCAAAAAAATATGATCTTATGGTCACATCCGGTTCTGATTATCACGAGCTTGAGGATTTGGGAACAGGCGGAATTTGGTTTAACCATGAAATTAAAGACAATAAAACCTTGATTGCAGAAATGATGAAGAACGACTATGACATAAAGAAAAAATAATATGATTGAGCAACGAAAAAGCGGTTTGGCAGAAATACTAATCTGCCCGACCGCTTTTCTCCTCTTAAAGTGAATATTAAAGCCCTGCAACGCAAATTGCAGAGCCTTAAGAAAATCACTTTAAAGATTGAATTTTTATTCAGTGTCGATATTATTTACATTATTTTGTAAAGATTAAATTTTTTAATAATTTTTATGCGGTTTATTTAAGATTTTTATTGAAGAAATCTGTTATTTTATCGAATGGAATTACATCGGTTTTATCATACAGGTCAGTATGAACTGCATTGGGAATTATAACAAGCTCTTTATTGTCAGTAAAGGCGCTGTTGTTTATCATATTGCTGTAAGCGTCTTTGCTGAAATAGCAGGAATGGGCTTTTTCGCCGTGAACTATCATAACTGCGCTGCGGATTTCATTGCTGTATTTCAAAATCGGCATATTCATAAATGACATACAGCCTGTAACATTCCAGCCTTCATTCGAATTAAGCGAACGCTTATGATAACCGCGGTCGGTTTTATAATAATCGTAATAATCCTTTACAAAGAAAGGCGCGTCGTCAGGCAATGGGTCAACAACTCCGCCGCCTCTTACATAGCTTCCCTCTTTATATTCCTTTGTCCGCCGGCCGTTCAAAGCCTTTTTCTTTTCATAACGTGCCTGCTCGCTGTCTTCTGAATCAAAATATCCGTTTGCATTTACTCTTGTCATATCGTACATTGTAGATGCAACCGTCGCCTTAATTCTTGTATCAAGTGCGGCTGCGTTCAACGCCAATCCGCCCCAACCGCAGATGCCGATAATACCGATTTTTTCAGTGTCAACATTTTCTTGAACGGAAAGAAAATCAACTGCTGCTTGAAAATCCTCTGTATTGATATCCGGCGAAGCCATATATCTGGGCTCTCCGCCGCTTTCGCCTGTAAACGACGGATCAAAGGCGATTGTTAAAAATCCGCGTTCAGCCATTGTCTGCGCATAAAGACCCGATGACTGTTCTTTCACCGCACCGAAAGGTCCGCTGACTGCTATTGCAGGAATCTTACCTTGTGAATTTTTCGGCTCATATAAATCTGCCGCTAATGTAATGCCGTAGCGGTTATGAAACGTTACTTTTCGGTGATTTACTTTATCGCTTTTGGTAAAAACTTTATCCCATTCAGTTGTTAAATTAAGCTTTGTGCCCATAAAAATACCTCCGTTATTTGTGAAATGCAGTTACAGCATCCCGCTGTAATTTCTAATAATATTTTATCTTTAACAAGCTGAAATATCAAATACTTATATCAAATATCTTAATATGCTTTTTAGGTATATCAAAACTAACCGTTATTTTCTATTTTTTCTTTTAAAGAGTCAAGAAAGAGCTGCGCCGCCTTGCTGAAAATCTGATATTTTTTCCACACAAGAAACATATCACGGTTCACCTGTGGGTACAGCGGCACAAATTTCAAATTAGAATTTGAGGTATTTACAAGCTTTTCAAGGGTCAAGGTATATCCCATACCCTCATCAACCATTAAAGAAGCATTAAATATTAGGTTATATGTTGCAATAACATTGAGCTTTTGCAGATTACCGCCGAACCAACTGTTTAATTCGTTCTTTTTATAAGCCTGCCTTGATATAATTATGGGTTTATCAAGCAAATCTTTAGGCACTATATATTCTTTATGAGCAAGCTCGCTGTCCTTGCGCATTAAAACTCCCCATTTATCAGAAGCGGGAAGCTTGATATAATTATAGTTTTTAGTATCAACATCACTCAAAACAAGCGCAAAATCAATAATTCCTTTATTAAGATTATAAAGAACATCTAATCCGTCGCCGCTTGAAATATGATAATGAATGTCGGGATGCTCTTTTTGTATTTCTTTTGCTGTTCTCGCCAAGAAACGAACGCCGTCGGTTTCGCCTGCGCCGATGTAAATATCGCCCGTTATCTGCTTATCAGAGGTTCTTACCTCATTTTCGGTCTTTCTCACAAGATCAACAATCTCTTCGGCTCTTTTCCGAAGCAAAATTCCGTCGTCAGTTAAGACTATTTTTCTGTTACCTCTGATAAACAGCTTTTTGCCAAGCTCATCTTCTAAATCTTTAAGCTGTCTTGAAAGCGTGGGTTGTGTTAAATGAAGATAATCTGCCGCACCTGAAATGCTTTGTTCCCGTGCAACAGTTAAAAAATATTCCAATACTCTTATATCCATAATATCACCGTTTTTATGGTATCATTTTTTTGATATACCTGTCAAGCATACCAATATATTTGATATAAGTATTTGCTATTTTTTGCTGCCTGATATAAAATAATATAGGAAAGGAGAAATTATGAAATCAGAAAAGTATTTGAATGATAAAAACGCGGTAAGGCAAAATTTAATTGACGCAGGATGCTGTGAAAAAGAGATTTCGGCCTTCTTTGAAAAGCTTAAAGATGATGATATTAAAGAAATAAAAAATCAACTTTCAACACACCGAAACGTACTGCTTGACGAGCTTCACAAACAGCAAAAATGTATTGACTGTCTTGACTATCTTGTATATAAAATCGAAAAGGAAAGTGTGGATTGATATGAATTTAATAGAAAACAAAAATTTTGATGAAGAAAGAGCGTTATACGGAAGCCGTAATTTGACTCTTAACAAATGCACATTTGACGGTCCTGCTGACGGAGAAAGCGCTTTAAAGGAATCTGAAAATATTGTTACGGAAAATTGTTTTTTTAATTTGCGGTATCCTTTTTGGCACGATAAAAATGTACAAATAAATAACTGTGAAATGACAGCTTTGTGCCGTGCGGCTTTATGGTATTCAAATGATATTGAAATCCGCAACACAAAAATGCACGGCATAAAGGCGCTGCGAGAATGCAGTGACATAGATATTAAAGACTGTGATATAATTTCGCCAGAATTCGGCTGGTCTGTTCATAATGTTAAAATGAAAAACTGCACAGCGCAAAGCGAATATTTTATGTTAAGAGCGGAGAATATTGAGTTTAACAATGTAAATTTCAATGGCAAATATTCTTTTCAGTACATAAAAAATGCGGTATTTGAGGATTGTGTGTTCAATACAAAAGATGCATTTTGGCACGCAGAAGATATTACTGTAAAAAACAGTATTGTTAAAGGTGAATATCTTGCGTGGTACAGCAAAAATATTGTTTTTGAAAACTGCAAGATCATAGGCACACAACCGCTTTGCTATTGCGAAAATCTAAAGCTCATAAACTGCGAAATGATTGACGCTGATTTGGCATTTGAATATTCGTCGATTGACGCAAAAATTAACGGTTCAATATTATCAGTTAAAAATCCGAAATCGGGTATAATTATCGCTGACAGCATAGGTAAAATTATTACAGAAAATTCCGTAATGACCCTTGACTGCAAAATAGAAGTGCATAACAGCGGGGTAAATCAATGAAGCAAAAATTGAATAAGGCTATAAAAGTAACCCTTACATTAACTTTTATAATCGCTTTATCCTGTATTTCAGTTTCGTGTTCAAACAACAATTATCAAAGTGCGGAAGAAAATACTGAAAGCCGAATAAAAGAAAAGGTAACAATCCACGAAAGCACCAATTTTAAAGATGAGGAAAGCGCTATGCCAACAGGTAATTACAAGGTAAACATAACAGCTAACGGCACTGTATTAACAGCGGTTATGTACGACAGTTCATCATCAAGGGCATTGAAAGAAATGCTTGGAAAATCTCCGATAACAATTGATATGTCAGACTATTCAAATTTTGAAAAGGTCGGCTCATTAGGCACTGCACTTCCGAGAAACGATGAACCGATTACAACAGAACCCGGAGATATAATTCTTTATCAAGGCAGTGAATTTGTGATTTATTATGACACAAATAATTGGAATTTTACAAGACTCGGTAAAATTGATAATGCGACAAAAGAGGGACTTCTTGATGCGCTTGGTTCGGACGATGTTACTGTTACATTATCATTAGCAGAATAATTTATTTTGAAAGGTTGATTTATAATGAAAAAACAAACGGCAGGCAGGGATAATTTAGGCGAATTAGCCCCTAAATTTGCACAGTTAAACGACGATGTTTTATTCGGTGAGATATGGTCAAGAGAAGATAAGCTCTCGCCCCGTGACAGAAGTATGATAACCATATCAGCCTTAATGGCACAGGGATTATATCCGCAGTTAAAATCACATATCGCAATGGGAAAGGCTCACGGAATAACAAAAGAAGAAATTGTTGAAATAGTAACACAGCTTGCATTTTACACAGGGTGGCCTAAAGCGTGGAGTACATTCCCTATGATAAACGAAATTTACGCTGATGAGACAGTAACAGAAGTTCACGGCGGAGCATTCGGTATGGGCGAACCAAATACTGCATACGCACAGTATTTTATCGGCAATTCATATCTCAAACCATTAACTGCGCCCGGAGCGTCAGCAGTATTTCTTGCAAATGTAACTTTTGAGCCTAAATGCAGAAACAATTGGCATATCCACCGTTCAACCAACGGCGGAGGTCAAATTCTCATTTGTGTCGAGGGTGAGGGTTGGTATCAAGAAGAAGGCAAACCTGCTCAAAGCCTTAATGTCGGCGATATTGTTGTAATTCCGCCCAATGTTAAGCATTGGCACGGTGCGAAGGCAGACTCTTGGTTCAGCCATATTGCAGTTGAAGTACCCGGAGAAAACACCTCAAACAAATGGAGTGAGCCTGTAACTGACGAAGAATACAGCAAGCTGTAATCATATAAATATTTTGTTTACAGAACCTAAAAAGACGGGCAGATTTAACTGCCCGTCTTTTTTAATATTGTATGAAATTATGCTTCGACCTTTTCAAAATGATACATTTCTTTGGTATTCTCTTTTGTAACATCAATTACGGTCAATGTGCATGAAGGTATCATATCATCAAAATGAACAGCGTTATATCCGCTGATACTGCTTAACTGATAATATCTGCCGTTATAAAAACTGCACATATTGTTGCTGTGAACATGACCTATTGAAAGAAGCGAAATATACTCATTATCTGCTGTCATATCGTCAAAAAGCTTGTTTTCTGTAATTGAATCAAGGGAAAAAATATATGCAAACGGGAAATCTCCGTATGTTTCGCCGTTATCGTAAGCTTCTTTAAATTCAGGAGTAGGCATATGGAAAAATACGCTCGTTTTAACCTTTCTTTCATTGATACCGTTAAGAAGCCAATTTATTTGGTTTTCTTTTATGTAATCGTATTGTCCTACTGCCCTAACGGTTCTGGCATGGCTGTCAAGAAATGCGAGGGTATGAGCCAACTCGCCGTTATATTCAAGATTGACAAAGAAGTGCATATCACCGTCAATGCCTTTTTCGTTGCCGTAAACAAAGTTTTTGAAATTCATCATATAGGCGATTAAATCTTCATTTTCGCCGTCAATTTCATCGTCATTATTTCCCGGAACGAAAGTCCAAGGGATATTATAACTGTCAAGAACCTCCGAAAACAGCTTTACTGAACCGTATTTATCATAATCCATATCGAGATTAAAGCCTTCAACCATATCGCCGTCAACTACAATAAAATCACAGGGCGTTTTATCGAGGATCACTTTTAAATCGGACAGCGTTTTCGCATCATTTTCGCAAGTTCCGTTGAACAAATGGGTATCATTGATTTTTAAAACTGAAAATTTTCCGTCATCGCCCACATTATAAGTGATTTGAGGCTGATTGTAAACCTCATCATAGCTATGGGTAAGTTCAACAGGCAAGCTGAAATTCATTCGGTACAAAATATAACCGCCGAACGCGCTGCCGCAAACCAGCACAACAGCCAAAAGTATTGCTAAAGCTTTCAGTATTTTCTTTTTTTTCATTTTTTTCTCCTATAAATATAAATCATAATGGCGGACACGAAGTCCGCCACGGTATCAGTTATTTTTAAGTTCAAGTGCCTGTTTACATTTTGTAACTATGTTTGCGGCATCAAGACCGAACTCATGAAGGAGCTGAACAGCAGGACCCGATTTACCAAAGGTATCTTCAACACCCACACGGATAACAGGAACAGGAACAGTTTCGCAAACTACCTCTGCAACTGCCGAGCCAAGTCCGCCGATAATATTATGCTCTTCAGCAGTAACGATTACGCCTGTTTTCTTTGCGCTCTCGATTACAAGCTCACGGTCGATAGGCTTAATTGTTGCCATATTAACAACTCTTGCAGAAATGCCCTCTTCTTTAAGCTGTTCATAAGCCATAAGAGCCTCATTAACCATAAGACCTGTTGCAATAATGGTAACATCTGTACCCTCTTTAAGCACATTTCCCTTACCGATTTCAAATTTATAGTTTTCGTCAAAAACTCTCGGCACTGCAAGACGGCCAAATCTCATATAAACAGGACCTTCATGCTCTGCGGCGGCAAGAACGCAAAGTCTTGCTTCAACATCATCGGCAGGGTTTAAAATAACCATACCCGGAATGGTACGCATAAGACCTATATCTTCACAGCATTGATGGCTTGCGCCGTCTTCACCTACAGAAATACCTGCGTGAGTTGCACCGATTTTAACATTAAGATGTGTATATCCGATTGAGTTACGAACCTGTTCAAAGGCTCTGCCTGCGGCGAACATTGCGAATGAAGATGCAAAAACAGTATAACCTGTGCTTGCAAGACCTGCCGCTACGCTCATCATATTTCCCTCTGCGATACCGCAGTCAATAAATTTATCGGGATGCGCTTTTTTGAACATACCTGTTTTTGTTGCCGCCGCAAGGTCAGCGTCAAGAACAAGAATTTTAGCCCCTGCATCTCCAAGCTCAACAAGCGCCTTACCGTAAGCATCTCTTGTTGCGGTTTTGATTACTTCACTCATTTTACACCCTCCAATTCATTAAGCTTTGCAGTAAGCTCTTTAACACCAATATTATAAAGCTCTTCATTGGGAGCGGCACCGTGCCAATTAACTGCATTTTCCATATAAGAAACGCCTTTGCCTTTAAGAGTCTTTGCAATGATTGCAGTAGGCTTTCCTTTTGTTTCTTTTGCCTTATTAAAAGCACATTCAATTTCATCAAGATTATTGCCGTCGATTTCAATTGTATTAAAGCCAAAAGCAGTGAACTTTTCCGGAATAGGATAAGGAGAATTAACCTCTTCAACAGTACCGTCAATTTGAAGATTGTTATTGTCGACAATGACAACAAGGTTGTCCAAGCCCTTTGCAGAGGCAAACATTGCAGCTTCCCAAACCTGACCTTCTTCGATTTCGCCGTCACCGAGTATTGTATAAGTTCTGAAATCCTTATTGTCAAGCTTTGCGGCAAGAGCCATACCGACAGCGGCTGAAACACCTTGACCGAGAGAACCTGTACTCATATCAACGCCGGGAACAGTTTTCATACTTGGATGTCCTTGAAGATAAGAGTCGGGTTTACGGAGAGTTTTAATGTCTTCTGTCGGGAAAAAGCCTTTAAGCGCAAGAGCGGCATAAAGCGCAGGTGCACCATGACCCTTTGAAAGAACAAAGCGATCGCGGTCTGCCCACTTAGGATTGCTTGCATCTACACGCATTTCAACATTGTAAAGGTAAGCCAAAAGCTCTGCAATTGAAAGCGATCCTCCCGGATGCCCTGCTTTTGCGTTGTAGATACCCTCAAGAATTAACATTCTTTCTTTAGCGGCAAATACTTCTAATTCATGTTTGAGTGAAGCATTCATATTTTATTCCTCCTTATAATCATTCATTATGTATTCAAGCAAGTCAGCAACTGCACCTTTGTTACAGTGACATGCGTGAAATTTTGCGATTTCGTGCATAGCCTTCGGCGCTTGTCCGCAACAAGCAGGAAGCCCAACGGTTTTAAGCATATCGTAATCGTTAAAATAATCGCCTATTGCGGCAGTGTGGTTTTTATCAATATTATACATTTCGGCAATTTTCATAAGCGCCGTACCTTTATGCACTCCTGCTTCAAGCATTTCAAATGATGAAATTGAGCTTGACATAAAGTTAGCTCCTGTATCTTCAAGCGTTGCAACATACTTTTTTATTTCATTTATTAGCGGCGGCATACCCAAGAATATTACCTTTCCCCAATTTTCACGGGGAATTTCCTCAAACCGTTTGCAGTGCTTATAATGAAGCTTATCTGCCATAACCATTATGGGTGCAAAAATTCTTGCGTTAAGAGTATAGATATTTGTATCAGTAAGTACTTCAAGCTCAACTGACGTGAAACGTTTACAAATATCGTGAACCAAATCAACGGATCTTTGATTGATTGGTGTGAAATGAACCATTTTTTCCTTTGAATAGTCATACACACCTGCACCGTTAAGAATTACGGCAGGGGTGCCTGCAATAGGAAGCCTTTCATAATGCTTACGCATTGACTGAACATTTCTGCCCGATGCCAATGTAAAATGACCGTTGCATTCGAGAACAAAACGGTTTATTGCCTCAAAATTTCTTTTGGGCAGCTGTCTTAATTTATTATTTAAAGTTCCGTCTATATCTGATACTACAAGCCAATTAGAGAAATCCTTATTTGCCATTTATCATACCTCTGCTATCCTTTTTATAAAATCTTTAAAATAATCGGGCAAGTCCGATGTAAATTCAAGATATTGGTTTGTTATTGGATGAACAAACCCGATTTTTATTGCGTGCAGGCACTGACCGTTAAGATACTCGCTTTTTTTATCGTGTCCGTAAACAAAATCGCCTGCAACGGGATGCCCCAAATGTGCCATATGCACTCTGATTTGATGTGTTCTGCCTGTTTCGAGCTTCAATGAAATATGCGAATAACCGTTGTATTCAGCTATTACATTATAATGGGTAACTGCATTTTTTGAATTTTGCATTGTTACGCACATTTTCTTTCTGTCTTTGGGGCTTCTGCCGATAGGGGCGTTTACTGTGCCTATATGCTCTTTTAAATGACCGCAAATTACCGCATTATATTCACGAGTAAAGCTATGCTCTTTAATCTGCTCGGCAAGTCCTATATGAGCCTTATCATTTTTGGCTACAATTAAAAGTCCGCTTGTATTTTTATCAATTCGGTGAACAATTCCAGGTCTTAAAATGCCGTTGATACCCGAAAGCGAGTCTTTGCAATGATACAAAAGTGCGTTTACGAGAGTTCCGCTGTAATTACCGGGTGCCGGATGCACCACCATTCCGCGCGGTTTATTGACAACCAACAAATGCTCGTCTTCAAAAACAATATCAAGAGGAATGTTTTCGGGCTCTGCGTCAAGCGGTTTTAAATCGTTGGGCATCATTAGAATTTCGTCATCGGCACTGACCTTATATTTTTTATTGACGGATGCGCCGTTTACCGTAACCTTGCCATTTTCAATAAGCTTTTGAATTGAATTGCGCGAAGAATTTTCAACCAGAACGGAAAGGAACTTGTCTATTCGCTCACCCTCGTAAATTTCGGGGACTTCAATTAAAAGTTCAGACATTTTTCTTATCCTTTTCTTTCTTGCAGTCTTTAATTATTTTATAAATCATCCAAATAATAAGCACAACGGCACTGCAGGTTACAAGAATATCAGCAAAGTTAAATATTGCAAAATCAATAAAAAGCGGCTCAATATAATCAACTACAAATCCACGGAAAATACGGTCAACAAGGTTGCCGAGCCCACCTGCGAGCATAAGAGTTATACAGACATATTCAACACCGAATTTAAGCTTGCCCATTAAAATATAAACAAGACCTGCGACGATTACAATAAGAGTAAATGCAGACAAAATCCAAGTGTATCCGCTAAAAGAACCAAAGGCAGCCCCTGTGTTTTCGGCATAATTCAACTGAATAAAGCCGTCTGTCAACGGAAGGTTGCCAATCGGTTCGAGATATTTAATTACAAGTAATTTAATTATCTGATCCAACAGCACTAAAACTGCAATGGAAATTACTGTGATTACTTGAAGCATTCAAGTACCTCGTTTTTTATTTTTTCTTAAAGAAATTTTTGAAAGATGTTGAGCCCTTTTCTTCTTCCTGCTCTTCTTCCTGCTCAACAGTATTCATAACAGGGTGCGCAGGAGCAGAAGCTTCAACTTCGTCTGCAAAGTCAATCTTACTCAAATCAAGCTTAAATGGTTTTTTAACAGGAAGTTCGGGTTCTTCAGGAACTTCCTCTACGGTTTCTTCTGAAGCAACAGCTTCTTCTGACGGTTCAATTGCTTCTTCAGCCTTTGGTTCAACCTCTGCAGGGGCTTCTTCTGTTTCTGCCTCTTCAACATCCTCAACTGCTACGGGAGCTGTTTCTTCGATAACAACAGGCTCTTCCTCAACCTCTTCAGCTACCGGCGCGGGAGCTTCTTCTGTCTTATCAAGCTCTTCATCAACAATTTCAGGAAGCTGATTAATAAGGTTTATATGCTCTTTATACATTGAAACAAGCTTTGCTTTAAATTCTGAAGCTTCTTTCTTAACCATATCGAAAACGAGTGTTTCGTGAGTTACTTTGCGGTTGATATTGCCGAGAATTTCATTTGACTGACGGTTTGCATCTGCTACAATTTTTTCAGCTTCAGCCTTTGCGCTTTCAATAATCGTATCTGATTCACGCTTTGCCTTTGCTTCAGTTGCGTCAGCATCTGCCTGCGCTTCTTCACGAAGCTTTGAAGAAACTGCCTGTGCTTCGGAAGTTTCTTTTTCAGCATTTTCTTTTGCTTCTGCAACAATGCGGTCAGCAAGCTTTTGCGCATTAAGAAGAGCAAGCTTTAAGCTTTCTTCGTCTGCACGGTATTCTTCTATCTTTTTAGCAAGAATACTGATTTTTTTAATAAGATCGCCGTTCTCTTTAAACATCTGCTCATAAGATGCAGAAACCTCATTCAAGAAGTTATCAACATCTTCTGCGCGGTAAGAGCCACGACCGGTTGTCTGAAATGATTTTTCTTTAATTTTATCAGGTGTAAGCATTACAAATATCCTTCCCATTCTGCCGAACACGGCAATAGTAAATTTCTAATAATTATGAGCAATATCAGAAAAACATTCCGTTGTTTTCAAGCTCATCAAGTAAATCACCCATAACATCAACATTATAAGGAGTGATGATAAATGTGCTGTTTGCAACGCGCTTAATCTGACCGTTATTTGCATAAGCAACACCTGTTAAAAAGTCGATAAGACGGCGCGCAACTTCTTTGCTTACAGATTCCAAATTTAAAACAACTGTTCTTTTCTCATTAAGGTTATCGGCAATGCCGAGAGCTTCATCAAACTTTTCAGGCTTTGAAAGAACCACTTGAAGCTGTGCTGTTGTATGAATATTTACGACCTTATCCTGGTCGGAATTACGCTGTGTACGGTGCGGCTGTCTTGACGGTCTTTGCTCGGGCTCGTCATAAGACTCTGAACCCATAAAAGCACCCGAATCAACATCGTCATCAGGATAATAACCGTCCTCGTCAACATTAACGATATTTTTGATTTTGTCTAAAAAGCTCATTACAATGTCCTCCTGCTGTTTTTAATATATTCTCGGGCCGAAAATTGAAGAGCCTATTCTCACAAGATTTGACCCGCATAAAATTGCCTGTTCATAGTCTCCGGACATACCCATCGACAATATACTCATATTTATATTATCTATCTTTTTACCCCTAATGTCAACATAGATATTGTATATATTTTCAAAAAATTTACAAAGTGTTGTTGCATTTTCGCATATAGGCGGAACTGTCATAAGACCTTTTACACGAATTTCACCGATTTCAGCGATTTCATAAAGGTTCTCATAAAATTCCGAGACAGAAAAGCCTGTTTTGCTTTCTTCTTCGCCCACATTGATTTCAAGAAGAACATCTGTGACAATACCCTTTTTAGCTGACTGCTTGGCAATTTCTTTTGCGATTTTAACAGAGTCGACAGACTGAATCATATCGACCTCGCCCACAATCTGACCTGCTTTATTTGTTTGCAGATGACCTATCAAATGCTTATCTACGCCTTCAAGATGCAAATCGGGCTTTTTGCGGAGCATTTCCTGTACTCTGTTTTCACCTATAAGCTTTACGCCGTAATCAAGAGCATAATTTATAAAAATCGGGTCAACGGTTTTTGTAACCGCCATAAGACGAATATCTTCGGGACTGCGGCCGCTTTTTATTGCACTTTCGGCAATCTTTTCGTTAATAACATCAAGATTATACTCAATATCCGCTTTGCGTTTATCAAGAAACGACTTTTCCATCATACAAATCAACTCCCTGTGTAATTATTGTATCATACTGCTTTACATATGCCGAATCGTCAACCTTTTCGATTATTGAATAATCTTCAGTTGAATAAATAATATTGATTTTTTTGAACTGAATAATATTACCTCGCTGAACATAAACGCCTTTTTCGCCTTCCACTTCACGGATTGCGTCGTTATTTATTCTAAAGCCTGTAAAATTATCTGTAATAATTTCAATATCTGCAATGCGGAGATTTGCAACATCTCGGTTCATAACATTGCATTTAAGCACAACAGCCACCTGTTCGCCGTCTTTATCGCTTTTTGAAATCACCGTACATTTTATTGTGCCTACTGCGGTATTGGGGACATTAACCGAAAGCGTATCGCCGATAGTTATTTCGCCCGAATCGTTATAAGGCACATTGCATAGAAAATACCAATCAAATGAGTCAACCAATTTACCCATAACATTTGACAGAGTTTTCTGTTTTTCAGACGAAATCAGTGAAGAAATCTGTTCGCAGTTCACATTTTTACATTCTTTATAAGCTATTGCGTTTTCATAGCCGTCAACAGAACCGATATAATAACCTGAGCTTGGTGACGCAACGGTTGAATATCCTTCTGCAAGGGATTGAAGCGAAATAAGTTCCGCTTGAAGCGATGAAAGCTTTGCATCGACTGCGATTTCTTCACCAACTGCAAGCTGACGGGCTGTAACTGCGTCACGCAAATCAATTAAAGCATCTTGAAATTCACTGCCGATTTCTTTACGTGAGGCAGAAATGAAATCTATGCAAGCATCATCAATTAAATCAGTATATGACGACGGAGCGTTTGTGCCGACTCCCACACGGTTTTTAAGCTGTTCGTAATATTCAATTTCTCTTTGAAGCTCGTTTATACGAACATAAGCCGCCGCGCTGTCAGAATTTTTAAAAACAACCGCCACATTCTCACCGTGACCGACACGCTTGCCGTCTTCGGCGATTGAAACCACTGTTCCGCTTGTATTTTCAGCAGTGATATATTCTTCATCACGTACTACGAATGCAGTAGTTTTAACGGTATTTTGAAATTCACGTTCTAAAGCCAATTCGGTTTTATAAGGATTTGAGTTCATTTGAACAATCTGATAAACGAAATAAAGGATTATGCAAATGCCTGCAACAGAGTAAATAACAGTTAATATTTTATTCTTATTGATTTTCACGCTTGCTCCTCCTTTAAAAATTTTTCTGCCAAAGAAAATGCATATTCAAGCATTTCAGATGTATTTTTGTAATCATCGGGATAAACCCAATTTACATTTTCGTTCTTTCTGAACCAAGTCAATTGACGCTTTGCATAATGTCTTGTTTCGGCTTTAAGGCTTTCAAGACATTCCGCAAGGGATTTTTTGCCGTTGAAATAAGGCGCTAATTCTTTATAACCGATTGCTTGACAAGCGGTAGTTTGAGAATCGGTATTATAAAACTCCCTCGCCTCGTCTAAAAGTCCGTTTTCAATCATAATATCAACACGGCGGTTAATTCTGTCATAAAGAACACTGCGCGAACGGTAATTGATACCGATATAAAGAACCTTGTAAGGCGACTCTTCACGTCGAGAAAGAATTTTTTGCTCGGTTAAGGTTTTGCCTGTAAGCTCATAGACCTCAAGGGCGCGGATTATACGGCTTTTATCGTTTAAATGAAGCTTTTCGGCGGTTTGCGGATCAATTTCACGAAGTCTGCCGAGCATATACTCCGCACCTTTTTCATCAAACAGAGCAGTAAGCCCACTGCGGACAACTGTATTTTCGTCTTCTTTTGAGAACTGAATGTTCTGTAAAAGGGAGTCGACATAAAGTCCTGTACCCCCTGCTACAATAGGCAAATCACCGCAAGTATATATTTTTTCAATGCAAGCGCCTGCAAGCTTTACATATTCTGCAACGCTGAATTTTTGCGAAATCGGCTGAAATCCTATCAAATGATGGGGTATTCCCTGCATTTCTTCTGCCGTCGGCTTTGCAGTTGCAATATTCATTTTTTCATAAATCTGCATTGAGTCCGCTGACACTATCTGACCGCCGAAACGCTTTGCCAATTCAATTGACAGGGCGGTTTTTCCGGAAGCAGTGGGACCTACAACTGCAATTACGGGTATTTTTTTCATAATTTATACTCTGCCGAACTGTTTTTCAAGCTCATATTTTGAAATTTCTATCATTACGGGTCTGCCGTGTGGGCAGAAACGAACCTCATTATCGCTTACAACTGCTTTTGCCAAAGCCAAAAGCTCTTCTGTTGAATTGTTATCCCCTGCTTTTATGGCACTGCGACAAGCGACATTGTGATAAATCCAATCAAGATGCTCATTTGTAATGTCGCGGCGGTTTTTCACAAGATAATGTGCAATTTCGTCAATAAGCGGCGCTATTTCTTGATTATCAAGGTCGATAGGACAGCTGCGCACAATTACCGTACCGTTACCGAAATCTTCTGCTTCAAAGCCTGCTTCGGAAAGCATTGAAAGATTTTCGGTTACTGCGATATATTCTTCTTTGCCGAGAGTTATTGTCGCAGGTGCTAAAAGGAACTGACTGCCACCGCGGTTTTTATTCTTTTTAAGCTGATTAAAAAGAATTCTTTCATGAGCTGCGTGTTTATCAATTACGCAAAGCTTGCCGTTATATTCAATAAATATGTAGGTTTTATAGGCCTCGCCGATAAGACGGAGTGAATTTTCTTCTGATATAACAGTTTTTTCTTCGGTTATGAACTGCTGTTCTGATATTATAGTTGTTTCTGCTTTCGGAAACTCAATTTTAATTAGGTCTTCGTCAGTTTCTGCCGTATAAGGAATTTCAACATCGTTTAGCACCAATGCAGGAGCAGATAAAGGCTTTAAAACCTTTTCCGTATATGCGATATGCTCCTCAACTGTGGTCTGCGTGAAATTCTGTGACGGCTTTGCAAAAACATCGCCGGATACGGGCTTTTTCTCGGATAAAACTGCTTGTTTAAGCGATGTATTTTCATTGAGCGCAGATTTCACCGAATGGTAAACTGCATCAAAAATTGCGCGCTCGTCAGAAAAACGCACTTCAATTTTTGAAGGGTGAACATTTACATCGACAAGTGCAGGAGAAAGAGTAATAAACAGAACTCCGCCGGGGAATTTACCCACCATTACGCTGTTTTTATAAGCATTTTCAAATGCGGCGGTAATTGTACCGTTCTTAACGCTTCTGCCGTTTACGAAAAAATACTGCATTCCGCGTGAGCCACGACAATTAAACGGCAGTGTTACAAGTCCCTTTACAGACACATTGCCAACCGCTGAATCCACGTGCAACAGACCGTTTGAAAAGTCTCTGCCGAATGCAGAAAAGCATACATTCTGCAAATTACCGTCACCGTTGGTAGTGAACACCTGTTTGCCGTCACGAATAAATCTAAAGCTGATTTGAGGATTTGAAAGCGCAAGTTTTTCAACTGCCGAAGCCACATAATTACCCTCGCTGACATCTTTTTTAAGGAATTTCATTCTTGCGGGAGTATTATAGAAAAGCTCACGGACAATCATAGTTGTACCCACGGCACAGCCTGCATCAGAAAAATCAGTGATAATACCGCCCTCAATCGAAAGGCTTGTACCCATTTCTTCCGTTTGGGTTTTGGTAATCATATTGACCTTTGCAACTGCGGCTATTGAAGGTAATGCTTCGCCGCGAAAGCCGAGAGTAAGAATAGCGTTTAGATCTTCAGCATTCTTAATTTTGCTTGTTGCGTGGCTTACGAATGCAGTTTTAACATCTTCACGCTCAATTCCGCAGCCGTCATCGGTAACACGGATATATGAAATACCGCCGTGCTGAATTTCAACAGTAATGGCAGACGCTCCTGCATCAACAGCATTTTCAACAAGCTCTTTTACAACTGAAGAGGGTCGTTCAACAACCTCGCCTGCCGCAATTAAATCTGCCATATGTTTTGGAAGCTTATTTATTTTTGCCATTGATGTCACCTGCCTGTTATATAATTTTCTTATTTATTGATTTTTCGCTTTATCGGTCAGCTCGTAAAGAAGCCCCATAGCCTCAATAGGAGTAAGCGTATTTATATCAACTGTGCGAAGCCTGTCCATTATGTATTCCCTCGAATTTGACTCAAAGGACATTTGCTGTTCTTCAAATTCAGGTTCTGGAATTTCAGTTTTAGCTTTGGGCTTCATCAAGTCATTCTGTTCCAATGTTTTTAAAATTGTTTTTGCTCGTTTAATTACATTGTCGGGTATTCCTGCAAGCTTTGCAACCTCAATACCGTATGAGCCGTCAGCTCCGCCACGGACAATTCGGCGAAGGAAAGTTACATCATCACCGCGTTTTTTAACTGCAATATTATAGTTTTTAACGCCGTCAACAGTACCTTCAAGCTCTGACAATTCGTGATAATGAGTTGCAAAAAGAGTTTTTGCACCGATTTTCTTTTTATCGGCAATATACTCGACAACTGAACGGGCAATACTCATACCGTCAAAGGTTGAAGTGCCTCTGCCGATTTCATCAAGAATTATAAGACTGTTCTTTGTAGAATATTTTAATATTTCGGCAACCTCATTCATTTCGACCATAAAAGTTGACTGGCCCGAAGCCAAATCATCAGAAGCGCCGACACGGGTGAAAATACTGTCAACAATGCCTATATCCGCCGATTTTGCAGGTACAAAGCACCCGATTTGAGCCATAAGCACGATTATTGCGATTTGGCGCATATATGTGGATTTACCTGCCATATTTGGTCCGGTAATAACTGCCATTCGGTTATCTTCACAGTCAAGAGAAGTGTCATTAGGCACAAACATTACGCCTTTTTGCAGGGTTTCAATTACGGGATGTCTGCCCTCGTTAATTCTTATAATACCCTTATCGTTTATATCAGGTCGGGTATAATTATTTTTAACGGAAACTGTTGCAAATGAACAAAGTACATCTAAAAGCGCCACAGCGTGCGCGGTACGCTGTGTTCGCAGATATTCGCCTGCAATTTTTTTTCGGATAGAATTGAAAATCTCATATTCAAGACCCACAATTCTCTCTTGCGCACCGAGTACCCTTGTTTCAAGCGCTTTAAGCTCTTCTGTAATATATCGTTCGCAGTTTGAAAGGGTTTGTTTTCTTATATATGTATCGGGAACTAATTCTTTATAAGAATTAAGCACCTCAAAATAATAACCGAAAACCTTGTTATAACCTATACGAAGCTTTTTGATACCTGTTTTTTCCTGTTCATCGGCTTCAAGCTTTGCAAGAACTGATTTTCCGCCGCTGACTATATCACGAAGCTCGTCAAGCTCTTTATTAAAGCCGTCGTTTATCATTCCGCCCTCACGCACAGAGAACGGCGCATCTTCTTTGATTGCGGATTTAATGAGCGCGCAGACATCGCTTAACGCATCAATTTCTTCATAAATGTATTTTAGCATTTTACAGTCAGCCGATGAAAGCTCGGATTTAATTTCCGGCAAGACTTCAAGTGTTGTACGAAGTGAAAGCAATTCTTTTGCGTTTGCGGTATTATAGACAATGCGTGTCATAAGACGCTCCATATCGTAAACGCTTATCATAAGCTCTGCTTCTCTTTCACGCAGTTCCGTGTTGCCATAAAGCTCATCCACCGCATTAAGACGCTTTGAAATTTCAGCGCAGTCATAAAGCGGTCTTTCAATAAACGAACGAAGCATTCGTTTGCCCATTGCGGTTTTTGTTTTATCAAGAACCCAAAGCAGAGATCCTTTCTTTTCACGGTCTCGCATAGTTTCAAGCAACTCAAGATTACGCACTGCTGAAACACCGAGGTTCATATATTTTGCATCGGTATAAAAGTTTATATTTTTGATATTCTCTAAATCTCTGCGCTGGGTCGATTTTAAATATGCCAATGACGCGCCGAGAGCGCATACCGCGTTATTCCGCTGATTGAGCGAAAGCGTTGACAAATCATTTGTATTAAAATGCCCTTTACAGAGAGCCTCGGCATTTGCGAATTCAAACTCTTCAATCAATAGCTCAACAGACGCTTCAAGCTTTTTGGAAATGAAGTCGGCAAGTCCGCTGAACGACACAACCTCTTTGTTGAGAATAATTTCAGTGGGATTATATCTGCCCATTTCGTTGATAACACGCTGTTCAACATTCTCTTCAAATTCTGTTAAATTGACCTCGCCTGTTGAAATATCGATAAAGCACACGCCAACCTTACTGTCAGCGGCGCAAACTGACGCAAGATAGTTGTTCTTTGACTCATCAAGCATTGAGCTTTCAATTACTGTTCCCGGTGTTACTATACGGATAACATCACGCTTTACAATCCCCTTGGCGGTTGCAGGGTCTTCCATCTGCTCGCAGATAGCAACCTTATAGCCACGTGAAACAAGCTTTGCAATGTAACCGTCTGCACTGTGAAAAGGCACGCCGCACATTGGCGCACGCTCTTCAAGACCGCAGTCACGCCCTGTGAGAACAAGCTCAAGCTCTTTTGACGCTGTTTTAGCGTCATCAAAGAACATTTCATAGAAATCGCCGAGACGGAACAGTAATATAGCGTCTTTGTATTGTTCTTTTACTTCAAAATATTGTTGCATCATTGGTGAAAGTGCCATATTACTGCTTCCCTCTCAAATAAAATTTACGTTATATTAGTGTTCGTGGTCGCAATCGCTGTGACAGCATGAGCAGTCGCCGCCGCATGAATGAGCGGTAGGATCGCAGGTGTCGGGATCGTCGCCGTTTACACACATTGCAAGAATACCTGTAAGGTAGTTCATAAGCTCGTCAATTTCTCTTCTTGCCTTTTCATAGTTCTGCATATTGGGATTTGTCATAATTTCTGAATAAACACCGCGGAACTCTTCGTCATAAGCCTTCATTTTATCTTCATTAGGCTCTTCTTTTGAAGCTTCGTGCTGATAAGAAACCTGAATAAGCTGAATTTTGCTCATAAGCTCATTGAGTCCTGTATCATTTTCGTTAGCCTCAATAGCCTTTTGAAGTGCAGAATATCTTTCATCCTGCTGAATTGCTTTGCCAAGCTCTCTTGTAAGTTTTTCAAGTGACATTGTTTTGTACTCCTTTATATTTACATTTATTATTTTATCAATTCGCCTCTGACTATCCAATTTAACGGCTCTGTAACCTTTACATGACAGAATTTGCCGATTAAAGTTTTATCGTCTGCGGGGAATTCGATTATAATGTTACCGTCGGTTCTGCCTGCCATATAGCCGGCAAGGGTTTTGCTTTCGCCCTCGCAAAGCACACGGTAAGTTTTACCGAGCATTTGTGCGCTATGGTTTGCCGCAATGCTCTCTTGCAAGTCGCAAAGCTCCTTAAACCACTTGTTTTTCTCTTCGCGGGAAATCGGGTCTGGCATTTGCGCCGCTTTAGTACCCTTTCGGCTTGAGAAAATAAAGGTGAAAAGCGAGGTAAAGCCCACTTCTTTTATAAGCGATAATGTATCGCAGAATTCCTCATAGGTTTCACCCGGGAAGCCTACAATAACATCACTTGTAAGGGACAGCCCCTCAATTTTTTCTTTTGCATAATTTATAAGTTCAAGGTACTGCTCACGGGTATAATGCCGGTTCATCTCTTTTAAAATTCGGTTATTGCCCGATTGGAAAGGCAGATGAATATGCTTTGAAGCCTTTTCGCACTCTGCAATTGTGTCGATAAGCTCTTTAGTGCAATCCTTTGGGTGAGATGTCATAAAGCGGATTGTAAATTCGCCCGGAATTTCGTTTATCAGGCGAATAAGTTTTGAGAAGTTAATATCTTCCTCAAGACCCTTGCCGTAAGAATTTACATTTTGACCGAGAAGCGTAATATCCTTATAGCCCTCAGCAATAATTTGCCTTGCTTCTGCTAAAATATCCGCTGATTTACGGCTTCTTTCTCTCCCTCTTACATATGGCACAACGCAATAACTGCAAAAATTATCACAGCCGTACATAATCGGAAGCCAAGCTTTTGCTGAATTGTCACGCAGAGCGGGAACACCCTCAGCAATTTCGTTAGTTTCAGCCGTATCGGCAAAAAAGCGTTTGCCTCGTGTGAGATACGCTTTCAAATACTCGGGTAATTTATACTGACCGTGAGTACCGAAAACAATATCCACAAAAGGATAGCTGTTGTAAATTTTTTCACGGATATGCTCCTGTTGCATCATACAGCCGCAAAGAGCGATAATAAGGTTGGGATTTGACTGCTTTAACCGTTTTATTGCACCGATATTGCCGAAAACTCTGTCTTCAGCGTGTTCACGGATTGCACAGGTATTATATAAAATCAAATCTGCCTCTTCTTTATCTTCGGTCATAACATAACCCATTAAGGAAAGTGAGCCTTTTATTCTTTCACTGTCGGCAACATTGCCTTGACAGCCGTATGTATGAACAAAAGCCTTTGGCTGTACGCTGTGACGGAGCAAAAGTAATTCTTTAACATCTTCCGCTATTTTATTTTGATTTTCGATTTGCGTTTGATTAACAAAATTTGTCAAAATTTATGCTTCCTTTGTATATATGGATAATAAGAATTTAAGAACATCGTTATAAACAACTTCTTTATCGGTTTCGTTAAGGATTTCGTGACGCATTGTGGGATAAAGAATTGTGGTGGGTTCAATGCCTGCCATAACAAGCTGGTCTGCAACGGTTAAAACTCCCTTGCCGTTACTGCCGACAGGGTCTTTTGCACCCGAAATAATCAGTATAGGAAGATTTTCAGGAAGGCGTTCTGCCCAAGCGCTGTCGCAAGCTTCACGAATAAGATTGTAGATATCACGGTAGCCTGCAAGAGTATATGTAAATCCGCAAAGCTCATCGTTTGAATATTCAAGACGGTTTTCGGGATTTTCTGAAATCCACGCAAGAGGATTTTCTTTATCGTCGCTCATCATAGAGAAGCCTTTATTCATAAGATCGCCTAATTGTTCAATGCGTCTTGTGGGGCCGTATTTTTTAACAAGCAAATTTATAGGTTCAACAGCGGCATTGACAATATCGGGAAAGCTACCTGTACCGCAAATAATCATACCGTCAAGCTCATAGCCGAAATGTGTGCCGTAAACTCTTGTACAGAACGAACCCATTGAATGTCCGAAAAGAAAATAAGGAATATCGGGATTTCTCTTTTTCATAATCTTTGTAAGTATGTGCATATCATCAACAAGGCGTTTGTCACCGTCAACTTCACCCATATAACCGATTTGTGAACGTTCGGTAATGCTTTTACCGTGACCCAAATGGTCGTGACCGCAGACTACAAAGCCGTTTGATGCGAGAAAGCGTGCAAAATCGTCATAGCGTGCGATATGCTCTGCCATACCGTGAGTGAGCTGAACGATACCGATAGGTGTTAATTCGTCATCTTCCCAGATAAGAGTTCTGATTAAGTTTTCACCGTTTGATGAATGAAAATAAGCCTCTTTTCTTACCAATGCCATAATAAAATCCTCCAATTTGCAGACTTCTGCATAATAATGGGTATATTATAATACAAAACGCTTTTTTTGTCATTAAAAATCTTTAAATTTTTTCAAAAAATATCTTAATTAAATAATTTATGCGTTCGATTTTATTTGTATTTTACACTTTACTTTTGGTTTTTATGTGTTATAATAATCTCACGAAATACTTGCAAAATCAAAGATTTTGAGTGTTTCGGAGAACATTGTATCGTAGCGCTCGGCGACTTTTCCTGCCTCGTACTTACGGTATAATAACCTCACAAAACACTTATAAATTCAGAGATTTTGAATAATTCTCAAAATAATAATTACATATTAAGTGAGATGATAAATATGTCAAAGCACGTTACGGCGATAATTGTAGGCGCAGGTCACAGAGCTTTAATTTATGCAGAGCTTGCAGTAACAAATCCCGAACAGCTAAAAATCGTCGGTGTTGCCGACCCAAATCCTGTTCGCAGACAAATGGTTATGGAAAAATTCGGTTTTTCAGAGGATATGTGCTTTGAAAATGCTGACGAATTGGCAAAGCACGGCAAAATTGCCGACGCTATAATTAACGGCACAATGGATCATCAGCATCTTGAGACCTCTATTCCCCTTTTGAATTTAGGCTACGATATGCTTCTTGAAAAGCCTTTTGCAGTTTGCGAAGAAGAAATGCGTGAATTGGTCGAATGTGCAAGAACTAACAACTCAAAGGTTATGATTTGCCATGTTCTTCGCTATACTCCTTTCTATTACGCAATTAAAGAAAGGCTTGTTAACGGCGATATCGGCGACATTATGAATATTCAGACCCTTGAGCATGTAAGCTATCATCACCTTTCAACATCTTACATTCGCGGTAAATGGGCTAACAGCAAGAAATGCCACACAACAATGCTTCTTGCAAAGTGCTGTCACGATATTGATATTATGATGTGGATGATGAGCGACACGAAGCCCGTTGCAATTTCAAGCTTCGGCGGTAAATACCAGTTTAAGCCCGAAAATGCACCCGAAAACGCAGGCGAACGCTGTATGGTCGACTGCCCTCTTGTTGAGGACTGCCGTTACTCTGCAAAGCGTCTTTACATTGACCAGCCGGATCGTTGGGCATTCTATATTTGGGATAAGCTTGAACACATTAAAAATCCCACAATTGAAGATAAAATAAATCTTCTTAAAGGCGACAGCCCATACGGCAAGTGCATTTACAAGTGCGACAATGATGTTGTTGACCATCAATCTGTGCTTGTAAACTTTGCAAACGGCGCTACGGGTACTCACAATATGGTTGGCGGCTCGTCAATGTCGCTTAGAAGAATACACATTATCGGTACAAAAGGTGAAATTTACGGTAACTTTGAAGAGGCAAAGTTCTATGTATCAAAAATTCACCCCACAAAGACCGACGAAAAAATCGTTGAAGAGGTTGACTTGAAACTCACAGGCGATATGGTCGGCGCTTACGGCGGACACGGCGGCGGCGATGAAAGATTGGCGGCTGACTTTGTTTCATTTGTACGCGGTGAAAAGCCAAGCCTTGCCTGCACATCAATTTTTGATTCGGTTGCAGGTCACCTTTGCGTTTATCTTGCAGATAAATCCCGTGAAAACGGCGGCACTGTACAAAAAGTCGAGTTTTAAACTACATATTATAAAAACACAAAAATGCTGCACAGTCAAAAGACCGCGCAGCATTTTTTCAGTTTTTACTGTTAACTTTATAAACCTCTCCCCACTCACGCATTAAATCGAGAATAGGCTGAAGGCTCATACCTAAATCTGTAAGAGAATATTCAACCCTCGGCGGAACTTCCGGGTATACGGTTCTTATGATAATTCCGTCTTTTTCCATAGAACGCAGTGAGTCAGTCAATACCTTTTGGCTTATTCCGTCAAGCGATTTTTGAAGTTCGTTAAATCTCCACGGTCTTTGCAAAAGATTTCTAATAATAAGCAATTTCCACTTACTTCCTATAAGATTAACGGTTGTTGCAACAGGACAAGCTTCAATAATTTCATCGTTGTTTTTCATATCGGCATCTCCAATACATCATTTGTGAATGTTACACTCAAATTATAATGTAATATACGAAATAAGTCAAATAAAATTTTAATGCTAAAAAATTTAAATTCACAAGACTTACAAATAAGTAACTACCTCACAAAAAAGTGCGTACTTTTCGTCTCAAACAAACTGTTATATAATTCAATTAACAAATAACGGAAGGCGGTGATAATTATGGCACTTAAAGATTTAGCATCTTGGAACGCAAAGAAGTCTGTAAAGACTCCTTCGTCAGCCTGCGGTTCTGCTTGCGGTTCTTCTGACGATAAGAAGGCACATGCAGCTTGCGGTTCTGCTTGCGGTGCAGGTGATAACAAATAATTATCACCGAGGGCAGATAAAATACCTGTCTGCCCTAAATCAACAGTCAATTCGTTTTACGATTTTTTTATATAGAGGTAAGGATATGAAACAATATTTTGCATTTCAATGGCATATAACAGATGACTGCGATCAACGGTGTAAGCATTGCTATATTTTTTCTGAGGATAACTGCAAGCATCTTGAGTCAATGACTTGGGAGCAAATGGAAAATGTATTTTACAACTGCATTGACTTTTGTGAGATGTATGACCGTCAGCAGTATTTTTATATTACAGGCGGCGATCCTATTTTGCATCCTGATTTTTGGAAACTGCTTGAGCTTATACACTGTCACAATATCAATTTCACAATTCTCGGTAATCCTTTTCACCTTAATGACGAAGTTTGCGCAAGACTTAAAGCATTGGGCTGTGAAAAATATCAGCTTTCTATTGACGGAATGAGAAAAACGCACGATTGGTTCAGAAAGCCAGGTTCATTTGACACCACTCTTGAAAAGATAGCAACAATAAAAAAAGCAGGCATAAAAGCGGTTATTATGACAACGGTTTCGGGTACAAATATTAACGAAATTCCCAATATTATTGATACTGTTGTTGAAAATAAAGCAGACGTTTTTGCCTTTGCAAGATATTGCCCAACGAGTAATGAAAAGAATACTAATATTGAGCCTTCGCGTTATCGTGCTTTACTTGAGGAATGTTATAGAAAATTCAAATACTATAAAGAAAACGGCTGTGAAACATATTTTAATAAAAAAGACCATTTATGGACTTTGTATGAATATGAAAAAGGAATATTCAAAATTCCTGCTGATGCAGAAAAAGACATAATCTACGGCGGCTGTAACTGCGGAAACTGTCACATAACAATTCTGCCGAACGGCGATATATTTGCCTGTCGAAGAGTAAGCGACAGCAAAATCGGAAATGTATTCGAGGACAGACTTGCAGATGTATGGGTTTGTGATGCCGAAATATACAGAGAATATAAAAAATTTGAAAAATGCTCAAGGTGTGAACTGCTTGCATGGTGCAGGGGATGTCCTGCTGTTGCAAAGGGAACATACGGAAGCTTTTATTCACCGGACCCTCAATGCTGGAAGGAGATTTTATAATGCAGTTAATGGATATAATCAAATCAAGACGCTCAATCAGAAAATATACGGATGAGCAAATACATAGAGAAGCACTTGAAAAAATTATTGAGGCAGGTATTTCTGCTCCTAATGCAGGCGGCAGACAAGGCACAATCATCGTAGGGGTACATAATGCCAAGCTTTGCAAAGAAATCGGAATTATGAATATGAATAATTTTGACAGAAGTCAACTGCTCGGCTCTTATGTATCAAAGGAACAGCCAAGCGTTATTGACGACAAAAATATAAGAAACGGTTTTTATGATGCCCCGTCTGTTGCCTGTGTTTTTGCGCCGAAGAATTTTCTGTTCAGTATTCCCGACGCTTTTTGCGCCGCTGAAAATATGGTTTTGCAGGCAACAGAGCTTGGTATTTCCTCTTGCATTATTTCAAGAGCTGAACAAAGCTTTGACAATGAGTACGGCAATGATTTATTATATAAATGGAATATCCCTGATAATTATATTGCAAGGTGTTTTGTAATTCTTGGATATATTAACGGTGAAAAGCCGTCAGCAAAACCAATAAATAAAGATAGGATTAAAATAGTATACTGATATGATTTTACAAACTGGAATGAGAACGGATATACCTGCGTTCTATTCAAAATGGTTTATAAACAGAATAAAAGATGGTTATGTTCTTGCGCGTAATCCGTACAATCCGTCGGCAGTTACAAAATACAAAATTACTCCCGATGTTGTTGACTTAATTGCATTTTGCACCAAGAATCCCGCGCCGATGCTTGAATATACGGATATATTAAAGCCTTTCGGGCAATATTGGTTTGTAACTATAACGCCGTACGGAAAAGAAATTGAGCCGAATGTACCTGATAAAAAACAGGTTATCAAGGATTTCAAAACGCTTTCCAAAACAGTCGGAATTGACAGCATCGGTTGGAGATATGATCCAATATTCATAACAAAAAAATATTCTCTTGACTTTCATCTTAAAATTTTTGAAAAAATGGCAAGTGAGCTTTCGGGTTATACGAACACCTGTATTATCAGCTTCATTGATTTGTACAAAAAGGTTATCAGAAATTTTCCTGAAGCAAGAGCGGTAACTAAAAATGAACGCTTGAAATTAGGCAAGACTTTTGCAGAAATAGGCAAAAAATACGGTATTACTGTTAAAGCCTGTGCCGAGGGTGACGAGCTTGCACCGTTCGGTGTTGACTGCAACGGATGTCTTACACAGTCTGTATATGAAAAAGCCTTGCACACAAAGCTGAATATGCCAAAAAGAAAGGGTCAGCGCGGTGAATGCGCCTGCTTTCTCGGTAACGATATAGGCGCTTATGACACCTGTAAGCATTTGTGTAAATACTGTTATGCCAATGCAAACAGAGAAGCTGTCATACGAAATTCAAAGCGGCACAATCCAAACTCTCCTTTTTTACTTGGTTCTCATCAGCCGGGTGATAAAATTCGTGATGCCGAACAGGAAAGCTGGATAGATAATCAGCTTGTTTTAGGGTGATATTATGACACAGAATGAAAGGCTTTTATGGTTAATTAAATATCTGCTTGCTGAAAATCCAAGATACAGCAAGGTTGAAATACCCATTGATATTGACGAATGCTTTAACCTTTACCGTTCGCTTGTCAATGTTCGTATGCCCGAACCTGTAAGCGATGAATATTTGTCAGTTGAGGATGAATATTTAAGTGAAGAAATAAACAAGAAAGGCATAACTCATTTAAGCGAGCTTGCCGAAATTGATGATGATATTTACTTATGGCAGGGCGATATTACAACCATTGATGCAGATGCGATAGTAAATGCGGCTAACAGTCAGCTTTTGGGATGCTTCTGCCCCTGCCACGCTTGTATAGATAACTGCATTCACACTTTTTCGGGTGTGAGACTTCGGTTAAAGTGTGATGAAATTATGCAGTCGCAAGGGTTTAAAGAGCCTACGGGCAAAGCTAGAATTACACCTGCATATAATCTTCCGAGCGCATATGTTATCCACACTGTCGGACCTATTATTAACGGTATTCTCACAAAAAATGATGAAGAACTGCTCGCTTCCTGTTACACGGAATGCCTAAAAACATCAGACAAAAATAATTTGAACAGCATTGCGTTCTGCTGTATTTCCACAGGCGAATTTCATTTTCCCAATTACAGAGCAGCAGAAATTGCAATAGAAACAATTAAAGAATATAAAGAAAAAACTAACAGCAAAATCAAGGTGATATTCAATGTTTTCAAAGATAAAGACTACAAAATCTACCGACAGCTACTCTGTACAGATAAGCAAGTTTAAAAAAGCGTTTGAAGAATGCGACGCAGTTGTTATCGGTGCAGGAGCAGGATTATCAACAGCAGCAGGTTTTACCTACGGCGGAGAAAGATTTGATAAATATTTTTCTGATTTTAAAGAAAAGTACGGCATTACCGATATGTATTCAGGCGGTTTTTATCCCTACCACAGCCTTGAAGAATATTGGGCATGGTGGAGCAGACATATCTATTTAAACCGTTATGTGGATATTCCGTCTGACTTATATTACAGGCTGTTTGATTTAGTTAAAGATAAAGATTATTTTGTTATCACAACCAATGTTGACCACTGCTTTCAGCGCGCCGGCTTTGACAAAAACCGTTTATTTTATACCCAAGGCGATTACGGACTTTTTCAGTGCAGTGAGCCTTGCTGTCAAAAAACTTTTGATAATAAAAATATTGTCATAGAAATGTATGAAAAGCAAAAGGATATGCGAATACCGACTGATTTAATTCCGAAATGCCCTTATTGCGGAAAGCCTTTAACCACAAATTTAAGATGTGACAATAAATTTGTTCAAGATGAGGGCTGGCATAAAGCGAGTGAAAGATACAGCGATTTTTTGAGAACAAGGCAAAATCAAAATATACTTTACCTTGAACTCGGCGTAGGTTATAACACCCCTGTGATTATCAAGTATCCGTTTTGGCAGTTGACAGCGCAAAATCCTAAAGCCACATATGTCTGTATAAATGCGGAATACGCAATTTGTCCGAAAGAAATTGAAAATCAGTCGATATGTATTGACGGGGATATATCCGATGTTTTAACTGATATTAAATAATACAAAAACAGCGTATGGAATTCCAACCCATACGCTGTTATATTTTATAGTCTTATTTTGTGCCGAAAATTCTGTCGCCTGCGTCGCCGAGGCCTGGAATAATATATTTATGCTCGTTAAGTCTTTCATCGAGAGCCGCGCAGTAAATGTCAACATCCGGATGAGCCTCTGTAAGAGCAGACATTCCTTCGGGAGCTGCAATAATACCCATAAATTTGATTGATTTTGGGTGATATGCTTTAATTTGAGAAATTGCGTCAATTGCTGAACCGCCTGTTGCAAGCATGGGATCAAGAACGATAACCTCACGCTCTTCAATATCTGACGGAAGCTTGCAGTAATAAGGAATCGGAAGTGCTGTTTCAGGGTCACGGTACATACCGATATGACCTACCTTTGCAGACGGAACAAGAGAAAGAACACCGTCGAGCATACCTGTGCCTGCACGGAGAATCGGAACAAATGCAAGAGTTTTACCCGAAATCACCTTTGTTTTTGTCTTTTGAATAGGTGTTTCAATTTCAACCTCTTCAAGAGGAAGGTCACGGGTTGCTTCATAGCACATAAGAGTTGCTATTTCCGAAACAAGCGCTCTGAACTCTTTTGAACCTGTGTTTTTATCTCTTAAAAGAGTAAGCTTATGCTGAATAAGGGGATGGTTTGTAATTGTTACTGCCATTTTAACTGCCTCCAAATCAAATTTTCATAATGATTATATACTTCTAATTTATAATTGACAAGATTTTTTATGAATTTTCTATATCCATAATCTGATCAACTCTGCGCTGATGTCTGCCGCCCTCAAATTCAGTATCAAGGAACACATCAACAAGCTCTGTTGCAAGACCTGCGCCTACAACACGGCCGCCCATACAAAGAGCGTTTGCATCGTTATGAAGTCTTGTAAATTTTGCACTGAAATAATCTGAACAGCAAGCCGCACGGATTCCCTTAACCTTGTTAGCTGCCATTGAAATTCCGATACCTGTTCCGCAGCAAAGAATTGCTTTTTCACACTCACCGCTTATTACCTTTTCACAAGTTTTTTTTGCGATCGGAGCATAATCAATTGACTCGGCAGTGTATGTTCCGCAGTCAATATATTCAATTTTTCTTTCGTCAAGATGCTTTTTTATAGCCTCTTTCAGTTCAAATCCGCCATGGTCTGCGCCTAATGCTATCATACTCATTCTCCTTGTTTCTTTAATGATTTCTTATTATTAAGTTCTCTTTCCGCTTGAGGTAATCTCAAATAAAAAGGAACTAAATCTGCTGATAAAGTAAGAGTTTCACCTTTGTTTATTTTACCGTCCGCAAGTCTGCCTATGCTTGAAGCATGTATATAAAGAATATCTTCGCCTGCAATTTCGCAGTTTTGCAGAGTTTCACTCAATCTGTTATAGCAAAGCTTCGCGCCGTCGCCGATAAATACAACTTTTTTGTTGTATTGCATAAGTTCTTTGCCTAATTCGTCTATTAACACAGCTTTATCTTCACAAAGACGGTTGCCGTTTTCAAAAATCGCGGTGTAAACTTGATTACAGCGCGCATCCATTACGGCGCAGGCTATAACATCTTCATTTTCAAGCGGTTCTGCTATCGCTTCAAGAGTTGAAACAGCAAAGCAGTCTTTTTTCAAAGCGTCCGCCATACCCTTAACCGAAGCAATACCTATTCTTACGCCTGTGAACGAACCGGGACCGACAGTTGCTGCAAATAAATCAATATCATTTATCGCAACACCGCTGTCAGCAAGAGTTTTTTCTGCTAACGGCATAAGTGTTTGACTGTGAGTAAGCCCGTTATTTATAAAATTTTCAGCAAGCGTTTTGCCGTTTTCAGTAATTGCAACAGATGCTGTTACCGATGTTGAATCAAGTGATAAAATCTTCATATAGTAACACCTCCGTCAATGGTGATAATTCGCTGATTATCATTTTCGCCTCTTTGAAATTCTACTCTTATTGTATTTTCGGGCAGAGCGTTTTCGATATTTTCGCTCCATTCAACTGCTAAAATTCCGCCCGCCTCATAAAAATCAAAAAATCCGCTTGAATACAAATCATCCCATGATTCAACACGATACATATCAAAATGATAAAGGGGCGGATTTCCGCCGTAATCATTAACAATGGCGAACGTGGGACTGCTCACCTCTTCTTTTACGCAAAGAGCCTTTGCCATTCCTCTGGTAAAAGCGGTTTTGCCCATACCGAGTCCGCCGAAAAACGCAACGACAGTTCTGCCTGCAAGTTTTTCAGCTAATCTGCAACCTAATTCAATTGTTTCTTCTGCATTGTTTGTTACAAATTTCTGCATAAATCCACCGTTTGTATTTTTTCCTACTTATTTTATCACAGATTTTCATAATAGTAAATTACAAATTAGACACTTTTTAATATTTTTCAGCTATTATAAACAAAATCAAATACCAAAAATATACTGTATTGCAACTTGAAAGCAGAACTCAAATTATGATATAATTTTATACATAAGGCAAGGAGGTCTTATTATTATGAATAATTATATTGAAAGTGTCATTAAAAGGGTTGAACAGCGTGACGGCGACAAACCCGAATTTCTTCAATGTGTAAAAGAAGTTTTCGGTTCGCTCGAAAAAGTTGTTGAAGCCCACCCCGAATACGAGAAGTACGATATTTTGGGAAGAATGGCTGAACCCGAGAGACTTGTAACATTCCGTGTTGCCTGGGTTGACGATAAGGGTCAGACACAGGTGAACAGAGGTTACCGTGTGCAGTTTAACTCTGCTATCGGGCCTTACAAAGGAGGTCTTCGTTTTCACCCAAGTGTAAACTCAAGTATCATTTTCTTCTTAGGGTTTGAACAGACATTCAAAAACTCACTCACAGGTCTTCCTATGGGCGGAGCCAAAGGCGGTTCCGATTTTAACCCCGTTGGTAAGAGCGACGGTGAAATTATGCGTTTCTGTCAGGCATTTATGACTGAACTTCAGCGTCATATAGGTCCTGACGTCGATGTTCCCGCAGGTGATATAGGTGTAAGCGGCAAAGAAATCGGCTATTTATTCGGTCAGTATAAGAGAATTAAGGGCGCGTTTGAAAACGGCGTTCTTACAGGCAAGGGCCGTGCATACGGTGGTTCGCTTATTAGACCCGAAGCTACGGGATACGGCGCAATTTATTACACAAACGAGGTTCTTGCTCACGAGGGCGAGAAAATTAAAGGTAAGACATTTGCAGTTTCAGGTTTCGGCAATGTTGCTTGGGGTGCAATCAAAAAAATCACCGAGCTTGGCGGTATTCCCCTTACAATCAGCGGTCCTGACGGTTATGTTTATGATAAAGACGGCATTGTAACAGAAGAAAAAATCAATTATCTTCTTGAAATGCGTGCATCCGGAAGAGATAAAGCAAAGGATTATGCTGATAAATTCGGTGCAGAATTCCACCCGGGCGAAAAGCCTTGGGGCGTTAAGGTTGACATTGCTCTCCCCTGCGCAACACAGAACGAGGTTACACTTGAAGAAGCAAAGAAAATCGTTGCAAACGGCACAAAGTATTACATTGAGGTTGCCAATATGCCCACAACAGCAGAAGCAGTTGCATACTTTGTTGAGAACGGCGTAATTGTTGCTCCGTCAAAGGCAGTGAACGCAGGCGGCGTTTGTGTTTCGGGTCTTGAAATGAGCCAAAATAGCCAGCGTCTTTCATGGACAGCCGAAAAGGTTGATGAAATGCTGAAAACCGCTATGAAAAATATCTATGATATTTCAGTAGACGCTTCGGAACGCTACGGTATCGGCTATGACCTTATTGCAGGTGCAAACATTGCAGGCTTTGAAAAGGTTGCAGAAGCAATGCTCCAGCAGGGTGTTTATTGATAAATCAAAACATTCATCATAGTAGCAAAACCCCCGTACTTTAAAAGTACGGGGGATAATTTTGTGTAAAAACCTATAAATTAAAATTGAAATTTTCAATTCTAATGCTGAATTTAAACTATTCTTTATTGTTAGGCAACAGTGAAATACTGATACAAGCCAATCCTATTCCCAACATAGCAATAGCATTGCTGACTTGAAGCTCGCCGAGTATATTAAGAACGACAACAGCAACGCCCATACCGACACCAACTGCTTTACAAATCAAATTGATTATTTGTTTTATATTTATTTTTTTAATATATGGATTTTCTGAATCTTCTTTTTTACAGGCATCAAGCAAATAAGAACTTTCTACTCCTAATATTTCTGCTAATTTGGAAATAGACGTTATATCCGGATATGATAAATTCCTTTCCCATTTACTTACTGCTTTATCAGTAATATGAAGTTTGTCTGCTAATTCCTGCTGTGTCATACCTTTTTCTTTTCTTAATTGAACTATGACATCAGCAAAGGTCTTGTTTTCTTTTTTACTCATAATGATTCCTCCTTAATATCATATTACCACAAAGAAAAGTAAACCGATTATATTCTGTTAGTTTCATTTTCTAAACCAATGGTTTAGTTGGGAAAATTGAATTTAACTATGCAAATTCAACTTCAGTATGTTTCGGATTTTTCGTAAACGGTTAATATTTACCCTTATATTCTTCCTTAGCCAGACGTACTGTTTCATTAACGAATTCTGTTTTGCCGTCTGTGTATAAATCTCTGTTAGGTTTGTATTTATAATAAAGCTCTATTTTTAATCTTTCGTATTCTTCGGCTTTTTCTGCATTACTGTTTAAATAATCTCTGAAATACAGTTCATCGCAATCTCCGAATTTTTTAATATGAATATGAAAAACCTTATCAGCATATCCGTTTATTGTATAGCCTTTATTAAAAGATATTTTATTCAAAGCTTCGCTCATTAAAATATAATCATGGTTCAGCAATATTTCTTTAATACTATCCATATCATTGAAATCAGTTTCTATTAAAATATCCACTATCGGTTTTGTTTTTATATTTTTAATTGATGTACTGCCGATATGACTTATTCTTTTTATGTAATCACCGATTAAAGTTTTTAAAATATTTTCTTCTTCAAAATAAACATCTATAAATTTTTCAGAATAATCAGTAAATGTGATTGGGAATAATTCCCATAACTTTTCTAAACTTATATCTTCTAATTTCATAAGTTTAACCCCTGAATTTATATAACAGCTTTTCTGTTATAATCGGTTATATCAGAACCAAGCTTTTCATATAACTCTTTTACGCTGATTTCTCTATTCAAAGCTGCTTTTAATTCGCTGTCAGTTGCTCCGACAAATTCAACGAAGCAAACCTTACCATTCGGTGTAGTAATTTCACGGAATTTATCATCCGGAATAGTAATAAAACCCGTTATATTAGAGCTTCTGCTGCAATCAATCCCCTCTGTTTGCCCTGTATACAATGTTTCATAAGTGTTAAACAGTTCACCTTTAGTAAATGTAATTAGCGCGATTGACTGCAAAATTCCGCATACGCATCTTATTTCATTTTCTTCATTTTCGTATTTATCCTTTTTTAACTTAAAGGTAAATTCCATTCCGTATCCGCTTATTTCTTTTATATCTGACTCTTTTTCATATAATTCAGATAATCCGTAAGTTACAAAATGCCAATAATTACTGCCGTCATAAACGCTTACGCCTTGAAGCGGATTGTTTCCCCCGAATCTCCAATCTATTAAAGTTCCGTAATGCTTCGGATTCTTTTGGTTTGGATAAACCCTGTCACATTCTGCTGTAATTGCATCCCATCCAGGTGCATATACGGTATCTTGTTCATCTGTTTCTGCGGTTTCATTATTTATAATATGCTTTTTGAATTTGTCAAAAAATCCCATAATTTATATCTTCCTTTAAATTTTGTAATTAAAAACCTTTTCAAATCTTGCATAATTTATGCCGTCTGATGCTCGCCATCTATTCACGGGATAGCTAAAATCATTTGTATGCTCAGCCGGTGACCTGTCATACTCATCAACAAACTTATCTTCATAACAAGGAAAAGTTTCACTTGACAACACACCGCATATTCCTAAAATATCTAAAATAACACTAATTTCATTTTTATTGCTTTTAAATATTTTTTCTTTTACTATTGTATCTCTCAGTTTACCGACCTTATTTTTTTGCTCAATTTTATCTACACATTGCAGTATTTTTTTCAAAATTTTTCGATCTGCATCGGTTGGAGCTACTTTAGGTAATTTTAAAAATTGTTCAATGTCAAATAAGGCGTAATCGATTCCATCATGTCCTGTACCGCCAAATTTGTATCTTACAAAATTAAATATATTTAATCCGCGTTTTAAATCAAATTCAGTCGGTTCTTCATGCCATGCATACCACCCGCACATATAGCAATGCATTGAATTTTGCTTATTATAAGGATCATATACCGCATGCTTGGGAATAGCCTTAGCATAATAATAACTTCCTAATATTGAACGATATTCAAGTTTTCTCGTAGATAAACTATACAAAAAAGCATTAGCTACATCTTTAGGGTCAATTTTTTTCAATAAAATGTCAAGCTTGTTTAATGTTTCGTCATGAGAAATATATTTTGGGTAATCAAACATATATCCCTCTTGTTTTGCCAATTCAAACTCTTCCGATAATAATGCTTTATATCTCCAACCATTACTTGACCAATATGTCTCTAACAATATTTTAAGACCGTCTTGCATTTCACATTCCGCCTTACATCTCACTGTTTATTCGCATTCAACAATTCGTTTAAAATGTTTATTGTTCTGTATATTTCTTGGCAATTGGGACATTGAAAATCGGTGTTATCCTTTTTCTTTTTATGCAATGGAACTAAAATTTCTTCATTACATTTAGGACATAATACTTTTTCGTTATTCCAAAGCTGTTTCAAAAATTTTCTGTCTAATTCCATATTAAATACCTAAAATGTAAAATCCGTTATATTTTTTTGCTTTGTTGAGCCATTCCGTAAGGATTTCATAATCTGTGGGTTTAAAATTCATAAGCTTTGCAATTATAGGTTCAATAAAATCGGGACTGTAATAATTTATTCCGTATATATCTACTGAACCAATTTCTGAATTTCCATAAATACCACAGTCAAATATGCAGCTATATTCATTCAAAAACGCATTGACATCATCGCCCTTTATATACAAAGAATCATCGTGCCAGTTGTCTAAAGTGTCTGCTGATATGATTTTTTCTATTTTGGCGTCAGGAGGCAAGCTGCAAAATTGAATTTCTATAAAATCCGAACCGCCGAAAATTCGTCTTTCGTCTTGTGTTGAAAAGGAATAGAACATCAAATTCACCTATTAAAATACCTTTTTCAAATTTTTCTGTATTTTGTTTTCTATATAGCCTTGTGATAAATAAAATTTATGGGCATTTTCTCGTTCAATACCGGAACAAAGTCTAATTCCCGATGCACCGTGTTCTCTTGCCCATTCTTCAGCCTTATGCAGAAGTGCAGAGCCAATGCCGTTGCGCTTGAAATCATTATCTACGGCCAAACCTAAACAATTCTTGAAATTATCAGCATAAATTACATCATAATTTGCAAGATGAATATACCCGACTGCTTTATCGCCAATATCAGCAACAAAAACAACCTGTGAATCATCGCTTAATACTGCTTTCATTTTTGCTTTTTGCTTTTCATAATCGTAGTCATATCCTAAACTCGTCTTGTTAATATGATAAATATCGTAGCTGTCTGAAATAACAGCTTCTCTGATTGCAAAATTAATTTTCACATATATCACCTAATTCTATCATCAATATAACATATTTACAGAAAACAAGCAAGAAAAAAACACCTTCATTTGAAGGTGTTTGAATTTATGTACCCTGAAAACTGAACAAAGGAGTGAAAGAGGAAATTGTAAAAGAGACCAAGAAAAATGGTCAAGCCCTCGACCTATTAGTACTGCCAAGCTAAACATGTCACCATGCGTACACCTGCAGCCTATCAACCATATAGTCCATATGGGGTCTTACTAGCTTATGCTATGGGATATCTTATCTTGGAGATGGCTTCACGCTTAGATGCTTTCAGCGTTTATCCAAACCGCACTTAGCTGCTCGGCCGTGCCATTGGCATGACAACCGATGCACCAGAGGTGCGTCCATCCCGGTCCTCTCGTACTAGGGACAGCGCTCCTCAAATATCCTACGCCCACGACAGATAGGGACCGAACTGTCTCACGACGTTCTGAACCCAGCTCGCGTACCACTTTAATCGGCGAACAGCCGAACCCTTGGGACCGAATACAGCCCCAGGATGTGATGAGCCGACATCGAGGTGCCAAACCTCCCCGTCGATGTGGACTCTTGGGGGAG
>CAZIMO010000010.1:0-75727 GCA_964540535.1 uncultured Eubacteriales bacterium | reverse complement strand
GACACAATACCTCTGTCTTGAACTGTCGGCTTTCTTCCAGCAACATGCTGCTCAATCAGCTTATCTTGCCACTCGATATATTGCTCGCGCCAAATACACCAGAAGTTTTTACCAGTACCGCAGGTTGCGTATTTTGTAGCATTCTTATTGGTCGCAACAACGATCTGTGCAAACTTAAAAAGCTGCGGAATATAATCCTTACCCTGATTTCGAATCATCTGCTCCACCGCCTGATCCTCGCTGATCGTAGGCGATTTACACTCGATGACGGCGAACGGAATTCCGTTTACAAACAGGACAATATCGGGACGGGCATTCTTTTGCTTGTCCCAACTATCACAGGAGAATTCCTCTGTCACATGAAACACATTGTTTTCAGGATGCTCCCAATCAATATATTTTAGATTAAAGCTTTTAGAGGTGCCGTCAGCCAGCTTTTCAAGATAACTCTTGCCCAACATTAAAGCATCATAGATTTTCTCGCTCGTGCGGCTAAGACCGTCTGTTAGGGGCTTGTCAAGATCTTTAATGGCTTTCTCAACGTTATCAGCAGTAAATTTATATGTTATTCCGCCAAAATCAAATTGGTTAATGGCGTGTAATTGTTTGCGGAGAATATCTTTAAGCAATACATCATAAAGTGTACCGCGCTGACGCATACATTCTTCCGGCGATATGTACTCAAATCCCAGCTTGCACAGAAGTTCAATAGCCGGATATTTGCTGATATTGTCTTCTAAATATAAATCGGATTGATTCTTGTAGCTCATTTAACGTTCTCCTTCCTTTGAGTCAAGCGCTGAATAGTATATTCCACATCGTCTTTTTTGATTTCTTTCTTAGTATCTATATCTGTAAAACTAATTTGCTTGTCTTCAATCTCACATTTGGAAATTACATATTTTTCAGAGTTTTCATAAATTACAGCATATGTCAAATCACCATCTATAATAATTTTAAATTGATTTTTGGAAGCTGCGTTTAAATAACCGAAAAAAATAATCAAAGCTGATTCTACCACAATAAGAAGCGCAAATAGAACAATTATGCGAGTGATTTTCTTATAATTGCTTAACCCCTTTTCCTTATTCTGTTTTTTCTTATTTTGTCTCAATTTATAAACATGCTCACAGATACCATTAAATAAACCTGCAGAAAAGAAAATCGCGCCAAAAATAAAACCGGATATAAGAAACATACCGAGGTCTCCTATTGAATACTTAATCCCACGACCGCAATCTACCATTAAACCAAGTATAACTAGCACTTCAGGGGACAATACAAGTATTAGTGACCAACTCACTTTAGACCATATTCTTTTTTCACCTTTCCAAAGGAAATAAGGGATGAGATTCAATAGGATAAAAAATAGTGCAATTATGCCTTTCACAAAAAAATCATATAGTATGTTATCACCTGAAACATCAATCAATGATTTTGGAATATTGTAGTACATTGTTTTTCCGCATTCAATCAAGTATGAAAAGTATCTAATCAACACATTGCCTAAAGCAATAGCAGACGTAGTTATCAGAGTGATCCCTCCGGCATTTTCCTGAATGAATTTAATCGCTTTTTTTAGTTTTTTATATTTGCTTTCTTCTGTCAACTTTGTTAATATGATTTTTTCCTTTTCCATATGATATCCTTTTTTATAAGCAGACGTAACGAGACGAAAACGCCTCGCTGCCCGCGGAATTATTTCTTCTTGCCATCCATAAACTTGCCCACGTTTGTATCCTGTTTTGCCCATGCCGTGTCTTATGATTATAGGTCTGTGATTGCTGTCTTACAGCACCGTTTCTGTGACTGCCACCTTTAGGGGTATTTGTTGCCATCAATTTATTTCCTTTTTTCAACAAAGTATTGCCATAGATTCTTCGCAGTAAGATAAATATTAGCTTTAGGGTTATAAAACGGATACTTGGTACGAAATTTATGTACCGTTGAATCAAAGTCTGCATAGTCAAATGCTCCAAGTCGAGCAGCATACAACATTCCTAATGTTGGACCTCTCGATTCACCTTGATTACAGTGAATCAGTAATTTATATCCGTTGTTCCGATATTCATCAAGAAAAGAAAAAGCATTTTCAAACATAAGTCTATTGAAATCAAGATAGTTTGCACTGAATCTATCCATATCAACAAGGTTTAATGACATTTCATTATCTATGCGTTTAAATGCATAGTCAGGATGGTTAGGCGAAAGGTTACCACGATACCCAACAAACTGACAATGAAAAGGATTCTTACAACAATGAAGTGTTGCCCAATTTTTTTCTCTTTGTATAGTGTAATAATCTTGTTCACTACCCACAAAAATATTATCGCATATTTCAATCATAAAGTAACCCTCACTATGCCTGTCAACAGAAGTTGCATCAAGGCTTTCTTTCTTTGTTTTTCTTGATTGAGATCTTTTTGAAGTACACTTATTTCTTTATCGGCGGTATTTAAAATCTTTGAAATAGCGTTTTGTTCTTCTATCGAAGGAATCTCGAGTTGTTCATTTAAAAGAGCAGCTAAATCCAAATTCTTACGAACAACACTTGCCCCAGTTTCTGAGTTTTTATTATAAAGCAAAACTACATTGTAAGATCTCAAGAAATATTTTGCAAAACTTGGTATTAAGTAGTTTTCTATACACTCAAAAACTTTATATGCAGGCGAGACAATGCCTATATCGCACAAGTTCAAAACATCGACACTTCCCATCCACAGATTTAAGATGCTAAAAGCTAATTGATTGCGTCTTATGATTTTATATCCAACATTATTGTCGCTTGCAATCTGTTTATTGAAATGATCAGCTTGGTAAACAATACCATTTTTGGTTACAGAAAGTATTGGATATTGATTACTTTTTGTTGAGCGGTCATCTACTTCTTTTATACACTCTTTAAATAATACTTTTCTCCACTCCCCAAAAAATCCGGGTAAGCGTTGTTTACCTGTAAGAAGCTGTTGCATCAGATACTTTTTCTGCCGTTTCTTTTTCTCTATGAGCTTTTCTTTCAACTCAATCAGCTTGTCCTGCGTAGAGAGAATCTCGGCAATCTTCTCCTGCTCGGCGAGAGGGGGAAAAGGCACGGGCATACCAAACAAATCATCATTTGTAATATTCATTCTATCGTGCCTTGCCCCATAGTTTGCAACTCCGCATATATAGCGATGCCAAAAAGAACTTTTCAAATATAACTCAATATATCTATTCTTTTTCAAATTATTATTCATTCTAAATACAGTATACAGCGGAGAAACTACACCGTTTTCTGAAAAATGAGATTTGTTAATAGGACCACAAGGTGCCGACACGGAAATTCTCGGATTATATATATAGTCGTCTTCCTGTACTACATAATATCCTATGATGTTTTCTATATTAGATATTTCTTTATCGAAATAATCTGTTTGTTTGATGACACCTTGCGTGGCAGAGTTTGTGAATGTAATTTTCACCATTCCATCTGTATTTTTTCTTGTATTATGTGATGATATTGAACATAGTTTTTTTTCTTCCCATTCATCCGGCACAATCCAGACTTTCGTTTTTTTATATCCCTCTGGCACTTCGCCGCGGCGAATTTGTTCAATTCGTTTCTTTATTTGTGGGGTCATTTCCTATCACCGCCCTTTAGTTTTTAATTTTATATCACTAAAATCAATGTATTTTTTATATAAATTAATTCCTTGAGCAAATAAATCTATCGCTTGTTGCGAAAACATTTCAACTTGTTCATCTCTTATATCTGAAAAGAAGCCACCTTCTCCATAGGAAACAGGCACACTTTTGTACTCATGTACCTGTTTCAAAAAATCCATTATTTCTGCAAAATGACTTTGAATATCATTTCCAAACAGTAATCTTACTTCAAGTTCATCACGAACGAATACTTCAACCAGTTTTTTATTGGGATTTTCATACTCAATAATATATTCAAGAATTTCTCGCTCTCTGTTGTAAATATCCATTCTTTTTTGCATTAATGCAAGGTTGGTTTGAACCACCTGAGCTTCTTTTTGTTGCCTTGCGTAATAAGCATTAAAAAAGGCAAAAAGCAAATTAACGCAAAAAACAATCACAGAAAAAATCAATGGAATTGCCCAACTGGCTTCTTTGGAAATATATTCTATTACTTCTTTCATGTATAAAACCTACTTTTTTAAAATATTTGCACTTTCACAACTTTGTGTCGCTAAATATATTCAATTTGCTACTAAATTGTCTGTGGGTTATTTTTCCTTCAACACTTGCTTGATGTCATTTACGAAAAAATCTAAGAGATTTCCTGTCTTTACTTTTTTACTCCCAAATCTTTTCACATTTCGTTCATAATATCTTCTAAAGCCAATGGATTTTTCTGAGAAACATTAGGATTTGCCCATTTTCTCTGAATTTTGCCCATTTGTTAGCAATTTTGCGTTAACCCCAAATGTAGTCTGTTTGGAGAATTTAGAAATGTTAGTTCTCATTAATATGTTTAAGAGTAAAGATTTGTTTGATGTATAATATCTCTCAAAGTCCCAATTCTTTCATATACTTCTCCATCTGAGCCTGCACTTCCGCAAGTTCAGCCTCAATATCAGCGATATTGCGTTTTACTTCATCAATATCGATCAGTTCTTCTTCCTCAAAGGTATCTACGTAGCGCGGAATGTTGAGGTTATAGTCATTTTCTTGAATTTCAGCTAATGTGGCAACATGGCTATACTTAGACTCGTCCGAATAATGAATATCGGTCTTATACTGAACATAAGTATCCACAATTTTCTTTACATCGCATTCGCGCAAAATATTCTGATTTTTACCTTTCTCATAGTGTCCTTCGCCACTGGCATCAACAAAAAGAACTTTATTATTCGTTCCGCGATCCTTGCGAAAGATTAAGATACATGCAGGGATTCCAGCACCGTAGAAAAGATTTGCCGGAAGTCCAATAACGGCATCAAGAAAGTTGAAGTTTTCGATAATGGTGCGACGAATTCTACCTTCTCCTGCACCTCGAAAAAGTACACCGTGAGGAAGGATAATTCCCATGCGCCCTGTTGTGTCATCCAAGCTATGAAGCATATGCATAACAAAGGCGTAGTCACCTTTAGAAGTTGGTGGAATCCCCCAATCAAATCGGCGATATGGATCAAGTTCCGCACTCATTTTGGGTTTTTTACCTTTAGCATCAGTTTCAGCATCACCAAGAAAGCCGCTATCCCATTTGTCCAACGAAAATGGTGGATTGGCGACAATACATTGAAACTTCATCAGCTTATCATTTTCGATATTACCGGGATTAGCAAGCGTATCGCCGTGCCAGATGACAGCATCATCAACATTATGCAGAAACATGTTCATTCGACAAAGTGCCCAGGTTTGCATATTTTGTTCTTGACCATAAATACGAGCTTTACCGCTTTCAATTTGTTTGAACGCTTTAAGAAGCAGACCACCGCTTCCGCAAGTGGCATCATAGATACGGTCGTTTTCCTTAGGTTGTACCAAACGAGCAACAAGTTCCGATACTTTACTTGGCGTGTAGAACTCCCCACCTTTTTTCCCTGCGTCTGAAGCAAAATTTGCAATCATGTACTCGTAGGAATCTCCGATAATATCAACTGAATCTAATTGGGAAGGACTCAAATCCAAATCTTTAAAATCCTCCAACAAATTTTTAAGAATAGCGTTTTTCTCTTTCGGTTCTCCAAAATCAACAGTAGAATTAAAATCTATCGCTCTGAAAACATTGTAGAGTTTTGAACTGTTATTATTTTCGATTGCGGCAAGAGCAACATTGATTTTTTGACCGATTTCTGCATCATTACGATTGTTATAAAGATATGTAAATGTTGAGGTCTCATCCATGACAAAACGTTCTCGACTCATAGCACGTTTAACTCGACGCATATCACCGTCATATTGTTTAATATAGTTTTCTTTAGTCTCAGCATAAACATCGCTGAGGTATTTTACAAACAGCATAGAAAGGATATAATCTTTATAACGGGAACTATCTATTTTACCACGGAAACTGTCACAGGCGCTCCAAAGAACCTTTTCGATATTTTGCTTAGTAGTCATTTTAAATTACCTCTCTTTACAGAATCATAGATTTTATCAAACAATAGCTTGTTATAGATCGCTTTTTGGGAAGCTAATTCACGCATGAGTTCTTGCTCTTTTTCGACTAATATTTGCATCTGTCCTATTATTCTCTGATCTTTTAGTGGCAGATTCGGCACAATCAGCGAGTTGAAAAACCTTGAATTTATTGTTCCAAACATGCCGCTACCACTTATATTTTGTAATATCTTTTGCTTGGTGGATTCTTGTTTTAATAACCATAGTATATATTCTGGCGAAACAACACTTTTATCAACGCGTATAATCGCAAAGTGGGAAGGCACTAAATATCCGCACCATTCATCTTTAGTAATCATAATCGCCGTATACGGTGTGCTAAGTCTTATGAGTATATCATTCATCTGAGTAAAAAGCTGTTGCTTCAATGGCTCTGCCGTTTGGAATTTTTCTGCATACCGCAAGTCAAGATATCCACCAGTCGACGCACATTTTAAATTAATCAAGTTATAAGTACACTCTGCCGAATCAGTATTAACAGCCTTTTTTCGAGTGGCAACAACGCCAGTTCGAATTGTTGCAACATCAGCTAGTATCATTTTTGCACCTCAAATTATGTTCTGTTGATTTTGTGATTCGATTATATTGTATACCTTTTGGTCAATTTTGTCAATATTAAATTTCGTCACGAGTAATTTGTGATTTATATCTGATATAGCAATTGAAAAAACGAATGTAATCATATATTTAAATTTCAAAAAATATATTTCTATAATCTATGTATTCAAGCGAACTTTGTTTGCAATTTATTTTTCATTATCTAAAAACCTTATTCATTACATTCTTTAATTTTTTTCGAATTGTTATTTGTAATTGAAATATTAATGAAATCAATGTACAATTCTATTTACTAACAATAAAAGATACAGCATATTATATAAAAATAATCCTTTATATCGAGAGATTATGTTGTACCACTTTTAATATTGATATTGATATTATTGATTTGCGTTGTAATTGCACTTATAAAAGTACGCATATTTAATAATACTACATATCGCAAAATTACTAATAATTCATATTTGGGAACATTTCATGACATAGAAAAAACGGCGAATATCTAATTTTTAAGCGACTTAAATTTTTTGAGACAAAAGGCTGTAAATTTTTATTCTCGTTTATATTCATAAAGGAAAAAAGATATCGCTACTTAATTTTTAAATCAGGAGAACCGTTTGTTGCTGCAATAGAATTGTACAGAAAGATTGGATATAAAACTATTCTAAATTATACCCTTACTTTTATTCTTGATTGAAATAGAAATAAACTTAGTGTATAGTTTTAATATACGGCATAAACAGACAATGTAATATTATATAAAACGGGTGACCTCGAATGATTGATAGTAGAAATTGACAGTTTAATTAGAAGAATATATCAGGTAAGACGTGTCAGCAAAAAGCTGAAAAAGTAATGTAAAAAAGAAACAGCTTATAAAATGCTGAAATATGTATTGAATAATTAGACTGATTATGAAAGGAATGCAAAATGGCACGGTATATTGCTTTTGATGTTGAAACACCGAATCGGTTTAACATTCGTATGAGTGCAATCGGTATTACGATAATTGAAGATGGAATTATAACAAGAAAGCTCTATTCTCTCATCAATCCTGAAACAAGCTTTGATTATTTCAACACACAATTAACAGGAATAAGCGAGGAAATGGTGCAGGACAAGCCTACATTTCCGCAAATTTGTGATAAAATTGAGCCACTAATGAATGATAGCATTTTAGTTGCACACAATGCGCCATTTGATATGAGTGTTTTCAAATGTTGTTTGCAGGATTACGGCATAATTTGGATGATTCACGCACCATATCTTTGTACAGTGCAGATTGGCAGACGTGTACTGCCTAAAATGAGTCATAAGCTAAACGCACTATGCGATTACTATGGCATTGAACTTGACCACCATCATGCAGGAAGCGACAGCCTTGCCTGTGCAGAAATTCTTTTGCGATACATAGAAGACGGAGCAGATATAAATCAATTTATAAAAACATATTCATTATAATAACCCAAACATAAAACCCAAGCTTATAATCATAACAGCTTGGGTTTTACTTTTATTAGTGTCTTAAGACAGTTGAGAGCGGAACGCACGAAACAGAAAACCACCCGCTATGCGGGTGGGAAATAAGAGGTTATACCAAAAAATCCCACCAAATGATACAATAAAGTTGTTCAGGCTTATTGTAAAGGAAAGGTGAGATTTTATGGCAAATAAAAGTAATAGTTTATCACACACAAAATGGATGTGTAAATATCATATAGTGTTCATACCAAAATATCGAAGAAAAGCGATATACGGACAGTACCGAGCAGATTTACAAGAAATCATAAGAACACTGTGCAAGTATAAAGGAGTAGAGATACTAGAAGGGAATATGATGCCCGACCATGTACATCTGCTATTAAGTATACCACCAAAAATAAGTGTGTCAAGTTTCATGGGATACTTGAAGGGGAAAAGTGCGTTGATGATGTTTGATAAACATGCAAATTTGAAATACAAGTATGGGAATAGACATTTCTGGGCAGAGGGTTACTATGTAAGCACAGTAGGACTAAATGAAGCAACCATACGAAAATATATAGAAGAGCAAGAGAAACATGATATAGCGTTAGACAAATTAAGCGTACGAGAGTACGAAGACCCTTTCAAGGGTAGCAGGTAATACAAACGCCCTTTAAAGGGCGGCAAAAGAGGCAAAGGCAATAGGCTTGAACAAAGTGAAAGCCAGCGTCTTTAGGCGCTGGCCGGTAACTGCCCCTTATAGGGGCGAGCAAACCACCCGTTTGACGGGTGGTTATGATTCAGAAAGCTTGCTTACATGATAGCTCAATGTCATAAGGCTATCACTTAAATGAACATTTTCAACTGCAACATTGGGATAATTTGCGGCAATATCGTAGTGACTGAAATTCCAAAAGCCTTTAATGCCAAGCTCAACAAGTTGAGGTGCCAAAATTTCTGCGGCGGTACTTGGAATACAAAGAACCGCTACGGTAGGGGAGTTATCTCTGCAAAAATCATATAGGCCGTCTGTATGCCTTATCGGTAAGCCGCGAATAAGCTGACCTGTAAGAGCGGGATTTCGGTCGAATATTCCGATAACATTAAATCCTCTCTGCTCAAATGACATATGTAAAGCAACTGCTTTGCCAAGGTTACCCGCGCCAATAATAATTGCTTTGCGATTATTATTGACACCGAGAATATTTCCAATTTCATTATAAAGGCTTTCAATGTTATATCCGTAGCCCTGTTGACCAAATCCGCCGAAACAATTTAAGTCTTGACGAATTTGTGAAGCAGTAAATCCCATTCTTGCGGATAAATCCTTTGAAGAAATTCTTATAATTCCTTGTTCTCTTAATTCACCTAAAAATCTGTAATATCGGGGAAGTCGCTTAATGACAGAAATTGATACTCCATCATTTTTAGCCATAATTTTCACCTCTTATGAAAGCTTTTTTACTGTTTCCATTACATAATCGCCAAACTCACTGCATGTAGCACCGTCGTCACGGCCTGTAATTACAAATTTCTTTTCTTCAAGCATACAAATATCGAGAGCTCTTTCAAGTAAGTCAGCCTCTTTTTGCTTGCCTATGTGTGAAAGAAGCATTACGGTTGCACGAAGCATTGAACAAGGGTCTGCATATTGACCGCGGCCCTCACGAATCATACGTGGGGCAGAGCCGTGAATTGCCTCAAACATTGCATAATGTTTACCAAGATTTGCACTGCCCGCAGTACCTACACCGCCTTGAAATTCTGCGGCTTCATCTGTAATAATATCGCCGTAAAGGTTGGGAAGAATGAATACTTTGAAATCCTTTCTTCTCTTTTCGTCAATAAGTTTAGCAGTTGTAATATCAACGTACCATTCGTCAGTTGTAATTTCGGGATATTCTTCTCCAACTGATTTGCAAATTTTAAGGAATTTTCCGTCTGTAGTCTTGATTACATTCGCTTTATTGATGATTGAAACTCTTTCTTTGCCGTTCTTTTTTGCGTAGTCATAAGCGGCACGTGCAATTCTTTCTGTACCTTCGCTTGTTGTAACAACAAAGTCCATTGCAAGCTCATCTGTGACATTTACGCCCTTTGAGCCAACTGCATAAGCACCCTCAGTATTTTCACGGAAGAATGTCCAATCAATGCCTTGTTCAGGAACTTTAACAGGGCGAACATTAGCAAAGAGGTCAAGCTCCTTGCGCATTGCAACATTTGCACTTTCAATATTCGGCCATGGATCGCCAGCCTGCGGAGTAGTTGTAGGACCTTTAAGAATTACATGGCATTCTTTAAGCTCTGCAAGAACATCATCAGGAATTGCCTTCATAACAGCGACGCGGTTTTCAATTGTAAGACCGTCAATATACTTGAATTCAATTCTTCCGCTTGCAACTTCGTCTGCAAGCATATATTCAAGAACTCTTGCTGACTCTTTTGTGATAATCGGTCCAATTCCGTCACCACCGCAAACACCGATAACAATTTTATCAAGCTTGTCAAAATCAATAAATTCTTTTTCTGATTTTATTTTTTCATTTCTTGCAAGCTGTTCTCTGATAAGAGCTTCAAATTTGTCAAGAGCTTCTTTAATCTGCTGTTCCATATTATCTCTCCTTAAAAGTTTGATTTTGTATAGTTTAAAAGTCCGCCTGCAATAATAATGTCTTTTTGACGCTGCGAAAGATCATAGTTAAGTTTATATTCTTCGCCAGTTGTAAGGTTTAAAAGCACTGCAGGTTCATTATTTATAATTGCATTTTTTATTCCTTTGAGACTTAATTCATCACCCTGTGAAATCTTATCATAATCGTCTGCGTCAGCAAAGTTTAACGGAAGAATACCTGCGTTAATAAGATTTGCACAGTGAATTCTTGCGAATGACTTTGTAATTACTGCTTTAACACCAAGATAGAGCGGAACAAGTGCAGCATGCTCACGCGATGAACCTTGACCGTAGTTAGCACCGCCAATGATAATACCTTTACCTTCAGCCTTAATTCTTTCAGGGAATGTCTTATCGCAAACACCGAAGCAATATTGTGAAAGATAGGGGATATTTGAACGGTATGGGAGAATTTTAGCGCCCGCAGGCATAATGTGGTCGGTAGTAATATCATCGCCAACCTTGAGAACAGCCTTTGCAGTGATGTCATCGCCCATAGGCTCACTGCTTGGGAACGGCTTAATATTAGGACCGTACATTACCTCAATATCTTTTGCTTCTTCACGAGTAGCAGGCATAACAACCATATTGTCATTTATGATAAATTCATTAGGAAGATTGATTATAGGGAATTCACCTAAATCTCTTGGGTCGGTAAGATAACCCGTAAGAGCAGATGCTGCAGCAACTTCTGGGCTTACAAGATAAATTCCTGCATCGGCAGTACCGGAACGGCCCTCAAAGTTTCTGTTAAAGGTACGAAGCGAAACACCTGCTGAATTGGGTGACTGACCCATACCGATGCAAGGACCACACGCACTTTCAAGGATTCTTGCTCCAGCATCAATCATACTTGCCAAAGCACCGTTTTGTGAAATCATATTAAGAACCTGCTTTGAACCGGGAGCAATTGAAAGGCTGACTGAAGGATGTACTGTTTTGCCTTTAAGGATTGCGGCAACTTTCATTATATCAAGAAGTGAAGAGTTTGTACAAGAACCAATGCAAACTTGATCGACCTTAATTTTACCGATTTCAGTAACAGATTTAACTCTGTCCGGCATATGAGGACAAGCAGCCATAGGAGCAAGTGAAGATAAATCAATATCAATTACTTCATCATAAACTGCATCTTCGTCAGCTTTAAGCTCAATCCAATCTTCTTCACGGCCTTGAGCTTTTAAAAATGCTTTTGTAACCTCGTCAGAGGGGAAAACGGATGTTGTGGCACCAAGCTCTGCACCCATATTAGTGATTGTTGCGCGCTCGGGAACTGAAAGAGTGGCAACACCTTCACCACCGTATTCAATAATCTTGCCGACACCGCCTTTTACCGTCATAATACGAAGAACCTCGAGAATTACATCCTTTGCGGCAACCCAAGGGCTTAATTTGCCTGTAAGATTTACTCTTACCATCTTTGGCATTGTAATATAATATGTACCGCCGCCCATAGCAACCGCTACATCAAGTCCACCGGCACCCATTGCAAGCATACCGATACCGCCGCCTGTGGGAGTGTGGCTGTCAGAACCGATTAAGGTTTTACCCGGCTTACCGAAACGCTCAAGATGTACCTGGTGGCAAATGCCGTTACCGGGGCGAGAAAAACGAATACCGCGTTTTTTAGCTACGCTTTGAATAAATTTGTGGTCATCAGCATTTTCAAAGCCGGTCTGCAATGTATTGTGGTCAATATAAGCAACTGAAAGTTCAGTTTTTACCTGCTCAATACCCATAGCTTCAAGCTCAAGATATGCCATTGTACCTGTGGCATCTTGAGTCAATGTCTGGTCAATTTTAATTCCAACCTCACTGCCGACAGTCATATCTCCGCTGACAAGGTGGGATTTAATAAGTTTTTGTCCGATTGTCATTCCCATTGATTATCACTCCTTAAGACTTTTTCAATTTTTTAACAATCTTTTATAAATTGTATAGCATTGATACAATTTTGTCAATATATAATAGAGATTAAAAAGTAATTTTCATCAAAATATTGATATTAAAAATTAAATATGATACAATATTTAGAAAATGCACATAAATATTTCTGTCCTTTTAGGTAAAAATAATTTTAATAAAATTTGAAAGGTGATAATTTATGTGCATATATTTCAATGACTCTTCTTTATCAGCAGAAACTAACTGTGCTGACGATGCAGTTAATCAAGAGGGTTCTGCGGATGTTAATTCACAAATTACCGATAACGGCGTATTTTCCGTTAGAAATAACGGAAGATATATTTATTGTTTAACTATCATAGGTCAAGTTGAAGGTCATTATATTCTTCCGCCTTCCAATAAGACCACCAAATATGAGCATGTAATACCTCAATTGGTTGCGGTTGAAGAGAGCGAGGATATTGACGGTTTACTTATAATACTTAATACTGTTGGCGGCGATATTGAAGCAGGTCTTGCAATTGCAGAGCTTATTGCAGGTATGAAAAAACCTACCGCGTCATTAGTGTTAGGCGGCGGTCATTCAATCGGTATTCCTTTGGCTGTTTCTGCTGACCGTTCTTTTATTGTTCCTACAGCTACAATGACTGTACATCCTGTAAGAATGAACGGTTTAGTACTCGGTGTTCCGCAAACTTTATCTTATTTTGATAAAATGCAGGAGCGGATTGTGAGTTTTGTTTCACAAAATTCTAAAATTCCACCTGAGCGTTTTCGTGAGCTGATGATGGCAACAGGAGAGCTAATAATGGATGTAGGTACGGTTCTTGACGGAGAAAATGCTGTAAAAGAAGGTTTAATTGACAATATCGGCAATTTAAAGGATGCCATGTCATATTTATATTCTGAAACTGAAAAATAAAATGGAGATGAAATTATGTCAGTAATCAAAGCAATAATTCTTGGTATAGTTCAAGGTGTTACGGAATTTTTACCGATTTCGAGTAGCGGACATCTTTCGCTGTTTCAGCACTTTCTTAATGTGAGCGGGGAAGGGTCGCTTCTCTTTTCGGTTCTTCTTCATTTAGGAACGCTTATTGCAGTGTTTGTAGTTTTCCATAAGACTATCTTTGAACTTGTTGTTGAAGCATTTTCACTTATTAAAGATATTTTTACAGGCAAATTCAAGTACAAAGAGTTAAAAGGCAAAAAGAAGATGCTTGTAATGTTCTTTTTCTCGTGCTTACCTCTTTTGCTTCTTTTAATTCCTGTAGGCAATGATATGAAACTTATGGATTGGCTCGGCGGACTTTCAGAAGATGACAGTATTCTTGTAGAAGGTTTCTGCTTTTTTGTTACAGGTGTATTACTGCTCACATCTACATATATTTCAAAGAAAAAAATTCTCAACAGAGAAGTAAATACTACTGATGCATTTGCGGTTGGTTTGGCACAAGTATTTGCAGCAGGTTTTCCCGGTATTTCCCGTTCCGGATCAACAATTTCAACAGGTATGATTTGTGGTGTTTCAAAAGAGTATATGGTTGAATATTCTTTTATTTTAGGTATCCCTGCGATTATTGTTGCAAATATAGTTGAATTTAAAGATGCAATTGAAGCTGGCGCTCAGCTTGAAGTTTTACCAACTATAATCGGCATTATTGTGTCAGCAGTTGTAGGTGTTGCGTGTATAAAACTTTTACAGTGGATTTTGAAAAAAGATATGTGGAAATATTTTGGATATTACTGTCTTGTAATCGGTGTTTTCACAATTATTTGCAGTGTTATAGGATTATAATTTGGAGAGATTTTAATGGCAAAACAAGGAAGTAAAAAACCTATAAATAAAAAGAAAACGCCAAAGAAAAACAGTGGAATTGTCTTTAACAAACAGTTAACCGCAATTATTCTGTTTGCAATTTCAGTCCTTTGGTTCTGTCTTGCAATAATTGATGCGGCAGGACTTTGGGGAATTATACGAACATTCCTTTTCGGTATGTTCGGATTCTTTTCGTTCATTTTTCCTCTTTTACTTTTAGTAGTTACTGTATTGCTTGCGCTTGATAAGACTGAGGGAACAGTTAAGTCAAGGATGATTGAGGTAACAGTACTTATTCTTATTTTGTGTAGTATTATTCATATTGCCCAGTGCAAATCTGAAAGTACATACTTTGAGGCAATTAAAGACGCTTATAATGTTTTCTATATAGACGGCAGTATGCTGGGAAGCGGTGTTTTAGGTGCTGTGCTCGGCGGAATTGTACTTTTGATAACAGGCGGCAATAAGCCTGCAGCTTTTGTAATTATGGGTGTAGTTCTTTTTGTACTCATAATGGTTATGGCGAAGCTTACTCTCGGAAACCTTTTCAGAGGAATTTCAAAGCCTGTTAAAAAGGTAGGCGAATTTACAGGCGAAAAAATTTCTGAATATAATGCAAAGGCCGAACAAATAGCAGCAGAGCGTGAAAGACGCAAAAAAGAGTTTAATCCCGATGTCGATTTAGGTCCTGAATTGAACGCTGATGCAAAGCCGATTTTTGCTGATGATGAAACAGAAGATAGTAATAATGATGAAGATGTTTTAATTTCGTTTACAGAAATTAAAAATTCAGAGACTAATGAAGATGAAACTTTAGTTGAAGAAAAGGTTATAAATCTTGATGATATAATCAAAAAAAGCTCTGATAAGCCCGAACAAATTGAACTTGCATTAGACAGCAAAGAAGAAAATAATGAAAAAGAAGAGGATGAAGACGAGTTTACTGATGAAGAATGGAATTCAGAGCCTGTAAAGCGTTATTCATTACCGTCGCTTGAACTTCTTAATCTTCCTGCAAACTTTAATTCTGGCGATTTAGAAAACGAACAGAAACGCAACGGAGAAAAGCTAATCTCAACTTTAAAAAGCTTTGGTGTTGAAACACGAATTATAGGAATTTCAAAAGGTCCGTCAGTAACACGCTATGAAATTCAGCCTGCAGCAGGTGTTAAAATCAGTAAAATTACTAATCTTGCAGATGATATTGCCTTAAACCTTGCAGCTTCGGGTGTTCGTATCGAGGCTCCAATACCCAATAAACCTGCCGTCGGTATTGAAATTCCCAATAAAATTCGTCAATCTGTAACCTTGCGTGAAGTTATTGAGCAGCCGATTTATAAAAATGCGAAATCCAAACTTAATGTTGCACTCGGAAAAGATATTACAGGTGACTTTGTATACTGTGACCTTGTAAAAATGCCTCATTTACTTGTTGCAGGTACAACGGGTTCAGGTAAATCAGTTTGTCTTAACTCAATGATTGTAAGTATTCTTTATAACGCTACTCCGGATGAAGTTAAGCTTTTAATGATTGACCCCAAAGCTGTTGAATTTACTATGTATAACGGTATTCCGCATCTCCTTGTTCCTGTAGTTTCCGATCCGAGAAAAGCCTCGGGTGCGCTTGCTTGGGCTGTTACTGAAATGCTACAGAGATACAAAATGTTCTCTGAAAGCGGTGTGCGTGATATTTCGGGATACAATAGCATTTGTGAAAGCGAAGGTAAGAAGAAATTACCTCAAATCGTGATTTTTATTGATGAGTTGTCAGACTTAATGATGGCTGCTCCTAACGAAGTTGAAGATTCAATATGCCGACTTGCGCAAATGGCCCGTGCCGCAGGTATGCATCTGGTAATTGCGACACAAAGACCCTCTGTTGATGTTATTACAGGTCTTATTAAAGCTAATATTCCAAGCCGAATTTCCCTTTATGTTTCATCACAAGTTGATTCCCGCACAATTATTGACTCTGTAGGTGCTGAAAAGCTTCTCGGGCACGGCGATATGCTTTATTATCCCGTAGGTATACCAAAGCCTGTTCGTGTACAGGGCTGTTACCTTGATGAATCTGAAGTTCATAAGGTAGTCAGTTTCCTTAAAGCACAAGAGCAGTCAGCATATGATGATGCCGTAATTAAAGAAATTGACCGACAGGCGGCAAATACCGGTACAAAGAAAAAAGATTCCTCTGCATCAAATTATGATGACGGTGAAAGTCCTGCTGATGAAATGCTACCAAAGGCAATTGAGGTAGTTATTGAAGCACAGTCAGCATCTACAACACTTCTTCAAAGAAAGCTGAAGCTTGGCTATGCGAGAGCTGCCCGTATAGTTGAAGAACTTGAAACAAGAGGTATTATCGGTCCTTATGAAGGCGCTAAACCCCGTAAGGTTTTGGTATCTAAACAACAATGGTATGAAATGAATGCTTTGGCACAGGGCGGTGCAGACAAGCCCTACGGTGAAGATGACGAGGTACATAGTGAAGAATAATACTTTTTTGCCTATTTCAAAAAATGATATGGTTTCACGAGGTTGGGATGAGGTAGACTTTGTTTATGTGTCGGGTGATGCATATGTTGATCACCCCAGTTTCGGGGCGGCAATTATTACAAGAGTTCTTGAGCATGAGGGCTTTAAAGTGGGTTTCATTTCACAGCCTAATTGGAATAGTATTGAATCCTTTAAGGTCTTTGGCAGACCAAGACTTGGTTTTTTTGTGTCTTCCGGTAATATTGATTCTATGGTGGCGCATTATACAGTTGCCAAGAGAAAAAGAAGCGCAGATGCTTATTCTCCAGGCGGAAAATTCGGCTTAAGACCTGACCGTGCAGTGATTGTATATTGCAGAAAAATCCGTGAAGCATACGGCGATGTTCCGATTATTATCGGCGGACTTGAAGCGTCGTTGCGCCGATTTGCTCATTACGATTATTGGGATGATAGAATAAGACCCTCAATTTTGTTTGATTCCGATGCTGATTTAATCTCATTTGGTATGGGGGAAAAACAAACTGCGCAGATTGCACATCGACTTAATGACGGCGAAAACATAAGAGATTTAACTGATATAAAAGGCACTTGTTATGCTGTTCCGGTTGAGAATACTCCATATAAAGGCGTTGAGTGTCCCTCCTATGAAAATGTTTTAAAGTCTAAAAAAGAATATGCAGTTTCTTGCAGAATTCAGCAGGATGAGCAGGATCACATACGCGGCAGGGCAATAAAACAACGTCACGGTAAAATGATGCTTGTTCAAAATGAGCCTATGGAGCCGTTGACAACAGAGGAACTTGACGAAATTTATGCTTTGCCGTATGTCAGAACATATCATCCTTCCTATGAAAAAGATGGGGGAGTACCAGGAATTTTAGAGGTGGAATTTTCTATAACTCATAACAGAGGTTGTTTTGGCGGCTGTAATTTTTGTTCAATCGCTTTTCATCAAGGGCGGTATGTTACTTGCAGAAGCAGAGAGTCAATTATAAATGAAGCAAAATATTTGACACAGCTTGACGGGTTTAAGGGCTATATTCACGACGTTGGAGGTCCAACTGCAAATTTCCGAAGAACATCATGCGATGTCCAGCTAAAAAAAGGCTTATGCAAGGGTAAAAAATGCCTTGCACCCGAGCCGTGTCCTGCACTTATTTCAACGCATGAGGAATATTTAGATATACTGCGTGATATTCGTAATTTGCCAAGAGTTAAGAAGGTATTTATTCGTTCGGGTATTCGTTATGATTATCTTTTGTGTGATAAGAATGACGAATTCTTTAAAGAACTTGTGAAGTATCATGTAAGCGGTCAGTTAAAAGTCGCTCCCGAACATTGTTCTGCTGCTGTGCTTGATAAAATGGGAAAACCTCATATAAAAGCATATAAGGAGTTTTCAAAAAAATATTTCACATATACAAAATCAATTGGTAAAGAACAGTATATTGTGCCTTATCTTATGTCATCGCATCCCGGAGCAACATTAAATGATGCCGTTGAGCTTGCTGAATTCATAAAAAGCGAAAAGCTTCATCCTGAGCAGGTACAGGATTTTTATCCTACACCCGGTACTATTTCAACCGCAATGTATTATACTGAGTTAGATCCGTATACTTTAGAAAAGGTATATGTTGCGAAAAATCCTCACGATAAAGCACTTCAAAGGGCTTTAATGCAATTTTTTAATCCTAAAAATTATGATTTAGTTTACGAAGCATTAAAAATGGCAGGCAGAAACGATCTTATAGGTGCATCGCCGAAATGTTTGATTAAACCGAAAAATAATTCGTGTAATATAAATCAAAATTCAAGAGGAAAATATGCAAAAAAAGGAAAGAAGCCTGTACAAAAGCGGAGAAAATAATCCGCATAAATATATATTTTGTTCTCTTACACGAAAAGAACGCCGCAAAGCTTTTATAATTGTTATGCTGTGTATTTTCGGACTTATCGTCACTGTTCTTGAAGCAGTCGGGATTACAAATTGGAATAAAGTTACTGTTTTTTTCAAAGCTGTCGATGGAATTAAAGTTGCAGATACTAATTTTGCAGTTTACTATCTTGATGTTGACCAAAGCGATTGCACAATAGTTGTGTGTGACGGTGAAGTTATGGTGATTGATACAGGTACTTACCGTCAACTGTATAAGATACGGGAAGCTCTTTTTGCACTTGAAATTGAAAATATTGATTATTTAGTTGTTACGCATCAGCACGATGACCATATGAGCGGTGCTGAAAGACTGATGAAGCTTTATGATGTGAAAAACATTATAATGCCAAAACTATCAGATGAAAATGCCGTCAATACTGAAACATACAACAGAATTCTACACACTATTGCCGAGCGTAACGTGAACGCAATTGCTGCGCAGGATTTAGAAAGCTTTAATTTAGGCACTGCAAAAATAGATATATTAGCTCCTCGTGAACAGTATAAGGAGCTTAACAATATGTCTGTGGTTATGAAAGCAACATACGGTGAAACATCATTTCTTTTTCAAGGCGATGCCGAGAGTAAGATTGAAAGATACTTAATCAATTCTGGATTCGATTTAACTGCAGATGTTTTGAAAGCAGGACATCATGGCAGTAAAACAGCTACAACTGAAAAATATATCGATGCTGTTAATCCGAAATTTGCAGTAATTTCTTGTGGAATAGGTAATTCTTACGGTCATCCGCGTGTTGCCGTTATAGACAATTTAGTAGAAAGAGATATTGATTACTATATTACTGTGGATGACGGCGACATATCAGTTGGTAGTGACGGCAAAAACATATTTGTAAATACCCAAAAAAGCGACCAAACATTTAATTATTGATTTTGCGGTAATTAAAGGAGAAAATGTAAAAAAACACTTGCATTCACAAAATAGTTGTGATATAATTTTTCAGAAATTCGCATGTACGGTGATTTTATCGGAATTGCATACACAGTATGTCCCGTCAAAATGCGACCCGTGCAGAGGATAAAATAAGGAGGAAAAAACAATGTCAGTAGTATCTATGAAACAGTTACTTGAGGCAGGTGTTCATTTCGGACACCAAACAAGAAGATGGAACCCCAAAATGGCAGAGTACATCTTCACTGAAAGAAATGGTATTTATATCATTGACCTTCAGAAAACAGTTAAAAAACTTGAAGAAGCTTACAATGTAGTAAGAGAAGTTGCTGAAAACGGCGGCGAAATCCTTTTTGTAGGCACAAAGAAGCAGGCTCAAAGCTCGGTTAAGGAAGAGGCAATGCGTTGCGGTATGCCTTATGTTAATGCTCGTTGGCTTGGCGGTATGCTTACAAACTTCACAACAATTAAGCAGAGAATTAAAAGACTTGCTCAACTCAAGGCTATGAAGGAAGACGGTACATTCGACCTTCTTCCCAAGAAAGAAGTTGCAAAATACGAGCTTGAAATCGAAAAGCTTGAAAAATATATCGGCGGTATCACAGAAATGAAGAAGCAGCCAGCTGCTATGTTCATTGTTGACCCAAGAAAAGAAAAGATTGCTGTTGCTGAAGCAAAGAAACTTGGTATTCCCGTTATTGCTATTGTTGATACAAACTGCGACCCTGATGATGCTGATTATGTAATTCCCGGTAACGATGATGCTATTCGTGCAGTTAAGCTTATTGCCGGTGCTATGGCTGATGCCGTTATCGAAGGCAGACAGGGCGAGCAGATGGAAGTTGAAGCTGACGCTGAAGAAGCAACAGAAAAAGTTGCTGAGTAATTATTGACTTTATAGCCCGTGGCATCTTCGTTACGGGCTGTTTTTAAATTGATTATATTGGAGGAAAAGAAAATGGCATTTACTGCAAAAGATGTGCAGGCTCTTCGTGAGAAGACCGGCGTTGGTATGATGGATTGTAAAAAAGCTCTTGTTGAAGCTGACGGCGATATGGACAAGGCTGTTGATATTCTTAGAGAAAAAGGTCTTGCTTCTGCTGCTAAAAAGGCAAGCCGTATTGCTGCAGAAGGTGTAGTTGCAGCATACAGCGACGCTAATGCGGGCGCTCTTGTTGAAATTAACTGCGAAACCGACTTTGTTGCAAAGGGTGAGCCTTTTGTTAATCTTTCAAACAAGGTTGCAAAAACTGTTGTTGCTGCTAAACCTGCTGATGTTGAAGCTCTTCTTGCTACAAAAGCAGTTGATTCAGACAAAACAGTTGATGAAGAAGTTCAAGAGGTGTTCCTTGCTCTTCGTGAGAATATGAAGGTTCGTAGATTTGCTCTTGTTGAAGGTCATACAGCAACTTATATTCACGCAGGCGGCACAGTAGGCGTTCTTGTGGCATTTGATGTTGATGATGCTACTGCTGCAAAGGCTGAATTTGACGCTATGGGTAAGAATGTTGCAATGCAGATTGCAGCTATGAATCCAAGCTATCTTGACGAAGCAAGCGTTCCTGCTGAAGTTCTTGAGAAAGAAAAATCAATCCTTATCGCACAGATGAAGGAAGACCCCAAAATGGCTAATAAGCCTGATCAGGTTCTTGCTAAAATCGTTGAAGGCAAAATCGGTAAGTACTATAAAGAAAACTGCCTTCTTTGTCAAGAGTTCGTTCGTTCAGATCTCTTCGACGGTGCCGTTAACGGCTATGTAAACGCAGTTGCCAAGGAGCTTGGCGCTGATATCAAGGTTACAAGCTTTGTTCGTTTTGAAAAAGGCGAAGGCATTGAAAAGAAGGAAGAAAATTTTGCTGCTGAAATCGCAAGCATGATGTAATAACTGATTCTTTATAAAGATTTTAGAATAATTTGAATTAGCAGGCTTAAAGCACTATGTCTTTAAGCCTGCTTTTTTATATCTGTAATGATGAAATTTACCATTTAATGACATTCTATTCATATGCAATTGAATTGATAATAACTGTAAATTTTATAATATGGAGATATTACTTATGAAAGAAAATATAAGATATATGATCTCAAATTGGACTGCGTGGGATAAGAAAAGTGTTATCTATTTCATTATCCGCATTCCTGCTATGGTGTTACAGCCGATAATCACAGCATATATCCCAAAAGCCATGATTGACTGCATCAACGCAAATGTAACAGTAGGCAGATTAACTGTTGTTGTTTTTCTTTTAAGTGTTCTTGTTACACTTACAACATGGCTTACACCATTTTTACAGGAAATGCTGTCGGGCAGTGCAAGAATAATTCGTATGCGTTATGCTGTAATGGCATTTAGAAAGAACCTAAATACCGATTATATAAATATTGAAAGTATTGAAGGCAGAGAAAAAAACAAAAGAGCAATGGAGTTTTATCGAAGCTACTATTCCTCTTCAGCTGATTTTATAGAAACAAGCAATCAACTGTTAGTTTGCCTTGTGGGTGTTATAGCATCTCTCTCACTTATATATAAAATCAATATTATAATGATTTTAATTATCCTTGCCACATGTGTTGCTGAATTTTTTCTTCTTAAATTCCTCAACCAAAAAGAAAAAATCGTTAAAGATAAAAGAAGCAACATTTTTGTTAAGTTTGATTATTACTACTCATTAAGTAAAGATTTTACGACCGCCAAGGACATAAGATTATATGGATTTACTGATTACTTTCTGCTCTCAATTGCAAGGCTTATTCAAGGACTTGAAAAAATAACATCAAAATATATGCATCAGAGTATAAAAGTAGGCGGTACAAGGGCATTGTTAAATCTCGTGCGTGAGCTTGTTGCCTACGCATATCTTACATATTTAGTGTGCCAAAACAGACTTTCCGTATCTGATTTTATTTTTTATTTTGGAATTATAACAGGCTTTTCAAATTGGATAGTCAATGCTGTTTATTACTATTCAAATATCGAGCGTTGCTGTAACGACTGTGAGGCCTTTAGAAGTTTTATTGAGTGTAATGAGGAAGCAGACAATAAACCGAATGCTGACTTAAAGGATGTTGAGTCAATTGAATTCAAAAATGTTTCATTTACATATCACTCTGCTGAAAAAAGCACAATCAATAATATGTCTTTTAAGGTGAACAAGGGTGAAAATATAGCTATAGTTGGCGAAAACGGTGCAGGAAAAACTACTGCTATTAAATTACTTTGCGGTCTTTATTATCCCACGATTGGTGATATTTTAATAAATGGAAAAAGTAATAGAGAGTTTTCAAGCGAAAGCTATTTCGATTTGTTTTCAACTGTTTTTCAAGACTATTTCTTTATGCCGATGACGATTGCTGAAAATATAAGTGCTGAAAAAGAATATGACAAGGAAAAACTTTATTATTCATTTGAGGTAGCAGGCATACTTGATAAAATTAACTCTCTTCCCGATAAAGAAAATTCACTAATGGATAAGAATGTTTATACAAATGCAGTTGATTTTTCGGGCGGAGAAAAGCAAAAATTACTTCTTGCAAAAGCTATATATAAAAATGCTCCTGTTCTTATTCTTGATGAATCAACAGCAGCACTTGATCCAATTTCAGAAAATGAGCTTTATTTAAAATATAATGAATTAACTAAAAACAAAATTTCGTTTTTTATTTCTCATAGACTTTCATCAACAAGATTTTGTGACAGAATTTTATTTATAAAGGACGGTACAATTACTGAAAGCGGTACGCACGAGGAACTTATGGCACTTAAAGGCGCATACTATAGAATGTATCAGATTCAGAGCTATTACTATAAAGAAACAGAGGTGGTTACAGATGAGTAATGTGAAAACAGTTTTTAAAATTTACAAGGAAATTCAAAGCCTTGAAAAAAGGATTTTACCGTCGGTAACCGTTCAGTCAATCGTTTCATCGCTTAAACCCTTTATAAACATATTATTTACTGCTAAAATTATAAATCTATTGAGTATGGGTAAGGATTTTAAAACAGTTATGATATACATAACCATTGCTGTTGCAACAAACTTTTTGCTGTTTTTCCTTGGTAGCTTTCTTGACGAATACAGCCAAAATTTAAGAAGCCTTTTGCTTAACAAGGAAAACAAAAAGGTTGCATCCAAGCTATTTGGAACAGAATATCAAAAACTTGAAAACAGCGAATTTAAAAATCTTATTCACAAGCACGAGGAAGCCGAAAAAAGCAGATGGTCACGCTTTCCGTATTTTGTATGGACAACATACAGATTTTTAAACGGCTTGTTAACCCTAATTATTTCAGTTATTATCATCTTTCCACTTTTTAAGGTTGGATTTACAAAAACCGGAGATAGCTTTTTTGAAAAACCGATTTTCCTTATTACAATAATCAGTGCGATAATTGTAATGGCTGCTATCATTCTTCTTGTTGCGGTAAACATAAATAAATCTTATTTAAAGGCGAATGAAAGCTATGCGGAACTTGACAGAATTTTTTATTCATTTATAGATATTTTCGGCGATTACAGAACAGGTAAGGAAATAAGAATTTACAAGGAGCAGAATTTAATCGACAGCATTGCAACAAGTAAGATTTTAACAGAGGGCGAAAAGACACTGCGTAAAATCTCTATGCATACGGCAAAGGCAAGTTCCTTTGTTGCAATACTCGGCGCAGTGGTTGGATTTGGTGTCTATTTATTTATTGGCATTAAAGGTTTGCTTGGCCTTTTCAGCATCGGTTCGCTTGTGCTTTACTGCGGTTCATTTATGCAGATTATAAACGGCATTATGATGATGGCGAATACTTTAGGAAAGCTTCAAGAAATCATACCGCTTGCAAAATGCTATTTTGAAATTCTCGATACTAAAGATGAAATGGAATACGGCGATAGGGAGCTTAATTTAAAAGACAATTTTGAAATTGAGTTTAAAAATGTTTCCTTTAAATATCCCGGAAATAATGAGTATTCGCTGAAAAATATCAATATCAAAATTAAAAACGGAGAGCATCTTGCGGTTGTCGGCAGAAACGGAAGCGGAAAAACTACCTTTATCAAGCTTATGTGCAGACTTTATGATGTAACAGACGGAGAAATTCTTATAAACGGTATCAATATTAAAAAATATACAAAGAATAGTCTGATGAATTTATATTCTGTTGTTTTTCAAGACTTTAAAATTTTTTCTACTACTCTTAAAGAGAATATTTCCGCAGACGAAAAATATGAAAGAGATAAACTTTTTAACGCACTTGATAAAGCAAATATCAAAGACAGAGTGCTTAATATGAAAAATCAAGAAAACACATATCTTTATAAAGATTTAGACAAGTCTGGTGTTGAAATATCGGGCGGTGAAGCACAAAAACTTGCACTCGCAAGAGCGTTATTTAAAGACGCACCTGTGGTTATTCTTGACGAACCGACAGCGGCGCTTGACCCGATTGCTGAAAATGAAATATACAGCAGATTTAATTCTTTTGTGGAGAATAAAACAGCGATTTATATTTCACACAGATTGTCAAGCTGTGTATTTTGCACACGAATAGCGGTGTTTGAAAAATCACATCTTGTTGAAGTAGGAACTCATCAAGAACTGCTTGAAGCAGAAAATAAGTATTCTGAACTTTGGAATGCTCAAAAGAAGTATTATATATAATGCGATTAAGGGTCTGATATTTTTATTAGACCCTTTAATTACGCAATGCGATATTTTTTTGCTTGTAAAAAGTTTGGTTATATTGTAAAATTATATTAAATAAAATTTATCCATATAATTATATGGGTGATTTTATGAAAAAAGTTTTGTTTTTATTGTTTTCTGTTTTAATTATGATTTCAGTTTTTATTCTTCAAGAGATAAAAACAGTATCATCGTCGCAACTAATTGAAAATAAATATCCTGTAATAATTATTGATGCAGGTCACGGCGGTGAAGACGGCGGAGCAGTGGGCGTTGACGGCACAAACGAGAAAGATATTAACCTTTCAATTGCATTAAAGCTTAACGATATACTCACTGTAATGGGATATAGCACAAGAATGGTGCGAACAGAAGATATTTCAGTACACAATCCTAATGCTGACACAATTCGTGAAAGAAAAGCAACTGATATTCATAACCGTGCCGCCATTATGGAAGAGTATGAAAAGTGTTTGTATATAAGCGTACACCAAAACAAATATGATGACAGCAGTATTTGGGGCGCTCAAACATTTTATTCGCCGAATGACGACGCAAGCAAAAGTCTTGCACAGTTTATTCAAAACTCAATTTCAGCTCAAATTCAACCAAATAACAAACGGCTAATAAAGGAATCAGGTACAAGTGTTTATGTTTTATATAATGCTACAAAGCCTGCGGTAATGGTTGAATGCGGATTTGTTTCAAACCCCAATGAGTTATTACAGCTCAAAAAAGAAGAATATCAATATCAAATGGCATTTTCAATTATGTCTGGAATTATAAATTACAATATTTCGGAGGTTACAAATGGCACAGAAGTCTAAATCCGTATATATTTGCAGTGAATGTGGATATGAAACCCCCCGATGGCTCGGTCAATGCCCAAACTGCAATGAATGGAATACTCTCAATGAAGAAATAAAAACTATTGTTAAAGAAAGCCATGCAAAAAAGAGCTTATTGAGTTCAACACGTGCAAAAGCGTATCCGCTTGCAGAGATTAAAGCAGATACAAACCACAGATATAACACCTGTTTAAAAGAACTTGACAGAGTATTGGGCGGCGGTCTTGTAAAAGGCTCAATTGTGCTTTTAAGCGGTGAACCGGGTATTGGTAAATCAACAATTCTTTTGCAGATATGCGAATATTTAGGAAAAGGTTTGAAAATTCTTTATGTATCAGGTGAGGAATCAGCTCACCAAATTAAGCTTCGTGCATCAAGACTTCATGTTTTTACTGAAAACTTATCAATTCTTTGTGAAACAGATACTCAGTATATCTGTGAATATATTTTAAGTGAAAAGCCCGATGTTGTAATTGTAGACTCAATTCAGACAATGGAAATTAACGAATTGAATTCATCGCCCGGAAGTGTAACTCAAGTTCGTGAATCGACAAATCTTTTTACGAGAACTGCGAAATCCACAAATATTCCGATATTTCTTGTAGGCCATGTTAATAAAGACGGTAACATTGCAGGACCAAAGGTACTCGAACATATTGTTGATTGCGTGCTTTATTTTGAGGGCGACAGAAATACATCTTACCGTATTTTGAGAGCTGTTAAAAACCGTTACGGTTCAACTAATGAAATCGGTGTGTTTGAAATGCTTGATAACGGTCTTTCTGAAGTTGAAAATCCGTCTATGATGCTTATTTCCGGAAAGCCGAGAAATGTATCGGGAACTTGCGTAGCATGTCTTATGGAGGGTTCACGACCCATTCTTGCAGAGGTTCAAAGTCTTGTAACTCCGAGCGGATTTGGCAATCCTCGCAGAATGGCGACTGGTATTGATTACAGCCGTATGGCAATGCTTATTGCCGTGCTTGAAAAACGGTGCGGTTATTTCCTCGGAAATATGGATTGTTACACAAATGTTATCGGTGGATTGCGTATTGACGAAACGGCGGCAGATTTATCAATTGCGCTTGCTATTGTTTCAAGTCTTAAAGATGTTGTGGTTCCTGAAAAGGCTCTTGCGTTCGGTGAGATAGGTTTGGCAGGTGAGATTCGTTCGGTAAATTGCTGTGAACAGCGAATTAAAGAAGCTGCAAAGCTTGGATTTGAAAAATGTATAATTCCTTATCATAATTATTCAAAATTGCCTAAATATTTATTTGAAGAAATAGATATTATTCCGGCCAAAAACATAAGACAAGCATTTGAGGCGATTATGAATTGAATGAACAGTTTTTAAAAAATCCCAACTTGCCACAAAATAAAATTACAACGGTTTTTGCTCACTGTGACGATAATGCCTTAAAAAACGCTTTTGAAAAATTGTCGATAACAGTTGTTAATACAGAAAAAAATCAGCTTTTAGACGTCTCTGTGAAACATCACGCTGATATTTTGGCAAACTATGTTGGAAATAATACTTTTTTGGCAGACTGCGGTCAGAAAAATTTAATTAAATTTGTTGAGAAATCAGGCGGAATAACTAAAAAAATCAGTAATATTAAATCGCCTTATCCAAACGACTGTCTGTTGAATTTTGCAGATATCGGTGACTACATAATTTGCAATAAATCCATTATGACAAATGAAATACTTGAAGTATTACCGCAAAAGCAGATTATTGATGTTAAACAAGGCTATTCAAAATGCTCTATATGTATTGTTAAACGTAATACAATAATAACTGACGATGCATCTATTTACAATGCAGTTTCACAGTATAATATCAATTCGTTGCTTGTTGAAAAGGGGAGTGTACATATTGAAAAATATGACTACGGCTTTATCGGCGGCTGCTGTGGCTTAATTCATAATGATATGTTGTTGTTTAACGGTGATTTGTCAACTCACAAAAACTTTAAACAAATAAAATATTTTCTTTATAATAATGGTGTAAATTATATGGATATTAAAGTAAAACCGTTAACGGATATTGGCAGTATCATTCCGATTATTGAAAAAGATGGTGAATAAAATGAAAAAAGGATATTTTGTTGCTTATTTAGGTGCGGCGGCAACTATGGGAATTGTATTATCACAAGCAGGTAAGATGGCAAAAAAATATGGTGTGCCTATAAATGCAAGACGAATAATATCGCCCGAAAAGCTCGCACAGACTGCTGAAAAAGGTATTGATTTTGTTGAGAAAAAACTAAATAAATGATTTATATTGTTGATGAAAATTTTCAATTAAACACCGTTAATCCGTTCACCGATACAGAATTTGACGATTCTTGGATTGTGTTACATCTTACCGATTCAAATGCTTATGATATGATGTGTGGTAGTGAAAATTCAGTTTATACATTGAAAATAAGCAAAAATTATGCTGATTGGAAAATGGCTGTATGTGATTTTATAGGATTTCACAATACAAATAATGATAATACAATTATTTGTATTGATAAAACTGATTTAAAAAACGCTCAATTATATTATGGTAATCATTCTTTTAATGATAATTTTTTAAGAGAATATGAGCCGGATATATTGGTACACAGCACAACATATGACAATTGGTTGAAAATAAAATCAGACGGTTGCCTTAAAAGCTGGAATGTTCTTCAATCAGAGAATAGATTTTTTGATAGACAGCCTATTGGCGCGCTTCTTGGTGATCCAGCAGCTTTTAGCAACTATATTATGTTTTCTAACGGTGCAGTTGCAGGTGAAATTGTTGTGTTGTCAAAACAGAATAATAAAATAATTATGGATGAGAATATGATTTATAATCCGGGTGCAAGACTTTACTTTGATATGAAAAAAATCGCAGAAGACGGTCTGCTGATTCGTGACGGTGAACATTTTAAAGTGAAGAATATTTTACCGTTGACACCGTATTTGCTTTGGTCAGCTACTTATGAAACAATAGGACTTAATAAAAATATTTCAACGCCAAAAGAATTTACTTATAACTGTAATTCAATGTTTAATAATCTTTTTAACAAAAACCTTAAATAAAATGAGGAGTATATATGACGCAACATCCATTTCCGCCTTTATATGATAAAAACTCAAAAATACTTATTCTTGGCAGTTTTCCATCGGTGAAATCGAGGGAGCAGATGTTTTTTTACGGACATCCGCAAAACAGATTTTGGAAGGTTATTTCATCGGTTTTAGGTGTAGAAGCACCTAAAACGATTGAAGAAAAAAAGAAGTTTTTGCATTCAAATAATATTGCACTGTGGGATGTTATTGCTTCTTGCGATATCACAGGCAGTTCTGACAGTTCAATCAAGAATGTTGTTGCTAATGACCTTACGGAAATTCTTAACAATGCTAATATAAAGCAAATATTCGTTAACGGTAAGACTGCAGAAAAATACTACAATAAATATGTTCGTGATATTATAAACAGAGAGGCTGTTCAATTACCCTCAACATCGCCTGCAAATGCCGCATGGAGTATCGACAAATTAATTTACGCTTGGAAAGCTGTTTGGCCTTTTATTAAAGATTAAAGCTGTAAATGGCAGGGGAGAAACCCTGACTTAAACAATGAGTTAATTTTTTCACTTTGTATAGACACTTTTTACATTTCCTTCGTCTTATATAGTGAAAGGTGGTAAAAATTATGTTAAAAAATATTTTTAAGAGGAAACAAACTATCCAAGCTCAAACGCTTTTAGATTTGAGAGATTACACTCCGCAAGCACTGGAAAATATAAAAGCTATTGAAGCTGTTGCTATGCTGATATTACCTGAAAATCCTACGTCGGAATTTATTGAAGCGTTTTCAAAAATTAAGCTTGCAGCTGTTGCATTTCAATATAATTTGCCGAAAGATAAAAAAATAGTTGTTGTTAACGGCATTAAGTTTGATAAAGATATTTCTCTTCCCGATAATTGCTTTGCTGTTTTAAACGGTATTTATATTTTAAGTAAACCTATTCAAGGTACTAATATAGAATACTGTATAAACGGTATTCAGTTGAAGAAAAAAGGTATTGTTAATGACGCAAAATGTGTTTCTGAAAACGGAATAGTTTACGAGATGGATTTTGATGAGAATAAGGTTAAGTTTTTCTCAAATAAAATTGATATAGACAAAAACTTTATCCGCAATATTGAAGTTGGCACTCTTGTTCTTACCGGTGATTCTTTAACCATTTCTGATGATGTAACTGAAGAAGATATCGTTAATAATGACGTTAAGTTTTTTGTTGGAGATTCTATTATTTGTAATAAGAATATAAAAGGATGTATTCAAGCAAGGTCAATTATCGGTAATAAAATTGTTGTTAAGGATAAATAATGTATAATATTTCGAGGCTATATGAAGAATATTACACCACGGTTTATAAGTATTTTCGCAAGAGAATTGGTGAAAATGATGCCGAAGATTTAACCCAGCAAACATTTATTAAGCTTATGGCGTGGAGTGGGTGTATTGACAATATTCGTTCTGTAAAAGCATTTATCCTTAAAATTTCAAATAGCGTATTATGTGATTATTTAAGAAATAAAAAATTGTTAGAAAATGCGGTTTCTTTTGATGAATTATATAATTATGCTGATAATTATGATTTCGCGGAAGACATAGAATCAAATGACTATCTAAAAAAACTTTCAAAAAAGGAAAAACAAATTCTTGAACTAAAAATACAAGGGTATAACAGCGCCGAAATCGGTAAAAAGCTATGTATATCTTCTTCAACAGTCAGAACGTATTTAGAAAAAATAAGAAAAAAGCTCAGAAAGTAATGCAAACCCGAATCCGCTTAAGCAAAGCGGATTCGGGTTTGCATTATTATTATATTAAATTGAAATTAGTAAAATTATAATTTTAAATCAAAAATCTTTAATCTTAAATTAAACTCAATAACATTATTAAATTTAATATTAAAAATTCATTTATATTCTATTGCATATTTTCTATACAATTTGTATTATTTTTTCAGTAATAAATAGGCGAGCTTTTTAGCATAAAAATTACGAAAACTTCCCAATTTTGTTGAAAATGTTGAAAAGTTTAATGATTATTATACAAAATAAATAGTGTTCTTTAATATAAATGCCCTTAAAATCAATTTTTAAGGGCATCATAATGATAAATCATTCTAAACTTATATAAAACAAATAAGATATTGCTATGAATATTAATAAATCTAAAATACTTTGTATCATCCAAGCTATTTCCATTTTTATTTTATCTCCTTAAGTTTTGTTTTAATCTTTATTAAAATTCTATATCTACTTCAATATAAATTTTATTGTTTTCGCAATAGATATATCTTATTTCAAATTCTTTAGCTTTTTCTTTATCAATTACAATTCGCTCTTCTGTGTTTTCGTAATCGTAATAACAATAAATAATTTCGCTTTGTAATTCTACTTGGTTAAATAATTCTTGTACTTTCATAAAAAAATTCCACCTTTACAAAAAATAAAATATGTGATATACTAACATTTGCAAGGGGAATTGTGAGTTCCCCCTGCACCTAACTAAAAGTTAGGATTTGTCGGCTATGTGCTTGAGTATTTGTTCAATTTGCTCAAGCGTGTAGCCTTCTTCTTTTAAGGCTTCAATAAGTCTCAAAGCTTCGGTTAAGGTCATTTCGTCCACCCCCTTTCACCGCCTTTCTGAAAATGAATTTAAAATTAAATTTTTTATCCTTGAAGGCTCTTGAGCAAATAACTCATTAGCCATCAATTTTTTTACCCTCGTTAGGACTTTTCGCAATAAAAAAAGAAAACATAAGACACACAGACAAGTCAAGAAAATCTTATTTTTGGTACAGAATAGTCACAAAAAGACTGAAATCTCGTAAAAAACTTATAGTTAGATGTAACAAAGTCTTTTTTTGACAATTCTGTTGACTTTCTGTGTGGCTTATGTTATCCAAAAAGCGAAAAAAGGACTTACGAGGGTAAAAAAATTGATGGCGGATAGTTATAACAAAACTAACGGCTATCATATTAACTCTGCATTCGGTATGTCGCTTTTCATCAGCACGCAAGTAACCGCTGTCCGCTCTGCACGGAAGTGCAGTATTCGACCGCCGAAATGCCTTGTGTGTTGAGGCGGTCGAATGTTGAAGAAAAAAACAAAACACAAAATAAAGGCAATAAAAAAGCAAATAAAGTCATAAAAAAAAGTCCCTCTTTCGAGGGGCTTAATTTGTTTTGTTACTTTATTGCAAAATACAATAAAACTAACAATGGTAATATTAGTGCTGTCCATAATTAATTTTTCATTTTTTCACCTCCTCTTTTATAAATTCTTATAACTCAGAGGACTTTACCTTGCCGTTCTCTAATGGACTTTACTTTACCTCTTTTATACTTTTTGATTTTTTATTCAAATGGTGGATATTGTGAATTTTTGGGTAAGCCTAAAATATAATCAGCTGAAATGTTAAGTTCTTTACAAGTTTTAATTAAATATGGTATTGGCATTAAATGAGTTCCGTTTTCGTATTTTCCATATTGTTGTTTAGAAATTCCTAATTTTTTTCCTAATTCTTCTTGTGTTATGTCTTTTCCTGTTCTTATTAGCTTTATTCTTTCGTAATACTCCATAAATTATCACCTAAAAAATTTTATCAAAAAAGTAAATAAAAGTGTTGACAAAGTAGTCAGATGTTGCTACAATAATAAATGTAGTCACAAGTGTTTACTTCCGCTATCTCAATCTCCTTTTCAACAACACAAAAACAAATTCACATCAATATCCAATTTTTTTAAAATAGAGATAGTGAAAGCGACTACACCACTGCACAGGTTTATGTAAAGGTTTTTCAAGCAGTGGGCAATCTCCTTTAGCTCGCCACAGGTTTTTCAAGTACCGACTTTTCCTGTGGTGAGCAACTCAAATAAAATCGGTACAAAAAAATAAAAGAAAGTTGGTAAAAAAATGAAAAAAGAAAACAATTCAATCGAACTAATTACTGTAGTTGCTTCAGTCAAAGAAAACTCTCTTCTTGTAAAAAGCTCTGTTTCAGCTTTTTTATTAGATGATGATGTATTTTTAGAATCTTATAATACGATTTTTAATCGTTTTTCTTCTGAACTTAATGAGCTTATCTCTGGTTATTCTGAAAGGGTTTTTGATGTTTATGTTTGAAAAATATAATTTGCACGAACTTTTTGAAAATGATTTTTTCTTTTACGGTATGGTTTTTTTTGCTCTTGTTATTATTTTAATTAACCTTTCACATTTATTTGGTCAATTTTTGTTTTGTCTTTGTGATTATTACGAAAGAAAAAAAATAAGAAAACAATTTCTAAAGATATGTGAAGACGGATACTATCACATTGAAGAAAATGTTATTGACGGTTCAATACATTATTTCATCTGTGATAAAGAAAATTGTATCCAGTATATTTTATCTGTTGAAGATAATGCAAGAACAATTTGTGCGGCACTCAATGACGATTTAGCAGGTCGCAAATTCAATGTTAATGTCTGCAAAGGCGGATTTAACATATATAAATATTTAAAGTCCCATAAAGATGGGCAGGAGGTAAAGAAATGATAGTAACAGTAGTAGGTTGTAGAAGACTTGATTTCAAGGACGATAAGGGTAATGAAATTAAGGGCAATAAGATTTTTGTCGAATATGCAGATACAGAAGATAAAAATCTTGAGGGCAAAGTTGCCGACAGTATTTTTGTCTCTGATAAGTCGGGAGTTGTAGTGCCTACATTTAAGTTTGGCGAAGCTTATGACTTTGTTTACGAGAGTGTCGGTATTGGTCAAAAGGCTCGTGCAAAGCTTAAAACAATTCTTACCAAAGACGGTAAAAGACCTGTCAGCGTAAATTCTTCGGCGGTAACACCGTTTTAATATGTAATCGATACATATATACAGAAACTTATATAAGTAATCCTCTAATAGCCAAGAAACCATAATAATATACGATAACTTTAAGAAAGAGGTGGGCAGAATGAAAACTAAAAAGGTATTAAGTTTAATTCTTTGTATTCTTTTAATGTTTTCTTTCTGCTCTTTTTCTGTTTATGCTGCAGATATAAAAAAAGGCGATTGGAAAATAACAACAAGTTTTTATTATTATCGTGACGCAAGTAATGGCTATATTTCAAGAAATAATAGTGTTTCTTGTAATTCAGATAATTTGAATTCAATAGGCGAATTTGATATTACAAGTTCAATAAAAAATTCTTGGACAACAGGAAAGTTAAAAACAGATACTACTTTTGTTAGTAATTCTAATTCTGCTTTATTCTCTAAAAATAATGATATTCGCATTGAATTGACTAATAATGAAATAGTTGCTGTTGTTTCGGGTGGATTTGCTAAAAATTTGTCTACGAGTAACTTTACTTTTGATACTGTTATTTATGATATTAACGATAAATCTTATACCATTGATAATGCTACTATTTCTGTTACTCAGGCGAAAAATAATCTTTATTCATTAGTTGTTGATATTCCTTATCAAAAATTTGATGTATATAAAATATCTGTTTCTACATATTTTAATACTTCTTCTTTTTCGGGCTTTGGTGATAGTTCAGGCGATACTGTAGCTTTTCTTTATGGTATCGCAGACGGTACTTTAATAGTTACAACCGATAAGGGCGATAAAACAAGTGGCTTACTTGATAGTATCATTGATTGGATAAAGCAAATAGTCGAAGATATTAAAAATCTTCCTCAAAAGATTGGCAATTCATTAAGCACATTTTTTGAAAATCTCGGAAATAAGCTTACAGAATTAAAAGACGGTATCAGCAATTTCTTTGAAAATCTGTGGAATAATTTGAAATTGGCTTTTGAAAATATAGGCGATTGGTTTTCAGAGCTTGGCGAGAGTATAGGGCGATTCTTTAACGATTTAGGTGAGAATATAAAAGGATTTTTTGAAATGCTCAAAAACTATCTTTTATATTTTCAGCACCCTGTAAAGCTTAATTCTGACGGTGTCCTTGTAAATGATAAAGGTCAGCCAATTTATACAAATCCCTTTGATAGTGCAATAGACCAAGTAAAAGAAACTGTTGACGGTTGGATTGCTGATATTAAAGATTTTATAGAAGATATGGACACAAGCCGTGTAAATGTAAGTAGTTATTTGAAAACAGGTACAGGCTTTATCAATGATATTATGTCAGCCACTCCTATACTTTCTGCTTGCGTAATATTTGCGGCGGCTTTCTTCGTAATTAGAAAGGTGGTCGGCAGATAATGGCTTTTGTTTATTGGTATATACGAGATTTCTTTTTGTTTATCGGTTCTATTATAACATTTGTTTTTAAGCTCATATGGGAGCTTATACAAGTCCTTATAGGTGCAGTTGAGTTTTTTGGCTCGTTGGTGGCTTCTCTGCCACTTGTTATAACTGCTTCTATCGTTGCACTTGTGATTATATGTGTACTCTATAAAGTTTTGGGAAGAGAGGCAAGCGGTTAATATGTCAGATATATTTATCTCACTTATCAGCTTGTTGACGGATTTGAAAGTATATAATGTTCCTCTTTTAGTGTGGCTTTTAATTCCGTTACTATTGACATTGATAATAAGCTTTGTGAAAGGTAAGAAAGAATGAAATGTTTAAAAAAGTGGTTAAGTTTTTTAAGCGTGTTTTGCGTTTTGTTCGCCGTGTTTTCGTCATTCCCCGTTTATGCCGTGGATTATGGTACAACATATCCGCAATATGTAAAACAGTCAAACGCTTGTTTCGTTGAATGTGATACTGCACTTGGAAAGGGCAGTATTGTTTTTCCGGTTAACTATCAAAAGGAATATATAGGCTTTTACGGCTCTTCAGGGTGTGAGCTTATGAACCTTTATTCTAACACTATTACAGGTCAGTTTGTCCTTGAAAACGGTACTACATATTCAGTCAGAGCTTCTGGCTTTAGTAAATTCGAGTATCAGTCAACTAACGGATACTATAACAATTACTACGAATTGAATGTAACGAAAATATATAACACAAATGTTGAATTTTCCGATAGTTTGGGCGACCGAGCTAATACAATTTATGAATTTACAATGTTTGAACAATTGTTGTTGACTTTTTTTATAGTATTCGGATTTTTAATTTTAATTGTTTTATTTATTAGAAAGAGGTGAGTAAATGCTTTTTGATATTGTTGTAGATTTTTTGGGCGAGTGTCCGCAAGGATTGGAATTTTTGTATTACTCATTCGCTTTCGTTTTGTTACTTCTCGGCTTTTTAATTGTCTTTACAATTTTTAATGCGTTTTTCAGATTGTTTAAATCAGGGAGGTGATTAAATTGAGCGTTTTTACAACTTTTAGTGAGATTATTATAGGTGGTTACGGTGAACACTATGCTACACCTTATTCAGAAAACAGTACAGGAATTATTGATACTTTTGCTTCGGTATTTTCAAGTATTTTCAGCCTTATCAGTGATAATCCTGCATTGTTTTTAATTCTCGTTGTTGCTGTCGGTGTTCCTGTTGTGGGCGCTATTTTCTCACTGTTTAGGGGTCGATAATATATGGAAACTTATGCTTCGTATTCTTTTTTTGAATTAGTCGGCGATACTGTTTATATTATGCGTTTAATTCTTCAATCGATTTACGAATATTTAATAATTGGTTTAGTTCCAATTAAACTTATATTCGGTAGCTTAATAGTCGCTATGATTATATTAGGAATATATAAAATATTGTAGGTGAGCTTATGCCTTTATTTACAAGAGAAGCTATTGCAAAATTTTTTGAAAGTTTTATAGAAGCTTTATTTTTTCTTTCTGAAATATTTATTAACTTTATAACTTTCATACGGTCAACACCAATGATATATTTTCCTATGTTGGCAATTGCTTTATTTATTGTCTTGATTATTATGGTTTCTGTAATAATTTCTATTTCTGACAGTGCATACGGAACACCAATAAATACAAGAAATATTTACTATCCGATAAAAATAAAGCAGTTTAATAATCCTAATAAATATTATTCAACTACTATTCCGGCGGTAAATCAAATATGGCGTTTACATAACAAAAATAAGCGAAACAAATTGATTGAAGAAGAAAAAGAAGCAAAAAATCAAGAACGGATGAGGTTGTTTGAAGAGGGTCAAGCCTTGGCAAACACGTATTTTGAAAACAATCCAAATTCTTTTAGGATAAGCATTAACGGTTTTAGCTACTTCCGTGATGGTTGGCAAAATAAAAATTGGAGTCCGAGCAAAGACGGAAAAATTCGTCAGACTGTTTATTATAGGTATAACAATGAAATAGGCGGATTGTATGAAACGCATACTTCATACTATGAAACTTCTGATTACGAAGAATTTGACCCGTCAAAATATGATAATTAAAAAGCTATCAATTTATTTTGATATATATTTTAACTTGAAAGGAGGTAAAAAACAATGGAAACACCTACAGTACAGCTTGCAAATATTACAACTCTCATTGAAGGTATTAAGTTGGGTTTGTCTTTTATTTGGTCGCTTTTCGGTGACCTTGTAAATACAATTGCATCTAATCCGCTTTTGGCTTGGAGTGTTGGACTTGCTATTGTTTGCGGTTCTATCGGTATTGCACTTGCTGTTGTTAAGGCATTCGGTCTTAAAGGCAGACGCAGATAAATAATCGCATTTCTTAAATAAATTGAAAAGAGGTGAAAAAAATGACAATTTCAAGTGTATTTGATATGTTGCAGCAAATCGTTTCTGTTGTATGGACCGTTTTCGGTGATTGCGTAACAACTATTATGAATAACCCTTTGCTTTTCGTTCCTGTGCTTATTTCGATTGGCGGTACGCTTATCTTCTTCGGTGTTAAAACGTTTAAGAAGCTCGGTATTAAGGGTGTATCATCAGCAGGCGGTCGCCGTCGCAGAAGATAATAATTAAGGTGTTTAGTATATGGAATTAGTGAGTAAATTTTTAAAACTATATCCGAGTTTACTATCGGTTGTAGCTAATAATGATTTTGTAGTTTTGCTTGCTCTTTTATTTGTTTTTTTGCTGATTATAAATATAGCAAGCTATTTCATATGGGGTAAATATTAAATGATTTTAAATATATTTAACAGAAAATTAAAACGGCATTGTTTTGACGGTTCTGTACTTTTTATTCACGGTAACCGTGGTAGCGGTAAATCTACTGTAATGGCTTTAATTTGTGAACAGGCTTTGAAACAAGGAAGAAAGGTTTATTGTCAATATCCTTATGAAGGTGCATACATTATTCCTTCCGTTGTTTCGGAGGATAAAATGGGAATAAAAAGACTTGATATTGATAAGCAATGGCTTTATTCAAATCTTTTTGAGCCTGGTTCTGTCATTATGATTGATGAAGCTTCTACTGTGTGGCCTGCCCGTGATTTTAAAAAGTGGTCGCAGTCTGACAGCGATTTTTTTAACTTTGTCCGTAAATATGATATTTTGCTTGTTATTGCAAGTCAGTATTATGACCAGTTAGATTTAAACGTTAAGCGTTCAGCTGATGAGAGTTGGTTCTTAAGCGAAAGTTTGTATTTTAGTAACTTTACTACAATAGAAGCTTCTAAAACATTAACAGTTAAAGTAGCTGATAATGATACGGAAATTCTCGGAAAAGCGTTTAAAAGGGGAGCGAGAAAGGTTACATATGATGTTTGCGAAATCCCCTTAAGCAATTATCATTTTTACCGTAAGTCTTATTACGGTAAATTTGTAACGAATTATGTACCGTTACAGAAACAGCCACTTGAAGAAAGCTTGTGGTCTGATGAACTACAATTTAATATTTAGTGAATACTGAAGACTTTAATTTTTATATGATACTAATGGTGAATGGGAATGGAATTTGTTTAAATTACACTCCCATTTGTTTTTAGTAATACAAATTATGTTGCTATTCTTTGCATAAATAGGTTTATAATCGTTTTTTAATGTAATTGTGTTTAAATATCATTATAAGACCAATAAAAACGCGTTTAAAGCCAAATACAGCCAAAACGGAATAACAACCGCATTAACGGCGACATTGTCGCGTTATGCGGTTGTTGAGAAACAGCAAATATTATTCAAAATCAATCAAAAAAAGTAAGTGAAAAATGTAAACGAGCGAAGCGAGTTTACATATTAAACTTGACTATACCTCATAAGTCACACAAAAAGTTAGTAAAAATCACACAAAAAAGGAGTAAAAAGTTATGGCAATCAAGTATGTTGACAGATACATAACAGACCGAGTTGTAATATCAGGAAATAAGCTTGAATGTCTATCTTATTCCGTACCCATAAAATGTGATTTTGAAAGAAAAAATCCTATTGTAAAGAATAAAGAAAAAAATGAAGAAGAGGGGAAACGCTCTGACAATCTTGCAAGAGCAAGACAAAAAGTCCGCCGCATTATTTGGGCTAATCTTACACCGCATACAAAGTTTCTCACTTTAACCCATGCTGAAACTCTTCTTGATGTAAAAATATTCCGTAGGAAGTTAACCACTTTCTTTCAAGCTATGAAAAGACAAGGTTATGAATTAAGTTATTTGTATGTACTTGAAAGACAAAAGGACAGGGGAAAACGAGAGGGGAATGAAGGTACTATACACGCTCATATAGTTGTATTTAATGACGAGTATATACCCTATGAGGTTATTAATAAATGTTGGAAATATGGAAGTACAGATATACATTTGTTTTATGAACTTAAAGACGATAATGGAAAACACATAAAAGACGTTGGAGCATATGTTTGTAAGTACTTGACAAAAGAAGCACATCTTGAATGGGGTTCACGTTCTTACAATTGCTCGAAGAATTTGCAAAGACCTATTGAAGTACCTCTGAAATCTTTTGGTAATTCTGAAGTTGGCTTTTTCAATGACCCCGAAGATCCATTTTGGAAAATTACAAACGCTTTTGTTGAAAACACTGATTTTTATTTTCAAGATAGTAAGTGTATCAGCTATTCAATAAATGGTGATGAAATACATCAAATTATTGATTATAAACAAGGAAATATTCATTCGAGTGAAATTAAGGTGAGTTTATGAGTTTAAGCAATAAAGAAAAAATTAACAACTTGATAACTTACTTAATGTTTCAGGAAGCTGATTATAAAAATCGTGTTATCGATTTACAAAATGAATTGAATGTACATAGAAACAATGTGAATATAATACTTGATTTAATAATTGCACAGGCTAAATATGACGCATATAAAGATATGTCGGAAAAGATTGAGAAAATTATATTTGATTTTAAATAGGGTGTTGAAAACTATTCCTAAAAGTTGAAAATGTTGAAAAGTTGAATGATTATTATACAAAATAAATATTTTGTATCAAGTAGGGGACGGATTTTACAATTTTTTTGATACAAAATGCGGGAAATATAAATATTATTATTAAAATATATAGTTCCTTTGAGAATAGTAATGTTTTAGAGTTTTGGATTTTGCAATTTGTATTTAACAATATAACAAAATTCTTCAAAAATATTTTTAATAATATATATATCATGTATGAAAACATATAAGCCAATTATTAAAAATAAAAATGAATAAATAATAGTTAATATTATAATAAAAAGTTTAACTTCATTAGATTTATTGACTATATAATACTTGATTTTCAATTTCTTCAATTAAGTAATTTGCTAAATATTTATACTCAAAAGGATTTAGTTTTTAGCTTCTTCTATGATATAACTATTTTATTCTGAAACATACCTGCTCCTATTCATTTCATTACCGAACAAAATTGATTGATTTAAAGATTATTTTATTGTATAATTATTTTATTAAATAATGATTTGTGAAACAGTTTCACGGAGGTGCATTATGAAACATATTGACTATACAGGTATTCCGCCTATACTTAGAGATTTCTTGGTGTATATGGATGTTATTAAAAATAAATCAGCATTAACCATTGAAGAATATTCTTCTGATTTGAAGCTCTTCTTTCGTTTTATAAAGTTTTTCAGAGGATTAGTACCCTCTTCTGTCGAGTTTAATGAAGTTGATATAAAAGATATTGACGAAGAATTTATTAAATCAATTACTTTAAATGACGCCTATGCCTTTCTGTCATATTGCAAGAATGAACGCGATAACCAAGAAGCTGCCCGTGCGAGAAAGGTATCAACAATAAGAACATTCTTTAAATATCTTACACTGCAAAAGCAATTATTGCAGGAAAATCCCATGCAGGTATTGGATTCACCAAAATTAAAAAAAGCTCTCCCCAAGTATTTAACACTCGAAGAAAGCTTAAAATTGTTGAAGTCAATTGACGGCAAATACAAGGAACGTGACTATTGTATTATAGTTTTTTTCTTAAACTGCGGTTTGCGGTTATCCGAGCTTGTTAGTCTTAATTATAATGATATTCGTGATGATCATACGCTGCGTGTCACCGGTAAAGGAAACAAAGAACGCACTATCTATCTTAATAATGCTTGCATGGAAGCATATGCTCAATATATGGCGGTAAGACCTGTTGACGGAATACCGGCAAGTGACCGTAATGCACTCTTTTTGAGTAATCGAAAAAGTAGAATCAGCCCGAAAACAGTTCAACACATTGTTTATAACGCGTTAGAAAAATGCGGACTTGAAGGTTATTCGGTACATAAGCTCCGCCACACAGCGGCAACTCTTATGTATCAGCATGGTAATGTTGATGTGCTTGTTTTAAAGGATATTTTGGGCCATGAAAACCTTGGTACTACAGAGATTTATACACACATTATTGATGAACAACTGAAAAAGGCATCTGAAGCAAATCCTCTTTCTAATGTTAGAATGTCGAGCACTAAATAAGATTGATTTTAGGCGCAACAAAACAAGCTATTACTGAATTCACGGCAATACATACAATATTTATTACAAATAGAATTAAATATCTTAAAAAATACAGCTTGACTGAAATGTTATTAGCTGTATTTTTATTTGTAATTGTATTAAAGAAGTATTTGCTCATATAAATGCTTTCGTCACATGCGAATATAAGCGATGATGTTGTAATAGCATAGCACGGATAAAGCAATATTAGGCAAAAAAGTACACCTTTAAGCTCATATTCATTGTATAAGTAACCGCTTTGATATCCAATGTAAATACATTTTAGAATTATTGGTAGCACTGACAGAACTGACCCGACAAAACTTGTGCCGATAAAGAAAGATATAATCAAAAAAATTAAATCTGCCTGTAAAAAGAAAATGCAAATATTTTTCCAATTAGCAGTACTGAATAATTTAAGTACCGTATCAATTTCTGTGTTGATGTCATTATTAGGAAAAAACCTGTAAATCAATGCACCGGCCAATATGAAAACAACAGAAACTATAAGTAATAAAATCCTGTTTGTTTCGTTTGAAATATTTGGTGTAAAGTTCTTACCAGTTCTCTCTGTATTTATATAGCTTTTTTTCTTTTTGTGCAGTGTTATTACCTTTGTCATATATATCTTCCTTTAAGTTTATTTTCTTCTCTTAATATTTGCCCCACATATACCGCCGATAACGCCAACAACAATTATACCTAAATACAAAAAGGCTGTATGTGCTGATAATTTTCCGCTTGAAAAGAATAGCATAATAACAGTAATAATAAGCAGATAAATAATTGATGATAAAATACCTGAAACGATACCTTTTAAAGAGGTTAATCTCGAAGAGAATATACCGCAGAAAAATACTCCAAGCAATACTGAAGCCACAAAGAATGCTTTAAACGAGTCAGTAAGAATTTCTGTATTAGCAAATATATAAGAAAAAGCCAAAGAGATTACCATACATATTACTGTTCCGATAGCGGCAGAAAGTATTATTCCTGTAATGTTTCTTGTAGTTGAAGACATATCACCTTTTTTTATCATTTTTTTACGCATAAAAAAATCCCTCACATTCAATAAAGAATATGAGGGAATATTTTTTAGTATGACTAAATCATTCTTTGTCTTTTTTTGATTTTTTGTTTTTCTTTTCAGCACGCTTTGCTTCCATTTCAGCTTTTGCCGCTTCACGTTCAGCTTGATATTTCTCATTAGCTGTGTTGTTAGTCTGAATAGCGTACTTCTTGAACTTAATCTTTACTCTGTCAGAGCCTGTTTCAATAACAACCGTATCATCTTTAACAGCAACAACCTTACCGCAAATACCGCCGATAGTGGTAATTTCATCGCCAATTTGTGTATTCTCTCGCATTTGCTGCTCAACTTTTTGTTGCTTTTTTTGAGGTCTAATTGTTGTAAAGTACATAAGTGCGAACATAGCAACAATCATAATAATCATTGTCATACTGCCGCCCGAACTTGAGGCATTAGATGTACTGCTCATTGCAGCAAAAGTTAAAAAATCTGTCATTAAATTTTTCCTCCAAAATTTGTTATTTATCACTGATGAATATTATACATAATTATTATATGTTTTGCAACATATTTTTTTAAATTAGAAAAATGTATTATATTCGGGTATCTAGCTTATCAACATATTCGTTATAAAACTCTTCAAAAGTATCATTATCAAGAGCCGCACGAATTCTTTCCATAAGATTATTGTAAAAGTAAAGATTATGTATAACACAAAGTCTCATTGCAAGAACTTCCTGTGCTTTAAATAAATGTCTTATGTACGAACGGGAATGTTTTTGACAGGTTGGACAATTACATTTCGGATCAATCGGTAAATCGTCTTTTTCATATTTTTTGTTGTTGATATTTATTATACCATCATCTGTAAAAAGATGTCCGTGGCGCGCGTTTCGGCTCGGCATTACGCAGTCAAAAAGATCTACTCCCCTTTTAACTCCTTCAATAATGTTTCCGGGAGTACCCACGCCCATAAGATAACGGGGTTTGTCAGTAGGCATAAAAGGTTCAACTGCCGAAATTATACGGTACATTTCTTCTTTCGGTTCGCCTACTGCAAGTCCACCGATTGCATAACCGTCTAAATCAAGCTCTGCGATTTCTTTCATATGCTCAATACGCAAATCATCAAAAGTACAGCCTTGATTAATTCCGAAAAGCAGCTGATTTTTATTTATAGTATCGTGTAATGAATTAAGTCTTTCAATTTCATCTTTGCAACGGTACAGCCATCTTGTTGTTCTCTCGCAAGACTGCTTTGAATATTCGTATTTTGCGGGGTTTTCAACACACTCGTCAAATGCCATAGCAATAGTTGAGCCGAGATTTGATTGAATTTGCATACTTTCTTCAGGTCCCATAAAAATTTTATGTCCGTCAATATGCGAAGAAAAGTATACGCCCTCTTCTTTAATTTTGCGAAGAGAAGCTAATGAAAACACTTGAAACCCGCCGCTGTCTGTAAGAATAGGTCCGTTCCAACCGGTAAATTTATGAAGTCCGCCCATTTCTTTTACAAGCGTATCAGTAGGTCTTAAATGCAAATGGTATGTATTGCACAACTGAACTTGGCATTTAATATCCTTTAAATCATAGGCAGACACTCCGCCTTTTATTGCACCTTGAGTTGCAACATTCATAAATGCAGGTGTCTGTATTGTACCGTGAACTGTTTGAAACTCACCTCGCCGTGCATTACCGTTTTTCTTAATAAGCTTATACATTATATTCACCTATATTCTCATTACTAACTAATTCTTCATATGCTTTAATCCAATATTTTTCCGGTAAAATATTACCGCCAATAAAATTGTCTTTTTTAGCTATTTTCCAAGCTAAAAGAATACATTGGTAAGCAAAATCGTCATTATTTTTTATATTTTTAATTATACATTTAGAAAAAGTGGATGCTTTCGTCATAAGTTCACTGATTTTATAATCAGCAATCAGTGAGTCAACATCATAACATATGTCAGTAAATTTTACAATCCATTTGTTGTTTTGTATTTCTAAAATTGTTATGCTTGAACTGCCATATGCTTCGCAGTCTTGCGGAAGTCCGAGACTGGGACAAAAAACAATTTGTTTGTCAGAATAATTTACAAGCTTTTTATGATGAGAATGACCGCAAAGTAAAATTTCTCCTTTAAATTTGCTTACAAACTCGTGATCCACATTAGATGTGAACAAGCTTTCATTGGCGCTGTTAGGTGAACCATGACAAGCAGTTATTAAAGGACAATCATCAATTTTTATATCCAAGCAAATTGGCATACTTTTAAAAAAGTCTAAATCACTTTTGGAAAGATTATCATAAGTATATAGCAAAGAACCTGTGCTTGAGTTATTATAGCGCCACTCATCATTCGAATTATTTAGGTGATTTAAAATATAATCTTCTCTATTTCCTCTGATAAACCAACATTTGTACATTTCTCTGCATTTATACAATATTTCCATTGTCTTTTGCGGATAAGGAAAATCTGTTACATAGTCGCCGAGAAATATTACTCCATCAGGCTTTAAATCTTGAATTTTTTCAAATGCCGCTTCAAATGCTTTGTAATTTGAATGTATATCAGAAATAACAACAATACGTTTCATAAAAACTCCTTGTGTCTACTCAATAAACATCGCATCACCGAAAGAGAAAAATCTGTATTTTTCGTTTACAGCGGCGTTATAAGCTTCTAAAACTTTTTCTCTGTCATAGAATGCCGAAACGAGCATAATAAGTGTACTTTCAGGCAAATGGAAATTCGTTAGCAGTGCATCAATGCATTTGAATTTGTAACCGGGATAAATAAAAATGTTTGTCCAATCATCAAATTCTTTCATTTCGCCCTGTGAGTTCATAACACTTTCGAGTGTTCTGCAACAAGTTGTGCCGACTGCAATTACTCTGCCGCCGTTTTTCTTCGTTTCATTTATCAAATCAGCAGTTTCTTTTGGTATTTGATAATGTTCAGAATGCATTTGATGGTCTTCAATATTATCGGCCTTTACAGGGCGGAATGTGCCAATTCCGACATGCAAGGTCACATAACCGATTTTAATGCCTTTATCGGCGATTTTTTTCAGTATTTCATCGGTAAAGTGAAGTCCTGCCGTTGGTGCTGCCGCAGAACCTAATTCTTTTGCATAAACTGTCTGATAGCGTTCTTTATCTTCAAGCTTTTCAGTAATATAGTGGGGTAACGGCATTTCGCCTATTTTATCAAGCACTTCATATATATTTGATGCATCATAGCTGAATTTCGCAATTCTGTTTCCGTTTTCAAGAACCTCTTCGATTTTGCAAGTAAGTAAGCCTTCGCCAAATGTGAATTCTGTATTCATCTTTGCGCGCTTGCCGGGACCTGTAATCGTTTCCCAACGGTCATTGCCGAGGTTATTCAAAAGTAAGAATTCAACAACTGCACCTGTATCCTTTTTTATGCCGTATATTCTTGCGGGCAATACCCTTGTGTTGTTTAAAATTAAGCAATCATCCTCATTAAGATAATCAACAAAATCATAAAAATATTTATGATCAATTGAGTTGCTTTTTCGTGATAATACCATCAGCCGAGAGTGATCACGAGGTTCGATTGGAGTTTGAGCTATGAGTTCTTTGGGCAAATCGTAGTAAAAATCTGATGTTTTCATTGTGTTTCTCCGTAAAAATATAGAAAATGTTAAAAATGTTTGACACAATTGCTTTATAATGATATTATATAAGAGCGATTGAGGTGCAACAGGAATAAGTACCGCTTTTGAAACTTCCAAGAGTTTTTGATAAAGTGCCAAAGGGTCTGTTGCCGAAGAAAAAACAAAGCTTGGAAATTGTTTTTTCTGGTTGTATTATTAACAGTAATGCAACTGTCATCATTATTTGATGGAGTGCTTTCGTATTATGAAAACCATAATACAATGTATTTTTATTCAGTAATGGTGTCATAATCATTACTGTTTTTTTATAACAAATGATATATTATCATTATTTGGAGGTAATTTCAAGTGAAAAAGTATAATGTTGGTGTAATTGGTGCAACGGGAATGGTTGGACAGCGTTTTATGACCCTTCTCGATAATCATCCTTGGTTTGAGGTAAAGGTACTTGCAGCAAGCCCTCGTTCAGCAGGCAAGAAGTATTCTGAAGCAGTAGGTTCTAAATGGTGTATGGATGTTGAAATTCCGGAAACTATGAAAGATATGATTGTTATGGATGCGACTGCTGACATAGAAAAGATTGCTTCGAAGGTTGACTTTGTATTCTGTGCAGTAGATATGAAGAAAGATGAAATCAAAGCATTGGAAGAAGCTTATGCTAAAGCAGAATGCCCAGTCATTTCAAATAACAGCGCACACAGACATACTCCAGATGTTCCTATGATTGTTCCTGAACTTAACGCTGACCATGCAAAAATTATTCCTGCACAGAGAAAGCGTCTTGGCACAAAGCGAGGATTCATTGCAGTTAAATCAAATTGCTCTCTTCAGAGCTATGTTCCTGCACTCTTCCCTCTTTCGAAATTCGGTATTAAAGATGTTCTTGTTTGTACATATCAAGCTATTTCGGGTGCCGGAAAGACATTTGAAACATGGCCTGAAATGATTGACAATGTTATTCCTTATATCGGCGGTGAAGAAGAAAAAAGCGAAAAAGAGCCTCTTAAAATTTGGGGTAAGATTGAGGGCGATGAAATTGTTCCTGCAACTTCTCCAAATTTCACTGCACAGTGCCTTCGTGTTCCCGTTTCAAACGGTCATATGGGTGCAGTTTTCGTAAGATTTGAGAATAAACCGTCAAAGGAAGAAATATTAAATATATGGAAGGATTTCTCGGGTCGTGCACAGGAGTTAGAGTTGCCTCATGCACCGAAGCAATTCCTTCACTATTTTGAAGAGGATAATATGCCTCAGACAAAGTACCAAAGAAATCTTGAAGGCGGTATGGCAGTTTCTATCGGCAGACTTCGTGAAGATACACAGTATGACTACAAATTTGTTTGTCTTTCACATAATACACTTCGCGGTGCTGCGGGCGGTGCAGTTCTTATGGCTGAACTTCTTTGTGCTGAAGGTTATATGGACTAATTTCCTATAAGGAGAATTTATTATGAGTAAAAACCCTATTTTTACAGGCTGCGGTGTTGCGATTATAACACCTTTTAATGAAGATGAAAGTGTAAATTATAAAGCACTTGAAAATCTTTTGGAGTTTCACATTGCGAACAGCACGGATGCAATTGTTATATGCGGTACTACCGGTGAAAGTGCAACACTTACTCCTCAAGAGCATTCAGATGTAATAAAATTCACTTGTGATGTTGTAAATCATAGAATTCCTGTTATTGCAGGTACAGGCAGTAATGAAACAAAATATGCAATTGAGCTTTCACAAGACGCTGAAAAAGCAGGTGCAGACGCAATGCTTGTTGTAACACCTTATTACAACAAATGCTCTCAAAGAGGTCTTGTTAAGCATTACAACACTATTGCTGACAATGTTTCAAAGCCGATTATTATTTATAATGTTCCAAGCAGAACAGGCGTTAATGTGCTTCCTTCAACCTATGCAGAGCTTTGCGAGCATCAAAACATTATTGCTACAAAAGAAGCAAGCGGAAATATTTCACAGATTGCAGAAACAATTTCTCTTTGCGGAGATAAGCTTGATGTATATTCCGGCAACGATGACCAAGTTGTTCCCATTATGTCACTTGGTGGCAAAGGTGTTATTTCTGTTCTTTCAAATATCTGTCCAAAAGTTGCGCATGATATTCCTGCTCTTTATCTTGAGGGTAAGTATAAGGAAAGTGCAGAGCTTCAGCTTAAATATTTAGAGCTTTGCAATGCTATGTTTATGGACGTTAATCCTATCCCTGTAAAAGTTGCAATGCAAATGATGGGAATGGGAGCAGGTCCGCTTCGTATGCCTCTTTGTGAAATGACAGACGCAAATAACGCAAAACTTGAAACAATACTAAAAAAATACGATTTGATATAAAAAATTACAGTTGGATGTGAAAAAAATGACAAGGATTATTTTAAGCGGCGCTTTAGGTAAAATGGGAAAAGCCATTACAGCTTGTCTTGACAGCCGTGAAGATTGTGAAATTGTTGCAGGAGTTGATTTTTCTAACGGAGAAAGCACTTTCCCAATATACAAATCTTTTGCAGATATTGATGTTGGCGCAGATGTGATTATCGATTTCTCGCATCCGTCTGTTCTTGAAGATTTACTTACATTTGCAAAGAATAATAAACTGCCTGCCGTAATTGCAACAACAGGTCTTACAGAACATCAGGTTGAGTTAATCAAATCCGCTTCTGCTGATATTCCTCTTTTCTTCTCTGCAAATATGTCAATCGGTGTAAGTCTGGTATCAGAGCTTGCTAAAAAAGCGGCAAAGGTGCTTCAAGGCTTTGATATTGAAATAGTTGAAGCGCATCACAATCAGAAAATTGACGCACCGAGCGGTACTGCTTTAATGCTTGCCGATTCTATTTCGGAAGCTTTAGACGAAAAGCCGATTTATGAATTTGACCGTCATTCCAAAAGAATGAAACGCACGAAAAGTGAAATCGGAATTCACGCTGTTAGAGGCGGAACGATTGTCGGCGAACACGAAATCATCTTTGCAGGACCTGATGAAGTTATTAAAATTTCTCATTCTGCATATTCAAAGCAATTATTTGCCAACGGTTCTGTAAATGCCGCTTTATTTCTTGTAGGTAAAAATCCGGGATATTATACGATGAAAGATTTTGTTAATTCATAAGGAGATTAAAAATGAGCTTAATTGACAATATTACAATGATTGAAAATGTAACTCTTATTTCAATTAACGATTCCCCTGCTGATTTTAAAGTAGTATCGCAAATTTTTGAAATGCTTTCTAACGCAGGTATTGATGTTGATATGATTTCACAAAATCCTCCGCAAGGTAAAATCTCAAACCTTTCATTTACGGTTAATGACGAAGACTTGGGTAAGGTTTTTGAAACAGCTTCAAAGCTTCGTGAACTTCATCCGAAGTTAAAGCTTGCAATCAGCAGCGGTAATACAAAAATTTCGGTTTTCGGTAACGGTATGAAAAACTGTCCGGGTGTTGCGGCAAAAGTATTCTCTGCAATTGCATCAACAGATGTTGAAGTAAGGATGATTACAACATCAGAAGTTGACATTTCCGTTCTTGTATACAGCCATGACGGCGAAACAGTTTATTCAGCACTTAACTCATAATAACCCATAAAACAAAGGCTTACTGATTTTTTTCAGTAAGCCTTATTTTTATAAGTTGAATTTATCTTTTATTATTTTTGCAACTGTTTCGGCACTCAAGTTAGAATTATCAATTTTGATATAGTTATCAAACGGTATTTCGCCGTTTAAGCTTTCACATCTGTAATTTTCATCATCACTCAGTAAAAGCTTATTTGAAAATTCAATATTTCTTTTGGAAGGCTTGTTCTTTAGTCTGTTTTCTGTTGCATTTCTTTCTAAACGTATTGCCTGCGGAGCTACAAGCTCAACATAATAAAATTCCGTATCATATTGACTGAAAATTTCCTTAATATGTTCTACATTTTTCCAATCGTCTTCACAGTCAAAAGCCCACATAAATGTAAAAATCATACCGTAATTATCAGAAGCCGCAAATTTATTAAAAATAATTTCACGCAATTCCTCTATTACTTCCGGATTATATCTGCCAAAAATTTCAATTACCGGTTCAATTGTCATATGATTATGGAAAAGACGCAAATTCGTAATTTTCATAAGTTCTTGACCTACGGTCATTTTGCCGACTGCCGCATTGCCGAAAAGAAAAACTAATTTCATATTGCACCTCCCAAATATAGCATAACAGCAAAAATGTTATAGCCGTTATAATTTTCAGGATATAATAGCTTTATAAAAGACTTTTTTACCTTTTTTAATAATTATATACCCCTTTTCAAAATCGCTTTTATTGAGAGATTTGAAAGGCTCTGTAACCTTTTCATCATCAACTGATACACCACCCTGCTCGATAAGACGGCGGCACTCGCCCTTTGATTTTGCGATACCTGCTTTAATCATAATATCAGATATAAGCACGCTGTCATCTGTAAAATCATCATTATTGAGTTCAACAGTGGGCATATTATCTGTATTGCCTTTTCCAGAAAACAATGCTCTTGCTCCTTCTTGCGCCTTGTTAGCCTCGTCTTCACCGTGAACAAGTTTTGTAAGCTCATAAGCTAAAATCTCTTTAGCGGTATTCAACTGACTGCCTTCCCAAGAATTCATTTTGTCAATTTCTTCTAATGGCAAGAAAGTAAGCATTCTGATACATTTAAGAACATCTGCATCATCGACATTTCTCCAATACTGATAAAAATCAAAGGGAGATGTTTTATTAGGATCAAGCCATACCGCACCGGACTGTGTTTTGCCCATTTTTTTGCCTTCGGAATTAAGAAGCAGTGTGATTGTCATTGCATGTGCGTCTTTACCGAGTTTTCTTCTAATAAGTTCTGTACCGCCGAGCATGTTACTCCACTGATCGTCACCGCCAAACTGCATATTACAGCCGTATTTCTGAAACAATTCATAGAAATCGTAGCTTTGCATAATCATATAGTTAAACTCGAGAAATGAAAGTCCTTTTTCCATTCTTTGCTTATAACATTCAGCTGTAAGCATACGGTTAACGCTGAAGCACGCACCGACATCACGAAGAACGTCAATATAGTTAAGGTCCAAAAGCCAATTTGCATTGTTTACCATAAGAGCCTTATCGTCAGAGAAATCGATAAATCGGCTCATCTGCTTTTTAAAGCAATCACAGTTATGCTGAATTGTTTCTTTTGTCATCATTTGACGCATATCGCTTCTGCCTGAAGGGTCACCAATCATAGCGGTACCTCCGCCGATAAGAGCAATCGGCTTATTGCCGGCCATTTGTAATCTTTTCATAAGACAAAGTGCCATAAAATGACCTACATGCAAGCTGTCTGCTGTTGGGTCAAATCCGATATAGAAAACTGCTTTTCCCTCATTAACAAGATTTTTGATTTCTTCTTCATTTGTTACCTGGGCTATAAGACCGCGAGCAACGAGTTCTTCATAAACTTTCATAAAAAATCCTCCTTAAAATTAAAAAATCCCCTGCTTCAAGCAGAGGACGAAAAAATTCGTGTTACCACCTCATGTTTACTTTTATCTCACAATAAAAGCCTCAACAAGTAACTGACATTACTCTGTACTGTAACGGGTACGCCCGACACTCCCTACTGATTTCAAAAGTGCAACTCCGCGATGTATTTCATAAGCTTTGCGTATGTCCTTTCACCAAACAGACACTCTCTGAAACTGCAAATGACATATTACTTCTTCGCATCAAGGTCATTAAGAATATTATACATAATTTATAAAAAATGTCAAGTTAATAATTTTTTGCATTTTCAATCATTTCAGCCGCTGCATCAAGTGAAAGCTGACTTGTTTCAATCCCGCCGATAATGCGGGCCAACTCACAAATCTTGCCGTCATTATCAAGCTGTTCTACTTTGGTATAAGTTTTATTTTCACTTTCAGATTTTGAAATTAAGAAATGATTATCGGCAAAACAAGCAATCTGCGCCAAATGTGTTACACAAAGAACTTGACGGTTTTTAGATACCTCTTTAAGCTTAATACCGATTTTCTGTGCGGCACGACCGCTTACACCAGTATCAATCTCGTCAAAAACAAGAGTCGGTATATTGTCTTTAGATGCTAAAACATTCTTAATTGCAAGCATAATTCGTGACAGTTCACCGCCGGATGCAATTTTTGAGAGAGGTTTCGGTTCTTCACCTGCGTTAGCCGAAATCAAGAAATAGATTTCATCAGCGCCTGTTTCGTCAAAAGGCTTTCTGTTCTGCACAATTTTGAACGAAATTGAAGCCATATCAAGAAAAGAAAGCTCATTTTTAATGCTCTCAATAAAAATCAGACCATATTTTTGACGGTTTGCAGATAATTTTCTGCTCGCATTTTCCATTATTTCATACTTTTCTTTAAGCTGGATTTCAAGCTGTTCCTTGAGTTTATCAGAAAATGTAATTTCATCAAGTTCTTTTTGTGCTTTTTCGAGAAAACCAAGAATTTCAGCTTCTGTTCTACCGTATTTTTTTATAAGCTTAAAAAGAACGTCAAGTCTTTCTTCAATTAAATTAAGCTCATTAGGGTCGACATCAAATGAATAAAGAAAGTTGTTTAATTCACTTGCACAATCGGCAATATTATATGACATTTCCGCCACAATATCAGACACACTGTTGAGCGTTTCATCAAAAGCAGAAGCTTTTATCAGTGAGTTAGAAGCTGTATTCAGCATATCGGCAACACCCGAAAAATCATCATTGCCGTTAATAATCTCAACCGCATTATTTACAAGTGAAATCAATTGCTCAACATTCTGTAAAATCTTTCTTCGGGTTTCAAGCTCATTCAACTCACCTATTTTAATATCGGCATCTTCAATTTCTTTAATTTGATAGGTTAAAAGGTCAATTTTTCGAGCTTTTTCACCCTCATCGACAATTAAATTATCATACTGTTTTTTGCAAGTTAAATAATCATTATATACTATAAGATACTCATCGATTATATCGCTGTTTTCTGCAAAACTATCTATATAAGTATAATGCAATTCTTCATTAAGAAGATTGTGATTGTCCATTTGTCCGTGAACATTTATAAGCTTTTGTCCAATCTTTTTTAGCATTGAAACTGTGACATTAGATCCATTTACCTTACATATGTTTTTGCCGTCAAGCGAAATTTTTCTCGAAACAAGTAAAGAATTATCCTCTTCACAGTTAAGTCCCATTTCTTCAAGCATACATATAACATCATTATTTATATTTTCAAAAAAGGCTGAAACTTCAGCATTATTACTGCCTGTTCTGATTAACTCACGAGATGTTCTTTCGCCTAAAATCGCATTGATAGCATCAATAACAATAGATTTACCCGCACCTGTTTCACCGGTCAGAATGTTAAGACCGTTATTAAAATCAATAACAGCCTCTTTAATAATAGCAATATTTGAAATTTTCAAGTTTGAAAGCATAAATATCAGCCTTTCAGTATTGCTTCAATTGCATCAATTACACGGCTTGTTGTATCAAGCTCTTTACAGGCAACAAAAATTGTATCATCCCCTGCCAAAGTGCCTACAACACCGTCAATACATATATTTTCGAGTGCCACACAAGCTGCATTTGCAGTACCGGGATAACATTTGATAACAACAATATTCATTGCAGCTTCAACGGACAGTGCAGAACGCGTAAAAATCATTTTGAAATTATCGTCATTCTTTTCAGTTTTTTCTGTAACAGCATATCTTGTTTCATTTTTTCCGAAATGCTCTTTGACAAGCTTTAATTCTTTAATATCACGCGAGATTGTTGCTTGAGTTACCTTAAAACCGTTCTCATTAAGCATTGTTATAATTTCTTCCTGCGTAGAAACATTGTTGTTCTTTATAAAATTCAATATAAGCTCATGTCTTCTTTTTTTCACGGATTATATTCTCCTTTTAGATAATTTACTGTTGAGAATATCATAAAATTCGTCAGATTTAATTCTTATAAATTCAGCATAATACTCAGATTTTTTAATTTTCACTTCAAAATCTTCTGTCAGCTCAATAGACTTTTCTCCATCAGCCGAAATAGAGATTTTTTGCAATTCTTTTGCTGACTTGACTGTAATTATAGACTTTTCGTTAAAAACGAGAGAGCGATTTAACGGTGAATGTGTACAAATCGGTGTAAGCATAATGCACTGTAAATCAGGGTCAATAACAGGACCGCCTGCCGACCATGAATAAGCAGTTGAGCCTGTGGGGGTAGACAGCACAACACCGTCGGCACGGTAACTGTTGATTTTTTTCTCATCACAAAAAGCCTCAAGATCAATAAGCTTAATTTCACTGCCTCGCGCAATTGCTACATCATTAAGACAATATCCAAGGAATTTTTCACACTCACCGTTTTTTATTGACACTTCAAGCATCATACGTTTATCTGTTGAAAAATCGCCTGTTAAAAGGTTTTCGAGCAAGTGAAGCTCATTACCCTCAAGTCCCGCTAAAAAAGCTAAATTGCCTGCATTTATGCAAAGTACAGGTTTTTTGTGAATTGCCGCCTGTTTTGCAGTGTTAATATATGATCCGTCACCGCCGATTGCAATCAGCAAATCGACATTTGAATATAAATCAGTAATGAACCTTTCATTAGAAAAAAGCTGTGATAATTCATTTTTTGAATTTTCATCAAAATAAAAGACAATCTTCAGTTTTTCAAGGTAAGTAACGGTTTCTTTTGTAACTTCAAGAGTTTTTTCTCTTGTAAGATTAGGTACAATGCCGATTTTCAAATTATTCACCACTCAATACACTGTGCGATTTTTCAACAATACTATTTATGTCATTTTCATTTATTGATAACTTTTTTTCTTCATCTTTTGAAAAATAAACTAAATATTCAATGTTTCCCTCCGGTCCTCTTATCGGAGAAAAATCAAGTCCCAATACCGAAAAGCCTTGTTTATAAGCAAATTCGGCAATAGAAGATACTACTTCTCTATGAGTTTCAATATCTTTTACAACGCCCTTTTTGCCTACCTTTTCTTTTCCGGCCTCAAATTGTGGTTTTATGAGTGCTACAGTTTGACCGCCTATTTTAAGAAAATTAAAAAGTACAGGTAAAATCTTTTTAAGTGAAATAAAAGAAACATCTATACTTGCAAAATCAATTTTTTCAGCAACGGTTTCTTGAGTTAAATATCTGAAATTTGTGCGTTCAAGATTAACTACTCTCTCGTCAGTACGCAGTTTCCATGCAAGCTGACCGTATCCGACATCTATTGCATAAACTTTTGAAGCTTTGCATTGAAGCATACAATCAGTAAATCCGCCTGTGGATGCACCGATATCCATACAAATACAATTTTCCAACTCAATCGGAAAAACCTTAATAGCCTTTTCCAGCTTGTAGCCGCCGCGGCTGACAAAAGGCATTTTTTTACCTTTAAATTCAATTTTATCGGTTTCTTTTACAGCGTAGCCTGCCTTTGTTTCCTTTTGCCCATTAACATATATTTCTCCGGACATAATAATTGCCGAAGCTTTTGAACGGGTTTCAGCAATTCCCAATTCAACCAATACTGTATCCAGTCTTTTCTTTTCAGCCATTTGAAATCTCCAAAATTTGATTTACAATACTTTCACTGTCTAAATGATATTTTTTTATTAGTGAAGCAACCGACGCATGAGGAACAAATTCATCCTTTACAGCAATATGCTTAAAATTGCCTTTATAATTTATATTGAAAAGCATATCGGCAAAGCTTTGACCAATACTGCCGGATTTTACAGCTTCTTCATAAAAGAAAATATTATTATATTCGAGTGCTGATGTTACAGCTAATAAATCAATCGGTTTGATTTTATTTAAAATTAAGACAGAAGCCAAAATTCCATTTTCTTTTAAAATACCGACAGCTTTTATAACTTCTGCGGAAATTCTGCCGTATGTTATCAGCAAAAACTCCTTTCCGTTTTCAATAATATCGAAATCATTTTCTGAAAGCCGATAATCTATTGGAATAATTGGTTCACTTCCACGCGGATAACGAATTACAGTAAGATTTTCAGCGTTTTTCGAAGCATTTTCAAGATCGTATGCCAATCGCTTATATGTAAACGGTGAATAAACTGTTACATCTGGAATACTGTTGAGAAATGAAACATCAAGTACACCTTGATGAGTTACTCCGTCTTCACCGACAAAACCTGCGCGGTCAAGACCTATAATTACTTTTTGCTTTTGCAAAGTCCCGTCATGGACCAGCTGATCATAGGCTCGCTGTAAGAATGTTGAATACACAGCAAAAACAGGCGTCATTCCTCCTTTTGCAAGTCCCGATGCAAAAGTAACGGCATGCTCTTCAGCAATACCTACATCATAAAATCTATCATTAAAATTTTGTGAAAACTCTTTTAATCCTGTACCCAAAGACATTGCAGCCGTTATTGCACAAATCTTACTGTCTTTTTCAGCAAGTATACAAAGTTCTTTACCAAATTCGTCAGAAAAATTAGTTGATTTTTCGAGAGAAGCTCCTTTTTCAACATCAAATTTTGAAATACCGTGGTAAACGCTTGGATTATTTTCCGCAAATTCATATCCCTTACCCTTAACGGTACTGATATGAAGTACAACAGGAGCACATACAAGCTTAGCGCTGTCAAGAGCTTCACATAAGTTATCAAGATTATGTCCGTCAATGGGTCCCATATATTTGAATCCTAAATCCTCAAAAAATGTACTCGTACTTTCATACATAGAAGATTTAATATCACTTTTAAGCTTTGAAATAAGTGCTGAAATCGGTTTGCCAATCAACGGAATATTATTAAGGGTTTTTCCTGTTTTTTCTTTCAGCTTGAAGTATTCCGGCTTTGAGCGGATAACTGCAAGATAACGTGCCATTGAGCCTACATTTTTTGAAATTGACATCTCATTATCATTAAGAATAACAATAAGACGGGTACCGGAACGACCCGCATTATTCAGCGCTTCATAAGCCATACCGCCTGTAAGAGCACCGTCGCCGATTACTGCGATAGTGTAATCTGTCTTACCAAGCTTTTTATTTGCTTCAGCAACTCCCAATGCGGCAGAAATGGATGTACTTGAATGACCGCTGTAAAACACATCGTGTTCACTTTCGTTTGGTGCACAGAATCCGGAAATACCGTTTTCTGTTCTTAATGTACTAAACTCTTTTATTCTTCCTGTAAGAATTTTATGTGTATAGACTTGGTGTCCCACATCCCATACAATTTTATCATTTGGTGAATCAAATATTTTATGAAGAGCGATTGATAACTCAACAACACCAAGATTTGAAGATAAATGTCCGCCGTTTTGCGAAACAGTGTTTATTATCAATTGTCTGATTTCAGATGCCAAAACTTCAAGTTCGTCTATATTCATTTTTTTTAAATCTGCGGGTAAATTTATTTTATCCAAGAATTTAAATCTATCCAAAATATACTCTCCTATCAGCTTTTTCTATTAATTAGCATATATGCAAGCTGTTTTAAAGTTTCAGTATTATTTTCAAATTTATCTAAAGCCGAAATTGCTTTATCAGTATATTCTTTTACAAGCTCTTTAGATTTTTCAAGACCGAAATGCTTTACTGCCGTGGATTTATCATTTTTGGCATCGCTGCCGATTGGCTTTCCAAGAGAAATTGCGTCACCTTCAACATCAAGAATATCATCCTGTATTTGAAATGCTATACCTAAATTTTCAGCATATTCTAAAGCGGAAACAATTTTATTTTCATCATAACATTCGCTTGCAAGACAACCTAAAACGCATGCCGCTTTTATAAGACCACAGGTTTTTAAAGAATACATTTTTAGAATTTCATCAATTGTTGGTTCACAGTTTTCAAATTGCAAATCGAGAACTTGACCGCCTACCATACCGTTTATACCTGCAAAAGACGAAAGATACGCAACCGCGCGCACAACATTCTTCGGTGGTATTTCAGTAACTGCTGATATGACGGTAAAAGCCTCGGTAAGTAATGCGTCACCTGCCAAAAGCGCGTCAGCCTCTCCAAAAGCAATGTGACAAGAGGGCTTCCCTCTTCTTAAATCATCATTATCCATACAAGGCAAATCATCATGAATAAGCGAATATGTGTGTATCATTTCAACTGCGCAGCCAAAATCAAGTGCTGTGCTTATATTTCCGTTGCAAGCTTTTGCAAATTCAATAGTAAGAATCGGTCTGACTCTTTTACCGCCGTTTTCAACACTGTATCTCATCGCATCAAGCACAGTTGAATTCAAATTTTCAGCAAGCAAATTATCCAATCTTTTTGAAACTAAATTTGCCTGTTGTTTAACATAAGCAGTAATGTCAGTCATCTTTACTTACCTCATTTATGTCAATAATTTTTTGTTTTGCACTTTCAAGCTTTTTCATACAGAATTCAGAGAGTTTAGCGCCCTCTTCGTAAAGCTTCATTGATTCTTCAAGTGGAATTGAACCTTCTTCAAGCTTTAAAACTATTTTTTCAAGTCTTGCAGTAGCTTGTTCATATGTCATTTTCATAAATTACACCTCAATAATTTCAGCAATTGCAGAACCGTTCTCAAACTGTAAAGATACTTTATCGCCAAGTGATATGCTGTTAACATCAGTTATAATACTATTATCATTTTTTACTATCGAATATCCTCTTGCTAACACTTTTAGGGGACTTAAAGATTCCAACTTTGAAAATATTGTGGTAAAAGATGAAGAATATCCGTTAACAATATTTTTAAAGCTGCTGTTAATTCTAACATTAAGTGTATCAAGATACATTTCACAGTTTTCAATAATCTTTTCGGGATTTTGAAGAACAGTGGATTTAACGAGTTTTTCAAGTTCATATTCCAAATCGTGAATATATGATTGCGCGTAATTGTCAAGAGATGATTTTAAAGAAGAAATATAGTGTTTTTGTTCTTTGGCATCAGGTACAGCTAATTCAGCCGCAACAGACGGAGTAGGCGCACGCAAATCTGAAACAAAATCACAAATTGTGAAATCTGTTTCGTGACCTACACCCGAAATTATCGGTATTTCAGAATCATATATTGCATAGGCAAGCTTTTTATCATTAAAAGGCCACAAATCCTCGGCAGAGCCACCGCCTCGTGCAATAATGATAACATCAATATCAGTAGAATTATTCATTTTTTCAATTGCTTCAATAATAGTAGGTACAGCACCCGCACCTTGAACCTGTACACCTGCAAAAACAATTTCCGCCATAGGAAACCGTCTGTTTAAGACATTCAAAACATCTTGAATTGCCGCTCCTGTCGGCGAAGAAACAACACCAATTTTTTGCGGTATTTTAGGAATTGGCTTTTTATGTTCTGCATCAAAAAGTCCTGCTTTTTCAAGCTGTTCCTTTGTTTGTTCAAAAGCAAGAGTTAATGCGCCTATTCCGTCGGGCTGCATATCATCAATATACAATTGATAACGCCCGTCACGCTCATAAATAGAAACTCTGCCGCGAACAATAACCGACATTCCGTTTTCGGGTCTGAATTTTAGACGAGAAGCATTACCTGCAAACATAACAGCACTTATTGAAGCAGAGTTGTCTTTAATGCTCATATACATATGACCGCTTCTGTAATGGTCAGTAAAGTTTGAAATCTCACCCGATACAAAAACGTTGTTTAAATTTATATCTTGTTGAAAAAGAGATTTAGCATAAAAATTTAATTGTGAAACCGTTAAAATAAGCGGAGAATTCATTTTATTTTTTCCTTTTATCGCAAATTGAAGAAAGAAATGCTATACCGCAAGCGTTATCTGTTGAAAACTGCGGTTCAGCAAAATAAGAATTATATTTTGACTGCAATTCAGCACGAATAATTTTATTTGACATTACTCCGCCCGAAAAAACAATAGGCAAATCGCCATACTTTAAAAGTAACTCGCTGACAGTATCATCAATAGCAGAATAAATATAACTTAAACAATACATAGATATATCTTCGGCAGGCAGACCGTCTTTAAACATTTTTTTACATTTATTTTCAACACCTGACAGACTAAATTGTCCGTCACGACGGAAAACTTTTATTTTTTTCAATTGATTAGCGCTGTTTAAAGCAAGCTTTTCGAGTTCAGCTCCGCAAGGAAAATCAAGACCGAGCATAACACCAACACGGTCAATAGCCTGTCCCGCTTTTAAATCAAGAGAATCTGAAACCTTTTCTGTTAAAAAATACTTTTCATTTGGTTTCACAAATAAAGCCTGTGAAGTTCCGCCCGAAATATGAAAAGCTATAAAATTTTTGTTCATTAAATCAAATTTATTCGCTGAATATAATGCGGATGCAATATGACCGTCTTGATGAGAGAATTCGTAAAGCGAAATTTTCATTGCAGAGGCAATTGAGCGCGCAACAGATATTCCTGCAAGGAAACAAGGCATATAAGAACCTGATTCATTGCAAGGCTTTACAGAAACACCGACTGCAGTAATTTCGCCTTTAAAATTGATAAATAAATTTTCAATCAAATTAGGTAACTGAACAGTATGATGAAAAACGGCATCGCTTTGACGGATACCCTTTTCGCCTTTTTTTACGGGTAAAAGCTTCTTTTGGCTGATTACCCTATTAGTTTCGTCATCATATAATGCAACAGAAGTTGTATAATTACTTGTATCTATTCCGAGATAATAACTCATTCAGCAGCATTCTCTCTCACATATTTACCGAGAATTCCGTTAATGAAAGAAGCATCATCTTGAGTGGCAAATTTCTTTGCAAGCTCAACAGCCTCATTGATTGAAACACCGTTGGGAATTGACGGTACATAAAGAATTTCACACAAAGCAAGGCGCAAAATTGCAAGACTGACTTTCGGAAGTCTGCCCACACGCCATCCCACTGAATTCTTATTGATTATCGCGTCAAATTCTTCGCAATGCTCATATGTAAGCTGTGCCAACGAAAAGGCGAATGTATTCTCTTCAATAAGTCTTGCTTCAACTGCGTTATCAACTATTTCTTCAATGGATAACTCATCATTGAAAATTTTTTCAAAAATCAGCGTAAACGCAAGTTCTCTTTCTTCTTTACGGGTCATAACATCCTCCAAAAACTACACTCCCCGTCAGAAAAAAGACAGGGAGTGTACTAAATTTTCTGCGGTTCGATAATGTATATACATTAATTTTATGTATATTGTATCACTATATCCGCTAAAATTCAATAGATAATTGCATATAATACTGAATATATGCACTATTTTAATTCGATTACAGTAATATTTTCTGCTGTCAAAGAAGTTTTTGAAATAATAATATCTTTAATTTTTATTAAAATCTCATTTTTTACAGTGCCTTTAGGCAAAATTACTTCTACGGTTTCTCCGTCATAAGTCACTGCACATGCTGTATCTGTCTGTGCAGAAATCAAGGTTTCCATATCGGATTCCAATTTAATTTGTTCCGAAATGTTAACAAGCATTTCTCTTGCAAGTGCTTTTGTATTTTCATCGCTCGATTTATCATTTATAATATCTTGTAGATGCTCTGTAGCACTGTCATGAGCTTTAGTTCTGTTTATTGAAACATCGTTAAAATAATCATCTTCACTTTTCACTGCATCTGAATTAACATATTGTGCGTCGCCGATATTTACTTCGTCTGTTACTTCAGGCTCGCTTATATCGTTATTTTGTTTTGTGTAATACCAATTCACAAACACTGCAAGTCCCAATGCTGCAACAAGAGTTAAAGTAAGTAAATGCTTTCTTAAAATAATTTTGCTTTTCATTATTTTTCCTCCTTGACATTTAGCTTAGATATTGAAATACGTGATGTGCTGATATTTAAAACAGCACTAACCGCAGAATAAATTTGCCTTTGCACAGAACTGTCGCTTCCGCCTTCGCAAACAACAGCCACTCCCCTTACTTTAGGTTCAATCGTTTTTATTAGAAGCCCTGTATCATTGCTGTTATTTTCAATGATTACATAATCATTTTGAAATGTTGAGTCATCACTGTTTTCCGTATTTTTTCTTGAATCTTTATCATTAGTTGCGTAAATATATTCAGTGGTCTCAGACAATGTTATCATTACCTTCGCTTTGCCTGCACCGTCAATTGATTCAACTATCTCTTTTACTTTATCTTCAAGATATTCGCAGTATGCTACTGATGAATTTTCTTCTGAACTGATATTATGTTCTTTTTCTGATTTTGTAGAACTTCCTAATTCAGATAAAAATATTATCAATATTACAGTAAACCCAATTACAACAAATAACGCAGTTCTTTTATCAAGCTTGAGTTTATTCAGTATATTTTTGAACTGTAACTTGTTGTTCATTCGACCTCCACCTCAAATCCAAGCTCGCTCTTTATTTTTTCCTCAATTATTTTAGGATTTTCTGCATTAGTTTTGAGTTTTATTTTATTTACATTTAAGTATCCTTCGTTATCAATATATGAGTCTATATCCATAGTTAAAACCTTTATATTCATATTATTGCATAAATTAGTAACCGCTTGAGTAACAATGGCTTCATAACCGTCTTGATAATATTCCTCATAAGATATTTCGCTGTTTTCAACATCAATTTTTATGCTTTTTTTAAAAAAGGACTGAATTGGCATCACTGTATAAAAAAGTATATATATTGAAAAAAATACATTAATTACTTTTTTTAGTGACGAGTCTGCCAAAAGTAATTTAAAAACTGCTGATACGGCAGTTGCACCGCACAGCGAAATTAACCATATTTTAAAGCTTTCCATATTATTTTCCCATCATAATTATTACACCTGTTGAAATTACGAGAACAAAAGTTATGAAGAACATAATTATATTTAAAAGTGAAAGAATTGATGCAAGGCTGTCAATAATATCGGTAATCTGATCGAGATTAAATAATGAAGAGGCAATTGAGCAAAAGTTTAATGCAAAATACCACAAAAGCAATTCAATCATAACCGGAAGATTTATCAGAATAATTACAATAATAACAAATACGCCCAGCGTATTCTTCATTATTACAAAACTCGAAAATACAGAAGAAATTGCGTCACCCACTCCGCCGCCTACTATAGGAACAAAAGTTCCAGAAATGAATTTAATACCTTTAAGTGCCACGCTGTCGGAAGATACAGCAAGAATGCTTTGAGTAGTTAACATTCCTGTATAAATTGTTGAGAGCAAAGAAAGAATAATAACAATCATTTTTTTTACTGTTTTTACTATTCTTTCACGGTAATTTTCAAATGAGAACGACGATAAAATATTAAATGACAGTAAGGCGCTTATACACGGTACTAAAAATCGGTTTGCTACATTTGAAATAAACGATGATAAAAAGAGAGAAAATGAGTTGTATGTAACTGCTAAAGCAGGATTTTTTGACGCAATTATAATCGCTGTCATTACGGGCAGATAGGCATTAACAAATATTGTGGACGTTTTGATTCCTGCAATCGCGTCTGTAACCATTCTGCTTATAGGTGCTACAACAATTGAAATAATAATTAAAGTACTAACAAAATAAATTACTTGGCCTGTTTTATCTGATTCTTTTAAGAAAGAGCAAGCGATTGACGTAATAATAAGTACAACGATAATTAAAGTTATATTGTTTATAATTGCAATTCCGTCTTTGAAAGCAAGATCAACCATAAATTCAATAACTCTTGTCGGCGAAAGCTGAAATATGTCTTCAAGAGCAATCTCGTCTATTCCTAAATCTTCAAGATATTCTTTTGTTTGTTCATCCGTGGAATCCCAGACTGTTTCAAAATCTGTATCAGCGGCATTAACTGTGAAAGCGAAAGAAAACGCGATTATAACCACAGTAAGCGTAATAATAAAAATCCTTTTCATATTTACTCAACTAATTGCAAACAGAATATAATTAAACCGTTAATTAAAGGCAGTGACATATACAAAATCATAAATTTTGCTGAAATAGAAACAACATTTGAAAGTGAACTTTCACCGCTGTCTTTAAGACTGTCGCATACAAAATCAGTTACTATAGAAATGCCAACAACTTTCAATAATAGACTTATGTGTGCAGAGTTTATGTTAAATGCCGAAAAAGATGAAAGTATGTTGGTTATAAAGCTTGCAATGTCATCAACAATCAGCAGAAATATAATTACAACCGTGCATATTCTTACTAAAAACACATATTCTGGTCTTTGTGATTTTAGAATTGTTGAAACACACACATAGACAAAGGCAACTGCTGCTATTTTAAACAGAATACTCATAAATTAAATATTGATTTTATTTCATTAAAAACTGACGATAATTGAGGAATCATCATCGCAATTATAACTATTATTCCTGTAAGCACTGTCAGCGTTGCGAATTCTTCTCTGCCTGTCTTTGAAAGCATTTGCTGAAGAACAGCAACAATTAAACCTATTCCTGCAATTTTAAAAAGAAATGTAATATCCATTTTCACCACTAAATCAATATAATAATTACTAATACTCCTGCGCCAATAATAAAAGTACCCATAGATTTGCATTTCTGGTTTTCTTCCGTTTCAAGTTTTTGAAGCTTTTGACAGAAAAAATTTTTATATAATCTGCAATTTGAGATTTGTCCGGACAAGTCCGTTTTGCCCATTACAGAAAAATAACCTTTAAGTAATTCTATATCCTCTTTATCAAAGCATTTCCTGTTTTCATAATTCTCCAAAGCATTTATAATTACTTTTTCATAATCATTTTCTGTCACCAAATTATCACAGAAAGTGTTAATAAACTTTAATTGACTGTAATTGTCACCTTTTTTTAAAAAATCAAATATTGCATCTATGGATAAGTTTCGATGTTCTAATAATATCTCAATATTTTCAAGCATCACCACGCATTGGCGGACTGCTATAGTATGATTTTTTATTAATCCTATTGCCCGTACCGCTGAAATTAAGCATCCCACAGCTAAAGTTATCAACATAGTTATTTTCATTCAAAACCTCTTTTGAAGAATAAATCCCTTTTATTTTACTTGGACTTTCGCTGCCGTATAACATAACGATTTTATTAAAATTTCCGTTTTCAACTAAAGAACAAAAACTCACTTTGCTTCTTAATTCATCAAGAGTTTTTGCGTGAATACTTAAAATAAAAATTACACCACAGTTTACACCGTCTAAAATACTGTTTACTTCTTCACTACTTCCGATTTCATCACATATTATATATTCGGGCGACATAGTTCTTACAGCCATTGAGATTCCTTTGCTTTTCGGAAAGCCCAGCAAAACATCTGTGTTAGAACCTAAATCACTGGCATTGATTTTTGCGGGAAAAATTTCTTTTCGCTCGTCAACAACGCATAGCTTATGATATTTCCCGAGTCTTCCCGATGAAAGCTGATAAGCAATATCGCGAAGCATAGTAGTTTTTCCAGAAGACGGCGGTCCGGCAATTATTAGATTTGTGGGTTGGTATGCAAAAATTTTTTCAAATATCGGTTCTGAAACTCCACGCACATTTCGAGGAATTCTTATGTTTATTGAATTGATATTATCAATTCCCTTGACTGTTTCTTTGTCATATACTGCTGTTCCGCAAACTCCTATACGCGAGCCGTTAGGCAAGGTTATATAACCGTTCAGCAAATCTTCATAATGACTGTGCATTGAGTACCCGCACATTTTATTTACTGTATCAAATATCTCGTTTGCAGTCGGAATGATACTGTTTACAGACACTATGTATGAAAGTCGTGAGTTGTCTGTTAAAAAGCTGCTGCCTGACGCTGTTACAATCACAACAGGTCTGCCGACCCTAAGCCGTATTTCTTGAATTTCACTTATGTTTTTTTCACTTAGTTTTCTCAAATATCCTTGAATTCTCGGCGAAATAAACGAAGTAATATAAGTGAAATCCTCAAATAAGGATTTGTCCATTTAATCACCTCTGTAATTTCTATGATTGCCTGTTTCGTTTTAGTACAAAACTTTCTTGAAATGAATAATCAGGTATGATATACTTAAAATATCTTCTTTGAAAGGTGTATATGATGAAATTAAAATTTTATAATTGGTTAAAAGAAAACAAATATATACTTATTTCCGGCGGAGCTTCGCTTTTTATCATTTTGCTTGTTTATTTCTGCTATGGAATTATTCCATTTGGAGACGGAACTGTTTACCGTATGGATTTATATCATCAATACGGTCCTTTATTTTCTGAATTATATGACAGAATTACTTCGAGTGAATCTTTAATTTACTCTTGGAATACAGGCTTGGGAAGTTCATTTTTCGGTAATTTTCTTAATTATCTTTCAAGCCCGATTGGAATTATAATTTTATTTTTCGGTCATAAAAATACTTTTGAAGCGATTGCCGCTATGATTGCCATTAAGGCGGTTTTAAGCTCTATGGCAATGTCTTATTACCTAAAAAAAACGCAAAAAACTGATGGATTTTTAATTGCCGCTTTTGGTATTATGTACGCTTTCTGCGGTTACTTTGTTGCATATTATTGGAATGTTATGTGGATAGATGCAATGTATCTGCTCCCCTTCATTGCTCTCGGAATAGAAAAAATAATTAAAACAGGTAAATGTAAAACATATATTATTTCACTTACAATAGCAATTTTTGCCAATTACTATATTGGGTTTATGCTTTGCATATTCTCTTGCATATATTTTTTATATTGCTATGCTTGTTCATCAAAAGAGCTTCGCAAAAGAAAAACAATCAGTAATGAAAAATCTAATTTATTAATAAAACTCAAAAATTCTTATTTTCTGCAAAGCGGTATAAGATTTGCGCTTTCATCATTATCAGTAGGACTGCTGTTGGCTTTTATGCTTGTGCCGTTAGCAAGTATTTTAAGGTCTTCATCTGCTACAAGCGGTACTGCACCGACAGAATACGAATCTTATTTTACAATTTTCGATTTTTTGGCAAATCATTTGGCTGCTCTTGAACCAACAATACGCAGCAGCGGTGATGATGTTCTTCCGAATATTTATTGCGGAACGCTAACGGTTTTACTTGTTCCGTTATACTTATTTTCAAAAAAAGTCAGCGCAACAGAAAAAATTGCTTCTGTTGTGCTGTTAGCGGTAATGTATTTTAGTTTTAACATAAATTATTTGAATTTTGTATGGCACGGATGTCACTTTCCAAACGATTTGCCGTACAGACAGTCTTTTATGTACTCATTTATATTAATTACCCTTGCTTTTAAGGCATTAAAGCATATTGCAGAATTTTCTAAATCACAAATCATCGGTTTAGGCATTGGTACATTGGCATTTGTAGTTATTGTACAAGAGCTTGGTTCAAAAAATGTTGATGATATGACTGTTTTTATCACTATTGCATTTACTGTACTCCATATTATTGTTTTAGGGCTTATTGTAAGCAAAAAGGCACAAGCTTATGCGTTGTCTGTAATGGTTATATGCTCTGTTGCGGCAGAAACGATTACTGCAAACACCGACCACTATGTTGCAAACCAGTCTAAAACGGCTTTTTCAGGCGATTATGATGATTTTAAGGAACTTCAAAAAGAGATTTCAGACAGTGATGATTCACTTTTTTACCGTGAAGAGCTTTCGGATTCGCGTGCAAGAATGGATCCGTCCTGGTATGACTACAACGGTGTATCTATTTTCTCATCAATGGCATATGAAAAGGTTGCAAATTTTCAAAAATATATCGGTTTTTACGGTAATAAAATAAACAGCTTTACCTATAATCCGCAAACACCGATTTACAATTCAATGTTTTCATTAAAATATATCTATGATAAATCCAATTATGTAAGCGAATGTGTCTATCACTCATTAGTTAATGAAAACAGTACTTTCAATGCTTATAAAAACAATTATATGCTTAACATTGCATATCCCGTATCAGCCGATTTAATAGATTGGAATGCAGAGAATTGTTCTAATCCTGTTGAAGCACAGCAAGAATTATTTGAACTATCAACGGGCACAGAAGGAATAATCAATCGAATTGTTGATTACGAAATTGATTATATTAACCTTTTAAATGTTGATTTCGACAGTATTCTTGCTGGAAATCTTGCACTTAACAGAATTTCTTCTGATGATACTTCAATGGCAACAATACAAATTACTGCCGACAGTACAGACAATATTTACATTTATGTTTACTCAAGAAATCTCGAAACAGTAAATATATATTCTCCGAAAATTACTACCAATATGACCGTTTCTGACGGATATATTCTTGATTTAGGCAAGCACGATATAGGAGATATTATTTCAGTTGAACTTCCGCTTCTTGATGATAAATCTTCTGCAAGTGTAGATTTTATCGCATTTACCGTAGATAAAGAAATTTTTGATGAGGGTTATGAAAAGCTTAAAAACGGTCAGCTTGAATACACCAATTTTGATGAAACAGTTATTGAAGGTATATTCACAGCAGAAGAGGAAGAAATCCTTTTCACTACTATTCCGTATGATAATAATTGGAATATATATCTTGACGGCAAAAAGCTTTCAAGCGATGATATTATAAGAATTTCTGATGCACTAATCGGTATCAAAACTGATGTCGGTGAACATCAAGTCAAATTTGAATATAAAATCGACAATTTTGGCGTTTTATTTATTTTTTCGGCAGGATTTGCAATACTGCTCATTCTGTTAAGTATTTTTAAAGACAAAAAGCTGCTATTCTTTAAAAATAAAAAACAAAATCTTTGGGAAAGAAATGCAGAGGCAATAGCTATACAAACCGAAAATGATTTTATCGATAAGGCATTGGATGACGAAATACTATATTTTGATGATTAAACAAATAAACCGAAGCTCAACCGGGCTTCGGTTTATTTGTTATTTCAATATATTTTTTAAATATTTGCCTGTATACGATTTTTTACATTTTGCAACCTCTTCGGGAGTTCCGCAGACAACAATTTTTCCTCCCTTATCTCCTCCTTCAGGTCCCAAATCAATAATATAATCGGCAGTTTTAATAACATCAAGATTATGTTCGATGACAATTACCGTATTACCCGAATCAACAATTTTCTGTAAAACATCAATAAGCTTATGCACATCGGCAGTATGAAGACCTGTTGTGGGTTCGTCTAAAATGTATACAGTCTTACCTGTCGGCCGTTTTGAAAGCTCTGAAGCAAGCTTTACACGCTGTGCCTCGCCTCCCGAAAGAGTGGTCGCAGACTGACCAAGCTTCACATAACCAAGACCAACATCATAAATAGTTTGCAGTTTACGCTTGATTTTAGGAAGATGCTCAAAGAAAACTAAAGCTTCTTCAACTGTCATTTCAAGCACATCATAAATGCTTTTGCCTTTATATTTTACCTCAAGAGTTTCGCGGTTATATCTTGCGCCGCCGCATACCTCACATGGCACATAGACATCTGCAAGAAAATGCATTTCAATTTTTACAATGCCGTCGCCTTGGCAAGCTTCGCATCTTCCGCCCTTAACATTAAACGAAAATCTTCCTGCATTATAGCCGCGAACCTTTGAATCCTGTGTTTGAGCATATAATTCACGAATATCAGTAAAAATCCCCGTATAAGTTGCAGGATTGGAACGAGGGGTTCTGCCGATTGGCGATTGATCTATATTGATAACCTTATCAAGATATTCCAAACCAAGCATTTTATCAAATTTACCTAACGGTTTTTTTGCATTATTTAATTCATTAGCAAGATTTTTATAAAGAATTTCATTAATCAAAGAAGATTTACCCGAACCTGAAACACCTGTAATACAAGTAAAACAGCCTAAAGGAAAATCAACATCAATTTTTTTCAAATTATTTTCTGCCGCACCTTTTACAGTCAATATATTGCCGTTACCTTTTCTTCTTTGCTCGGGTATTGGGATTTTTCGTTCACCGGAAAGATACATACCTGTGATTGAATTTTTACATGCAATAATATCATCTACTTTACCTGCGCAGACTACCTCACCGCCGTGAACGCCTGCACCAGGACCGATATCAACAATATAATCTGCCGCACGCATTGTATCTTCATCATGTTCAACAATAATCAATGTATTACCTAAATCTCGCAATTTTTGCAGAGTTCCTAACAATTTATCGTTGTCTCTTTGATGCAAGCCGATACTCGGTTCGTCAAGAATATAGACAACGCCCATAAGAGAAGAGCCAATTTGTGTAGCAAGACGGATACGCTGGCTTTCACCGCCCGAAAGAGTGCCGGATGCACGGGAGAGTGTGAGATATTCAAGTCCTACACTTTTAAGAAAATTCAATCTGCTGTTAATTTCTTTGAGTATTGATTCTGAAATAAACTGTTCTTTTTCAGTTAATTCAAGATTATTTATAAATTCAATAGCAGCAACAATAGACATATCACAGAATTCACTGATATTTTTACCGCCGACAGTTACAGAAAGAATTTCCGGTTTCAGTCTGGTACCGTTACAATCAGGACAGCGGCATGCCGTCATTACCTGCTCAATTTCCCATTTTGCCCAATCACTTGTTGTTTCTTTATAACGGCGTTCAAGATTGTTTATAATACCCTCAAATTCTGACATATAATTGCCCGAACCGTAAAGCGTCGATCGCGACATCTTTAATTTAAAATCAGTGCCGTAAAAAATTGCGTTTAAACCGTCTTTAGAAATATCCTTAATCGGTGTTTTTAATGTGAAACCGAATTCCTTTCCGAGAGCATTATAATACATAGCCGCAATTGAGCCTTTTTCTGCTTTTCCCCAACCGCTTGCACATATTGCACCTTCACTTATAGAAAGATTTTTATTTGGTACTACAAGGTCGGGATTCACCTTTAAAAAAGTTCCCAATCCCGTACAAGTAGGACAAGCACCGTAGGGATTATTAAACGAGAACATTCTTGGCGAAAGCTTGTCCATACTTATTCCGTGCTCCGGGCATGCATAGTTAAGAGAATAAAGATATTCCCTATCACCTATAACATCAATTATTACATTACCGCCTGAGTGCTTAGTGGTAATTTCAATTGAATCTGCAAGTCTTGTGCGTATTCCCTCTTTAACTACAAGACGGTCAACAATTATTTCAATTGTATGCTTATATGTCTTTTTGAGCTTCATTCCCTCTGCAAGCTCCATAATTTCGCCATCAATTCTTGCACGGACAAAGCCTGCTTTTAACGCGTTTGCAAGTTCTTTTGCATGTTCACCTTTTTTGCCGCGAACAACAGGCGAAAGAATTTGAAATTTTGTTCCCTCGGGTAAGCTCATAATACTGTCAACTATCTGATCAACAGTTTGCTGTTTTATTTCTCTGCCGCAAACAGGACAATGAGGAATACCTATTCTCGCATATAAAAGTCGAAGGTAGTCATAAATTTCGGTAACAGTACCAACTGTTGAACGGGGATTTTTTGATGTGGTTTTCTGATCTATTGATATTGCAGGAGAAAGACCTTCAATAGATTCTACATTTGGCTTTTCCATCTGTCCTAAAAACATTCGGGCATAAGAAGATAAAGATTCTATATATCTTCTTTGCCCCTCCGCATAAATTGTATCAAAAGCAAGCGAAGATTTACCTGAACCTGAAAGGCCTGTAAAAACAACCAATTTATCACGTGGAATTTCAATATCAATATTTTTGAGATTATTCTCTTTTGCACCTTTTATTACAATTTTATCGTGTTGCATTTTTTTCACCTCTATACTTCAAATAATCCTTTAGTCCTGATTTGCCTTCTATCGTTACAGGCTTTATCCATTTCATTGATATATAATGTTTTATACAAAGCGTGGTTTTAACATAATCTTCAAAAATATACATTACCGCAAAAGCCACTGTGAATGGCACTTTTATTATATAAACGGAAATCAGCGTAGCGGGAATTGATAAAAGCCATAATGATGCTAAATCGTATTTTACACCTGTTACAGTGTCACCACCCGAACGAAAAATACCGACAATTAAAAGATATGGAATTTGTCTTATTGTGAACTCAAAAGCATAAAATGCCATTATCGCCATTGCGGCATTCAAGGTAACTTCGCTTATATTGTCATTTAGATTAAAAATTCCTATTAGTTCAGGTCTGAACACAAAAATCAGTATAGCAATTATTACTGATACAATAGGAAAAATCATAATAAAACGCTTTGTATCATCAATTCCTCGCTCAATTTTTCCTTTACCGATTGATTTGCCAACCATAATGCTACAAGCAGTGCATAAGCCAATAATAAATACAAATGCAATATTTTCAAAGCTTCTGAGTATTGTCAGGGCAGCAAAATACTCATATCCCATATGTCCGAAAATTATATTGAATATGAAAGTTCCCGCACCCCACATAGTTTCGTTAAAAATAACCGGCATCGCCTTTTTATAAAAGGTTTTTATATCATTCCATTTGAATCCGAGGCTGTATTTTATCGGTGCAAACAGTATATTTTTTTTAATTAAAGATACAAGTAATATGAGCAAAACACCGAGCCAAGCAGAAATAGTGGTTGCAAGCGCGGCACCTTTGATTCCCATTTGTGAAAAGCCAAATTTGCCGAATATCATTGAATAATCAAGGAAAATATTCAAAACGGTCGTAAAAACCGAAACATACATTGGCAATCTTACATCTTCAACAGAACGCAAAACCGATGAAAGAATATTGGTAATTGCAACTGCAGGATATGAAAGACACACTACTAACAAATATGCGGTACCATCATTGACAACATTTGGATCGTCATTAAAGATATTAACAACAAATGCAGGTGCTAAAAGACTTGTTATTGTAAATATGCTTGAAACCAAAAGTGCAGAAAACGTAGCAATACCGCAGGTCTGATTTATCTTTTTTATGTCTTTCACGCCCCAATATTGAGCAACAAACACTGAAGTACCAGAGCTTACTCCGATTAAAATCATATTTAAAAGCCAGCCCCATTGTCCCATCATACCGACAGCAGACAATGAAACATCGCCAAGCTGACTTACAAACAGTGTATCAGCTAAAGTGAATGAACTTATTAGCATATTTTGCAGAGAGATTGGCAAAGCAAGCTTAATTGCATTTCGCCAAAATCCTTTATCTTTCAATAAAAACTTCATTGCATTATTTCTCCGATTTAAGTTTTTCAATTTTATCACGCAAATATGCGGCATGTTCAAATTCGAGAATTTTTGCTGCTGCTTTCATCTCTTCGGTAAGTCTGATTATTAGTCTTTGCTTTTCGTCACGGCTCATTCTTCTCTTGCCGGATTTATCACGGCTTGAAATTTCAAGAATTTCACGAACATCTTTAGTAATTGTGCGCGGAACTATACCGTGTTCTTTATTATAGGCGATTTGTTTTTCACGACGGCGGTATGTTTCGCTTATAGCCCGCTCCATTGAGTTTGTAACAGAATCAGCATACATAATAACACGCCCATTGGCATTACGAGCTGCACGCCCGATAATCTGCACAAGCGAAGTCTCTGAACGCAAAAAGCCTTCTTTGTCTGCATCAAGAATGGCTATTAAAGATACTTCGGGAATGTCAAGTCCCTCGCGAAGCAGATTTATACCAACAAGAACATCATATTCACCAAGTCGCAAGTCACGAATAAGTTCCATTCGTTCAATTGTGTCAATATCATAATGCATATATCTTACTTTTATACCGTGCTGTGAAAGGTAATCGGTAAGATTTTCTGCCATTTTTTTAGTAAGAGTGGTAACTAAAACCCGTTCTTTCTTTTCAATGCGGATATTTATTTCAGAAATTAAGTCATCAATTTGTCCCTCTGTACTTCTAACGCTGATTTCTGGATCAAGAAGCCCTGTAGGTCTGATTACCTGTTCTACGGTTTGAAGGCTCTTTTCTGCCTCAAACGGTCCGGGAGTAGCACTTACAAAAATCTTTTGATGGGTTTTTGCATAAAATTCGTCAAATGTCAACGGTCTGTTATCATAAGCAGACGGTAAACGGAAGCCGAAGTTGATAAGATTGTCTTTCCTTGAACGGTCACCGCCGTACATACCTCGAACTTGCGGCAATGTTACATGTGATTCATCAACGAAAAGCACATAATCATCGGGAAAATAGTCAAGCAAAGTAAAGGGCGGTTCTCCCGGTTTTCTGCCGGACATAATTGCCGAGTAGTTTTCGATACCTTTACAAAATCCTGTTTCACGAAGCATTTCCATATCGTATTCGGTACGCTGGCGTATACGCTGTGCTTCAATAAGTTTCCCTTCTTTTTCAAACTCGGCAACTCGCAATTCCATCTCACTGCTAATTTTTTCAAGAGCTTCATCCATTTTTTCAGGTGACACAACATAGTGTGATGCAGGATAAATTGCAACATGAGAAACAATATTTTTAACAGCACCTGTCAAAGCATTGATTTCGCTTATTCTGTCAATTTCATCACCGAAAAATTCTACTCTTATAGCCGTATCGTTCGAATAAACGGGAAAGATTTCAACTATATCCCCTCTTACTCTGAACTTGTTTCGTATAAAATTGACGTCGTTTCTTTCATATTGAATTTCGACAAGCTTTTGAATTAAATCATCACGGCTTTTTTCCATACCTGCACGAAGAGAAATAACCATACTTTTATAATCAATAGGGTCACCCAATGAATAAATACAAGAAACACTCGCAACTATTATTACATCACGCCTTTCAGACAATGCAGATGTGGCAGAATGGCGTAATTTATCAATTTCTTCGTTGATAGCAGAGTCTTTTTCTATATATGTGTCAGTGGTTGCTATATAAGCTTCAGGCTGATAATAATCATAATAAGATACAAAGTATTCAACAGCATTTTCCGGGAAAAACTCTTTAAATTCGGCAC
>CAZIMO010000009.1:0-93805 GCA_964540535.1 uncultured Eubacteriales bacterium | reverse complement strand
TGGGAGAGCGCTTGAATGGCATTCAAGAGGTCATCGGTTCGATCCCGACCGTCTCCACCAAAAAAAGCGCTTCGTAAGAAGCGTTTTTTTCAATGAAATAAATCCCTTGCGGAATTTATGGAATACGCCTTATGGCGTTTGGGATTTATTCTATTTCACTTTCTGCTTTAGCAGAAAATTTCGCAATTATATTTCACATTGCGTAACAATATTTAATTAAGCTAACGATTTCGCTAAAATCTGTTCCTATAAGAGAGCAGATTTTTTTGCTTTTCTCGAAACTTGTCAAGAATTTTGGACAGATAAAAGAGTAAAAACATCTTTTCTACATAGTGTCTTTTAATTATTTTTGGCTTATTTCGGTTAAAGGTAAAAAATTCTACGCACCAATAATAAAAATCCTTTTGTATTTTTGATATTCACTTGTTATGAGAGCAATAAATGTGGTAGTATATTTTTTAGGTGATAAATATGAAAAATATTGTTATAAAGAAAAACGAAATATTATTTTCAAGGCATTGTGAGCTTGTTCGCATAACTCCATGCCATAATAATGCCATTCGCTTTCAAGCTTTTCCTGATTGCAGGGTCATTGATGAAGATTACACCTTGATGTTACAGCCGGCAGATGCTGAAATTGTTGAAGATGAAAATTCGGTTTCAATGAGTGTCAAAAATCTTACGGTTAAGCTTGAACAAAACGGCAAGGTTACTTTTTACCGTGACAGAAATGTGATTTTAGAAGAGAAACCCGAATTAACCTTTAATGACGGCTTTCGTCATTATGAAAATAAGGCAAGCGGTTTGTGGTCTGCCCGTGTTACATTTAAGAGTAATGATAATGAACATATTTACGGCTTAGGCCACGAGGCGACGAATAAATTTGATTTAAAAGGCTGTTCATTTGATATTAGGAATGTAAACGCAAAATGTACTATTCCGTTTATCTATTCGTCATTGGGGTATGGCTTTTTGTGGAACAATCCTGCTGTCGGCAATGTTGAACTCGCAAATAACAGAACGCGTTGGAGTGTCGGCACGACAAAAATGATTGATTATGTTGTTATCAGCGGAAATCCCAAACAGGTCACTGAAACACTCGCTGATTTAACCGGTCATGCTCCTGTTATGCCTTATTGGGCAACAGGATTTTGGCAGAGCCGTTTAAGATATGAGACTCAAAACGAGCTTCTTGAGGTCGCTCGCAGATATAAAAAAGAGAATATACCGCTGTCTGTTATTGTTGCAGATTATTTCCATTGGACGGAGCAGGGCGATTATAAATTTGACCCTCACTATTGGCAGGACATCAAAGGAATGACCGATGAATTACATGCTATGGGAACAAAGCTTGTTGTTTCAATGTGGCCTACCATAAATGATAACAGCGAAAATTACAGCTATATGCGTGATAACAATATGCTTATGCTTACATCAAGAGGCTCTAACAGAGTATTTAACTTCTACGGATGGCAAGCAGAAATAGATGTTACAAACCCTGCAACCCGTGAATATGTATGGAGTAAACTTAAAAAGAATTATATAGATAACGGAGTAGACGCCCTTTGGTTTGATGAGGCAGAGCCTGAAATTCATCCCGAACAGTTTGATAATCTGATATGGTACAAGGGCAGAGCAGATGAGGTTGCATTGCTTTATCCGTATTATTATTCAAAATTGGCATATGACGGCTTTAAATCAATGGGTATAGGTGATTCTGTAACGCTTACACGCTGCGCGTATTTAGGCAGTCAAAAATTTGGCGCTTTGGTATGGAGCGGTGATATTCCGTCAACCTTTGAAAGCCTTTCTTCTCAGGTAAAAGCGGGTCTTAATATGGCAATGTGCGGTATACCGTGGTGGAATACGGATATAGGCGGATTTTACGGCGGAGATACACAAAGCGAAGAGTTTAGAGAATTGATTGTACGCTGGTTTCAATACGGTGTTTTTTCTCCTGTTATGCGTCTGCACGGTAACAGAAATCGTCACGGTGAAAAGAATAATGTTAAAGAACCGTCGGGCGATCCTAATGAGATATGGAGCTTCGGAGAAAGAAATTTTGAAATATTAAAAAATCTTGTATTTTTGAGAGAGAAGCTCAGGCCGTATATTGAGTATCATATGGAAATTGCATCGAAAAAGGGACATCCTGTTATGCGCCCTATGTTTTTTGATTTTCCTAATGATGAAAACTGCTATATGCTCGGTGAACAGTATATGTTTGGCAACGATATTTTATTTGCGCCGATTGTAAACCGCGGACAAACTAAAAAACGTGTTTATCTGCCGCAGGGAAAATGGATTTTAACTAAAAATATGAAAGAGTATAGCGAAGGCTGGCACGAAATTTATGCCGAGATTGACGAATTTATAGCGTTTGTTAAAAAGGATGCAGAAGTGCTGAATTGTTTTTAATTAGACTGAAAAGACCGTCGTACGACGGTCTTTTTTTGCATATATTACTGAATTAAAATATCACTTTTGTAAATTATGTTTTTATTATATATACCAAAAGATATTACCGTTAGTCTTATTTTTAATCACCTAATAATTCGCCTTGTTTCTTCTTACTGAAACTGTGTAAAACTAAATTATATGATTTATCTAACATATCTTTTAATACATCATCAGGCACACTGCCGTTTGGATCAACAGAGTTCCAATGAATCTTATTCATATAATATCCGGGAATTATATCCTTGTATTGCTTTCTTAAAAATTCACCTTCATCAGGCTCAAGTTTTAATGTTATGTATTTTGCATTATCATTACTGTCAAGACATATTGCGGCAAACAGCTTTCCGCCAATCTGATAACGAATCCAATTCCATTCAATTTTTAAATCCTTAGTTACACTGGCTTTGTTCATTAAATAGCTGTCAATCCAATCGTACTTCATAAAAAACACCACCATAGTATTATAAGTTTTTTAAATTGTCAATCCTTTCAGAATTTTGTGAAGATGCCCACTGTTTAAGCTTGTCGCAGGGGAATTGAACGCATTTTCCGCAATGTTCCTGCGATTTTTGCGCATTGCACTGATACAGCTCGCATTCGCCCCAAAATACTTTTCCCTGAATTTCTTTACAGCCTTTACAATTTTGTTCGGCTTTAAACTTGCAAATATCGCAGTCAATACCGCAAACGCTGTAATTAGCCATATAAACACCCCTTACATATGTTTTCTGTTTATTCTGCCTCTGCTGTAACTTTCTGCATAGCTCGGCGTTCTGCAAGGTCGGCTTCAACCTGCGCTTTCTGTTCGGGAGTATACTTGATAAACAGAAGAGGGATAATATAAAGCACGGCGGCTATGGCAGGGGTAAGCATTACAAGGGGCCAAATCCAATTCTCAAAAGCCTGCGTCTGTGTGCCGAGAAATACTGCGCCAGGAACATCTGCAACCTCTTTATAGCCAAGCAGTGAAAGCGCAAACATTGCCAGCGCGCCTGTGATACCGCTTGAAACCTTTGTGAAGAAGGTCTGCATTGCGAATGTAACACCCTCGGTACGCTTGCCTGTCTTCCATTCCATATAGTCAACACTGTCGCAGAAAAGTGAGGTCTGCGCAATGCTTGCTGCACCTGTGGGGATTGAGCAGAGAGAAAGCACTGCAATACCGATAAGGAAGTTTTTGCCTTCAAAGCCGAGCAGGTAGGCAACCGTTCTGCCGACAATTGTGCAAATCTGAATAAAAATAAGAAGATTTCTGTATCCCTTGAATCTAACCTTGAGCTTATCTGCAAAAAGCATACCCAAAAAGCTTGGAACATAGGTGAGCGCAGAGTAAATTGTTGTAAGTCCCAACGCGCCGATGAGACTGTTTTCGCCGAGAAAACCGTCTGTGGGGAGCTTGTATTTAAAGAAATATGTAACAAGGCTGTTGCCGAATGCGAACGCACCGAAAAGGTTTGAAAGAGTAACAAGCATAAGCATTTTGTTTTGGAACAACAACTTAAAGCATTCAAGCATTGATGTCTGCTGTGAGTCGGTTGGTGCCAACTGAACCCTTTCCTGTGCGGCATAGCATTTTGCGCTTACAAGAGCGCCGCCAAGACCGAAGATTGCGGCAAACAGAACTGTCATAAGAGCAAGAGAGTTGCCTGAAGCACGTGCGACAGTTTCCATAATCATAGGAATAACCGCGCTGAAAACGCCGTAGAAAACAGAGCCTACGGTTCTTGCAAACTGAACAAAGCGGTCACGCTCGCTTGAATCAGGCGTAACAACGGCTGTCATACCCCAAATAGCAACATCCTGTATTGTATAGGCAATGTCCCAGCACAAATACATAATTACGAAATAACCGACGCGAAGCCATAAAAGGTTTTCAGCGGTTGAGAATACAACGAATATCAGAACCGTACAAATTCCCACGGGAACAGGTGTATATTTAAGCAACGGACGAAGCTTTTCGCCGTTTTTAAAGCGATGGCGGTCAACGATTGAGCCTACAATGGGGTCGTTAATTCCGTCCCACACCTTCATAATGATAAGAAGAACAGCTACAACGCTTGCGGGAAAAGCCGCAATATCCGTCAAGAAATAATTGAAAAAAGAAGCGCCGATAAAGCAGTAAACAATATTTTGACCTGCAAGACCTGCAACAAAACTTCTCCGTTCTTTTTTGCCTATGTAATTCATAAATCCGTAACCGCCGATTTTGACAGCGGCTACACCCCTCCTTTTCCTAACCTATTATTTTATTATACATTATGTTTAATATATAATCAAACAAATTCATGTTGTGATAATAGATAAAAAAACCAATATATGTTTGGCTATTATGTTTTATAAAATTTTTGAGAGGTTCTGTTCGTTGACATTACTTTGCTTAAATGGTAATATTAAATAGAAAATAGATTGGATTGGAATAAAAATTTATGAATTACAAAATTACGAACCCTTACGAAAGCGTAACCACTCTGCTTGGAACAGAAGAAAATCACTACAAAACCAATTTGCATACCCATTCCACATACAGTGATGCAAATGACACTATGACCGATATGATTAAAGGCTTTTATGACAACGATTTTGACATTCTTGCCTTTGCGGAACACGGAATTTTAGGCAAGCCGTGGAATGAAGAGCCTACGCATATTCCGTTCTTTAATTTTCAGTATCTTTGGCACGGCAAACGCAGTTATCTTACCGAAGAGCAATACAAAGCAATCAAAGCAGGAACATACAAAACCAAAAACAATACAAGAACAAAAAGCCGCGGACTTCAGGATGTGCCGAATGTTATTGAGTGCAATATGTTCGTTATTATGAAAAATCATGTGAACGGATATTTCACCGATAATGCATACGAAGGTGTTCAAGGTCTTGAATTTGACTATGAAACACCCCTTGAGCTTATTGAAAAAAGCGGCGGAATTTCGCATATCAACCACCCAACGGACTTGCTGCAGTCTAAAAAAAGACCGGACTGCGCCAAGGTTCCCGAAAATATTGAATATTTTGCCAATCTTTTAAGACGGTATAAGTCCTGTATGGGTATTGAAGTGTTTAATATGTATGATATTCCCAACAGAAGCGACAGAATTTTGTGGGATGAGCTTTTAAAAGAGCTTGTTCCGGAGGGCAGAACGGTTTTGGGCTTTGCCAACAGCGATGCGCATAAGGTTAAAGAAATCGACACCGCTTTTATGGATTTTATTCTTCCGGAGTATTCTTTGGAAACGCTTCGCAACGCTATGGAAACAGGCGCATTCTTCGCAGTTGCCAGATATGCAAAAAATGAATTGGGCGAGGATTTTAAAGGCGAGGGCGCAGTTCCGTCAGTCACGGAAATCAAGGTTGACAGTGAAAACGATACAATAATAATAACAGGCAAAAACTGCAAGACGGTTGAATGGATTGCCGACGGTGATATTATCAAAAGCGAAACTATTGAATCTGACGGCGAAATCACTTCTGAAATAAGGCTTAATGATTATGCCGATAAAATAAGCTGTTATGTGCGCGCACAGCTTAAAGGCAGGGGCGGAATTTGTATGACTCAGGCTTTTATCTGTGACAACGGCAATATGGCAAGTCTCAAAAAAGAGATAAAGCCTAAAGTATTGACCGAAAAAGAGCAGAAAAAGCGAAAGTTTTACAGCAAAAAGCTGGGAGTAATTTACGGAAAGCTCACAAAACGCATATAAGCCCTTTACAAATCGCGGTTTTTTTATTACAATATAATGGTATTTATTCTAAAATCAAAAGTTCAAATATAAAGGAATGAAAGTTCAATGAAAAACACAGAAAAGACACTTGAAAAGCTTGTTGCTCTTTCAAAGGGCAGGGGCTTTGTATATGCAGGCAGTGAAATTTACGGCGGACTTGCAAATACTTGGGATTACGGCCCTCTCGGCGTTGAGCTTAAAGAAAACATCAAAAGAGCTTGGCGTAAAAAGTTTATTCAAGAAAATAAATATAATGTAGGTCTTGATTCTGCAATTTTGATGAATCCTCAAACCTGGGTAGCTTCAGGTCACTTGGGCGGTTTCTCTGATCCGCTTATGGACTGCTGTCAGTGTAAAACCCGCCATCGTGCCGATACTCTTATCGAGAATTTTGACGGCACAAATGTTGCAGGCTGGTCAAATGAACAGCTCAGCGATTACATAAAAGAGCATTCAATTCCATGCCCCGACTGCGGTGCGCATAATTTTACCGATATTCGCCAGTTTAACCTTATGTTTAAGACATTCCAAGGCGTTACCGAGGATTCAACATCTGAAATTTATCTCCGCCCTGAAACTGCACAGGGTATTTTCGTAAACTTCCAGAATGTTCAGAGAACAACAAGAAGAAAAGTTCCGTTCGGTGTGGCGCAAATCGGTAAATCATTCCGTAATGAAATCACTCCGGGTAAGTTTATTTTCCGTGTTCGTGAGTTTGAACAGATGGAGCTTGAATTTTTCTGTAAACCGGGTACGGACCTTGAGTGGTTTGATTATTGGAGAAGCTTCTGCCGTGATTGGCTCTATTCACTCGGTATGAGTTCTGAAAATCTTCGTTTGCGTGATCATGATCAAGAGGAGCTTTGCTTCTATTCAAAGGCAACAACAGACTTTGAATATCTTTTCCCATTCGGTTGGGGCGAGCTTTGGGGTGTTGCTGACAGAACAGACTATGACCTTACTCAGCACATTAACACAAGCGGTAAGAGCCTTGAATATTTTGATCCTGCAACAAACGAAAAATATGTACCTTATGTTATTGAGCCGTCTTTGGGCGTTGAGCGTCTCTTCCTTGCGCTTTTAACAGAGGCTTATGACGAAGAAGTGGTTGACGAAGCAAAGAATGACAGCCGTGTTGTAATGCGTTTTCATCCTGCAATTGCTCCTGTTAAAGCAGCAGTTCTTCCGCTTTCAAAGAAGCTCGGCGATAAGGCTGATGAAATTTACACCATGCTTTCTAAACATTTCAATGTTGAATATGACGATGCGGGTTCAATCGGTAAGCGTTACCGCCGTCAAGATGAAATCGGCACACCGTTCTGCATTACCGTTGACTTTGAAACCGTAGGCGACGATAATACTACCGCTGATAACTGCGTAACAGTCCGTGACCGTGACACTATGGAGCAGGTAAGAATGCCCATTGACAGTCTTGTTGACTATATTAACGAAAAATTGGAGTTTTAATATGAAAAAGCTTCTGCTTATTGTTAATCCTATTGCCGGCAAGCGTCACGCAACCGATTATCTGCCTCAAATTACAAAAAAGTTTGAAAATGCAGGTTATGAGATTGAAACACGATATACGGAAATTGATGAAAATGCCACTGCCGTAACACTTAAACACGGCGAGGGCAAAGAGTTAATTGTTTGTCTTGGCGGTGACGGCACACTTAAAGAAACTATCTGCGGAGTTATGGCTGAAAAGCTTTCCTGCAAAATCGGGTATATTCCGTTGGGGACAACAAACGATTTTGCCCATTCGCTTAATATTCCTACTGACGCTTTAAAAGCGGCTGATGCTGTAATAAACGGCATTGAAATGCCAATTGACATAGGCGATCTCGGCGGTAAAGAGCAGTTTATATATGTTTCCTGCTTCGGTAATTTCTGCGATGTTTCTTATAAAGCAAAGCAATCGCTTAAAAATAAAATAGGCAGAGGCGCTTATTATTGGGAAACCGTTAAAGATGTGCCAAAGCTTAAAGGCTATAAGGCGCGTATTGAGTGTGATGACGGAGAAATTTTTGAGGGGAATTTCTTCTACGGCGGTGTATCAAACTCATACTCAATTGCAGGCTTTCCGGTGCTTAAGAATGCAGGCGTTAAATTTGATGACGGAATGCACGAATTAGCGCTTATAAGAATGCCTAAAAATCCTGCGCAGCTTGCTTCATTGCTGAGAGATCTTTTCATTAAAAAGGATGTTTTTCATAATGAATGTCTTGTGGTGAAAAGAGGAAAAAGCTTTAAATTTTGTTTTGACGAGCCTGTTGATTGGACTCTCGACGGTGAACACGGCGGAATACACAGTGAGGTTGAAATTACAACAAAAGAGCATGCCGTGAGGATAATGGCTGCAAAATAATTATTTTGGTAGTAAGGGCAGGCTTAATATCTGCCCTTTTCTGATTACACAGAAAAAATTTAATAAAAGGGTTGTTTGTTATGGGCGAAAAATTAAAAAAAGCGATAGGTGTTGAGGGTAAATTTTCAGATACTGTTTTACCTATGATTTATTATTGCTTCACCAATATTTTCTTGGGCGGAGCAGGCTATATTATCGCAAATTATTTCAGTATATTTCTTACCCGTGTAGTAGGTCTTGACATTCAGTTTGCAGGCTTTATTACAATGGTTGCGGTTGTTTGGGACGGTATAAACGATCCGTTAATGGGCATTATCACCGACCGCACGCGTTCAAAATACGGTAAGCACCGCGCATATCTTAAATGGGGTATTCCCTTTGTGTTTTTATCGTATATATTGCTTTGGAATTCTTTTGGGCTTGACGGCGCAAAGCATCCGTATATGACTGTTATATATTTTGTAATTGTCTATGTGCTTTATAAAACTGCATACACAGTTATTGCAGTTCCCCACACGGCAATGCTTCCCGAATTAGCGCCCGAATACAATAAACGCACACAGTATACATCGGTAAGCTATATTTTTAATTCCTGCGGAATGATACCGTCATACATCATTTTGCTGATTATGCTTTCTGTTTTCGGATTTTCAGACGGACTTACAAAGGATGCTAAAATGCCGTTCCTTGTTACAGGCATAATTCTTGCAGTTATATACAGTGTATCAATTTACGTTACCTTTAAGCTTGTTAAAGAGCCAAGCTCGTTGGGTATGGAGCGTGAACCGCTTGATTTAAAGGCGGCAATCAACGAATATATTCTTGTATTTAAAAGCCGTTCTTTTAGGCAGTATTTCGGCGTAAGCTTTTTTTGGGAAACTGCAAGAAGCTTTTATTCAACCACATATATTTATTATGTGACTTTCCTTGCAAATCAGTATAAATTCTACCCGATTTTTAATACTATTGCAGGTATTTTTGAATCAGCGGCATTTCCGCTCAACTATGCCCTTACAATGAAGCACGGTAAGAAAAAGTGCGGAACAATTGTAACTCCGTTTATGATTTTGGGCCTTGCGGTCGGTCTTGTTGTGCAGGCAAGCCAGCCCGGAACACCTAAATCAACCTTTATGCTTATACTTATGATTGTTGGGGTAATCTTATATCCCTTCGGTATGAGCGGTATCGGCTTTGTGTGCAACAATGTGTTCCCAGATTTGACAGATGTTGACGAGCTTATTACAGGCCGACGCCGTGAGGGCGTTGTTTCAACCTGCAACACAATGGTTAAACAGGTAACAGGCGGTATAAACACATTTATTGTTACTCTTATTCTCGGCGGTTTCGGTCTTGACACAAAGAACGAAGCAACAGAATTTATAGAACAGCCCGATTCTGCAATTTTCGGTATCCGTCTTTGCGTTGCGCTTATTCCTATAATTTGCGCCGTGATTTCATATTTCCTTTTGAGAAAATTTGATATGACTAAAGACGACCATACTATGATTCGTGCTGCCGTTGCAACCAAGCATAAATACGGCAGTGTGACTCTCACTCCTGAAGAGAAAGAGCGCTGCGAGGTGCTTTCGGGACAAAAACTTGAAAATACTTGGCTTGGCAAGGATAATGACGAAACTCAAGGTCATACTCTTGACAAAAACGAAAACGGCGATTATATAATTCTTATCGAAGCAGAAGAGCTAAAAAAACAGCTTATATCAGATGTAAAATAGGGGAGTTAAATATGGAAAGAATTGATATTACTCAAACAGAACCAAAGGTAAAAAGAAGCAAATTATTTGATGTTTTCTTCTATCTTATTCAATGGACTTGGGGATTGCCGGTAAATATCGTGGGCGGAATTGCCTACCTTATTTGCACAAAAATTCTTAAAAGACGCCACCAAAAATTCGGATATGCCAATATTGTGTATCTGCCGTGGAAGCAGGGCGGACTTTCATTAGGACTTTTCATATTTGTGCGGGACAATCACGAAAACAAAACTTGGACTTATAATACCAGAATTCACGAATACGGCCATACATGGCAGTGCTTGCTGTTAGGACCGCTTTATTACATTGTAATTGCACTCCCATCGGCAATTTGGTGCAATTGCTTTGCAAACTACCGCAAGAAAAACAATGTTTCTTATTATGCGGTTTACTGCGAGGCTTGGGCAAATGCTTGGGGTCAAAAATTCTCAAAAATGAAAATGGATTTGCCGCAATAAATACAAATCGGAGGGCTGTTTATGACTGCAATCTTTTGTGTTGATAATAATTTCGGTTTAATGTGGAATAACCGCAGGCAATCACGCGACAGCGCGGTACTTGAAGACATAAAAAACAGCTTTAAAGGCGAAAAGATTTGTATAAGTGCCTATTCAGAAAAACTTTTCAATGACGCAGGGGTTGATTTTGAACTTTGCGAAAGTCCTGAAAAGCAAAACAGAATTATTTTTGTTGAGGATAAATACAATTCTGATTTACTGAATTTGGCTGATGAAGTCATTCTGTATCATTGGGGCAGAACTTACCCTGCTGATGTAATTTTTGATATATCGCTTTTGAATGCGGAATTTACTCTTGCAGACTCAACAGTCTTTAAAGGAACTTCCCACATAGAAATAAGAAAAGAGAGATACATACGATGAAAAATAAAAAACTTATTTCACTTATAACAGCAATAATTATTGTTGCTGTTTCTGTTTTGTGCGGACTGTTTATAAAGGGTAATGACAATACCGCAAAGCCCGGCGTAAACCTAAATCAAATGGTTGAAAGCCTTGATGAAATTCCGGAATTTTCAGGTACTGCCTATGTGGCAATAAATAATAATCAGCCTTATTTTACAGAAGACGATTATACCGAAAAATCTTACGAGTATTACAGCCCGCTTGATGACTTGGGCAGATGCGGTACGGCAATGGCTTGTATCGGCAAAGACATTATGCCCACAGAAGAGCGTGGTGAAATCGGTCAAGTTAAGCCAACAGGCTGGGTAACTGTAAAGTATGATTTTGTAGACGGCAAATATCTTTATAACCGCTGTCACCTTATCGGCTGGCAGTTGACGGGCGAAAATGCTAACAAACAAAATCTTATTACAGGTACACGCTATATGAATGTTGACGGTATGCTTCCGTTTGAAAATATGGTTGACGATTATATTGAAGAAACCGACAATCATGTGATTTACCGTGTAACGCCTATTTTTAAAGATAATGAGCTTGTAGCCCGCGGAGTCACAATTGAAGCTTATTCCATTGAGGATAAGGGTGAGGGTATATGCTTTAATGTGTATTGCTATAACAATCAGCCGGGTGTAGAAATTGATTATGCAACAGGCGAGAGCCGTGAAAGCGGCGCATCGGTACAGCCGTCTGATGCATTAACAGTTTTGGTTGCGAAGTATGTTCTGAATACAAAGTCGAAGAAAATCCATTTACCCGAATGTACTTCGGTTGATAAAATTGAAGAAAGCAATAAAATGGTGACTGATAAATCCAAAGAGGAGTTAATTGATGAGGGATATACTCCATGCGGAAGCTGCAAACCGTAAGATCTATACGATATAAAAAATAACCGAGCAAGCTATTATGGCTTGCTCGGTTTTCTTATGTATTCTTGCGCTGTCTGCCTGTGTGATCGATTGAATAGTTATCGGTATAAATTAAATCGTTGACTGACACAAAGGAATAGCCTTTATTTTCAAGCTCTGTAAGAATTTTATCAAGAGCTTCGGCGGTGTTTTCAACTCCGTTATGAAAAAGCACAATCGAACCGTTTTGTGCTCGAGAGAGAACTCTGCTCACAATTTCGTCAACGGTTAAGCCTGTGTAGTCCAAGCTGTCGTTATCCCATTGAATCATATACATTTCAAGACTTTTGGTGACTTCAAGGCTCTCGTTAGTGTAATCGCCCGACGGCGCACGGATAAGCGTTACCTTTTCGCCTGTTATGCTCTCAAGCTTTTTGTTGCAGTTGACAATTTCTTCTTTAATTTCTTCCCGTGAGCATTTTGAAAATGCTTTGTGTGTGTCCGAATGATTTGCAATAGTGTGACCTGCGTCATAAAAAGCTTTTACGCTATCGGGAAACTTTTCTGCCCAGTCGCCCACAATAAAAAAAGTGGCGGTTGCATTGTGCTTTTTTAATATTTCAATAAGACTGTCGGTATCTTGATTAGTCCATGCCGCATCAAAGGTGATTGCAATTTTTTTCTCCTGCGTTTCAACCGAATATATGGGCAACTTTTTTTCTGATGCCGAGGCGGCGGAAACGGTTTTGCCCACAAGCGCAAAAATAAAAAGGCATATACCTAAAATAATACAAAGAATACCTATAAAGGTTCGCCGTGATAATGTCCACATTCGCATAAAAATACCCTCCCATATCAATTGTATGAGAGGGTACAGTATTTATATGTATTGTGATTTTATGATTTCGGAGCGCGAAGCTCTGCAATTTCGTTTTCGATAAATTCGTCCATTGAGAGCTGTTCTTTCATCTGCTTTTTAAGACTCTTACCTACAACTATGTTAAGTACCAAGTTGATAAGAAAAAGAACAGTACCGACAATAAAGCCAAAACCAAGACTGCATTCTGTAACAATTCCGCCGCCGAGGGTTGTGCAGGCGCTTGTAAACTGAACAAAGAACACTGACGCTGCTGCCCAACAAGCTGTGCTGATTACATTGAGCGCTATGTTAAACTTGTATTTAAGACCGATGCCTGCAATAAGCAAAACAAAGAAGTTAAGAACACCGCACACAACTGCCAAAAGCATAAGTACACAGCCGATAACCAGCATAAGCGTTGCTGTGCCGAGTACTTCACCGCCGAGAAGCTTAATTACACTGCCGATGTCCGCTTTGAGAAGATAATCAAGAATAAGGGTTAAAAATGAAACTGATTTTTCTGCGCTGTAAAACGGAAGTGTAAGCTTAAACTTGAAAAACGGAAGCACCAAGGCAATAAGCGGTGCAAATGTTAAAACAAGACGGACAATGCGAAGCTTTGAGCCGATAACCGCACTTTTAAAGTTTGCCAATTTGTAATGGAACTTTGCAAAGGTATGCTCTGCTGTGTCAGCGTCGCTTTCAAGTCTTTCTTCCCACTTATAATTGGGAATATTAACTCCGCATTCGGGACACTCTGCCTTTACATTCCAAAATTTGAGTTCACGTCCGCATTCGGGACATTTAGCTGCCATAAAATCACTCTTTCTTTAGTAGCATAACAATTATAATATAATTGTACTACATTTATTTCTTTTTTGCAAGCCTTATTACATTCCAAGAGAGAGGTTTAAGATTAACAGTAAGATTTTTTCCGTCAAGCAGGGGTTTTTCAGCATTTGCGGGTTTAACATTGCAAGCTGTAACGCTGTTTTCTGCTTTGGGGTCAAAACCGCTCATTTCAATATGCTCAAGCACTTCAAAGTCCTCAAAATCAAGAAGAGCAACATCAAAAAGAACATCTTCATTAAGATTTCTGTTGACTGCAAAAACGGTAAGATCCTTTTTATCCTCGCTCATTGTTGCAAGAGCCTCAATATCGGGTACATCCGTAAACTGCTTTGTATCGTGTTTGGGCGAGTCTACCTTTGAAAGAAGCGTATAGCCCCTGCCGAAATTTGAAAGGTGCATGAAGGGATAAAAAATTGTCTGTTCCCAGCATTTTCCGCCGTTTTCGGTCATAATAGGCGCGATAACATTTACAAGCTGCGCAAGGCAGGCGATTTTAACTCGGTCAGCATGCTTTAAAAGGGTCATAAGCATAAGAGCAACAAGCAATGCGTCCTCAAAGTTGTAAATATCCTCAAGCTGATGGGGGGCGGTACACCATTTATCAACATGAACGCCGTTTGAGTGATACCATACATTCCACTCGTCAAATGAAAGATTAACCGTGTGCTTTGAACGTTTTTTGCCCTTTATGTAGTCGCAAATGCAAACAACGGTGCTGATAAATTCATCCATAATCATATTTTTGGCAAGGAACGATTCAGTATCGTTTGCACGGTTGTCAAAATAGATATGAAGTGAAAGATAATCAACCTTGTCATAAGCTAAATCAAGAGTAGTAGCTTCCCATTCGCCAAAGGTTTTCATATCACGGCTTGCGCTTCCGCAAAGAACTGTTTCAATTGAATTGTCAGTCCATTTCATAACCTTTGCGGCTTCGCTTGCGGCTCTGCCGTATTCAACTGCCGTTTTGTGACCTATCTGCCAATCGCCGTCCATCTCGTTGCCAAGGCACCAAAGCTTAATGTTGTGGGGATTTTCATATCCGTGCGAACGGCGCAAATCACTCCAATAGCTTCCTTTGGGGTGGTTGCAGTATTCAACAAGATTTCTTGCTTCTTCAGGTCCGCGAAGTCCGAGGTTTACAGCCATCATAGGCTCTGTATTTGCTTTTTTGCACCATTTTACAAATTCATTTGTGCCGAAAAGATTGGGCTCGGTAACACCCCATGCAAGCTCAAGCTTCTTGGGACGAAGTTCAACAGGACCTACGCCGTCTTCCCAATTATAGCCCGAAACAAAGTTTCCGCCGGGATAACGCACTATCGGCACATTAAGCTTTTTAATTTCTTCAATAACATCGGTTCTGAATCCGTCTTCGTCGGCAAGTGGGTGGGTCGGTTCATAAAGTCCGCCGTAAACAGCCCTGCCCAAATGCTCAATAAACGAACCGAAAATTCTTTTGTCGATTTTTGCATTTGTGTATTCGGAAACAAGTGTCATTTTTGCCTTTTTCATAATATTTATAACCTCTCTTTAAAGGGATGATATAGCGATTATTAAGCGGATTTATCCGTGCTTGTGTCTTTTTCGACTTTTTGTTTTTCAGCAAGGAAAGAATGAAGAAGTTTAATGTTTTCATCAATATCCATAACAAGGCTTGAACCTACCTTTGATATGTTTCGGCTCGACCAAGTTCCGTCAGCAGGTACTTGGTGCTGAACAATATCATAAGCGAATGCCTTGTCTTTCAAAGCGCCTATGCCTAAATTAAGAATTTCTTCAGATGTCAGGTTTGTTTTCACGAGCGGTGCTATTGTTTGGGCAAGCTCCAAAAGCTCGCCTATGTCTTTGGTGAGAGCTTGATCAACCATTGCGGCTATTACCTTACGCTGACGCTGTGTACGCATAAAGTCAGAGTCAAGCTTGCGTATTCTTGCATACCAAAGCGCCTGCTCGCCGTCTAAAAGCACGTCTTCACCTGCGGGTATTTCAACAGGAATACGAGGCTTTTTAGAGGTCTTAACATATTCGCTCTCACGTTCGGTAACATCAACCTTTATGCCGCCCAATTCATCAACAATTGTTGTGAAAATCTCAAAATTTACAAGCATATAGTAGGGAATCTCAACCTTGAAATTCAGTTCAAGAGTGTCAACAAGCATCTGTACGCCGCCGCGGAAATATGCAGCATTAAGTTTTTCACTCCAATTTTTGCCTGCAATTTCCACATAGGAATCGCGAAGGAACGATGTGAGCTTAATTTGACCGTTCGTGTTGTCAACAGTTACAAGCATCATTGTGTCCGAGCGGGAATCTTCATCAGCGTTTCGCGCGTCAATACCGATAAGCAGAATGTTCGTCTGATTTGGGTCGCTGTAAAGTTCAGAAGAACTGATATACTTGTTTTCAGCCAAAGGTTCGTCAGTGTTGAACGAATCAAGAAGCTTTTCAACTGTTTTATAGCCGTAAATTCCCACGCACGAAGTGCCGACAAGCACAAGGCAAAGAAGAATTATAATAGTATTTCTTATGGGATGCCTTTTTTTCTTCTTTTTGCGTTTTGGATCGTTTTCAGATGAAATGTTTTCATAAACCTCATGAACATCGTCATAAGAAATCTCTTGACGGCGGCGGTTTTGCACCGCAGTGTTATATTTCACTGTAAAATCGTCGTTAAAATAATCATCGTAAGATTTGGGTTCAGACCTTTTTTCTTCGCTGTCTGAAAATGATGAAATATCTTCATATGTATATTTGTCAGCAGAATTGCTGTAAATGTCCTCATATCGGTCGTTTGAGGATGAATTGCTGAAAATATCTTCAAAATCACCGTCAAAACCGTTAAAACGATTGTCAGCCAACTTGCACACTCCCTTTAATATTTGTATAGTGTTTATTCTACAACAGAAAGGGAAAAATCTCAATAATTTTCGATAAAAAATTACATTGTTAAAAGAAAATTAAAGAATAAATATCATAGCACTTGAAACTTCTGAAGAAAATATGTATAATGATAACAGTTTATGATAATTTGCAAAGAGAATCTTGCAGATTGAATTTTTCGGGAGTCGATACATATGTTAGGTAAATATGTACGGGTCAGAGTTACAGACCCGATGCACTCCGTTGACAGAGAAAAGAATTTCACCTATGAATTGAATTACGGTACGGTTGAGAGTGGGCTTGAGCCTCATTCTCCTGTCAAGGGTGCTTATATTATGGGTGTTACACGGGGCGTCAAGGTATTTGTGGGGCGTGTAATAGCTGTAATTAAAAGAAAAAATACAAACGGAATTTATTTGGTGGTTGCACCGAAAAGCAAGCGGTATATTGTTCATCAGATTGAAGACGCAATTGAATTTGCCGAGAAACACGGTGAATATGAGCTTTCGTGTCTTTATGAATGCTCCTGCGGTGCGATTGTTTACCGAATAATTAACGGTGAACTGCGTTATCTTCTCATTAAAAACAAGCGAAGTGCTAATTGGGGATTTCCTAAAGGGCATATGGAGCGCGGCGAAAACGAGAAAGAAACCGCTTACCGTGAAGTACTTGAAGAAACAGGAATTCACATTCGCTTTCTGCCTGATTTCAGATATAAATCAGAGTATTCAATACAGGGCAGAATTGAGAAAAAGGTTATTATATTTTTGGCAACTACCGAGGATACAAGCACTGTTATTCAGCGTGAAGAAATTGAAGAATATCTTTGGCTGAAATTTGACAAAGCGATGAATTCGCTTAAATTTCCCAACGATAAAAGTTTGTTGAGAAAAGCTAATGAGCATCTTGAAAAAATGGGGGTAGTCACCAATGGTTGAACAGATTGTTGACGCAATAACGGGTCTTTTGCAAGATAAAATTCCTGCTGAATTAGTGGCGTTTGTGATTTCGCTTTGCCCCATTCTTGAATGCCGTGGCGGTATGATTGCTGCTCGAATTATGGAAATCCCGTTTATCAAGGCATTTATTATTTGCTGTGTCGGCAATTTGCTTCCTATTCCGTTTATTATTCTTTTTATAAGAAAAATATTCGACTTTTTGCGTAGGTTCAGCTTTTTTGAGAAGATTATCACAAAGCTTGAAGCTAAAACCGAAAAGAATAAAGAAAAGGTTTTGCGTTATAAATCTTGGGGGCTTCTTCTTTTTGTTGCAATTCCGCTTCCGGGTACGGGCGGATGGACAGGTGCATTGATGGCGGCGCTGCTTGATATACGCATTAAGCGTTCACTGCCCATAATTGCTCTCGGTGTAATTATTGCAGGCTTTATTATGTCGGGTCTTACTTACGGAATATTCCAAATGTAAATTGAATTTAAAAATTAAGGATTTGAGGGGCGAAGCTTTCGGGCTTTGCCCCTTATTGAATATTGCGAAACAAGTAATTTTATGATATACTGAAACAAGTATGAAAAATTAAGAGGTATAATTATGAAGAAAAAGCATTTTGCTCTTTCAACGGTACAGATTATAATGCTGAGCTTTCTTGTGATCGTACTTTTAGGCAGTATGTTGCTTGCTTTGCCCATAAGCTCTGCCGACGGTAAAGCGGTATCATATATAGATGCGCTGTTTACAGCCACAACCGCTACCTGCGTCACAGGTCTTGTAACACTGCCGACGGTTACAGCTTGGAGCGTTTTCGGGCAGGTTGTTATTCTTGTGCTTATTCAAATAGGCGGTTTGGGCGTTATTACTGTTGCGTCGGGCATAATGATAGCCTTAAATAAGCGATTGGGCTTGGGTGACAGAATGCTTATTCAAGACGCATTTAACCTTAATACGCTTTCCGGTCTTATAAAATTTGTAAAAAAAGTGATTATAGGCACATTTATTGTTGAAGGCATCGGGGCATTGCTTTATATGACAGTTTTTGTTCCGCAATTTGGCTTAAAGGGAATATGGATTTCCGTATTCACCTCAATTTCAGCCTTTTGCAATGCAGGCATTGATATTATTTCTGAAAACAGCCTTTGCGATTATGTAACCAATCCCATTATAAACGCAGTTACCTGTCTTCTTATTATTATGGGCGGTATAGGTTACATTGTTTGGTGGGATATCGCAAGAATTATTAAAAATACAAAAAAATTCAGCATTAAGGCTTTAAGAAAGCTTACTCTACACAGCAAAATTGCACTTTGGGCAACAGGAATTTTGATTGTTGCAGGCGCTTTTGCAGTTTTTGTTTTTGAATATAATAATCCTGCTACGATGAAGGATTTTACGCTTTTTGAGAAAATACAGGCTTCTTTTTTTCAGTCTGTAACTACAAGAACCGCAGGCTTTGCATCAATACCTCAGCAGGATTTATCAAATGCAACATCTATATTTTCGTTACTTCTTATGTTTATAGGCGGTTCTCCCGTGGGAACAGCAGGCGGAATTAAAACTGTTACTTTTGCAGTTCTGCTTGTGTCAGCGGCTTGCACAATAGGCAACAAAAGAGAGGTTTCGCTCTTCAACAGAACAATACCGGCATATGCGGTGAGCAAAGCGGCGGCAGTAACCTGTATATCATTTATTATAATGTTTACATCAACTGTTTTACTTTCAGCGGTTACTGACGCGCCGGCTCTCGATATTATTTACGAAACTGTCAGCGCAACGGCAACAGTGGGACTTACAAGAAGTCTTACTCCGTCGCTAAACCTTTGGGGCAAGCTTATTGTTATTGCCACAATGTATCTTGGCAGAGTAGGTCCTATTTCGCTGGCATTTGCATTTAAAATCAAGAAAGAAAGTCCCAATATAATAAAAAATCCCACAGAGGACATCAGTGTGGGCTAAAGGAGTTTTTGCAATGGTTATAAATAAGAATTATGCGGTTTTCGGCTTGGGCAGATACGGCATTTCTGTGGCAAAAGAGCTTGTTGCCAACGGCGCAGAGGTCTTGGCTGTGGATATTGATGAAAATATTGTTGATGATACGGTAAGTATACTGCCAATATGCAAATGTGCTGATGTAACCGACGCTGATGTTATTGAACAGCTCGGAATTTCAAATATGGATGTTGTAATTATCGCTATGGCTTCACAGCTTGAGGCGAGCGTTATGGCGGCAACACTCTGTAAAGAGGCAGGAGTTCCAACGGTTATTGTTAAATGCGCCAACGAAATGCACTGCAAAATTTTAAGCCGTGTGGGCGCTGATAAGGTTGTAATCCCCGAATATGAGTCGGGCATAAGACTTGCCAAAAATCTTTTAAGTTCCGGTTTTGTTGATATTATTGATTTATCGGAAAATATTTCAATGGTTGAGTTTGATGTTAAACCCGATTGGGCGGGCAAAAATCTTATTGAGCTGAATTTGAGAAAAAAGTATTCAATGAATGTGGTTGCAATTAAAAAGCCCAACGATGTTTCAATTGATGTTAATCCTGAAATTCCGTTGACGGCAGATATGAAGCTTATTGTTATTGCAGATACAAATAAGCTCAAAAAACTTAAATAATCGATTATAAAAAAGCTGTTCAAACTTGTGCCTGAACAGCTTTTTTTATATTATTTTTCCGTTTTTCACATAAAATCTCGGAACGCGTTTGTTTATAAGACAGCAAAATTCATAATTGAAGCGGTATTCTGCGTCTGACAGTTCTTCAGCGGTAATTGTTTCGTTGCCGTCAGTGCCAAGCAGGGTAACTTCATCGCCGACCTTGACATCGGGAACAGCCGAAACATCAATCATAAACTGGTCCATACAAATTCTGCCGAGAATTTTACAGCGAATACCATTAACAAGCACTTCGCCTTTATTTGAAAGATATCTTGGGTATCCGTCTGCATATCCAACTGGTACAGTGGCTATTTTCATATCATTTTCGGCAATAAAGGTTGAACCGTAGCTCACCGCAAAGTCAGCCCCGACATTTTTAATAAACGAAATATTGCTTTTAAGTTCCATTGCAGGATACAGCGTGAAATCACGGTTCATTTCATCTGACGGATAAAGCCCGTACATTAAAATTCCGCATCGTATAATGTCACCGCAAAAGCCGTTCATCTCCATAGCCGCAGCACTGTTGTACATGTGGCGTTTGAATTTAAGGCCGTCATCTAAAAATTTGTCTGTGAAATCAAGAAATCTCTTTTTCTGTTGCTCGGCAGATGTCTTGTCAGCATAATCAGCACAGGCAAAATGCGTAAACATTGCTGAAACTTCAACACCGTCAAGGGCGAATATCTTCTTGATTTCTTCAAGACTTTTTTCGTCGGGCTGAAATCCTATTCTGCCCATTCCCGTATCGATTTTAATGTGAATTTTTGCTGTTTTATTGCAAGCTTTAGCCGTGTCGGAAAGATTTTTTGCAGTTTCAAGGCTTGAAGCAGTGCATATTATACCGTTCTCAACAGCACGCAGAGCATCTTCTTTAAAAAGCTCGCCGAGTACAAGTACAGAACCGTCAATCCCGCTGTCAACAAGCTCAATTGCTTCGTCAACAGAGGCAACACCGAAATGTGATATACCTAATTCTTCAAGAAATTTTGCAACAGGAATTGAGCCGTGGCCGTAAGCGTCAGCCTTTACAATGCCCATAATTTCTGTTTCTTCGGGCAAACGCGACTTGACGGCTTCAATATTTTTTTGTATGTTGTCAAGATTTACTTTGGCATAAACTCTTTTTGGTAACATTTAAGCACTCTTCTTCCATGTGTTGGGTAAGAATAAAATTATCATCGGGAATATCTCAAGACGGCCTATAAGCATATCTGCCATAAGCACAATTTTTGAAATAACTGAAAAGTCCGAAAAGTTTTCTACAGGTCCTACCGCAGAAAGTCCGGGACCAACATTGTTAATACTGGTGATTACCGAGGTCACTGTGGTAGTTATATCAAATCCGTTAAACGAAATTATGAAAATTGATATTACCATAATTAACATATAAATCAAAAAGTAAACGCAGGCAGCATTTGAGGTGCTTTTTTCAATAACCTGACCGTCAAGTCGTATGCTCTTTACTCGGCGAGGATTTATTGCGCGCTGAAGCTCACGGATGCCTGATTTCACAAGAATAATTACTCTGCCAACTTTAAGTCCGCCGCCTGTTGAACCTGCACAGGCACCTGTAAACATAAGCAGAATTATTATAAACTGTGAAAGTGTCGGCCAATTATTGAAATCTGCAGTTATAAAGCCGGTTGTTGTTATTACAGATGCAACCTGGAAACCCGACTGACGAAGTGCGTCGCCGAAAGAGTCTGCAAGCGGCATAATATCAACAGCAATAATGCCTATGCTTACCGCCACAATTCCTATATAAATCCAAAGCTCCTCGCTTTTGAAAACACGCTTGAACTGTTTGACGATAAAAAGATAAAAAAGGTTAAAGTTTACGCCGAACAAAAGCATAAATGCAGAAATAACAATTTCCGCCCCAAGATTATTATATGCGGCTATACTTGCATTTTTAACCGAAAATCCGCCCGTACCCGCTGTTGCAAACGCAGTTGTTACGCTGTCAAATAAGGGTAAATCACATAAAAGCAACGCAATAATTTCGACGGCAGTCATAACCGTATAAATAATATAGAGTATTCGGGCTGTAACCATTGTTTTTGAAACAAGTTTGCCCACGCTGGGACCGGGCACTTCCGCACGCATGATATGCATTGACTGCATATCCTTTTGCGGCAAAAACGCGAGAACGAAAACAATTATTCCCATACCGCCTATCCAATGGGTGAACGCGCGCCAAAACAGCAGGCTTCTGGGCATTGCTTCAATATTTGTAAGAATTGATGAACCGGTTGTGGTAAAGCCCGAAACTGTTTCAAACAGCGCGTTTATAAAAGACGGAATTGCTCCCGAAAAGAAGAAAGGCAATGCGCCGAAGAACGAGAGAAAAATCCACGAAAGCGATACAATTGCGAAGCCTTCGCGGGCATAGATTGTCCGTTTTTCGGGTTTAGGTAAATTCATAAGCACGCCGGAACAAAGCAAAAGTCCGATTACTGTTAAATAAATATGAAAAAGATTTTCTTTATAATATAAAGAAACCAATAACGGCAGGCAAAGCAATGCAGCTTCTGCCAGCAAAAGTCTGCCCACGGTTTTTAACACCATTTTATAATTCATTTGTTTTCGCCTTATTTAAAAATTTCGTTGATACTGCTGATGTGGTGGCTCTTTGTAACAACTATAATGCTGTCACCTAATTCAATTGAATCGTTACCGCCGGGGAAAATTACCTTGTGATTTCTGATTATACAGGCGATAAGCGAGTTGCTTTTGATTTCTAAATCTTTAAGCGGAACGCCGACGCCCCAAAAATCTGTGTTTATTTTAAATTCAAGTGCTTCAACCTGGCCGCCCACAAGCTTATAAAGGGTTTGAACACTTGATTCTTCACCGGAATTTTCCAAAGCACGCACATAAGCGATAATTCTGTTTGCGGCAATCGCTTTTGAAGAGAAAGCGCTGTCCATACCTATGCTTTCAAGCACTTGATAAGATACACGGTTGACCTTTGCAACGGTTTTGCTGATACCGAGTGATGAAGCGTACATGGCAGAGATGATATTTTCTTCGTCAATCGTAGTAAGGGCGACAAATGCGTCTTGACCCTCAAGCCCCTGTTCAAGCAAAACGGCACGGTCTGTTCCGTCACCGTGAATAATATTTGCTTCCGGAAGCAGTTCGCAAAGTTTGTCACAGCGTTCCATATCATTTTCAATAATTTTTACATTGTATCTGCCTGCGCTGCAAAGCTGACGGGCAAGGTAATAGCCGATTTTGCCTCCGCCGATAATCATAATATCCTTTGTGCGGTGTTTATAGATTTTCAGCTTTTTCATAAAGCTTACAAGTACGCCTCTGGGAGCGGTAATGTGAATTTTATCGCCTGCTTTAAGCACAAAATCGCCGCGCGGTATAATAACCTCGTTTTTACGCTGTACGGCGCAAATCAGCACCTTTATATTAAATGTGTTAAAAATGTCCATAAGCTTCATATCGCACAGGGGATTGCCGGCGTCAATTTTCAACGCCGCAAGGTCAACAAGACCGCGGTAGAATGTTTCAATATTTATAGCATTCGGGAAACGAAGAACCTTTGCGATTTCGTTTGCAGCGTCAAATTCGGGATTTACAATCATACTAAGACCCAATTCATCTCTGAAGAATGGGATTTGCTGTAAATATTCGGGGTTGCGCACTCTTGCTATCGTATGGTCAGCACCTGCTTTTTTCGCCATAAGACAGCAAAGAATATTAAGTTCGTCAGATGATGTGGCGGCAACAAAAAGGTCAGCATTGTCAACGCCGGCTTCCATTTGAAGCTCATAGCTTGCGCCGTTGCCGCAAACGCCCATAACATCAAATGAGTTTACCATTTGCTCAATAACCTTTGGATTGCGGTCAATAACAACAATATTATGTCCTTCGCTTGAAAGATGTTCAACAAGCGTTGCGCCGACTTTACCGTCACCTACAATTACAATGTTCATCAGAATTTATTCACCTTTTTAAAACACTTAAAATTATACGGATAATATATTATCACATATATTTTAATTTTACAACAATTGACTGATAAAAATAATTGTGTTAAAGTTAATATATATTAGGATTGGCGGTGCTTTTTATGTCTAAAAAGGTTAAAGCGGTTATTATTGTATCGGTTGCGGTTGTGTTGGCGTTTTGTATTTCCGTGGGTGTGTTTTTTGCGGCTTTTCATATGATGCCGAACATAGAATTGAAATCTGCCGATAAAAGAATAAGCAACAAAGACACTCTGCTTGTGGCAAGCTATAATACGGCGGCACCTTGGGGTAATTTGCTTGACGGTACATACACAACACGCAGGGCGTATCTTTTTGCGCAGCAGATTAACTCTTGTCTGCCCGATACTATCGGCGTGCAGGAGCTTAACAGCGATTGGGTTGAAAAGATTGAAAGTCTGTTGCCGCAGTATGCTTTTTACGGAGTTAAACGAGGCGGTGACGATAAGGAAAAAAATTCTGAAATTAACGGAATTTATTATCTTAAAGATAAATTTCAGTTGCTTGAAAGCAATACCTTTTGGATTTCGCTTACTCCGGAAACCGAATCGAAATTTGAGGGCGCAGGCTGTAACAGAATTTGTTCATATGCAGTGCTTAAAAACAAAGAAACAGGTTTTATTTTTGCGCATTTGAACACGCATCTTGACAATGTGAGCCTTGAAGCGCAAGATTTAGGCGGAAAGCTTATTGTCGAAAAGGCTGAAGAGCTTAAAAGCGAATATAAAAACTTATCTGTTGTAATAACAGGCGACTTTAATCAATATTCTGACGGTGTTGCAGTGCAGACTATTACCGAAAACGGCTTTGTAAATGCCTGCGATATAAGCGAAAATAAAAACGCGCTTACATATCACGGCTGGGGCGAGTTCGATTTCAGCGGACCTATTGATTTCATATTTGCCGACAGCGCGTTGGAAATAAAAAACTATAAGGTTCACGAAGAAAAATTTGACAATTCTTATGTGTCAGACCATTTTATGATTACCGCAGAAATCAAAATTTAATTTCACATATTTTTTCTGACTCTTCATAAACTATAAAAAATATAAGTGAGGGATTTTTATGGTTTATATTTGCAGTGTATGCGGTTGGATGTATGAAGAATCAGACGGCAATCCTAAAATGGATATATTGCCGGGGACACAGTTCGGAGAGCTGCCTAACTTCTTTTTCTGCCCCGAATGCGGAGCTAAAAAGGATATGTTTGTTCCTGAACAGTAAAATAATGAAAAAAGTACCGATTTTAAAACGGTGCTTTTTATTTTTTTTGTTAATCTTTTGTCATTTTAATTGTTTTTATAAAAATACTATGATATAATAATTCTTATATAATGACATAAGGGGTGTTATTTTTATGAACAAGGCTTGGTATAAAGAAATGGCGGTCTATCAGATTTGGCCGAGAAGCTTTAAGGACTCAAACGGTGACGGCATAGGCGATCTTGAAGGTATTTATTCAAAGCTTGACTATGTAAAATCTTTGGGTGTTGACGCTATATGGTTTTCACCGCTTTATCCGTCGCCCAACGCTGACTACGGTTACGACATTGCCGATTATACGGACATAAATCCCGAATACGGCGATATGGAAACCTTTAAAAAGGTGCTTAATAAGGCTCACGAATTAGGATTAAAGGTATTTATGGATTTGGTTGTAAACCATACTTCAACCGAGCATAAATGGTTTAAAGAAAGCTGTAAGAGCGTTGACAATCCTTACCACGATTATTATATCTGGAGAAAGGGCAAGGGTAAAGACGGTAAACAGCCGCCGAACAATTGGCTCTCAACCTTTGAGGGCGGCGCATGGGAATATGTTGAGTCAGTTGACGAATTTTATCTTCATGTATTTACAAAGGGTCAGCCCGATTTGAATATGGATAACCCTAAGGTTCGCGAAGAAGTCAAGAATATTATGAGATTTTGGCTTGATATGGGCGTTGACGGCTTCCGTGAAGATGTAATTACATATATTTCAAAGAAAGAGGGATTGCCGAACGGATTCCCAATACCTGTTGCCTGCGGTATGGAGCATTATAACTGCGGACCGCATCTCTATGAATATCTCAAAGAATTTCATGATGATGTGCTTTCAAAGTACGACTGTTTTACAGTCGGCGAGGGTCCAATGCTCACAACAGATAAAGCTCTTCAGTTTGTGACCGAGGGCGAGGGTCAGGTTCTTAAAACGATGTTCAGCTTTGACCACCAAGAAGCTGACTGCATTATGACTGATTGGATTAAAACTCCGTTTAATCTTAAAAAGATGAAAAAGTGTTATCAAAAGTGGTATGATGCAATGAACGGCAAGGCTTGGCACACACTTTATCTTGAAAATCACGATCATCCGAGAATTATTGACCGTTACGGCAGTCTTAAATACAGAGTTGAAAGCGCAAAAATGCTCGCAACTATGTGCTATCTGCAAAAGGGTACTCCTTTTATTTATCAAGGACAGGAAATCGGTATGACAAATATTGAACTGAAGTCTATTGATGAGTTTAAGGATATGATTACCTTTAACAATCAAAAGCTGTTCGGTAAGCTTGGCATTAAGGGTGACAAATTCATAAAAATGGCTAACAAGGGTTCACGTGAAAACTCAAGAACTCCTGTTCAGTGGGATAACAGCGAGTATGCAGGCTTCTCAACTGCTGAACCGTGGTTTAATCTTAACCCGAATTATACCGAAATCAATGTTGCAGCGGCAGAGGCTGACGAAAATTCAATTCTTCATTATTACCGTAAGCTTCTTAAATTCCGTAAAGAGCATGAGGTTGCAATTTACGGCGATTATAAAGAGCATTATAAGAACAGCAATGAACTTTTCGTTTATGAGAGAGATCTCGATGGTAAAAGACTTCTTGTAGTTTGCTCATTTACTGAAAAATGCGTTCAGTTTAATGCGCCCGAAGGCTTTAATCTTGTTGACGGCGAGCTTGTACTCAATAATTATCGAATAAACCCCACAACAAACAATTCTTTTGTAACAAGACCCTATGAAGCAAGAGTTTACTATTTTGAATGAGGTATAAAATATGAATAATAACAAGGGTAAACTCACAAAACGCATTTGGGCGGGCATACTTTTATTTATGTTCATGGGTTCGCTTGCGTGGAATGTTGAGAATATGTATTTCAACACATTCCTTAACGATATGGTTTTTGACCAAGGCACAATGGGAGCAAGCATAACTCTTACAGACGCCGTAAACCTTATGGTTACCTTATCGGCTATTGTTGCAGTTGTTACCACATTCATTATGGGTACGCTCAGCGAAAAAATGAAAAACCGTAAGCTGTTCATCTCGGTAGGCTATATTGCGTGGGGTATTATAACCGCACTTTTCGGCGTTATTACCAAAGACAATGTGGCTAATCTTTTCGGACTCTCTGATTCTGCTAAAATTGTTTCAGTAACTGCTTGGGTTGTTATTATTATGGATATGGTAATGACATTTATGGGTTCAACAAGCAACGATTCGGCATTTAATGCGTGGGTAACAGATGTTACAACTCCCGAAACAACTTCAAAGGTTGAAACCGCATTCACATTTATGGGATTTATCTCAATGGGCGCAATTATGGCAGTCGGTTCATTGGCGCAGGGCGGTGTTATTTCATACAGCTCATTCTTTTTCGGACTCGGTGCCGTTGTTACAATTGTGGGTGTAATAGGTCTTTTCTTGCTTGAAAATCCCGAAAAGTTCCAAAAGAAAGAAGCTTCTGAACAGAAAACAAGCTATTGGGCAGATCTTTTTTACGGCTTCCGTCCAAGCGTAGTTAAAGAAAACAGCAGTCTTTATCTTATTCTCACATCCGGCTGTACCTTTAACTGTGCATTTCAAGTTTTCTTCCCGTATTTGTTTATCTATTTAGGTTCGGTTATTATTCCCGAAAATAAAGATGTTAACTTCCTTTCGGCAGGAATTATAATTCCTGCAGTTATCGCAGTTGCAGCGGCTGTTGCAGGTATTGTTGTTCTTATGAAAGTTGCTGTTAAAAATAAGCCTGCGGCACTTATTACAAGCGTTATTTTGCTTGTTGCGGGCTTGCTGGTGCTTTCTTCAACAAAGAATATTCTCGGAGTTATAATAGGCGTTGCCCCTGTGCTTATAGGTTACATTGTAACAACAACTCAATTTGCCGCCAATGTAAGAAATAATATTCCGCAGGATAAGGTAGGACTTTTCCAGGGTATCAGAATGATTTTCTTGGTGCTTATTCCTATGGTAATCGGTCCTACGCTCGGTAATATTGCAACAAAAAATTCAAATGTTACTTATATTGAAAACGGTGCAGAAAAGGTTCTTCCGACAGAAGCAATGTTCCTTTATGCCGCAATCGTAGCTGCGCTTATATTTATTCCGATGCTTGCATTCCTTAAAAAAGATAAAGAAAACTCACTAAAAGAAAATAATAACTGATAAAAAATTAAATGAGCTGTTCGTTTGAACAGCTCATTTTTTATACTCTTTTACCTAATTTGCCAATCAATTTCATTCATTCCGTTATATTTTAAAAACTCATTGGCTTTTTTGAAATGACCGTTGCCGAAAAATCCGTTATAAGCAGAAAGCGGACTTGGATGTGCCGAGGTAAGCACCAAATGTGAGGGGTTAGTGATAAGCTTCGTTTTCGCCCTTGCATTTGCGCCCCAAAGCAAGAAAGCCATAGGCTCAGGCCGTTGATTTAAAAGATTGATTATATTGTCGGTGAAAATTTCCCAACCCATTCCCTTGTGACTGTTTGGCTGACTTTGGCGGACTGTAAGAACCGTGTTAAGCAAAAGCACGCCCTGTTTTGCCCAATATGTAAGCTCGCCGTGGTTTGGGGCAGAGTAGCCGTATTCCGTGTGGATTTCCTTATAAATATTCTGCAATGACGGCGGCGGATTAACCCCTTTTTTCACCGAAAAGCAAAGCCCGTGCGCTTGATTAGGCTGATGATAAGGGTCTTGACCTAAAATTACAACCTTAACATCTTGGTAATCGGTATATTTTAAGGCATTAAAAATATCGTTCATATTCGGATATACGGTCTGCGTTTTGTATTCATTAACAAGAAATTTCCGCAAATTCAGATAATACGGTTTTTCAAATTCATCCTTTAAAAGAATGTCCCAACTGTTGTTAAACTGTACCATTTTTTAATCTCTCAATCATCATAAATGCAGATTTGTAAATATCACCGCAACCCATTGTAAGCACCAGATCCCCCTCTTTTGCGTTGGCAAGAACATAGTCGCAAACCTCTGCCTGCGTATTAAACCATACAGAATTCGGAATTTTTTCAGCCAATTGCGAGGTGTAAACATCATAGGTGTTTACTTCTCTTGAACCCATAATCTCGGTCATAACGCATCTGTCGGGAATTTGAAGCACATCAACAAATTCATCAAAGTGCATCGCTGTTCTTGAATAGGTAAAGGGCTGAAAAACTGCCCAAACGGTGTTGTAGCCCATTTTCATTGCCGCGTCAAGCGTTACCTTTAATTCGGCAGGATGATGAGCATAATCATCGATAAATGTGATGCCGTTGTATGTGCCTAAATCTTCAAAACGGCGGCCGGCACCGTGAAATTCTTCAATACCTTTAACACAGTCGGTAAATTCTGCGCCGGAGTAAATTGATGCCGCCACTGTGGCAAGGGTATTGAGGATATTGTGAGTTCCGGGAACTGAAAGAGTTATTTTGCCCAACGTTTCACCTCGGCAGACAACATCAAACTGTGTAAACGCACCGTGATGCTCGCAAATATTTTCAGCGTAATAATCATTTTTACCGTCAAAACCGAACGAAATCATATCTTTGCCCTCAATGCCTTTAATTGCTTTGAGGGTATTTTCATCATCGCCGTTGTAAATTACAGCGCTTTTGGCAGAATTCGCAAATTTATGAAAGCTTAAGATAAGATTATCCATTGTCTTGAAGTATTCAAGATGATCCTCGTCAATATTGAGAATTACTGCAACATTGGGGCTGATGTGTAAAAATGTATCTTGATATTCACAGCTTTCAATAACAATGTTCTGCGTTTTGCCCACTCTGCCGTAGCTGTCAGTAAGGGGCAGTTTCCCTCCGATTACTGCCGAGGGGTCAAGCTCTGCGCCGAGCATTGTCTGAACCGTCATTGATGTAACCGTAGTTTTGCCGTGAGTACCGCAAATACCAATGCAGTTTTCAAACTGCCGTGAAATTTCGCCCAACAGCTCCGCGCGCTGAAATGTGGGAATACCGCTTTCTAAAGCCGCTTTAAGCTCAGGATTTTCTTTTGAAATAGCGGCGGAGTAGACAATCATATCCGCACCGCTGATATTTTCGGCGCGCTGACCCATCATAACGGGAATACCCATTTTGCGAATTCTCTCAACAATAGAGCTTTCGTTATTGTCAGAGCCTTGCAGAGAATACCCTCTGCTGTGAAGAATTTCAGCAAGAGGACACATTCCGCTTCCGCCTATACCTATAAAATGTATTCTTTTTGCAGTTTTCAGTACATTTGTAATATCACTCATATTAAAAATCCTTTCGGAAGAAGTTTTCTATAATAATTATAATGCCAATCACTAAAAAATTAAACCCCCTAATCACCATTTTTTGTAAAAAAACATATTCTGTAATGTAGGTGAACAGAGCCGAACACGATATGCTGATTTGAACCGTATCGGATGCGGACCTTTCACCTCAATAAGGGTAAGGTGAAGTATATATGAAAAACAGAAATATAGTAATAATAGGCGGCGACAAAAGACAAAAATATCTTAAAAGCTATCTCGAAGCAAAGGATTTTGAGGTCTGCTCTTATGGGCTTTTCGATTGGGACGATGATAACGAACGGCTGAAATCTGCCATAAAACCTAATTCGGTTATAGTTCTGCCACTGCCTGCCGCGCGAAACGATAAAACCATAAATATGCCCTTTTCAAAAAAAGAAACGACTATTGAAAGACTCATCTCGTTTTTGGGTAAAGAAAATATAGTTTTCGGCGGAATAATCAAGGGCGAATTGCTGTCACGGTTACGTGAAACCGAAATTCCGTTTGTGGATTATTACGACGCAGAATTTATCGAAAAAAACGCAGTGCTTACCGCTTTTGGCACTCTTAAAATTTTGCTTGAGCATATTGACTTCGCATTGCCTTTGGGCAGATTTGCAATAACAGGCTACGGCAGGGTTGCAAAAGAAACTGCTTCTCTGCTCACATCTCTCTCGTGCGGCGTCACTGTTTTTGCGAGAAATCCTTCGCAAAGAGAAGACGCGTCAATTAAAGGGTGCGAAGCTGTGCCGCTTTCAAGGCTTTCAGAGTATGCCGATAGATTTGATATAATCATAAATACTGTTCCCCAAAAGATTATCGGTACTAAAGACCTTGAAAAAATGAATTCCGATTGCAAAATTATTGAGCTTGCATCTGCGCCCTACGGCGTTGATTTTGACGAAGCGAGAAAATACGGAATAGATGTAATCAAAGCCTTTGGCTTGCCGGGTAAATACACCCCTAAAACAGCGGGGGAGATAATAGGTAAAAAAATAGAAGCCCATTTCAAAGGGAGGAATAATAATGAGCAATGAAACTGTGGGATTTGCCCTTTGCGGTTCTTTTTGCACTTTTAAAAAGGCAATCCCACAAATGAAAAAGCTTACAAATGAGGGATACCGTGTTATCCCCATTATGTCACATACTGCATATACAACGGACACCCGATTTGGCACAAGCCGTGAGTTTATAGATGAAATCGAGAATATCTGTAATGAGAAAATAATATACACTATTGAAAAAGCAGAGCCGATAGGCCCTAAAAAACTTCTTGATATTCTTGTAATTGCACCTTGCACAGGTAACACAATCGGAAAAATGGCAAACGGAATTACTGATACTTCGGTAACTCTTGCGGCAAAAGCGCATCTTCGCAATGCCCGACCCGTAATTATCGCTGTTTCTACCAATGACGCTTTGGGTGCTTCCGCAAAAAACATAGGACTTTTAATGAACAGTAAAAATATTTACTTTGTACCGATGTCACAGGATGACTGCAAAAATAAACCCAATTCAATTGTGGCGAATTTTGATTTAATACCTGAAACCGTGAATTCGGTGCTTAAAAAGACACAGCCCCAGCCGATATTATTGTAAAAATCAGTTATAAACAGAAAGGCTCCCTTGTTGTGGGAGCCTAAATTTATTGTGATTTTCTTTCTTATGAAATCTTTTGGAAATAAGAGCGAAAATATATATTATAAAATCAGATAGAGAGTTTCCGCTTCAAGACGGATACCCTCTAATTACGGTTTGTAAAGACCTTCGGATTAGCGAGCGGTCTTTATTTTTTATCGCTTAAATATGTAAATATGATATTTACAATTCGAGCAACTGTGTCAACAGCGGAAAGGCAGCCCTTGCGGACTGCCTTTTTATGCTATATTTAATTATTTCTGTTCAAAAAATACCTTGAATGCTTTGTAAGCCATATAAACATCAAGCTTTGCAACGACTTCGAATGGAGCGTGCATTGAAAGCACGGGAACACCGAGGTCGATTGTGTCAATATCAAGGTTAGCAACATAAAGGGCAACTGTTCCGCCGCCGCCTGCGTCAACCTTGCCAAGCTCGCCAATCTGCCATACAACATCATTAGCGTTGAGCATTCTGCGGATTTTTCCCATATATTCAGCGGAAGCGTCGCTTGTGCCGCCTTTACCGCCTGAACCTGTATACTTTGTAATAACAACGCCGTTGTTAATAAATGAGCTGTTCTTTCTCTCTGAAACCTCGGGGAAGTTGGGGTCATAAGCCACATTAACATCGGCAGAAAGACATTCTGATGCCGACATAACTCTCCAAGGCTCAACGCCCTCCATAACTGCAAGGTCAGAGATGAAGTATTTCATATATGATGAGTGAAGACCTGTGTTGCCGTCAGAGCCTGTTTCTTCTTTGTCTGTAAGAATTGTAAGGCAGGTATATTCGGGAGCTTCAATATCAAAAATTGCCTGTGCTGCTGGGTATGCGCAAACTTTATCGTCATGACCGTAAGCACCGATAAGACTTCTGTCAAAGCCGATGTCACGAGCTTTAAATGCAGGTACTAATTCAAGCTCTGCACTGAGAAAATCTCCCTCAACAATACCGTATTTCTCATTGAGAATTTTCATAATATTAAGCTTAACCTTGTCAGCGCCCTCGTCTTTTGAGAATGGACGGCTGCCGATAAGAATGTTAAGCTGTTCACCGCTGATGCCACTGCTCAATGGCTGTTTCATCTGTTCTCTTGCAAGGTGAGGAAGAAGGTCGGTAATAACAAACTGTGGGTCATTGTCATCTTCGCCGATGCAAACCTTTACGCTTTCGCCGTTTGCCTTAACAATTACGCCGTGAAGAGCAAGGGGAATAGCAGTCCACTGATATTTTTTAATTCCGCCGTAATAGTGTGTCTTAAAGAACGCAAGAGATGCGTCCTCATAAAGAGGATTGGGCTTTAAGTCAAGGCGGGGTGAATCAATGTGAGCGGCAGAGATTTTAACACCCTCTGCAATGCTCTTTTTACCGATTACGCAAAGAATAATCGCTTTGCCGCGGTTGTTGTAATAAACCTTGTCGCCTGCGTTGTATTTCTTTGTACGGTCGAATGCAGTATATCCTCGGCTTTCAGCTTCTTTTACGAAGAAATCAACTGTTTCACGCTCAATTTTAGCTTCATCAAGATACTTTTTATAGCCTTCGCAGAAATCGTCGGCAGCCTTAACGGTTGCGTCGTCAACAGTTTCCATAGCGTGTTTTGGCTCATAAAAAAGCTCTTTTTTAATATCGTTTAATTCCACTTATATAATAACTCCTTTCGAGATTTTTTGACTGTTTTAACTATTTAATTGTGCAATAATCGGCAGAATTTCTTTATTGAGGTCATATGGCGTATAATTCCAAAGTATGAAATCAGCCTGACCTGTAAAGAAGTTTTCATCTTTTTGCGCATTCATTCTTTCAAGCGCCTTTTCCTCGGTAATTCCGTCACGGTTCATAATTCGTTCAAGACGGATTTCCCTTGGAGCGACAACTGCAACCGTGAAATCGCAAAGCTTGTTTTCACCGCTTTCAAAAAGGGCAATTGCGTCAATAATTACCGCTTTGCAGTTTTCCTTTTCTTTTTCGGCAATGATTTCTTTGATTTTTTCTGTCACAGCAGGGTGAGTAATTGCATTTAATGCCTCGGTGCTTTCTTTATCAGCGAAAGCTTTTTGGGCAAGAAGAAAACGGATAACTTTTCCGCCGTTGTCTATTATATCCTCACCAAATCGATTTTTCAACTTTTTTTTGACAGTTTCGTTAAAATTTATTACATCGTGGGCAACCTTGTCAGCGTCAATATGATAACAGCCGTATTCAGCAAGCTTTTGCGACACTGTGCCTTTGCCCGAGCCTGTAAGCCCCGTAATACCGATAATTTTCATATAATCTTCCTAATAATTATTACAAAACTTTAATCTTAAAACCGCAGGACCTTATTAATCGGTTATACACCGCCAAGCCCATTCCCTTTGTATCGGGACAGCGTGCGCAGACTTTGCAAGCGCCCATTTCGTCAAGCTCACGGAGCGCGTCAAACAATCTTGCCGACTGACTGTATCCGTCATTTTCTTTTCCGTATTCAACGCAGGGACAATTAAGAGATTTGCTTTCACCGTCAAATACAAGCGCGGTTATACCGTTTTCACTGTCGCAAAAAGCTTTAAAAGCTTCAAAACTGCCTTTTATCAGCGTGATGTCCGCTTTGGGAGCATAGTGCTTGTATTTCATACCGGGAGAAGCGGCAATCTGACCATCTGCCAGCCGATTAAGAACTGCGTCATCAACCACTATTTCGCCGATTAGTTCTGTCATTTCTTCAAGAGTAACACCGCCGGGGCGGAGAAGTCGAGGCGGTTCTTCAGCAAAGGTGATTACCGTTGATTCAACACCTATTTCACAGCTTCCGCCGTCAATAATCAGCGGAATTCTGCCGTTCATATCGTCTAAAACATATTTTGCATTTGTAGGGCTTGGACTTCCTGAAAGATTAGCCGACGGTGCGGCAAGCGGTAATCCGCAGTTTTCGATAATCGCTCTTGCATAAGCGCTTTCGGGCATTCTTATTGCAACCGTATCAAGATTGCCCGACACAGTATTTGAAATTTTATCGCTCTTTTTCATAATCATTGTAAGAGGAGCGGGCCAAAATTTTTCAGCCATAAGCTTGACTTTTTCGGGAATTTCTTCAACCAAGGGCGCTAAATCCTCAAATTTGCTTATATGCACAATTAAGGGATTGTCGCTCGGTCTGCCCTTTGCCTCAAAAATCTTTTTTACAGCCTTTTCGTCAAAGGCATTTGCCGCAAGTCCGTAAACGGTTTCTGTGGGTATTGCCACAACGTCGCCGTTTTTAAGAAGCTCTGCCGATTCTTTTAAAGCACGGTCATATTCAGTTGTAATGTTAATTACTTCCGTTTGCATTTTTTATTCCTCGGCTTTAAGCTTTTCGGCAGTATCGGCAGTGATAAGCGCGTCAATAATTTCGTCAATATCGCCGTTCATAATCTGCTCAATTTTATAAAGAGTAAGACCTATTCTGTGGTCGCTTACTCTGCCTTGAGGGAAGTTGTAGGTTCTTATTCTTTCGCTTCGGTCGCCTGTGCCGACTTGGCTTTTACGCTGACCTGCAATTTCCGCGTCGTGCTTTGCCTGTTCAATTTCAAGAAGTCTTGAACGGAGAACTTTAAGGGCTTTATCCTTATTCTTGTGCTGGCTTCGTTCGTCTTGGCACTCAACAACCATACCTGTGGGCAGATGAGTTACTCTAATTGCCGATGAGGTCTTATTAACCTTTTGACCGCCTGCGCCGCTTGAACGGAATACATCAATCTGCAAATCGGCAGGATTTAATTCAAAGTCAACATCTTCGGCTTCAGGAAGAACAGCAACCGTTACGGTTGAGGTTTGAATTCTGCCCTGGCTTTCGGTTTCCGGAACACGCTGAACCCTGTGAACACCGCTCTCAAACTTAAAGCGAGAGTATGCGCCGTCGCCGTCAACGCTGAAAATGACCTCTTTATATCCGCCAAGCTCTGTGGGATTTTCAGAGAGTATTTCCATTTTCCAACCGCGGGCTTCGGCATACATAGTGTACATTCTGAAAAGGGAATTTGCAAAAAGCGCCGCTTCTTCACCGCCTGCGCCACCGCGAATTTCAATAATAACATTCTTATCGTCATTGGGGTCACGGGGTAAAAGAAGAATTTTCAGATCTTCCCAAGTGATGTCAAGCTGTTCCTTTGCGGTCTCAAATTCTTCCTGCACCATTTCTTTGAAGTCCTTGTCCATTCCGCCCTCATCTAAAAGCATTTTTGACTCTTCAAAGGTTTCTTTATATTTTTTGTATTCACGGAATTTCTCAACAACCGGTGTCAACTGCTTTAATTCTTTCATCAGCTTGGTATATAACTGCTGATCACTGACTGTTGCAGGGTCGCAAAGCTGTTCATTGACTTTTTCAAATCTTTCTTCTATGCCTAAAAGCTTATCGAACATTTACTGTTTCTCCGTCTCTTAAAACTTTTTTAATATTTTTTTCGATTTTTACACGAGGAACCATTACCTCACGACCGCATTTCGTACAACGAATACGAAAATCCATTCCTGCACGAAGCACTAAAAACTGCTTTTCACCGCAGGGATGCTCTTTTTTCATTTCAAGAATATCATTTACCTTAATATCCATAAAAATTACCTCAAAATATTTTACGTTATATAATAGCATAAATATTATAAAAATAAAATACCTTATTTTAATTCTTATTTTACTTTTTTGCACATATCATTGTACTAATTTGAAAACAAAGGTGATAGCTATGAAAAATTACTACCCCGAGGGTGTTTTATTTGAAACCAAGCAGAACAAAAAATGTATTGAATCCGCCGCATCACTGCGAGAGAGTTTTTTTGAAGAGAAAATTCTTGAAGCAAGAGCGACTCTCTGCGACCGAGATCACAATCTTCATGTGGATTTAGGAAAAATTCACGGAATAATTCCACGTGAAGAGTGCGCCATAGGCATTGCTGACGGCAGTGTGCGTGATATTGCAATAATTTCAAGAGTAAACAAGCCTGTAACCTTTAAAATTATTGATTTTATGGACGATGCGGGAATACGCACTGCAATTTTGAGCCGACGCATTGTGCAGGAAGAATTTATGGCAGATTACATAAAAAATCTTAAATGCGGAGATGTAATTGATGCACGTGTCACCCGCAATGAAAGCTTCGGTTCGTTTTGCGATATTGGGTGCGGAATTTCGGCATTATTGCCTATTGACAGCATTTCTGTTTCACGCATACCCCATCCCGATGTGCGTTTCGCTGTAAATACAATGATAAAAGCCGTTGTGAAAAGCATTGATCCTGCAGGCAGAGTCACCCTTTCGCATAAAGAGCTTTTAGGCACTTGGGAAGAAAATGCAAGGCGCTTTAAGGCAGGGCAGACTGTCGGCGGAATAGTCCGTTCTATTGAAAAGTACGGAGTTTTCATTGAGCTTGCGCCGAATCTTGCAGGCTTGGCAGAGTATAATCCAGATGTTAACGAGGGCGACTGCGCAAGCGTTTATATAAAGAGTATAAATCCCGAAAAAATGAAGATTAAGCTTGCAATTGTTGACAGCTTTTCGGCTGATTATCCAAGGCAGGATATTCAGTATTACTGTGACGGCGAGCATATTGACAGTTGGCAGTATTCGCCCGATATTTCAGAGAAGCTTATTGAAACCGTGTTTGAATAAGTTGTTGCAAAATAAATTCCTTTATGGTAAAATTAAGAAAATACTCTTTGTAGGAGAATGTTTTATGAAAAAAGGAATTTTAAAAACACTGTTAAGCGTAATTCTCTCGCTTTCAATCGTTTTTGCGATGCTCGTGCCTGCTTTGGCGGCTGACGGCTGTGATTGCGGAAATACGCCCGTAATTCAAGTACGGGGAATAGGCGAAGCTCTTTACGATGAGAACGGAAACGAGATCTTCTCGGCCGCTAATATTGTAAACGGTATTTTGCCGGAAATGCCTAAGCTTGCAGACTTCTTGCTTACACAGAATATGGATGCTTTTGTTGAGGCAGTATCAAATGCCGCTATGAAAATTTTCGGACCGGTGCTTTACGATAATAATTTGAACCGTGACAATGTTATTACTGTGAACTGCTCAAGCGACCCTGTTGAAACATATCTCGATTTTGAGGGCAGAAAGAACGAAGGAACAATGGCATATTCGATTTATGAGGGCTTGGGCGAAAACCATTCATATTTCTTCACTTATGACTGGACAGGAAATCCCTTTGACATTGCCTCTGACCTCAACGGTTTTATTCAGGAAGTAAAAGAAAAATCGGGTCACAATAAGGTTACTCTCTGTGCTGAAAGTATGGGCGGTCCAATGACCAACACATATCTTGCAGTTTACGGCTATGACGATATTAAAACGGTTGTAATGTCAAATTCAGCGTTCAACGGACTTGAAATGATTGGTCAGCTCTTTACGGGCAACCCCGAAATTGACGGTGACGCACTTGCGCGCCTTATTTCACAGAGCATCCGCGGTAATGTTGAATACGGCTCATTGCTTGCTTATCTTCCTGTATTTGACCGTTTGGCGCACATGGCAAACGATATTTTTGAAAAAGCAGGCGACAGACTGTATAAAGAAGTTCTTATTCCGATTTTCGGTTATATTCCTGCATTCTGGTGCTTTGTTCCCGAATACAGCTATGCCGAAGCAATGGATTATATGCTCGGTGATGCAGGCGATAATTTGAAGGCTTTTGTTTCTTCATATTATGACACTGTTGTAAGCGGAACTGACAGCAGAGTTCAATATATGGTTGAGAGTGAAGATGTAAATTATTATAATGTTTCAAACTACAACAGATATATTGCTCCTGTAACTCCATCTGCCAAGTGGAACAGCGACGGCGTAATTGAAACTTACAATACAAGCGGATTTGCAACTGTTGCAAATATAGGTGAAACTCTCGGCGATGGTTATGCGCAGGCAAAATACAACGATAAAAATATGATTTCGCCAGACAATGTTATTGACGCTTCAACAGCACAGGCGCCAATGCAGACTTGGTTCATCAAAAATTTAAGCCATGTTTCTTACGGCGCAGATGACGGCGTGTGCGATTTCTATTTGTGGCTTTTCAAATCTGACAGTCAGTACAGCGTTGAAACAAATGAAGCTTATCCGCAGTTTATGTATTATGATACCGCAGTTCCTATGCTTAAACCTTATGAATATGCAGACAACGGCAACAATAACGGCGACAACACAGGAGATATTACACCTGTTGATCCGGACGGCACAACTGATATAGGAAATAACGGCGGTAATGACGGTAATACTGTTGACGACGGCAATATAACAAACGGCGATGTGAATAACGAAGAAAACAACGGTTCACAAAATGCGGATACTGAAAATATTCCGGATACAAACACATCATATTACATTCTTCCAATTGCAATTGTTGCAGTTGCTGCACTCGGTGTATCGGGTGTTATAATTTACAAACGCAAAAGAATTGAAGAGTAAAATCAAATAGCAATTAACACGAAAGGCGGGGATTAACCCCGTCTTTTTTGTTTTATGTATTTTTATAAAAAAGTATTGACAACTATATCGGCTGACGATATAATAAATATATCGGTAGTCGATATATCGGACAGCGATAATAACGGAGGTGTTTAATTTGGCATATATGGCATTGACAGAAGCGGTTTATTACATTTTAATTTCTCTTTTACAGCCTATGCACGGTTACGGCATAATGCAAAATGTTGAAGAGCTGTCAAACGGCAGGGTAAGACTTGCTGCAGGTACATTGTACGGTGCGCTGAACACACTGCTTGAGCGTGGATGGATAGCAGAATTACCTGCAAACTATGCTGCGCGCAAAAAAGAGTATATAATAACGGATTTCGGCAAAAAAGCTTTAGAGCTTGAATATGCCCGTTTACAAGAGCTTGTAATGAACGGCAAAAGATTTGTAGAGGAGGCACAGCAATGAGAAAAACAGTTAAAAAGTATTTTCGTATATTTGATATTGAAAAGCATGAAGAATGGCTTAATAAAATGTCGGCAGAGGGCTGGTGCCTTGTATCGGTCAAAAGCGGCAAATATGAATTTGAACAAGTACCGCCGGGGCTTTTTACCGTTCGTGCAGAGCTTCTTGAGAAAAATGCGAATCACCGACAAAGCATTGAATATATCGAATTTATTAAAAGTACAGGTGCGGTTTACGTTGGCAACAGTGGAAATATAGCGTATTTCAGAAAAATAAAAGATAAGGATTTTCAATTATATTCCGATAAGAGTTCACGAATAAATTATTATACAAGACTGATAAAGCATTTCGGCGGATTTGCAGTAATTTGCGGATTAAATTTGGTATTCAGACTGTTTTTATTCTTTGAGGAATGGTTTAATCTCGGTAATTTTGATTGGACTAATCTCATTGTTTCAATTATTTGGCTTGCGTTGCTTATGCCGTTTTCAATTACAATTGTGAAATTTGTCAAAAAACGTAAGAGATTAAAGAAACAGCAAAATTTATTTGAGTAGAAGCATTAAAATTTTCCTATAACATCTTGAAAACAGCATTAAATATAAATATAATTATAATAGAGTAATTTCGGAGGTTTTTTATATGAATATTTATGAGGCAATAAAATCTCTTGTTGTATATGGCACAAGAGAGAAGTTAATTGAAAAAGAAGATGAAATATGGGCAGTGAACAGAATTCTCGAAATTCTTGCTATGGACAGTATGCCTTCAGATGTGAAAATATATGAAAATGCTGAACTTGAAGAAATGCTCCGTGTTATTCTTGACTATGCTGTTGAAAAGGGACTTTGTGAAAATTCTGTTGTATATAAGGATTTGTTTGATACAAAGGTTATGGGTGTTCTTACGCCCCGCCCCTCTGAAGTCATTAAAAAATTCAATGATGAATATGAAAAGTCGCCAAAAGACGCAACAGATTATTACTATAATCTTGCTCTTAAAAGCGACTATATCCGTGAATACAGAATAAAAAATGATGTTAAGTGGATTACCAATACAGAATACGGCGATATTGATATAACAATAAACCTTGCAAAGCCCGAAAAAGACCCCAAGGCTATTGCGGCGGCAACAAAAATGGAGCAAAGCTCATATCCAACCTGTATGCTTTGCAAAGAAAACGAGGGCTACGCAGGCCGTGTTAATCACCCTGCGCGTCAGAGCCACCGCATAATTCCCATTTGTCTTGACGGTGTTAATGCCTATTTGCAGTATTCGCCATATGTTTATTATAACGAGCATTGCATAGTTTTTGATGAAGAGCATACTCCCATGAAGATTTCTGAAAAGAAATTCAGAAGGCTTTTTGATTTTATTAAGAAATTCCCCCATTATTTTCTCGGTTCAAACTCTGATCTGCCCATTGCAGGCGGTTCAATTCTCACTCACGAGCATTTTCAAGGCGGTAATTACACATTTGCAATGGCAAGGGCTGAAATCGAAGAAGAAGTTAAATTTCAAGGATTTGAAGATATTCACGCAGGCATTGTAAAATGGCCGATGAGCGTTATTCGTTTGCAGGGTCAGGATACTGACAGAATTTGTACTCTTGCAGGTAAAATTCTTGCAGTTTGGCGTAATTATACTGACGAAGACGCATTCATTTTTGCAGTGACTGACGGCGAAATCCACAATACAATAACGCCCATTGCACGTTATACAGACGGCCATTATGAGCTTGATTTGGTTCTTCGCAATAATATTACTACAAAAGACTATCCTGACGGGTTTTATCATCCGCACCCGGAGCATCATCATATCAAGAAAGAAAATATCGGTCTTATTGAGGTTATGGGTCTTGCGGTTCTTCCTGCACGTCTTAAAACCGAAATGGCAATTCTCCGTGACGCAATTCTTGAAAATAAAGATATTAAAGCTGACGAACGCATTGCAAAGCACGCAGAGTGGGCAGATATGATTAAAAATAAGTATGATAACATCAATGCCGATAACTGCGAAGAGATTCTTCGTGATGAGATTGGACTTGTATTTACCGACATTCTCGGTCAGTGCGGTGTATTTGACAGAACCGAAAAGGGCAGGGAACAGTTCAGAAAGTTTATTTCATCGGTAAAATAATAGAATAAGGTAAAAATATTGGCTGTAAAACTACAAAGTTTTACAGCCTTTTTTTATTTTAAAATAAGAAATAATAAGATTATCGCAATTCCAAGGCAGGTCATAAACAGCGCAAATGAGAAGTTCTTTGAAAGCCGTGTTGTTGTCTTGTCAATTGTTTCAGAAGCTCTGACAAAGCGTTCTGCCTGTGCTTCTTTGCCTGTTCTTGTGAGTCTGCCGTAAAGCGAGCCTATGGCATAAGAATATTTTCTGTCGTGAGGCTCTGCCGGCTCTTTTGCCATTTTGAATACGGATTTATCAAGCGCAAGAATAATAATGTCCGTAATACTGCTGAAAGCGCGGAGAATTACGGTAAGCACAAAGCCGATGCCCTTGATAAGCGGAACATAAACATTGTTTTCAAGAGAGAATTTACCTGCAAGGGGGTTGTAATGCACTTTTTTGCCGTTTTCGGTTTTCATAAGCAAGAGTCTTATAATCAGCGCATAAACCGTAATGCCGATTGCAAGAGAAATGAATATTCCTTTAAGATTTGCAAATGAGAAATATTCGACTGCATGGTGGCTTTCGTGACCGTCAACAAAGGGGAGCATAACTCCCGAAATCTTTTCGGCAAGTATGTGTGGCAGTACACCGACAACAGGAAGCATTACTGATGAAATAATAAGCGATAGCGCACTTAAAAGCGATATTTTGCCGTGTTCTTTTGGAGTTTCATCAGTTGGCTTTTGTATAAAAATCGTGATGAAAAGCTTCAGCATATACGCGGCAGTAAGTCCGCCCGAGAAAAGGAAAAGCCATTCGATTGCGGTGATAAAGCCGCCTGCGTGTTCGGCATATTCCACAATGCTCTCGTGGACAAGCGTCTTTGAAAGATATCCTGCAAAACCCGGTATACCCGAGAGACTGCAAGCGCCGAAAAGGAAAGGCACTAAAATTTCAGGCTTGTTCCTGCCGTATCCTTTGAGCTTGTTTATATCAAGAGTGTGAGCACCTGCATAAATTGCACCTGCGCAAAGGAATAACGCAAGCTTAACGATTGAGTGGTTAAGCATATAAAGCACTGTTCCGTTTGCGGCAAGTGAGTTTTCGTCGCCCAAAAGGCAAATCATTGAAACACCAACCGTAATAAAACCGATTTGCGAAAGCGAAGAACAGGCGAGCGTTCTTTTAAGGTTTGTTGAAAATACTGCAATTACCGCACCAAGCACCATTGTGATTGCTCCGAGAATAAGCAGTGTGTTGCCCCAAAGCCAGTCGCCGCGCATAATGTTGGCAGTAATAATAAGCATTCCGAAAATACCCGACTTTGTGAGCACTCCCGAAAGCAGGGCGCTTGCAGGGGCGGGGGCTACGGGGTGGGCTTTCGGAAGCCATATATGCAAGGGGAAAAGACCTGCCTTTGCGCCGAATCCGAAAAGCATACAGAAAGCGGCGGCATAAAGTTTTGTACTGCTTCCCACAGCGACAACTGCGTCATAAAGCTCTGAAATAACAAGAGTGCCCGTAACGCTGTAAAGCAGGAAAAGTCCCATAAGCAATACCATACCGCCCAAAACAGCGATAGTCAAATAGGTTCTGCCTGCCGACATAGCTTCTTTGTCCTGCTCGTGAACAACCCACATATATGAGGCAAAGGACATAATTTCAAAGAAGATAAAGGTTGTAATAAGGTCGGCAGAGAGAAACACTCCCATAGTAGCTCCAAGTGTTAAAAGGAAAAAGAAGTAATATCTGCCGATATTGTGATGTCCCTTGAAATACTGCGGTGAAATAAGTGACGCACAGAACCACATAAAAGCGGTGATAACTGCGTAAACGCACTGAAAACCGTTTTTTTGGAAATTCATTGAAAGAATTGAAACAGTATTTTCAGATGTGCTTAAAAATGCCGTAATTCCTGCCGATATAAGCACTGCAAGCGTTGAAAGAATAACAACTGCATTGCACAGCTTAACGCTCTTTTTATTAAGCGGATATGCAATAATTGCGGCAAGGAGAGGAAAAAATACGCAAAGCGAAACTAAAATACTCATAATCCAAGCGCCTCCCCGATTATACTTACGGGAATGTTAGCGAAAATTCCCATTAAAATACAAAGCACAGCGCAAATTCCCATGGGAACAAGCATTGCAGGCTTTGCCTCTTTAACGCCGTCAAGATTGATTTCGGCATTTTCCCTTGGGAAGAAAGCCTTGACAATTGGCGAAAACATATAAATTGCAGTAAGCAATGCAGAAATCAGCAAAATAACAACTCCGATGATTTCAAGTATTCCCTCGGTTTCGAGCGCCGCTGTTGAAATATACCATTTGCTGAAAAATCCGCAAAACGGCGGAATACCTGTAAGCGCCATAGCCGAAACGGTGAAAAAGCCGAATGTCCACGGCATTTTTTTGCCTATTCCCTCTAACTGAGGTACAAATTCACGGCCGCTGTTGTGAAGAACAGATCCCGCCGCAAAGAATGCGCCGATTTTGATTACCGAATGGAAAATCATATGGCAGAAAGCGGCAACAAGACCTGCGGGGGTCATGAGCGTAGCTGCAAAGCCGATATATGAAAGGTTTGAAACAGTTGAGTAAGCAAGTCTGCGTTTGAAGTGCTTTTGGCGAAGCGCGTTTACCGAGCCGTAAAGAATTGTGAAAATTGAAAATGCCATTACAACATACTGCACCCAGGTGCCTCTTAAAAATTCTGTGCCGTAAGCGTAATAGGTAAGTCGGATAAGCGCAAACGCGCCGGCCTTAACAACTGCAACCGCGTGAAGAAGCGCAGTAACGGGTGTGGGAGCGACAGATGCAGTCGGAAGCCAGCTGTGAAGCGGGAAAACTGCTGCTTTTACGCCGAATCCCATAAAAGCGAAAAGATAAAGAATTTGCGCAAGGATTTCATTTTCGACAGTGACAAGATTACCGCCGAGCCTAAAGGTTTCAGCGCCGTTAACTATAAGGAACACAACGCCTGCAAAGGCAAATGCCGCACCGCCTATGGAATATACCATATATTTTCTTGCGGCTCTGTTGTGCTTTTTTGTTAAGCCGTGAGCAACAAGCGGAATTGTGGTGAGTGTGAGCATTTCATAGAAAAGATACATTGTAAGTATGTTTTCAGCCATTGCAATACCCATTGCGGTACCGAATGCCATTACAAAGAAACAGTAGAACATATTGAGATGCTCTTCGTGCTTCATATAATCAAAGGCATAAACTGCGGTTATGGGCCAAAGCGTTGCCGAAAGGCAAGAGAAAAGCTTGCCTGCGCCGTCAAGTCTTAATGAAAAAGTAAGACTGTCAGTAAAATTTAAAATAGTAAAGGTGTTTTGCGGTACTGTAAGAGCTGAGATCCAAACCGAAGCAGAGGCAAGAAGCAGTGAAGTCATAACATAAGCGTTGCGTTGCTTTTGGTTTTTAAAGGGTATGAAAAACAGTATCGCACCTAAAATCATAGGTAAAAACACAGGTATTGTTAAGAAAAATTCATTCATAGCTTTCACCCCTTAAAATATTGATGACGCAACAGCTGATATAATGCTGTGTGTCTGTTCGGTGAAAATTCCGCCGAAAACTGCTATTACCGCAAGCACAATAAGCACTGCGGCCATGGGAACAGGCTCTTTTATTGCTTTTAGTTCAGTTTCTTCGTTCTTTAAAAATGCTTTTATCGAAATATCAAGAAGATAGCCTGCTGTGAGCAATGCAGAAGCCAAAAGTATTACAGGAACAATCCAATTGAGCGCCCCTATGCCTGAAGCTGCAAGAGAAGCGGTGGCGATATACCATTTGCTGTAAAACCCGCCTGTTGGGGGAATACCGATAAGCGAAAGCGAAAGAACTGTAAAGCATACAAAGGTTATGGGCATTTTTTTGCCGATACCTGCAAGCTCGTCAACTTTTGTTTTGCCGTAAAGAAAGATTACTGCGCCTGCGCAAAGGAACAAGCCGACCTTAACAACCGCGTGGAATAAAATTTGCCACAACGCACCCTCTGCACCTGCTTCGGTAAAGAGGAAAATTCCGCAAAGCACATAAGAAATCTGGCTGACAGTTGAGTATGCAAGCCTTTTTTTAAAGATTTTTTCACGGTAAGCCATCATTGAACCCATAAGCACGGTTAAAAGTGCAAGAATAAGCAGCGCAGTCTGTACCCATGTACCCGAAAGCTTATCAGCGCCAACTGTAAAGAATACTGTTCTGATGATTGCAAGCACGCCTGCTTTTGCAATTATACCCGAAAGCAATGCACTTGCAGGGGCAGGGGCAACAGGATGAGCCGTAGGAAGCCAGCCGTGCAGAGGAAAAAGACCTGCTTTTGCGCCGAAGCCGAGGCACATAACAAATACCGCTGTAAGTATAAGCGGAGTTGTGTCGGTAATTACACCGCCTGCTGAAAAATTCAGCGTATCAGCGTTTGTGCCTATAACAAAAATACCGAAAAGCGCCATAAATGCACCTGCAATTGAATAATAAAGGTATTTCTTTGCCGCCGCAACAGACTCTTTTGAGAGCGAGTGAAGCACTAAAGGCATTGAAAGCACCGTTACAAGTTCATAGAATACATACATTGAAATAAGGCTGTTTGAGAATGACGCACCGAGCATTGCGCTCTCTGTTAAAAACGAGAAAAGGAAAAATCTTTCTTCATTTTTTTCGTGCTTCATATAAACAGAGGCATAAACCGTAACGAGCAGCCACGCAACTGTTACTATTGAACAAAAGATTTTCGCCGTAAAGTCAGATGTAAAGCCAACTGTGAGCTTATCGGCAAATGCAAAGCTTTTGGTCGAAGTGTTTTCGCCGCAAACCGTGAGCAAGCCGAAAAGTGCGGTAACTGCCTGCAAAGAAATTACAACAGCCATTTTCACCTTGCGATTGCTGAACTTTTTCAAAACAGGCATCAAAAGTCCGCTTATAAGAGGAAATATAACTGTAAAAATCATTAAATACATAACTTTTCCTCCTTTAACGAATGTTCATAAAAATCTCTATTCCTTTTTCAAAAAGAGAGATTATGGGTTGCGAGTGAAGTCCCACAGCAATATTGACCGCCGCCATAACAAGCACAATAACCGAAAAGGCTTTAACTGTGCTGAAAGTTATCTTTTTGCGTTCAAGGTCAACTATTGCAGGGCTGTAAATGTTTATTAAAGTACGAAGGAAATAAATAACATTAAGAATTGTACTGATTGCAAGGGCTAAAAGCACAATATATGTTTGCCATCCGTGGCCGAATGCTGAAATTGCAAAGAGCATTTTTGGGATAAATCCTGCAAATATGGGAATACCCACCATTGACAGCGAGCCTGCCGCAAAGGCGATGCCTGCCGATTTGTTATAATGCGCAGAAGAACGAAGTGAGTCGAAATCCTGCTTTCCGTCAACTGTGTCTGAAAGTCCGCCTGCCGAAAGGAATAGCATAGGCTTTGTGAGAGCATGGGCGACAATTTGGAAAAGCGCCGCTAAAAGAGCCGCTTTTGTGCCAAGACCTATTCCCATATAAATGTAACCGATTTGAGCGGCAGAGGAATATGCAGTCATAAAGGTGATTTTATTAGTTCTGATTGCCGAAACAGAGCCTGCAACCATACCGCAGATACCGCAAACCAAAAGGATGTTGTTAATTCCAGATTGCATATAAACATTTATGCCGATTACTCGGTAAATCATTTTAAGAAGCAAAAAGATGTATCCTTTTGAAACAACACCGGAAAGAATACCCGAAGCTGACGGTGTTGCCGTGCCGTATGTGTCGGGCATCCACCAATGGAACGGAAACATACCGCTTTTGATTGCAAGACCCGAAATAATAAGACCGAGCGCAATTGTAAGCGGAGCAGTATATTCGCCAGTTGCCCAAAGAGTCTGAATAGTTTCAAAAATTTGAGGGAACAAAAGATGACCCGTTACAGAATAAAGAAGAACAATGCCTATAAGCACAAGGCTTGAACCGATAAGACTGAAAATCGTATACCGTGTAGCCGCAACAAGCGAACGGTCCTTTTTGCTTGCCATAAGCAGCGCACAAGAAGCGATTGTGCAAATCTCGATGAAAACATAGGCGGTATAAATATCGTTTGTATAGCAAAGCGACATAAGCGCCGCATGGGTAAGATTTACCATAATGTAGAAAAATCTGTGCTTTGATTCTTCCACATCCTTGAGAATTCTTTTTGCGCCGCCGACAAGTGACAAAAACATTACAGTTTCAAAAAGAAGTGCAAAGAAAGGCTCTAAAATACCTGCCGAAATTTCATTGCCTATCGGTGCGTCGTAATGCCCCATTCTGTAAGCAAAATAGCCTGTTTCAGAGAAAAAATTATATGCAAGCACGCTTGCTGACAAAACTCCCGACAATACCAAGAGAAAATACGAAACAAGGCGGGCTTTTTTATTCTTAAAAGCGTAGCAGATAACCGCACAGAATAATGATAAAACGATTGTAATGAAGGGAAAATTCTTAATAAATTCCATTATTCGTATTCATCCTCCGTGCTGCACTTTTCATAAATCTCGTCAAGATTTAAGGTGCGGTATTTTTTGTAAAGGCGTACCGTAAGGGCGAGCATAAGCGCCGAAAAGCTTACCGACACAACAATTCCCGTAAGAACAAGACCTGCGGGGATCGGGTTGATATAATCGGGTACATTGACTTCACCGTTTGCAGGAACAATTGGTGTGAGCTTGCCCTCAATGTAACCCATTGAAGCTAAAAACAGGTAAACGCCTGTGTCCATAATGTTAAGACCGAGAATTTTCTTCATAATATTCTTTGAGAAAACAAGCATTGTAAAGCCTATTGCAAAGAGTATCATTGAAGTTGCTTCTTCATAGTTAATAAGAAAATTCAATCAAGACGCCCCCTTTTGAAAATCATATAGAAGCTGTACATTGTACAGCAAACAACAAGACCGACAGCTAAATTAAGCGGTAAAATCAGTCCGCCCGAAAAAAGGTTGCCGGGTGTGCCCGGTGTGATAAAGGAATGAATTCCGTTAAATTCGTTACCTGTAAAGAATGAGTAGCTTTTTGAAAGACAGTAGAACGAAAGAGCAGATATGGTAATAATTTTAACTGCTTTTGCAGGAATTACCTTTGCCGCAACATCTTCGCCGAACGCCATTGCAAAAAGAATGAAGCCTGTGCCTAAAATTGCACCGCCCGAGAAACCGCCGCCGGGTGAAAGATGTCCGTTAAAGAGCACATAAATACCGAATACTATTATAATCGGCACAATCGCCTTTACTGTGAATGTGATTATTCGGTCATTTGTGAATGAAAATGTTTCATTCTTTTTAACAGGCGATTTTTTTGAAACTTCAAGAAGCAAAAGAACCGCACAGGTAGCTGTGAAAAGCACAAAGGACTCGCCGAGAGTATCAAATGCGCGGTAATCAAGAATCATACCTGCAACTGTGTTTACAGCACCTGTCTGCTCTCTGCCCTCGCCCACATAATGCTCATAAACCTCATTGACTGTGGGGGCATTTTCATCTGCAAAGAGCGGAAGAAAATTAACGGTGCCTATAAGCACGGCGCAGATGATAATGCAGAAAATAACAGAGAAAAAGCGATATCCTGTTTTTGACGCTTTAAGCTCTTGGCTTTCAAGCTTTTTAAATGTACGTATATGCTTTCTGATGTGATGGGGTTCATCGGGAATATGCTCAACGGGGATTTTTTCAATTGGCTGTGAAAGCTTTTCATCAAAGCTTAAATCGCCGTCATACCATTGCTTGAATTTTTCGGTGAATTCAGTTTTCTTCATTTTCATTCACCTCCGAAGACCGCTTTGCGGCTTCATCATCTTTAAAATCTCTGTCAATAAGATGAAGTTTACGCAGCGTAAGGAAAAAAAGAACGCCATTGACGCCTGCGCCCACTGCCGCTTCGGTAATAGCCAAATCGGGCGAGCGTAAAAGAAGCCATACAACAGCCATTACAATGCTGTAAGATGTGAAAACAATAACTGCTGTCATAACTCTTTTTGAAAAAGCAGTGGCAATTGCGCAGATTATAAGTGAGAGCAGAAGAATTGCTCTGAACACTGAAATAATGTCTTCCATCAGTTTTCTTCCTCCTTTTCGATTTCTTTTTCATAAAGACTTGCGTCATCTGTGTGAATGTCGCAGTGTTCGCCGATATTTTCGTCGGTAAGATATTTTGTTTTAACAAACACATGGGACACCACAGGGCTTGTGAACCACATAACGAATAAAATCATCAAAAATTTAACCGATACAACATTAAATCCCGACGCAATAACACAGGCAACAGTAAAAAGCATAAGCACAAGTGTGTCGCACATAGCGGAAGAGTGCATACGGTTAAGAGAATAGTCAAAACGGAATGTGCCGAAAATCGAAATGAAAAGGACAATAATTCCGGCGGCAAAAAGCACCGCAGTGATTCCGAAACGAATCCATTCAAGCATTACTTTTTACCCCCTTTGCTGCTTTTGAAAAGATTGATATAAATCTTGCTTAAAAGAATTACCGCAATACAGCTAAGCAGCGCATAAATAAGCGCAACGTCGGGCAGATATGCTTCTTTTAAGAAAAGAGTAAGTATACAAATAAGAATAATTACAATGGTTGTGAGCATATTTATGCCGATAAACCTGCCGATAATTGTTTTTGCTGTAATTGAACGCACGAGTGTGGCAATTACTGCAATTCCGAGGCAGATGCACACTGCAATGTATAGGTATGAATAAGCTTGTTCTATCATAGTAATTCACATAGCCTTTCTGAATGCAAATCAGTAATTTTTTTCTTGTTATAGCCTACAATAAATAAGATTAAAATTTGAGAAAGCGTTTTAACTTCTATTCTCAAGCTTTTTAAGCATTTTTACAAATGAGCTGTTTTCAATTTCCTCTGAAAAAGCGGTGTCAACACAGTGAATTGTAAATTCATCGTCCTCAAGCTCTGCAGTGATCGTGCCGGGGGTAAGGGTGATTGAATTTGCAAGGATAACACGGGCAAAATTCGTTTTCAGCGGAATTTTCACCTTTATTATTACCGGGTGAATTTCTGCTCTTTTGCTTGTTACAATTTTCATCATCTGAAAATTTGCCACAATAATTTCTTTAATCAGCAGAAAAAGATAAGCTGTGAGTATAGGTGCTTTTTTGAGTAAATTAAGCTCGGCTTTAATCGTGTAGCCCAAAGCCTTGTGTGCAAACCAATAGGCAAGACCCGACACAATAATGCCTATAATAATTATCTGAAGCATACCTGCGTCAGCAGTAAATCTTCCGTTGAAAATTATCCATAAAAGAAAAAGAAAAATTATCATAAAATATCTCCCTTGAGCAACTATATAATAGGTATGTAAAAAATAACGGCTTAATAATACTCCTTTAAAACTTGAAAGTCAAGGTTCATAATTGCAAATTAAACAAAAAACAGTGCAGATTTTTGATAGGTTTACCAATAAAGATTGATTTTAATTCGTTGACATATTTTCGACACAGTTATATAATATTCAGTGTATTGTGAAGAGGTGTGCTTTGAGAGAGTGTGTGTCTGTTTATAATACTAACAAAAAAGAAAGGTAGGTCAATTAGAATGGCTTTTCATCTTCGTGGTATTCATGTTCCTCACAGAAAAAACACAGCCAATATGTCAGCTGTCAGAATGACTGATGTTAAATCGGTTACTCTGCCAACATCTATGCATATAGGCAAGCCTGCCGTTCCCGTTGTTAAGGTCGGCGACAGCGTTTGCGTCGGCACTTTAATAGCTGAACAAAACGGATTTATTTCTTCTCCGATTTATTCAAGCGTATCGGGAACAGTTAAAAAATTGGCAGATGTTCTTCTTTCAAGCGGTAATGCAGTACCTGCAATCACAATTGAATCTGACGGAGCAATGACTCCGGATCCGTCAATTACACCACCCACAGTAAACAGCAAAGAGGAGTTAATTGACGCCGTTAAAAAAAGCGGTATCGTAGGTTTGGGCGGCGCAGGCTTTCCGACTTATGTAAAGCTTGCAACTGACAAAAAGATTGATACTCTTGTTATCAACGGCGCAGAGTGCGAGCCTTATATCACAAGTGACTCCGTTACAATGGTCGAAAAGGCAGAAGATATAGCTTTTGCTGTTGAAGCTTTCGATAAGTACTTTAATTTTGAGAAGGTTATTATCGGTATTGAAAAAAACAAGCCCGAAGCAATAGCAAAAATGAATGAAATTGCTTCAAAAAACAGTAAAATTAAGGTTGAAGCTTTGCCGTCTGTTTATCCGCAGGGCGGTGAAAAGGTTCTTGTTTACCATACAACAGGCAGAACTGTTAAGCTGGGTCAGCTTCCGGCAGATGTGGGCTGTATTGTATGCAATTCGTCAACTATGGCTTTCATTGGCGGTTATCTTAAAACAGGTATGCCACTGGTTGAAAGAACGGTTACAGTTGACGGCGGTGCCGTAAAAGAGCCTAAAAATATTATCGCTCCCATAGGTACTTCGTTAAGCGATGTTTTTGATTTTTGCGGCGGATTTAATTTTGACCCGGAAAAAGTAATCTACGGCGGACCTATGATGGGAATTACAGTTCCTAATCTTGATGTTCCCGTGCTTAAAAATACAAACGCTGTACTTGCATTAGATAAAAAAGAAATAAAAACTCCTAAAACCACAGCCTGTATCCGTTGCGGTGCCTGCATTAACAACTGTCCGTTCGGCATAAATGTTCCCGCTATTGTTAAGGGATATAAAACAGGCGATATGGAAATGGTTGAAAAAGCCGGCGTTGAAACCTGTATGGAATGCGGATGCTGTTCGTTTGGCTGTCCTGCAAACCGTCCTCTTGTCCAGACCAACAAGCTGGCAAAAATTGCTCTTAAAAAGCATAAGGAAAAGGAGGCTAATAAGTAATGGAAAAGCTTCATATTTCGGTTTCTCCACATATTCACGGTAAGAAGTCAACGCAGAACATTATGCTCGATGTTATAATCGCTCTTCTTCCTGCCACCATTGCAGGTATTGTTCTTTTCGGGCTTCGCGCGCTGTTTGTAGTTGCAACCTGCGTTATTACCGCAGTTGTCTGCGAGTTTCTTTTTAACCTTATTGTTAAAAAAGAGCAGACAGTAAGTGATTTAAGCTCTGTTGTCACAGGACTTCTTTTAGCTCTTAATCTTCCTGCAAGCATTCCGCTTTGGCAGGCGGCGGTAGGCTCTGCTTTTGCAATAATTATTGTAAAATGCGTTTTCGGCGGACTTGGAAAAAATATTGTAAACCCGGCTATTACAGCGCGTGTGTTTATGATTATTGCCTTTTCAAGCACAGTAACAGCTTCGGTTTTCCCGAAATTAGATACCGTATCAACCGCTACTCCTCTTGTTGAGCTTGATAAGGGAACCACCCTTAATCTTCTTGACTTGTTCTTGGGCAAATGCGGCGGCGCTCTCGGCGAAACCTGCTCATTGGCACTTATTATCGGCGGCATTTATCTTCTTGTCCGCAAGGTAATAAGCTGGCATATTCCGGCGGCTTTCATCGGCACGGCATTTATATTCACACTTTGCATAGAGGGCTTTGATGTTCAGACTTCTCTTGCGTGGATTCTTTCAGGCGGTCTTTTAATCGGCGCGATCTTTATGGCAACTGATTATGTAACTTCACCGTCAACAGCAAAGGGCAAAATAATATTCGGTATCGGAGCAGGCGTTATTACAGTGCTTGTCCGTTTCTGGAGTTCGTCTTATCCCGAGGGCGTATCCTTTGCAATTCTTCTTATGAACATTTTAAATCCTTACATAGATTCATTCTGCACCCGTAAGCTTTTCGGAGGTGCAAAAAAATGAAAAAATATTTAAAAAGTATAATTGCTCTTACTGTAATTTGTGCAGTGGTTACCGTGCTTTTGGCAGTTACCAACCAAATTACAGCCCCTATTATCGAGAAAAACCAAAGTTCAGCGGCTAATAAAGCATTGCTCGTTGTAATGCCCGACGGCGGTGATTTTACCGCAGTTGATTTAACCGCTTATGAGCTTCCTGCAACAGTAACCGAGGCATACAGCGCTTCAAACGGCGGTTATGTGTTCAAACTTGTAACAACAGGCTATGCTCCGGGTTTGACCATTATGTGCGGTGTTGACGGTAACGGCAGTGTTACAGGAGCAACCTGCATTGTGTCAAGCGAAACCAACGGCGCTGAAAAGACCTACGGCGACAGTTTTGCAGGCGTTTCTGTTGATACTGTTGACGCAATTGACACGGTTTCGGGTTCAACAATGACGAGTACAGCATATAAGGGCGCTGTTAAAGACGCTTTGAATGCTTCAATCATTCTCAGCGGCGGCAGTGTTGACATCCGTTCAGAAGAAGAAATTCTTGCGGATAGTCTTTTAGCAGCTCTTCCCGCAGGCGATAAGTTTACAGAAGTATTTATTTGTGAAGTGCTTGACGGCATTACAGCAGTTTATACAGCAGACAACGGTGCAGGCTCTGTTTATGTAACAGGCGAGGGAGAAGAAGCAGTATTCGTAGGCGTTGACGCAAACGGAACAGTAGTTTCTGCTGTTGCAGATGATGTTAAGGCCAATGTTGAAGCGAAGGCTAAAATAATGGCTGATTCTTCAATGAAAGAAATCGACATCACAAAATATGCTGATATGCCGTCTCACATTGACAAGGCTTATAAAACTGCAAGCGGAAATTATGTGCTTGAGCTTCACGCAGCAGGCTTTGGTATTAACGGCGACAGCTATTATAACCCCTCCGGCGAATATATCTATATCAAGGTTGCTTTAACAGCCGACGGTAAAATTATCAACTGTGTAACAACAGCTCAAAGCGAAACAGACGGTATCGGTTCTGCCTGCGCAGACAAGGCTTTCTATTCACAGTTCAACGGTAAAGATGAAAGCAGTTATAAAGATGTTGACGCAATCAGCGGTGCAACATTTACAACAAACGGTTATAAGACAGGTATCGGCAAAGCGATTGAAGCAGTTAAGCTTATGGAAGGGGATGCGTGAAAATGAAAAAAGAAAACAGTTTATCAATATTCCTTAAAGGCATTCTCATTGAAAATCCCGTTTTCGTACTTATTCTCGGCACTTGCCCAACACTTGCAACAACTAAAAGTGTTATAAGCGCTTTGGGTATGGGCCTTGCAACTATGGCGGTTCTTGTATGCTCAAACGTTGTTATTTCAGCAATCCGCAGATTTATTCCCGATACGGTGCGAATTCCATGCTATATAGTCGTTATTGCAGGCTTTGTTACAATTGTCCGTATGCTTATTCAAGCATATATTCCGTCACTTTATGAGTCGTTGGGCGTTTTCCTTGACCTCATTACAGTAAACTGCATAATTCTCGGCAGAGCAGAGATGTTTGCAAGTAAGAATTCAGTCGGCAAATCAGCACTTGACGGTCTTGGAATGGGCATAGGTTTCACCGTTGCGCTTCTTGCAATGTCAACTGTCCGTGAAATTCTCGGGGCAGGCTCATTTGCAGGAATAGCAATTCCTTTCGTTGAAACTCACACAATTAAAATCTTTGCAGAAGCTCCGGGCGGACTTCTTGTTTACGGCTTGCTTATTGCCGCTGTCAACAAGATTACCAAGGGTAAGCTTATCAAGAAAAAAGAATTCACCTGTGCAGGATGTCCTTCAGCGGCGGCTTGTAACGGTGCTTGTTCAGCAGAAGAGGAGGGCAAATAAATGGAATTAACAGTTAAAGAATTGATTATCATTCTTATGTCTTTCGTTTTGGTTGATAACTATGTTCTCAACCGCTTTCTCGGTATCTGTCCTTTCCTCGGCGTATCAAAAAAGGTAAATCAGTCAGTCGGTATGGGTGTTTCGGTTATCTTTGTTATGCTTGTTGCAACGCTGGTAACATGGCCCATTCAAGCTTATGTTCTTGTACCGCTCAATATGGGATATATGCAGACAATCGTGTTTATCCTTGTTATTGCAACGCTTGTTCAGTTTATTGAAATCTTCTTAAAGAAGTTTATTCCTGCGCTCCATAAGAGCTTGGGCGTGTATCTTCCGCTTATTACAACAAACTGCGCAGTTCTCGGCGTAACAATAAATAATATTACAGATTACGGCGTTGACGGAGCCGAAGCATTTTTAAAGTCAATTGTGGCTTCTCTCGGTGTAGGACTTGGTTTCCTTTTGGCAATGGTGCTTTTCTCGGGTATGCGTTCACGCATTGAAGAAAGCGATGTTCCCGAAAGCTTTAAAGGACTTCCCGTAACGCTTGTAGCCGCATCGTTTATTTCAATGGCATTCTTTGGCTTTGCCGGAATCGTTGAGAATTTACTTGCATAAGGGGGAGCAATGATATGGAAATTTTAACAGCTCTTCTCGTTGTTTCGGCAGTGGGCATTATTGCAGGCGTATTGCTTGCAGTAGCGTCTCATTTCTTCGCAGTTCCCGAAAATGAAACGGTAAAACAGGTTCGCGAATATCTGCCGGGCGCTAACTGCGGCGCTTGCGGATTTGCAGGCTGTGATTCGTATGCAGAAGCAGTAGCAAACGGTAAAACAGAAGCTAATCTCTGTATTCCCGGCGGTTCTAATGTTGCAGGTCATCTTTCAGAGATTCTCGGTGTTGAAATTAAGGCTGACAAGCCTAAAGTAGCTTATGTTAATTGCAGCGGCGACTGTTCAGCGGTTAATTACAATGTAATTTATGACGGAATTCAGTCATGTTCAGCAGCTTCATTGGTTTACGGCGGACCGTCGCAATGCAAATACGGCTGTATCGGCTGCGGCGACTGTGCTTCGGTTTGCCCTGTCGGCGCAATTTATGTGTTTGACAATCTTGCTCACATTGATCCCAGAGAATGTATTGCATGCGGAAAATGTGTTAAAACCTGTCCTAAAGGTGTTATTTCTCTTGTAGGTGAAGATGTTGTGGTTGCTGTGGCTTGCAGTAACAAAGAAAAAGGCGCTCTTGCGCGTAAGAACTGTATGAATGCCTGTCTCGGCTGTAAGAAGTGCGAAAGAACCTGTCAGCACGATGCAATTAAGGTTATTGATAACCTTGCTGTTATTGATTATGACAAGTGCAATGACTGCGGTGAATGTGCGGCGGCCTGCCCAACAGGCAGACTTAAAGTCGTTGATATGGTCAACGGAAGAATATGAGCAATTTGCAGATAAACAAAGTTACTTCCGATAAAAAAAGAAAATTACGCAATGACATTATCCTTGTCGCCGCTATAGCAATTATAGCGGCGGCAGGACTTTTGATTTTCGGACTTAATAAAGAAGCGGGAAGCTTCGCCTCAGTTAATATTGACGGCGAGCAATGGGGAGTTTATCCGCTTTCTGTTGATACAGAAGTAACGGTTACAACAGGCGAAAACGGTGAATACATCAATGTTCTGACGATCCGTGACGGCAAAGCCTATGTGAGCGAGGCAAATTGCCCCGACGGTATCTGTACCGAAACACGCGCCGCGCAGTATGAGGGCGAAACTATTGTTTGTCTGCCTCACAGAGTAGTAATCGAAATTGTATCGTCGGAAAGTTGAATTGGAGTAGGTATGAAAAAAGAACGGGTAACAAGACTTGCATTGCTCGGTGTTCTCACCGCCGTTGCGCTTGTTTTATCTTATGCCGAGTCGCTTCTGCCACCGATATGGACAGCAGTGCCCGGCATAAAAATGGGACTTCCGAATATAATAATTATAATTTTGCTTTATAAGCTTGGTGTTAAAGAAGCAGCACTTGTTTCATTTATCAGAGTGCTTTTTTCATCATTTTTGCTTTTCGGCAGCGGTATGACGCTTATGTACAGCGTGGCAGGTGCTGCGCTGAGTCTGGCGCTTATGGCAATATGCAAAAAGTTCAACATTTTTTCAACAGTCGGCGTGAGTATTGTGGGCGGAATAAGCCATAATTTAGGACAGATTTTGGTCGCAATCGCACTTTTTGATACAATGCAGTTGGGCTATTATATGATAGTTCTCGCTGTTACAGGCACTGTGGCGGGTGTTGTCATAGGAATAGCGGGCGCATTGCTCTTGAAACGTCTTGACAATGTGAAAATGTGACAAAAATGTAACCGATTTTTGTAAGTGAATTTATCGACATTGTGTTGACAAAGTGATTTTTATGTGCAATAATTTAATTGTTAATTATTGGGTTCATTGCTTTAAATGTACCCGAATTAAATACTATATTTAAAGGAGAAATCTACTTATGAAAAAGATTCTCAGCGTAGCTCTTGCAGTAGTAATGCTCTTTGCATTTGTTGCTCTTACAGGATGCGGAAAAAAAGATGCGGAAACTCTTAAGTTCGGTCTTGGCGTAGTTGCAAGCTATACCGACGCTAAAAATGCAGACGGCGAAACAAACGGTCAGGTTGAAGTTGATGCAACTGCTGTTGCAGTTCTTCTTGATGCCGATTCAAAGATCGTTGCTATCGACCTTGACACACTTCAGGTTAAGCCGGAGTTCACTTCAGACGGCAAGTATGTTGCAGTTGAAGACCTCAGAACAAAGTATGACAAAGGCACAGATTATAATATGGCAGCTTATGGCCAGAGCCAAGACAGAAACGGCGACGGCAAGGTTCTTGAATGGAACGAGCAGGCTGACGCATTTATGAAAACAGCTACAGGCAAAACTCTTGATGAAGTTAAAGCTTATGTTGCTGAAGACGGTTACACAACAGGCGACCTTGCAACAGCAGGCTGCACAATCAATTCAGCAGATTTCATCAAAGCTCTTGAAAAGGCAGTAAACAGTGCTGTTGAATCAGCTGCTACTGCTGAAGATAAGCTTCAAATTGCTCTTATCGCATCAGTTTCTCATGACAGCAAAGACGCTACTGAAGAAGCAGACGGTCTTAATCAGATTGACACAACAGTTAATGCCGCTGTTGTAAATGCAGATGGCAAGGTTGTAGTTGCTAAGACAGACGCTGTACAGGGCAAGGTTTCATTCAATGTTAAGGGTGAAGCTACAGTTGACACAACTGCTGCTCTTCAAACAAAGCTCGATTTAGGCGACAACTACAATATGGCAGCTTACGGCGCTGACCTTAACGGCGACGGTAAGGTTCTTGAGTGGTACGCGCAGGCTGCAGAGTTTGACAAGGCTCTTGTAGGCAAAACTGCTGCTGAAATCGGTGCGCTTGTTGCTGAAAACGGATACGGTTCAGCAGATCTTCAAACAGCAGGATGCACAATTGCAGTAAGCGATATGGTTAAGGCAGCAGTTGCAGCTGCAACAGTTGCTTAATTGTTAATTAAAAAATTCGGGGATGTTGGTTCTGCAACATCCCCATTTTTGTTACAAGGTGAAGAAATGAAAAAGGCAATTTCGGTATTTTTAGTAATTTCATTGGTGCTTGTGCAGACATTCAGCCTTTCCGGGTGTGGTAAGGACAAAAAACTTAATAAATTCAGCGAATATTATTTTGATTATTTTGACACCGTTGCCACTATTGTTGGTTATGAAGAAAATCAAGAGAATTTTGATGCTGTCTGTGCAGAAATCAAAGCGCAGCTTAACGAATATCACCGCCTTTTTACCATTTATAACAGATATGACGGGCTTAATAACCTTGTGACAGTTAATGACCTTGTTGAGGGCAAGCATACCGAGGTAACAGTTGATAAAAAAATCATTGATATGCTTACCTTTGCCAAGGAGATGTGCATTAAAACAGACGGCAATATGAATGTTGCAATGGGGAGCGTGCTTAAAATTTGGCATACTTACCGAGATATGGGACTTGATGACCCCGAAAATGCCGAGCTTCCCCCTATGGATAAGCTTTATGAAGCGTCAAAGCACACCAATATTGACGATGTTATAATTGACACCGAAAAAAGCACGGTATTTCTTGCGGATTCAGAAATGACACTTGATGTAGGGGCGATTGCAAAGGGATATACGGCTGAAAAAATTGCGGAATATCTTGAAGAAAACGGAATAACAAGTTACATCATAAATCTCGGCGGAAATGTCAGAACAGTTGGTATGGCAGGAGAAAAGCCGTGGAATGTGGGCATTGAAAATCCCGATACCGAAAACGAGGAAACACCGTATATTGAATTTCTTCATTTAAGCGGTGAGTCGCTTGTGACCAGCGGTATATATCAGCGTTTCTATGTGGTCAACGGCGATAATTATCATCATATTATTGACCCTGTAACTTTAATGCCAGGCACAAAATACCGTTCTGTGTCCGTACTGACCGATGATTCCGCTCTCGGCGACGCATTATCAACAGCGCTTTTTCTTATGGATTATGACAGCGGTTCAGCGCTTGTAAAATCAATGCAGAATGTCGAGGCAATGTGGGTTATGCCCGACGGCGAACAGCGCTATTCTGATGGATTTAAAGATTATACATATAAACCCGAATAATGTAGAGACTATTAAAAGGAGCAGACTGCATAAAAAAGGAATAAGGTAAAGATTATATACTTATTTTATTATAAAAATAATTAAGCCCACGGCACAGTGTACGCCGTGGGCTGTAATTGTTCATTCTGTTTTTTAATCATATTTAGAAATATTTTTTTGTTATTGCAATCATTTCATCCATTTTCTTTTCCATATCGGCAACAAGTGCAAACTGTGTACGGCAACGCACAAGATTGTGTTCGGGATAATCTGTTTTGAAGTACACATCACCGTTGAGATAGTCAGTAAGAAAACGAATTCCGCATTCGTATGTCATAAGCTTTGCGCCGAACGGTAGAAGCTCTTTTTCAAGGTCTGTGAGTGCATTTTTGGCACTATTGAGATAGCCCTTAACGTAAGCTTCGTAAAGCTCAAGACTTAAAGATACTTTAGAAACATCTTTTTCGTCTTCAGCGGCGGTATTTGCGCCGAAGCGAATGCTGTCGCCGAAATCGTAAAGGGAGAGACCGGGCATAACAGTGTCAAGGTCGATAATGCAAATGCCCTTGTCGGTAGTGTTGTCAAAAAGAATGTTATTAAGCTTTGTATCGTTGTGAGTAACACGCAATGGGAGCTTGCCCTCGTCAATCATATCAACAAGAATATGCGTGTCAGCCTCACGGGCTAAAGCAAATTCGACCTCGTTTTTAACGGTATCAAGTCTGCCTGAAAGGTTGTCACTGACAGCTTTTTTCAAATCATTGAAGCGTGACGCTGTGTTGTGGAATTTTTCAATGGTTTCAAAAAGAGAAGCGCCGTCAAAATCAACAAGAATATTCTGAAAATCGCCGAATGCAACGCCTGCATTTTCAAAGACCTTTGCGCTTTCAATTACATTACAGGTATAAACATCATCTATAAATATGTAAACTCGCCAACAGGAATTATTTTCATCGGTATAATAATATTTGCCGTCAGTACATGGAAGAAAGGTGAGTGTTCCGCGGTTCGACCATGGAATATTCAATTCTTCATTTTTTTGCCTTATGTAACTTGTGACTGCTACAATATTGCTCATAAGCTTGTGAGGGTCTTTAAATACGCTTGTGTTAATCATTTGAAGAACATATTTTTTTGTTTCGCCGTTTTCTTTAAAGCTCAAAACATATGTACTGTTTATGTGACCTTCGTTGACTTGCTTATAGCCTATATAATCACCGTTAAGTGAAAACACTTCGGAAATTTTTTTAATATTAAAAGGCTCGTTTGCCATATTTTTTTACACCTCATAATTGGTTTTTGGTACAACCCCATATTTAATAAGTATATATCTTTATCGCAAAATAGTCAATGCTCAAATTGTATAATAAATTGCAAAGTAATTGTTTAAAATTCCCCTTTACACAACAGCGATTTTATTGTAAAATATATGAAATATGGTAAATGGAGAAGTATCGTTTACTGCGGAGGTGTTTATAAATGGAACCCAAATATAAAAGAGTGCTTTTAAAGGTCAGCGGCGAGGTTCTTGCAGGCGAGCAAAAGCACGGATTCGATTTTAATACAGTAAACAGCGTTTGTGCTGCAATCAAAGAAATGGCAGAACTTGGCACTGAGGTTGCTATCGTTGTCGGCGGCGGTAATTTCTGGCGCGGCCGTTCAAGCGGCGATATGGACAGAACAAGGGCCGACCACATCGGTATGCTTGCCACTGTTATGAATTCTTTAGCGCTTGCAGATTCGCTTGAACAGTTGGGCGTGATTGTAAGAGTTCAGACCGCAATTGAAATGAATAAAATTGCAGAGCCTTATATCAGCCACCGCGCAAAGCGTCATCTTGAAAAAGGAAGAGTAGTTATTTTCGGCTGCGGAACAGGCAATCCGTTCTTCTCAACAGATACTGCGGCGGCTCTCCGCGCAGCTGAAATTGATGCAGATATTATTTTCAAGGCAACAAATGTTGACGGCGTCTATGACAAAGACCCCAATCGATTTGACGACGCAGTCAAATATGATGTTATCACACATCAGGATATTTTAAGCAAAGGTCTTGCCGTAATGGACAGCACTGCGGCTTCTCTTTGCAGAGATAACAATATTCCGCTTCTCGTTTTCAACCTTCAACAGCCCGAAAATATGGTTAAGGCGGTTAAGGGCGAGAGCGTAGGCACGGTTGTAGTCAGCGAAAAATAAGAATTAAGGAGTTAAATTATGAATACTGTTTTTGAAACAATGAAAGAAAAAATGAACAAGAGCGTTATGGCTCTTGAAAAGGAATTGGCGTCTATGAGAGCCGGCAGAGCAACACCTGCAGTTCTTGATAAGGTTTCTGTTGATTATTACGGAGTTCCCACACCCATTCAGCAGATGGCTGCCATTTCTGTAAACGAAGGCAGAATTCTTGTTATTCAGCCTTGGGATGTTAGCGTAATCAACGCGATTTCAAAGGCAATTCAAGCTTCTGATATAGGCATTACTCCTATGAATGACGGCAAGGTTATTCGCCTCACTTTCCCGCCTGTTACAGAGGAACGCAGAAAGGTTCTTTGCAAGGATGTAAGCAAAACAGCAGAGGACTCAAAGGTTGCGATACGTTCAATTCGCCGTGACGCAATGGATAAAATCAAGGCTATGAAGAAAAACAGTGAGATAACTGAAGACGATCAGAAAAACGCTGAAACAAAAATTCAGAAGATTACCGATGAATTTATTAAAGAAATCGACGCAGTAGCCGATAAAAAAGAAAAAGAAATTATGGAGATATAAACAAATTGCGGGCGGATAATTCCGCCCCGATTTGCATATTTTAAGATTATGATTGAGAAAAATATTCCTGAATTTTCGGTTTTGCCTCAGCATATCGGCATTATTATGGACGGTAACGGCCGTTGGGCAAAGCAAAGAGGACTTCCTCGTTACAAGGGGCATATTGAGGGCGCTAAAACATTCCGTAGAATCGGCGAATTTGCCGCAGATGTGGGTATTAAATGCCTGACCTTTTATGCCTTTTCAACTGAAAATTGGAAAAGACCACAAGAAGAGGTTGACGCAATAATGCAGCTTTTCCGTGAATATTTAATTGAAGCGGAAGAAAGAAAAGCTGAAAATGAAGAAAAGGGCATTTCGCTTCGGTTTATCGGCGACCGTGCAGGTATTCCTGATGATATTCTCGCTCTTATGGAGCATACAGAAGCCGAAAGCAGTAATAAAAGCAATGTTATTTTGAATATCGCTATAAACTACGGCGGCCGTCACGAAATAACACAGGGCGTTCGGGAAATTGCTGAAAAAATTGCGGCAGGCGAAATAAAGCCCGATGAAATCACTGAAGATATGATTTCACAGCATCTTTATACAAAAAATATTCCCGATCCCGATCTTATTATCAGACCCAGCGGAGAGTACAGAACCTCAAACTTCCTTACTTGGCAGTCGGCTTATGCGGAATTATGGTTTACAGATATACTTTGGCCTGATTTTACAGAAGATAATTTAATTGAGGCGTTGCGAGAGTTTGAAAATAGAAACCGTAGATTCGGAGGCGTTTAGTATTTATGGCTAAAAGAATTGTTTTTGGACTCCTTTGGGCAGTATTCGGCATAGCACTTATGTTTTTGCGGAATACCTTGCTGTTTGTATTTATTGCGGCGGCGATTTGCGTTGTTGCCGCTTATGAGATAAACCACGCAGTAAAGCTTGCAAATAAACCTGTAATGGTTTTAAGCCTTATTGCGTCTGCCTGTGTTCCCCTTTATTATGAATTCGGTGAATATTTGCAGGCAACAGGTATTAATTTAAAAGCGGAATATCTTGTCTGCATTTATATTCTTATTCTTTGCATCTGTATGCTGTTTGAATATGAAAAAACAACCTTTGCGCATATTGCAACGGTTATTCTCGGTTCTCTGGGCGTACCCTTTGCAATTTCAAGACTTATGTATTTCCGTGATATTCATAAGTATTTTCCGCAGCAAAATTACAATGAAAACCACGGCCTTTTCTTAATTCTCTTCGCACTGTTCTGCGCTTGTCTTACAGATGTGGGCGCTTATTTTGCAGGCAGTTTCTTGGGTAAGCATAAGCTCTGTCCCAAAATCAGCCCCAAAAAGACGGTTGAGGGCGCTGTCGGCGGTGTGGTAATATGCGTAATATCAACAGTTATACTTTATGCGGTATTTACAAACTTCGTTTTTGAAACTAACGAGAACAACTATCTTGCCGTTATTTTAATGACTGTTTTCCTGTCAATTATCAGTATGTGCGGAGATTTGACCGCTTCTGTAATTAAACGTAATTTCGGCATTAAGGATTTCGGTAAAATTATTCCCGGTCACGGCGGAATTATGGACAGATTTGACAGTATAATTTTTGTGCTTATTGCACTTTATGCTATCTTTAACATTTTCGGAGTTGTTATATAATGACTACAAAAAATTTGAGTATATTAGGCTCAACAGGCTCAATAGGTACGCAGAGCCTTGAAACTGCAAAAAAATGCGGATATTCCGTTTCGGCACTTTCTGCATATTCAAATGTGGATTTGATTGAAAAGCAAATCAGAGAATTTAAGCCGAAAATTGCCGCATTGGTTGATGAAAATTCCGCAAAGGAATTAAAACTTCGTGTGGCAGATACAGACACAAAGGTGCTTTCGGGTCTTGAGGGTGTTTGCGAATGCGCGGTAATAAACGATGCAGATACTGTTATCAACTCGGTTGTAGGTATGGCAGGGCTTCGCCCGACTCTTTCTGCGATTGACGCAGGCAAGAAAATTGCACTTGCCAATAAAGAAACTCTTGTTGCAGGCGGTCAGCTTGTAATGGGTACGGCAAAAAGTAAGGGCGTTGATATTTTGCCTGTGGACTCCGAACATTCGGCAATCTTTCAGTGCTTGCAGGGTCAGCCTGCAAACAGAGCGGTTAAAAAGATTATTTTAACTGCATCGGGCGGTCCTTTTTTCGGCAAAACCCGTGAAGAATTAGAAAAAGTAACAGTTGCAGACGCTTTGAAGCACCCCAATTGGAGTATGGGTCAAAAAATAACTATTGATTCTGCTACAATGATGAACAAGGGTCTTGAGCTTATTGAGGCAGTGTGGCTTTTTGGCGTTCATCCGTCTCAAATTGAAATTGTTGTTCACCGTGAAAGCATAATTCATTCAGCGGTTGAGTATACAGATAATGCGGTTATTGCACAATTGGGGCTTCCCGATATGAAAATTCCTATTCAGTATGCGCTTACCTATCCCGACCGTATTGAATCTCTCACAGGTGAGCTTGACTTAACTGAATTGGGTACGCTCACATTCTATAAGCCCGATTACGAAACATTTACCTGTATGAATATCTGCCGTGAAGCAATTACCCGTGGCGGTCTTTACCCTGCATTTGCAAATTCTGCTAATGAGCAGGCTAATCTTATGTTCCGCAAGGGTAAAATCGGATTTTTACAAATCGGAGAGCTCGTTGAGCGTGTTATGAATGAAGCGCCCAATGTTAATTATTATACGGCAGACGATATTGACGAAGCAGATGCACTTGCCCGTCAGCTTGTTATCAAATACGCAAAATAAGAATGTTATAATCGATTCTGAAAGCTCTGATGACATTTTTCAACTTATCTAATTAAGAAAGCAGTGATTTTTTTGGAAATTTGGTCTAAAGTGTGGCCGTTCCTCGTTGCCATTCTTTTCTTTGGACTTTTAATCTCAATACATGAGCTTGGTCATTTTACCTTTGCAAAGCTTTTTAAGGTAAAGGTAAATGAATTTGCACTCGGTATGGGTCCTGCTCTTTTCAAAAAGAAAAAGGGTGATACTACTTATGCTCTCAGGCTTCTTCCCATAGGCGGATATGTAAGTATGGAGGGTGAAGATGAAGAAAGTCAAGACGAAAACGCTTTTAACCGTAAAAAAGTGTGGCAGAAGTTTATAATTGTTGCTGCAGGTGCCGTAATGAACTTACTTTTGGGCATCGTTATTGTGGCAACGGTTCTCTCAATGGAAGATTTAATCGGTACAAATGAAATTTTGTATTTCCAAGAGAATGCCGTAAGTCAGCAGACAGGGCTTCAAGAGGGCGATGAATTTGTTGAAATAGACGGCCGCCGAGTTTTTTCGGATATGGATATTTCATTTCTTATGACGCGCAGTGACGACGGTATTTTTGATATGAAGGTTCGCCGTGACGGCAAAGTAATTGAGCTTAACGATGTAACTTTTAAAACAGAAAAAGACGGAGACTATACACTTATTACCTACGATTTTGTAATTGTCGGCGAAGAACCGACATTCTTAAATGTTTTTGAAAATGCTTTCAGGCGGTCGGCTTCAATTGTCCGTCTTGTTTGGTTAAGTCTTTTTGATTTGGTAACAGGTCAATACGGCTTAACGGATTTGTCGGGTCCTGTGGGTACAGTGAATATTATTGCAGACGCGGCGGCAGGCGCGGCGCAGAGTAAAGACGGGCTTATAACAGCACTGACTCTTATGGCATTTGTCTCAATCAACATCGGTGTATTCAATGTTTTGCCTCTTCCTGCGCTTGACGGCGGCAGACTGTTTTTCCTTTTGATTGAGGGTGTTCGCAGAAAGCCTGTAAATCCCAAATATGAGGGATATATTCACGGCGTAGGACTTGCGCTTTTGCTTCTTTTAATGCTGGTAGTAACCTTTAACGATATAGTAACTTTAATTAAGAATTAAAGACGGTGAGAAAATGATAGAACGCAGAAAAAGCCGAGTAGTAACGGCAGGTAATGTTAAAATAGGCGGTAATAATCCGATTTCGGTTCAGTCAATGCTCAATGTCCCCGCAGAAAATGCCGAGGGCAATGTGAAACAGGCGATTGAGCTTGAAAAGGCAGGCTGTCAGATTATCCGTTTGACCGTACCTAATAAAGAGGCGGTTAATACTCTTTATGCAGTTAAAAATGCGGTTAAAATTCCTGTGGTTGCAGATATTCACTTTGACTATCGCTGTGCGTTAGAGAGTATTGCCGCAGGTGTTGACAAAATCAGAATTAACCCCGGCAATATCGGCGACGACGAAAAAGTGCATGCGGTGGCGGCGGCTTGCCGTTTACATAATGTGCCTATCCGTATAGGCGTAAATTCAGGTTCGCTCGAAAGGGATTTACTTGCAAAATACGGTTCGCCCACACCCGAGGCTATGGCTGAAAGTGCAATGTATCATATAAATTTGCTTGAAAAGTTTGATTTTAACGATATTGTAGTTTCTATTAAATCTTCCGATGTGCAAAAAATGGTTAAAGCTTACAGATTAGTGGCGGATATGTGCGATTATCCTCTGCACCTCGGCGTTACCGAGGCAGGTACCCGCAATATGGCTCTTGTAAAGTCGAGCATAGGTATAGGTTCACTGCTTTTAGACGGTATCGGCGATACAATCCGTGTTTCGATGACTGCCGATCCTGTCACCGAGGTTAAGGCAGGCTATGATATTCTCAAAGCGGCAGGCATAAAAACAGACTGTGTGCAAATTGTTTCATGCCCCACTTGCGGCAGAACAAAAATTGATTTAATTTCGCTTGCAGACAGAGTTGAAAAAGAGCTTGCAAATTATAATAAACCGATTAAGGTGGCAGTTATGGGCTGTGTTGTAAACGGCCCCGGTGAAGCTAAAGAGGCTGATATCGGTGTTGCAGGCGGAGACGGATGCGGTGTAATCTTCAAGCACGGCGAAGTGCTTAAAAAAGTTGCCGAAAATGAAATTGTTGATGAACTTTTAAAAGAAATAGAAAAAATGTAACGGTGTGAAAAATATATGGCGATATTAAAATCACTTTTCGCCGAGAATTTTGCAGGAGATAAAAATCTTGATATCGCTTATGCTGATATTACGGATTTTTCAGCTTCCTATGAGAATTGTTCGGCAAGGCTTACAATTAAGCCTTACAGAAAAATTGAAAATGAACGCATTGTAGCTCTTGAAAGTGAACTTTCAAGGGCTGTAAATGTTAATATATCAATTATTTGCGATGAAACAAGAACGGGATTTTCAACAGAGTATATGCCTATGCTTGTGAATATTCTCAAAGCGCGCAATGTTGTTGCAAACGGTTATTTTAACGATGCCGATTATAAACTTCAAGGCAAAGAGCTGTCAGTCGGACTTAAAAAAGGCGGTAAAAATATTCTTGAGGGCGCAAACTGCCATACAGAGCTTGAAAAAATAATCCGCGCCGTTTTCGGAATTGATGTTACGGTTACTCTTATGCAGAGCGATTTCAATACGGAGTCCGCAGTTGACGAAATGCAGAAAAAGGTTGATGAAGAAATCCGCCGTGAAAAGAATATTCCTGCTCCGCAAATGCCCCAAGAGGCAGGCGAGCCTAAACCCCATGTGGTTAAAGAAGGATTTCCTATTTACCTTGAAACTCAAAAGGCGATTTACGGCAATCTTATAAGACACTCAAATCTTCAGCATCTTAAAGATGTTGATATTGAAAGCGGTGCTGTTGCCGTTTGGGGCGAGGTTTTCGGAGTTGATGTGCGAACAACCCGCGACGGTAAAAATAATATTATAAATTTCAATATTACAGATAAAACTTATTCCTATACGGTTAAGATTTTTGAACGCTGTGAGAATGCAAAAAGCTTTTTAGGCGTTCTTAATGACGGAATTACCGTTATGGTTTACGGCAGAGTGTCCTATGATAAATTCGCAGGCGAAAATGTGATTTCAGCAACTGCTGTAAGCACGGTAACGCCAATAAAGAAGAAAGACTGTGCAGAGCAAAAGCGTGTCGAACTGCATTTACATACAAATATGTCCGATATGGACGGAATGACATCTGCCGATAAGCTTGTTAAAAGAGCAATCGAGTGGGGTCATCCTGCCATTGCCATTACCGACCACGGCAATGCGCAGGGCTATCCCGACGCTGTTAAGGGCAAGGGCAAAAGCGACATTAAGCTTATTTACGGTGTTGAGGGCTATCTTATTGACGATATAAACAATCCCGACACACCTTGGGAAAAACTTCAGCGGTACCATATTATTATTCTTGTGCAGAATAAGGCAGGTCTTAAAAATCTTTATAAGCTTATTTCGCTTTCTCATACAACTTATTTCCATAAAAGACCCTGTATTCCTCGCTCAAAGCTTAACGGGCTTCGTGACGGTATAATTCTCGGTTCTGCCTGTGAGGCCGGAGAGCTTATAAGGGCAATTCTTTTAGGAAAAAGTGATGAAGAATTACTTGAAATAGCAGGATATTACGATTATCTTGAAATTCAGCCCGACGGCAACAATCAGTTTATGATTGCGGCACATTCAGACCCCAATGCGAAAAATCCCGAAAGAAATAAAGAGTACGATAGGATTAAAACTATTGAGGATATTCGCGACATAAACCGCAAAGTTATCCATTTGGGCGACAAGCTTGGCAAGTTAGTTTGCGCAACCGGCGATGTGCATTTTATGGACCCCGAGGACGCCGCTTTCCGCGCTGTTCTTATGGCAGGCAAGGGCTTTGACGACGCAGATAATCAAGCGCCTCTTTATTTTAAAACCACCGAAGAAATGCTTGATGAATTTGCATATCTCGGCGAAGATACAGCCTTTGAGGTTGTTGTTACAAATACAAATAAAATTGCAGACACAATTGAAACAGTTACTCCAATTCCTCCGGGAACCTTTAACCCGACCATTCCGGGAGCAGAGCAAGAGCTTCGTGACATTTGCTGGGCAAAGGCAAAGGAATGGTACGGCGACCCTGTTCCTGAATATGTTGCAGAAAGACTTGAAATGGAGCTTGACTCTATTATTAAGCACGGATTTGCGGTTCTTTATATTATCGCACAAAAGCTTGTTTGGGATTCTGAAGCTCACGGTTATCATGTAGGCTCCCGTGGATCGGTTGGCTCTTCATTCGTTGCTACAATGGCAGGTATTTCAGAGGTTAATCCCCTTGCCGCGCACTATCGCTGTCCGAAATGTAAGCACAGTGAGTTTTTCCTGCACGGCGAATACGGTTCCGGTTTTGATATGCCGCCGAAAAACTGTCCGAATTGCGATATTCCAATGCTTCGTGACGGTCATGAAATTCCTTTTCAGACATTCCTCGGTTTCCATGGTGACAAAGCTCCCGATATTGACCTTAACTTCTCGGGCGATTATCAAGGTAAGGCTCACCGATATACAGAAGAATTGTTCGGACGCGACCATGTGTTCAAGGCCGGTACAATTGCAACTGTTGCCGATAAAACTGCTTACGGATATGTTAAAAAATACCTTGAAGAGCGTGGAAGGGTTGTTTCACGTGCTGAAGAGGACAGGCTCACTCGCGGATGTACAGGAATTAAGCGTACAACAGGTCAGCACCCCGGCGGAATGGTTGTTGTTCCAAATGAATTTGATGTCTATGATTTCACAGCCGTTCAGTACCCTGCAAACGATACATCTTCTGATATGGAAACCACTCACTTCGACTTCCATTTCTTGCATGATACAATTCTGAAACTTGATATTCTCGGTCATGATGTTCCTACACTTTATAAACATCTTGAAGATATGACAGGAATAAATGTTATGGATGTTGATGTGTGCGACCCCAAAATCGTCAGTCTTTGCACAAGCCCTGCCGCATTGGGACTTACTCCCGATGATATAGGTGTTGAAACCGGAACGCTTTCAATTCCCGAAATGGGTACGGATTTCGTTCGCGGAATGCTTGTGGAATCACAGCCTCAAAAATTTTCCGACCTTTTGCAGATTTCAGGACTTTCACACGGTACTGATGTTTGGCTCGGCAATGCGCAGGAGCTTATTAAGAATGGAACCTGCACAATTTCAGAGGTTATCGGTACCCGTGACGATATTATGACCTATCTAATTCATAAAGGACTTGATTCAAGCCTTGCCTTTAATATTATGGAAAAAACCCGTAAAGGTATTGTTGCTAAAGTCGGCTTCCCCGAAGGCGCTGAAGAGGCAATGCGCGCCTGCAATGTTCCTGAATGGTATATGGAATCCTGCCGTAAAATTAAGTATATGTTCCCCAAGGCTCATGCGGCGGCTTATGTTATTGCGGCGCTTCGATTGGGTTGGTATAAGATTTATAAGCCCACTGAATATTACACCGCATTTTTAACTGTTCGCGGCGGTGATCTTGACGCAGTAACGGTTCTTCAAGGCAGAGATGCCGTTAAACGCAAAATGATTGAACTTCACGGACCGCTTAATGCAGAAACTAAAGACAGAAAACCAATGACCGCCAAAGAAAAAGACCAGTTTACAACCTTGCAGGTGGTTAATGAAATGATGGCGCGCGGAGTTGAGCTTTTACCTGTTGATATTTATAAATCCCGTGCAACTACATATTTCATTGAAGACGGAAAAATCAGAATGCCGTTTTCGGCGCTTTCGGGTGTCGGCGAAAATGCGGCAAAGGGACTTGAAGTCGGCAGGAATGACGGTAAAGGCAATTTTGTGTCAATTGACGATTATCAAGCTAGAACAGGAGCTTCAAGTGCCGTTGTTACTGCGCTTAAAGAAGTCGGCGCTCTTGACGGACTTCCCGAAACTGCGCAAATTTCATTCTTTGGTTTCTGATATAAAAGTTATTTGGTTCTCAATAAAATCAACTTTAATACTTGACTTGCGCACTTTATTGTGATAACATAGTAGCACGCTAAAGCGCGTAAAATTTAAAATGTATAATAATATACTTGAATTTTAAGGAATTTTATTTTTATGAAGAATTACTCTAAAATTACTCCTGAGGGCACAAAAGATTATCTTCTTTCTGAAAGCCGTGCAATTCGCTTTGTACAGAAAAAAATTTCGGCTCTCTTTAAATCAAAGGGTTATCAAAAGGTGATGACCCCCACAATAGAATTTTTTGATGTGTTTAACCGTGAAAGTTCGGGTTACAGCCCCGAAAATCTTTACAGCTTAACCGATTCATACGGCAGACTTTTAGTGCTTCGTCCCGACTCAACGCTTCCCATTGCCCGTCTTGCCTCAACAAGACTGCAAAATGCTGTTTTGCCTTTGAGAATTTATTATAATCAGAATGTTTTTCTGCGTCAGAAAAATTTTACAGGCAGAAGCGACGAGGCGACACAGAGCGGTATTGAACTTATGGGCGTTGGCGGTATCCGTGCGGATTTAGAGGTAATTTCAACTGCGGTTGAGGCTATTGAGTGCTGTACTTCGGCGGATTTTAAGTTTGAAATCGGACACGCAGGCTTTTTTAAGGCTTTATGTAATAAATTGTGCGTTGATGATGAAACGGTAAGCCAAATCTATGACTGTGTTGAAAGCAGAAATTTTGTTTTGCTGAACAATATTCTTGACAGTATCGGCGAAAATGATGTTGTAAAATATATCAGAAATCTTCCACGGTATTTCGGCGGACTTGATGTTATTGAAAAGGCAAAGCAGATAGAGCTTGATGAAGAGGGTTGCGAGAGCCTTGAATATCTTAAAAAGCTTTATATTCGGCTTGAAAAATTAGGGCTTGCAGATAGAATAATTATTGATTTGAGCCTTGTAAACCGTACAAATTATTATACGGGAATTATTTTTAAAGGTTATTTGAGCGGCAGCGGTGTTTCTGTTGTTTCGGGCGGACGTTATGATTTGCTGGCAGGTGAATTCGGCAAAGAAATGCCCTCAATCGGCTTCGGTATTGAAACAGGCGATTTGGCGGCAGTAATGCTCGCGCGGAACGAAGTGGAAGAGGAAGTTCTGCCGAAAATTATTGTTTGGGGCGCTGATGAAGTTATTACAGACGCTGTTGAATACTCAAAAAAGCTTCGTGACAGCGGTGTTTACTGTGAAATTTCAAATTTTGCAACCAAAGAAGAAACTTTTGAATATGCAAAGCAGAAAAAATTTGATACGGTTTGCATTATAGACGAGAACGGAACAAGCGAGGTGCAGATATGAGTATTAGAATTGCACTCACAAAGGGCAGACTTGAAAAACAGACGGTTGAGCTTTTTCAAAAAATGGGTCTCGATTGCGATCAGCTGATAAATAAGGGCAGAAGGCTTATTCTAAAGGTAAATGACTATGAAGTGGTTCTTGCCAAGGCGGCAGATGTAATCACTTATGTTGAACACGGTGTGTGCGATATCGGCATTGTAGGCCGCGACACAATAGTAGAAAACGGTAAAAGCTTTTATGAAATGATGGATTTAAATCTCGGCAAATGCGATTTTGCTCTTGCAGGCAAAAAAGGAACATCATTTTATGACGGCTTCAATACAAAACGAATTGCAACTAAATATCCCAATGTGACAAAAGCCTATTTTGAGGGCAGGGGAATGGATGTTAAAATCATCAAAATTGAAGGCTCTGTTGAGCTTGCTCCGCTTTTAAATCTTGCAGACGCTATTGTGGATATTGTTGAAACAGGAACAACTCTTAAAGAAAACGGACTTGAAGTAATTGAAAAAATTATGCCTATTTCAGCCCGTGTTATAGTAAATATGGCAAGTATGAAGCTTCGCCGTGACGAAATTGACGAGTTCCTTGAAAAATTAGAAAATGTAATTCCAAAGAATTAAGGTGACAGCGATGATAAATACAGTTTTTGCAGACGGACAAGCAGAAGAAATTCTCATTTCTCAGCTTAAAGCACGAAGCGGCGAGGTTGACAAAAAAGTAACCGCAGCCGTAAACGAAATTCTTGAAAATGTTAAGGTAAACGGCGATAAAGCCGTGCTTGAATATACAGTTAAATTTGACGGCAAAGCACCCGAAAAAGCAGAAATTTCAAAGGAAGAAATTGATAAAGCAATTGAAAAATGCGATTCGTTTTTCGTAAAGGCTTTAGAAGATGCCGCAGAGAATATCCGTGATTTTCACGAGCGCCAAAAACAGCAAAGCTGGCTTACTGCTAAAGAAAACGGAGTTATTATGGGGCAGCGTGTCCGCGGGCTTGAGCGTGTGGGGCTTTATGTTCCCGGCGGTACGGCGGCTTACCCCTCAAGCGTATTGATGAACGCAATTCCTGCGAAGATTGCAGGTGTTAAAGAGCTTATTATGGTAACTCCGCCTTCAAAAGACGGCACACCAAATCCCGATATTCTTGCGGCGGCAAAAATTGCCGGAGTTGACCGTGTGTTCCTAATGGGCGGCGCCCAGGCTGTTGCCGCGCTTGCTTACGGCACAGAAAGCGTACCTAAAGTTGATAAAATCGTAGGTCCGGGCAATATTTTTGTTGCAACCGCAAAGAAGCTTCTTTACGGCACTGTTGATATTGATATGGTCGCAGGTCCAAGCGAAATTTTAATTGTCGCAGATGAAACGGCTAATCCGAAATTCCTTGCGGCAGACCTTATGAGCCAAGCAGAGCATGATGTTTTGGCATCGTCAATTCTTATTACTACGAGCGCAGAGATTGCAGAGCAGACAAAAACAGAGCTTGCAAAGCAGTGTGCAGTTCTTTCAAGAAAAGAGATTATAGAAAAATCTCTTAAAGATTTCGGCGCAATAATAATTTGCGACAGTATGGATAAAGCGGTTGATTTTGCAAACCGCCTTGCCCCCGAGCATCTTGAAATGTGCGTTGAAAATCCGTTGGAATATATCGGCAGAATGGATAACGCAGGCAGTGTGTTTTTAGGCAATTATTCTCCCGAACCTCTCGGCGACTACTTTGCAGGACCTAACCATGTTTTACCTACAAGCGGTACTGCAAGATTTTTTTCACCGCTTTCGGTTGACAGCTTTATTAAAAAATCAAGCTTCATTTATTATACGGAGAATGCACTTCGTGACTGCAAGGATAAAGTTGTTTCTCTTGCAGAAACAGAGGGCTTAACAGCTCACGCAAATTCAATTAAAGTTAGATTTGAGGACTGAAAAATGTTTCAGCTGAACGAAAAAGTAAAAAATTTAACGCCGTATGAGCCAATCAGCGGTAATTATGAAATCCGCCTTGACGCTAACGAGTCATTTTTGATATTCCCCGAAGAAATTCAGAACGAAATGGCTGAAGCCCTTAAAAATTCAGCGTTAAACCGATATCCAGACCCTATGGCAGAGAGATTAGTAAACGGCTTTGCTGAATATTTTAAGGTATCACCCGAAAATGTGACAGCAGGTAATGGTTCTGACGAAATAATTTCTGTTATTATGAATGCTTTTCTGCAAAAGGGCGATAAAATTTTAACACTTGAACCGGATTTTTCAATGTACCGTTTTTATGCGGAAATCGCAGAGTGCGAAAGCGTTCAATATCATAAAAACGACGATTTAGATGTAAATATTGACCGGGTTATTGAGCTTGCAAATTCCGAAAAGGTAAGAATAATTATTTTTTCTAATCCATGCAATCCCACATCAAGAATTATCACAAAAAATGAGATAAGAAAGCTTTTAAACAGCGTTAATTCTCTTGTGGTTCTTGACGAAGCGTATATGGATTTTGCGGAAGACGAAAGTCTGCTCGGCGAGTTTAACAGTTATGATAATCTTATCATTTTAAAAACCTGTTCAAAGGCTTTAGGCTCGGCAGGGCTTCGTCTTGGCTTCGCTGTTGCAAATAAAATGCTTACTAATGTAATGCGTGCGGTAAAATCGCCTTATAATGTTAATTCGGTGTCACAGGCTCTCGGCGAGGTGCTGTTTGCGCACCCCGATTATATTGACAGCTGTATCAAAACGGTAGTAAAATCAAAAGAGGAGCTTTACGCTTCACTTGTTGATTTGTCTGCAAAAACCGATAAAATTGAAAGAATTTATGACTCTCACACGAATTTTGTGTTTATGAAGGTTCAAAACGCCAAAGAAGTCTTTGAAGAATTGAAAAACTGCGGTATAATTATTCGTAATATGGGCGAATATCTGCGAATTACCGCAGGCAGTAAGCAAGAAAATGAAAATTTGCTCGCAGAACTTCAGCAAATATTGGAGGAATAACAATGCGACAGACCAAACTTATAAGAACAACAAAAGAAACCGATATTGAGCTTTCTCTCTGTTTAGAGGGCGGCGAAGTCAGCATTGATACAGGAGTTGGATTTTTTGACCATATGCTCACGGCTTTCGCTATGCACGCAGGTTACGGCTTAAAACTGAAATGCAAGGGCGATATTGAGGTGGACTGTCACCACACTGTTGAGGATGTGGGCATTGTACTCGGCAATGCGCTTTTTGAAATTCTCGGTGACAAATCGGGTCTTGTCCGCTACGGAAGTTTTTTTGTACCTATGGACGAAGCCTTGGGCTTTTGCGCGGTTGACATTTGCAACCGTGCATATACTGTTTTCGAAGCCGATTTTCCGCAGGAAAAATGCGGTGATTTTGATGTTTGTATGTGCGTTGAATTTTTCCGTGCAGTTGCTGACAATGCAAAAATCACACTTCATCTCCGCGCTCCGTACGGTAACAATTCTCACCACATTGCTGAAGCTCTTTTCAAAGCTTTCGGTCACGCAATGAGCATCGCTACAGAAAGAACTGACAAAATACTCTCAACAAAGGGGACTCTTTGATAAATGATAATTTTTCCCGCAATAGATATAAAAGATAAAGAATGTGTTCGCCTTTATAAAGGTGATTTTGCAACCGCAGGCAAGGTTGCCGACAGCTATATGGAAACTGCTTTGAATTTCCGCAAAGCGGGTGCAGAGTGGATTCATATGGTTGACTTAAACGGTGCGCTTGACGGTGCTCGCATAAACAGCGAAATATTTCTTGATGTTGCTGAAAACAGCGGACTTAAAGTTGAAGTCGGCGGTGGAATACGCACTATGAATGATGTGGATTTTTATATCCAGAATGGCATAGAGCGTGTAATTATCGGTTCGGCGGCATTGAAAAATCCACAGCTTGTTAAAGAAGCATGCAAAGAATTCGGAGGCAGAATTGCCGTCGGCATTGACGCTAAGAATGAAATGGTTGCTACCGAAGGCTGGACAGAAAAAAGTAATACTCATTATATTGAGCTTGCAAAGAGAATGGAAGATTTTGGTGTAAAGTATATTATCTTTACAGATATCGACTGTGACGGAATGCTTTCCGGTCCTAATTTAGAGCAGTTAGTGAAGCTCAATAATGCAGTTTCCTGCAACATCACGGCAAGCGGCGGAATTAAAGATTTAAGCAATATCAAGGCTTTAAAGGCATCACAGATGTACGGTGCTATCTGCGGTCGCTCAATTTACAGCGGTACACTTGATTTAAGTGAAGCTATTAAGGAATGCGAGGTGTAAAGTTATGAACCTTGACAGATTTTTTGTAAAAGGCGAGCTTATACCGGCCGTAATTCAAGAAGAAAAAACAGGCGAGGTTTTAATGCTTGCCTATATGAACCGTGAGTCTCTTGCCAAAACATTAGAAACAGGCTACACTTGGTTTTGGAGCCGTTCAAGGCAGGAACTTTGGAACAAGGGCGCAACTTCGGGACACACTCAAAAGGTGATTTCAATTCACGGCGATTGTGATGATGATACTTTGCTTGTCAAGGTCGAGCAGATTGGTCCTGCTTGCCATACGGGCAGTAAATCATGTTTTTTTAATGAGGTGATAAATAATGAATGATACATTGATAAATCTTTATAACACAATTCTTTCAAGAAAAGAAGAACAGCAAGAGGGTTCATATACCTGCTATCTTTTTGAAAAAGGACTTGATAAAATCCTTAAAAAAGTAGGCGAGGAATGCGCTGAAACAATTATTGCCGCAAAAAACGGCAACAAAGAAGAAACTGTTGGTGAAATCAGCGATTTGATTTTCCATCTTTTTGTTATGATGGCAAACGAGGGAATTGATGTTGCCGATGTTATGGCGGAGCTTGACAAGCGCAGTGCAAAAACAGGCAACTTAAAAACCTTTCATCAAGTTGATAAGAATACTTGAAAAGAGCCAATTGAACACACAAAGCAATAAAAAAGGAACTCTCCAATTGAGAGTTCCTTATATGTTTGCTGATAGATAAATTCGGCTTACTTTTCTGCCTGCTTTGAATATTTAAGCTTATAAACAAGATGCATAAGTCTTGTTTCAATAGGATTGATTGGCTGAACCTTGCCGAACATCTTTGCGCTAATCTGAATTTTTGCACCCTTATTGGTGATAAATTCAATAGCGCCTGCGTCAAACTCACTGCCTGCAACACAAAGCGCGCCGTTGTTTTCAAGAAGAACTGCGTTTCTGCCGTTTAACTTTTTAACAACCTTTTTAGCAGTTGCAAGTGAATTGTTGGGGTCATATTTTGCGCTCTTTACATTAACGCCGACAATCTGTGCAAAGTCGTCAATGAGGGGGCGCATCTTTTTGCCCATTTTTGAGCAAGCAACCGCATAAGGATCTTTTGTGTGCGTGATGTAATTTACATCGTCACGCTTTTTATAAACTGCTCTGTGAAGCTCAATTGATTCTTCACAGCCGTTACCTGCGATAATATCGCCGGACTCAATGTCAATTCTTGTAACAGCGCCGTCGCCGTCAATTAAAGAAATGTTGAACACTGTGCCGTCACGCTCGCTCTTGCAAGCGGGGAATTCGGGAGCAGATGAAGGCTTTTTAACGAATTTATCCAGTACAAAGCTGTTGATTTCTGCAAGATTTTCAGCAACATTACCGGTAAGAGAAGCATATTTATCAAGGACATATTTCTCACAAACAGCTTCAAGCCTGTTTGCAACATTGAATGCGTCGTCATAGTCAACACCCATACAAACTGCACCGTGGTGAGCCATAATTGCAGCTTTAGAGTCTGAACGTGTAATTGCATCGATAACGCCTTTGCGAAGCTTCTTTGTGCCGGGAAGACCGTAAGCGGCAATCGGAACATTAGTACCTATGGCAGTTGCGTTTTCACCCTCGATATTGTTAATATCATTGCCGAGAGCTGAAATTATTGAAGCGTTTACCTGATGTGTATGAATAACAAAATTTACTTCGGGGCGAAGTTTGTAGCAAGCTGCATGAATACCTTTTTCGCTTGAAGGCTTAATTTCGCCCTCATACTCAAGATCTTCAATATTTACAAGTACAATCTCTTCGGGAGTAAGTGTTTCATAAGCTCTTCCGCTGGGAGTAATAACAAACTGTGTATCGTTAATACGGCATGAAATATTACCCCATGTACGGGCAATAAGTCCCGACGCAATAAGCTCGTGGCCGGCTTTGATAACAAGCTCTTTTGCCTGCATAATTTCCATAGTTTTCACCTCATAACTTAATAGGGTGGATGAAGATGAATTCATCCACCCCGATAAATCAAGAATTATTTTGCGGCAGGTTTAACTGCAACATTCTCGAATACTTTGTCGAAGCACTGAAGTGCCTGATCAATCATCTTGGGAGTATATGCAGCTGATGTGTAAAGACGGCTGCCTGCAAGAGTTACAAGACCCTCTGCCATATAAGCAGCGCCCATGTACTGCATCTCTTTCTTTCTCTCTGATGTAGCAGAAAGAACTGACGGAATAGTCCAAGGCTTCTTCCAGTTGATTGAATAGTGCATTGTACCAACAGTTTCAAGGTGGCAGATTGAACCCTCGTTCCAAGCAACGAACGGAAGACCGTGCTTAGCGATAAGTTCTTGAAGACCTGTTGTAAGTCTGTCACCCATTTCGCCGGCTTTCTGGCAAGCGTTCTGCTTATCGATTTCTTCAAGAGTAAAGTAACCTGCGCAGCATGAAAGCGGGTTAGCAGTCATTGTACCGCCTGTGAATGCCTTCTTAATTTTTTCGCCTGAATCGTCAAGACCTGCGCCGAGGAACTTCATATATTCTTTCTTACCGCCGACACCGCCTGCGCCCGGGTATCCGCCTGCGATTACCTTACCGAAAATTGTAAGGTCAGGAGAAACGCCGAAGTAACCCTGAGCACCTGCCATACCGATACGGAATCCTGTAACAACCTCATCGAATACAAGAAGTGCACCATATTTACGGCAAAGTCTTTCAACGCCCTTGTTAAAGTCATAGCTTACAGGTGTTGTACCGCTTTCAGGACCGACAGGCTCAATGAAAACTGCTGCTGTGCCGCCGCGAAGAACATTAGCGCGAAGCTTTCTCTCAAGATCGTCAAGGTCGCCGGGGAAGAATTCCTGTGTATGCTTGAAGAGGTAAAGCGGAACACCGCTTGCCTGTGTAAACTTTGAACCGGGAACACGGATGCCGTAACCGAGCTGATCTGACCAACCGTGGTATGCACCGCCCATTTTAAGAATGTTTTTCTTGCCTGTTGCAAGACGGGCAACACGAACTGCGGTCATACAAGCTTCTGTACCGGAACCCTGCATACGGAACATCTGAACTGTTTCAACACTGTCAGAAATCTTCTTTGCAAGTTTATATTCAAATTCATGGAAAAGACCTGTTGAAGGACCGCATGTATTAAGAAGGTCAATAACCTGGTCACGAACTACCTTGGGGTTTGAGCCGAGAACTGTGGGACCGCCTGCCTGAAGGAAGTCAAAATATTTATTGCCGTCAATATCATAAAGATAAGCGCCGTCTGCTTTTGTGAAAACAAGTGGGAAAGGATAGTTGAAAGCAAGGTTGTGCTGAACGCCGCCGGGGATAATTGCTCTTGCTTCGTCAATAATCTCCTTTGACTTTGCACATTTCTGACCGTAGTACTCTTCTTCATAGCTCTTAAGTACTTCGGGCTTAATTGTGTAAATCGGCTTGCTGATAAGATCATCAAGCTGTCTGTTGATAGCCGCTGCATCATGATAATTAGCAATTGCGTATCTTGTGTCTGCCATTGTAAAAACCTCCATTTTAATGGTATTTTAATTTTAACATTCACCGTGAATACAGTTGGTGAATTGTGGTTCACTTTAATTATATCATTATTTTCGGCAGTGTCAAATATTTTTTGCCAAACACATTTTTAATGACAGTTAAAAAATATCTACCGACCGTAAAAGTGACTGATTTTGGCGGTTTTTTAGACAAAAATCATCTATTTGCACTATTCCGAACTGCGGTTTTCAAAAAAATCGACCGCCTTTTTTGTAAGATTTATACAATGAAAAGGGTGTTTTTTTCATTAAAACATAGAAATTTTAAGTTTAAAAAAGACTTTAGATAAAAAACATCTATAATACATTTCGATAAGACATATAAGAGGGGAATTTTAATTCAAGACCATCAAAATCAGTTGCATTTTACAATGCGCGTATCACAAAAAAAGACAGCACAGTCATTTTGACCATACTGTCTAAATATAGAGAAAAATTATTATGAACTTTACTTGAAATAAAGTCTATATATAAATAACTTCTGTGCGGCAGGAAAAATAGGGATTGGTGTTATACTTTATGAAAAAGGAAAGGGAAAATTTGTTGGGGATTGGAAAAACCTACCGCACAGAAATTATGGACAACTGATTAGCGTTCTTTAATTTCGCTTTTTCTTTTGTTGTGGCTATATAATACCATTGCGCAACAAAAAAGTCAAGTGTTTTTGCACAATAAAGTTATTAAATATTTGTTAAAAATGCACAAACAAATTTTTAACATAATTTGTTGACGGTTTGCAAAAAACTGTTTTTATGAAAAGCTGGTTTTTGTATAATTTTCATAAATAAAACTTGCTTTTTTAGCTGAATTAACTTAATTTTAAGTTCTTTTTTAAGATATTTATTAAAAACTTTGTGCATTTTTTTATTTTGTTTTAAAGTTTTTTTGCAAAAAAACTAAAAAATGCTTTGATATCTCGCAAAAACAATCAACGTACTGTTTTTTGTATTGTAAAATAGGTGAAAATATACAGAATTTCATTGGTATTTTTTATATGTAAAACATTGATTTTACGCTTTTATAGTGATAAAATTAGTTAAATAAACTAAAATGGATTGGAGTGGGCTGCTTTGGCTTTGGTTCAAATGAAAACTCTCCTTGAAAATGCAGAAAAACGCAATATGGCAGTGGGTGCTTTCAGTGTCGGTAATATGGAAATGGTAATGGGCGCTGTTGCCGCCGCCGAAGAACTGAACACACCTATTATTCTTCAAATTGCGGAATGCCGTCTTAAAAATTCGCCCCTTGAGCTTATGGGACCTATGATGATTTCAGCGGCAAAAAATTCAAAGGTTGATATAGCCGTTCACCTTGACCACGGCTTAAAATTTGAAACGGTTCAGAAGGCTCTTCAGCTTGGATTTACTTCCGTTATGTTTGACGGTTCTCTTTTACCCCTCGCTGAAAATATTCAGGCAGTAAAGAGAGTTAGAGCAGAAGCTGATAAATACGGCGCAACCGTTGAGGCTGAATTGGGCGTTGTCGGCGGTAACGAGGGTGAGGGCAAGGCTCATGAAATACTTTGCACAAATCCCGATGACGCGAAGCTTTTCTGCGATGAAACCAATGTTGACGCATTGGCCGTTGCAATCGGCAACGCGCACGGCAATTACCCTGTGCTTCCGAATCTTCGCTTTGATGTGCTTGACGATATTAACAAAATGGTTGATACGCCTTTGGTTCTTCACGGCGGAACAGGAATTACCGATGAGATGTTCCAGCAGGCTATAACTCTCGGAGTACGCAAAATAAATATTGCCACCGCAAGCTTTGATCATCTTGCAAAATATGCGCTTGATTACTGCAAGCCGATTGAAAAAGCGAATTTCTTCGATTTGAGCCATGCTGAAACGGAAGGCGTATACGAAAATGTAAAAAGACATATTAAAGTATTCAGCTTTATGAATAATTGAGGAGAAAACTATGAAATACATTGAATTTGACAACAATAAGGAATTTGATTTAATTCTTTTGGGCAGGGTTGCAGTTGATTTAAATCCTGTTGACTATTACTGTCCGCTTAATGAAAGCACAACATTTAAGAGATACCTTGGCGGTTCACCTGCAAATATTGCAGTTGGTCTTGCAAGACTCGGTAAAAAAATAGGTTTTTTCGCAAGAGTATCGGACGATCAGTTCGGCACATTTGTAACTGATTATTTTGCAAAAGAGGGAATTGACACTTCTCATATCAAACGTTGTGAAAACGGTGAAAAAATCGGACTTACATTCACTGAAATTAAGTCAGAAACTGAAAGCTCAATCGTTATGTACCGTAACGAAGCGGCTGATTTAAAGCTTCATGTTGACGATATTGATGAGGATTACATAAATAAAGCAAAGGCAATTCTTATTTCGGGTACTGCTCTTGCAGAAAGTCCCTCGAGAGAGGCGGCTTTAAAAGCAGTTGCTCTTGCCAAGAAAAACGGAATTCCCGTAATTTTCGATATTGACTACCGTGAATACAATTGGAAGAACAGCGATGAAATCGCAATTTACTATTCTTCTGTTGCGCGCGAGGCTGATATTATTCTCGGTTCACGTGAGGAATATGACCTTACCGAAAAATTTATTAAGCCAGGTATGACCGATAAAGAAACTGCGGCTTATTGGCATTCACAGAATGCTAAAATCGTTATTATTAAGCACGGCAAAGAGGGTTCAACCGCTTATACAAATGACGGTGAAAGCTTCTCAATTAAGCCATTCCCCGTAAAGCTTCTTAAATCCTTTGGCGGCGGCGATGGATACGCCAGCGCATTCCTTTACGGTGTGTTTGAGGGCTGGGAGATTATTGACGCTCTCGAATTCGGTTCAGCATCGGCGGCAATGCTTGTTGCAAGCCATGCTTGTTCAGAGGATATGCCTTCAGTTGACGCAGTTAAAGAGTTCATAAAAAAAGAAAAAGAAGAATACGGCGATATGATTGCCCGTGTTTAAAAAGGATTGCTAAAGATGTCAAAAGCATTAAAGAAGTCAAAGCTTAAAAAGATTTTAAAACGCATAATTATTGCGGTGCTTTGTCTGTGCCTTTTGGGCGGAATTGCCGTTGTTGGCATAAATGCTTATGTGATTTCTTATGTCAGCGATTATATTCTTACGGTTGACGAGGCCGCAGAGTACGATTTTGACTGTGTAATGATTATGGGCGCAGGGCTTTGGGACGGCAAGCCGTCGCCTATGCTTCGGGAACGTCTTAAATTCGGGCTTGATGTTTACAACACAGGCTGTACCGATAGAATTATGATGACGGGCGACCACGGAAGAGATAATTATGACGAAGTAAACGCAATGAAAGACTATGCCATTGAAAACGGCGTTTCTGCAGACAATGTTTTTATGGATCACGCAGGCTTTTCAACCTATGAGTCAATGTACCGTGCAAGAGATGTTTTTCAAGTTGAGAAAATGGTGATTGTCACTCAAAAATATCATATATACCGTTCGGTTTATAACGCACGCAAATTGGGCATTGACGCCTACGGCGTTGCCGCAGATGAATTAAAATACGGAATTTACAATGATATTCGTGAAGCTTTGGCAAGAGTAAAGGATTTCTTTTATTGTATTGTTCAGCCGGAGCCTACATATTTGGGCGACCCTATTTCAATACACGCAAGCGGTGCGTTGACCGACGACAAAGACAGAGTTTAGTTTATACTATATATAAAGGTGATTATATGTACGAAAATCCAAGCTATAATTTAAACAACGAGAAAATTCTCTGCGAAATGAACGGCGTGAATGCCGATATGCTTATGAATATAAAGGTTAAGCTGTTAAAAGCAGGGGAGAGCATTACGGTTTGCGATGCTGAAAACGAAACCGCAATTCTTTTGATTGCAGGCGATGTTCAGTATATTTTTGACGGCAAAACTGAAAATGCAAAGCGCGCAAATCAGTTTACTGACCGCCCGTACTGCGTTCATTTTTCAAGGAACAACGAAGTAACGGTAACGGCAAATGCAGAATCAAGAATTCTTATTCAGCAAACCGACAATGCAAATGATTTCGGCTGTGTTTGGTACAGTCCCGAAAATGTAATTTTGCAGGAATTCGGTAAGGATCAGTGGAACGGAACTGCTCACCGTCAAGTACTTACGCTTTTTGACTATGAGAATGCTCCTTACTCAAATCTTGTTTTGGGCGAGGTTATTCATAAACCGGGCTGCTGGTCGAGCTATCCGCCTCACTATCATCCCCAGCCGGAGGTTTATTACTATGAGTTTGACAAACCGCAGGGCTTCGGCGTAGGCTTTAACGGCGATGACGCTTATAAGGTTGAGGATCAAGGTGTTCTTTGCATTACACCAATGAAAACACATCAGCAGGTTGCCGCTCCGGGATATTCAATGTGCTATGTGTGGATGATTCGTCATCTCGACGGTGACCCATGGGTAAAAACACGAATTGACGACCCAAAACATAAATGGTTGTTAGATTTATAAATAAGTAAAGTTCTTACTTTCAATATGAGGTGAAGTTATGGCAAAAATGACAATGGCACAGGCTCTTGTTAAGTTCCTTGACAATCAGTATGTGTCTTTTGACGGTGTCGAAACAAAGTTCGTTGACGGAATTTTTACTATTTTCGGTCACGGTATTGTTTTGGGACTCGGCGAAGCTCTTGATTCAGATAAGGGCGGACTCCGTGTTTATCAAGGCAAAAACGAGCAGGGTATGGCTCATGTGGCAACTGCTTTTGCAAAGATGAATAACAGAAGAAAAATTATAGCTTGCTCATCATCAATAGGTCCGGGCGCGGCAAATATGATTACTGCGGCGGCAACAGCAACAGTTAATAATGTACCGTTGCTCTTGTTCCCTGCCGATACATTTGCTACAAGACAGCCCGACCCTGTTCTTCAGCAGTTTGAGCAGATAAATTCACTTGCAACAACTACAAATGACGCTTATAAGGCTGTTACCCGCTATTGGGACAGAATTCAGCGCCCCGAACAGTTGATGTCAGCAATGATTAACGCAATGCGTGTGCTTACTGATACAGCAGATACAGGCGCGGTTGCAATTTCTCTTTGTCAGGATGTTGAGGGCGAAAGCTATGATTATCCCGATTCATTCTTCCGGAAAAGAGTACATAAAATAGCTCGTATGCCTGTAGCTTGCGAAGAGCTTGAAGATGTTTTGAATGTTGTTAAGAATGCAAAGAGACCTCTTGTAGTCTGCGGCGGCGGTGTTCGCTATTCAGAAGCAGGCGAAGAGCTTGAAAAGTTCTGCGCAGAGTTCAATATTCCTTTTGCAGAAACACAAAGCGGTAAAACCGCTTGTCTTTCATCAAACAGCTATAATCTCGGCGGTCTTGGTGTTACAGGTAATTCAGCGGGCAATGTGATTGCTGATAATGCAGATGTTATTATCGGTATCGGTACCCGTTTTTCAGACTTCACAACAGCTTCAAAGTCACTTTTCAGAGCGGATGTTAAGGTAGTTACAATCAATACATCACGCTTTGACGCATATAAGCTTGACGCCGTAAAAATGGTAGCTGATGCAAAGCTCGGTATTATTGCACTCGGCAACGAGCTTCGTAAGGCTGATTATAAATCGGCATATACAAATGAAATTGCGAATGCAAAGGCTGATTGGGACAAAGAAATGGAGCGTCTTGCAAATTATAAGTATGACGAGAATTTTGAGCCTCTCATTTCTGCCCGTTACGAAAAAACTATCCCCGAATTTGTTGAAACAATCGGCGGTGTAATTACACAGACATCGGCTTTGGCGCTTATTCGCAAGTTAATACCCAAAAACGCAATGTGCACAGGCGCGGCAGGCTCACTGCCGGGCTGTTTGCAGAGAATGTGGACATCTGACAGCCGTTATTCATACAATATGGAATACGGTTATTCATGTATGGGTTATGAAATTGCAGGTGCATTAGGCTCAAAAATGGCGCATCCCGAATGTGAGTCGTATGCAATGTGCGGTGACGGAAGTTATTTAATGCTTCACAGCGAGCTCGTTACAAGTATTCAAGAAAAAAAGAAAATCAATGTTTTGCTGTTCGATAACAGCGGCTTCGGCTGTATCAACAACCTTGAAATGTCAAACGGCGTTGGTAATCTTGCAACAGAATTCCGTTACCGTGATGAAAACGGCGATTTGCTCGGCGGACTTGTTCCAATTGACTTTGCAAAGGCAGCCGAAGGCTACGGCTGTAAAACATACACCGCAAAAACTATGGAAGAGCTTGAATTTGCTCTCATTGATTCACAAAAACAGACAGTTTCAACACTTATTGACATCAAGGTTCTGCCAAAAACTATGACTGACGGCTACGGCGCTTGGTGGCACACAGGTGTTCCGTCTGTTTCAAAGAACGAAAAAGTAAACAAAGCCTTCGCAGAGAAGGAAGAAAATAAAAACAAAGCAAGGAGATACTAATATGCTTGATAAGTCAAAAGTAAAACTCGGTATTGCACCTATCGCTTGGACCAATGACGATATGCCCGACCTTGGTGCTGAAAACACATTTGAGCAGTGCATTTCTGAAATGGCACTTGCAGGCTTCACAGGATGTGAGGTCGGCAACAAATATCCCCGTGATACAAAGGTACTTAAACACGCGCTTGAACTTCGCGGAATGCAGATTTGTAACGCTTGGTTCTCAAGCTTTTTAACAACAAAGCCCTATGAAGAGGTTGAAAAGGATTTCATTGAGCATATCACTTTCCTCAAAGAAATGGGTGCAAAGGTTGTCGGCATTTCAGAGCAGGGTCACTCAATTCAAGGCACAGACCTTTCTGTTTTTGATGATAAATATGTTATGAACGATGAAGAGTGGGATATGCTTTGCACAGGCATAAATAAGCTTGGTAAGGTTGCAAAGGATATGGGCATTAAGCTTTGCTTCCATCATCATATGGGTACAGTTGTTCAAACTGCGGCTGAAATTGACAGAATGATGGAAAACACAGACCCCGAGCTTTTCGGACTTCTTTTTGATACAGGCCACCTTGCATATTGCGGTGAGGATTATATGGCAGTTCTTAAAAAGTATGCAAACAGAGTTCGCCATGTGCATCTTAAAGACATACGTCCTGAGGTTGTTGCAAAGGTTAAGGCAGAAAAAATGAGCTTTTTGCAGGGCGTAAGAGCAGGTGCTTTTACAGTTCCCGGCGACGGTGCAATCGATTTTAAACCTGTTTTCGATGTTCTTGAAGAAACAGGCTATGAGGGCTATGTTCTTGTTGAGGCAGAGCAGGACCCTGCAATTGCAAATCCTTTCGAGTATGCACTCAAGGCGCGCAAGTACATTAACGAAGTTTCCGGCCTTTAATTAAACCTAATAATAAATAATCCCAAAAGGAGTAAATACAAAATGGCAGTAGAAAAATTACAGTATTTTGTGAACGGTCAGTTCAAAGATTCAAAAACAGATGTTTGGTATGATCTTCACAACCCAAGTACAGGCGAAATAACAGGTCAAGCGCCTTGCTGTACAAACGATGAAGTTCTTGAAGCAATTGAAGCTGCAAAGAACGCATATCCGGGCTGGAGAGCAACTCCTGCAATCAAGAGAGCGCAAATTCTTTACAAAATCCGTGAGCTTATCATCCGTGATATGGAAGAGCTTACAATGTGCGTTGCCTGTGAAAACGGTAAGGTTTGGAGCGAATCTGAGGGCGATGTTCTCAAAGCTAAAGAGGGTACAGAGCTTGCAACACAGGTTCCTTCACTTATGATGGGCGAAAGCATTATGGATGCATCAAAGGGTTATGACACAGTTAAATACCGTGAGCCTCTCGGCGTATTCGCAGGTATTGTTCCGGTTAATTTCCCGGCAATGATTCCGTTCGGTTGGATGGCTCCTACCTGTATCGCAACAGGTAACACAATGGTGCTTAAAGCCGCTTCTCTTACACCTAAAACTGCAATGATGTTTGCAAAAATCTATAAAGAAGCAGGTGTTCCCGACGGTGTTATCAATATTGTTACCTGTTCAAGAAATGAAATCAACACAATTCTTGACCATCCCGATGTTAAGGGTATCACATTCGTCGGTTCAACTCCTGTAGGTCTTAAAATTTATCAGAGAGCCGCTGCTTCGGGCAAGCGCTGTCAAGCTCTTTGCCAGGCAAAGAACCACGCTCTTGTTATGTCAGACTGCGCTCTTGAAAGAACAGTTGCAGGTGTTATCAACTCTGCTTACGGCTGTGCAGGTCAGCGTTGTATGGCTCTTTCATGCTGTGTAGTTGAAGAAGCTATTGCAGATAAATTTGTTGCAGAGCTTGTTAAACAGGCTTCAAAAATTAAGGTTGGCCCTGCTTGGGATAAAACCTCAAAGCTCGGACCGATTACATATGAAAAGCACTACAAAGAAGTTCTTGCTGATATTCAGAAGGGCGTTGACGAGGGCGCAGAGCTTGTTCTCGACGGCCGCAATGTCAAGGTTGAGGGCTATGAAAATGGCTATTTCGTAGGACCTACAATCTTTGATAAGGTTACTGCTGATATGACTATCGGTGACGAAGAGGTATTCGGACCTGTTCTTTGCATTAAGCGCTGCAAGAACTTTGAAGAGGGTCTTAAAATTATGAATGATAACCCATATGCCAACGGTTCTGTTATTTATACACAGAGCGGATATTTTGCAAGAGAGTTTGCACGCTATACAGATGGCGGTCAGGTTGGTATCAATGTTGGTATTCCTGTTCCCGTAGGCTTTTTCCCGTTCTCCGGTCATAAGCGATCATTCTTCGGTGATCTTCATTGCTTGGGCAAAGACGCTTATCGCTTCTATACAGAATCAAAGGCAGTTACAACTCACTGGTTTGACGAAGAAGAAAAGACAAGCACAAATGTTTCAACCTGGGACGGCACAATCTAATTTAATTTTGGCTATAATTCCGTAATACTGCATTATGCCGCCTTGAAATATTCACATATTCCTGCGGCGGCAAGCCTTGTCTTACGAAATTCTATCTCAAAATTATGTTGTCGTTTGTAGAGCGGGGGCACGGGTGTCCGGCGGACACCTCTGCGAATGAAATGAGCAGAAGCGATGTCTGAATCGACAGGCGAGTAATCTTGCTCCCGCCGTCAAAATTGCAAAAATAATAATATTATGTTTAGGAGGAATATAATATGTTAAAAATCGGTATTATAGGTGCCGGCAGAATCGGCAAGGTGCACCTTGAATCAATTTCATACCATGTAAAAAATGCTGAAGTAGTAGCTATTGCAGACCCCTTTATGAATGACGAAACCCGTGCATTCTGCGAGGGCTTCGGTGTTGAGAAAGTCTATACAGATTACAAAAAAATCATTGAGGACAGTGAAATCGACGCAGTTATGGTCTGCTCTTCAACTGATACTCACGCTCCTATTTCCATTGAGGCTATTGAAGCAGGCAAGCATGTTTTCTGTGAGAAACCTCTCGCAAATACAGTTGATAAGATTCTTGAAATTGCAGACGCTCTCAAAGCTCACCCCGAAATTAAGTTCCAGGTAGGCTTTAACCGCCGTTTTGACCACAACTTTGCGGCAGTCCGCAAGGCTTATGATGAGGGCAAAATCGGTGAAGCTCAAATTCTTAAAATCACATCCCGTGACCCGCAGGCACCTCCTGTTGGCTATTGTGCAGCAAGCATTTTCCTTGATATGACAATTCACGATTTCGATATGGCTTGCTTCCTTACAAACAGCGATGTTGAAGAGCTTTATGTTTATGCAGATGCTTTGATTAACCCGGGCATTCGTGAGTACGGCGATTTTGATACAGCTATTATTTCTCTTAAAATGGCGAACGGTGCATTGGCTGTTATTGATAACTCCCGTCAAGCTATGTACGGATATGACCAAAGAGCAGAACTTTTCGGTTCAAAGGGTATGGTTGCAACTGCTAACGATACACTCTCAACAGCTGTTGTTTCAGATGCAAACGGTGTAACAGGCGAAAAGCCCCTCTATTTCTTCCTTGAAAGATATATGGAATCATTCTCAGAAGAGGTTAGACAGTTTGTTGATGCTTGCGTAAACAATAAAGAAGTTCCCGTTGGTATTCATGCAGGCTTGCAGTCAGTTAAAATTGCGCTCGCTGCCGAGAAATCAGCTAATGAGCACAGACCTGTTAAGCTTTCTGAAATTCAGTAATCGACAATACATACAAAAAGGGTGACGGAAAATTTTCCGCCACCCTTTTATTTTTAGTGTATGTTATTTTGTGTAATATGGATTTGGCTTTGTTAAAATAACAATTAAATCAATGAGTACGCCTATTCCGAACAAACCGAAGGTAAAGATGTAAAGTATTCCCATTCCTGCTTTACCCTCATAGAACTTATGAGCGCCGAAAAATCCCAGGAAAAAGCAAAGGCAAAATGCAACCCATTTGTTTCTGGGCTTGCCGAAGGCACCGTTAATGTTTGTGTTTGTGTTCATATTTGAATTGTTGATTACCACTTGAGGTTGCGCAGACGGTGCTTGATTAAGCAATTCAACCTGCTTTCCGCAATATGAGCAAACTACCGCGTCTTTTGCGATTTTCTGACCGCAGTGCTTGCAAAATTTTGTTTCTTCTTGAATTGTTGCGCTGTTTTGTGTTTCCATTTTTTAATTCTCCTTATATTATTTTACAATAAATATTGCCTTTTGGTTGTCCCAAAAATCTGTTTCATATTCAATTTCAATGCTTTCTGCATCTTTCGGAACTTCAAAGTATACTCTGCCCGATGTACTTCTGCCAGATGAAATAGTGGCTGAAATACCGTCGTCTGCTCCGTAATAAGCTTCTGCCGCAACATCGTCGGCATAGCACGAAAATTCAAAATATGAAATATAAGCATCGCTTTCGGCGATATTTTTTGCGGTCAAATCAATATAAATGATTTTCTTACCGTCAGCAGGAGCAAGATATTTTGAATATCCTGTGTATTCACCCGATTCATTGTAAGTGATTTCAAGATTTGATGTTGTAAGCACATCGCCGACAGAAACGCTTAAATCCTTGCTTTCTGCATTTTCACTGTCAGGAGGGCTTGCGCCGTCACTCTTTGAAACGCTTGCCGAGTCGGCATCACCGCTTCCTACTGCAAAAACAGTAAAAGAGGCAAGAACAAGAATTGATAAAAGAACTGCTAAAATTTTTTTCATTATGAAAAACTCCTTTTTATTATTATAACGGCAAATCCAATTGCCGAAATTTCAAAAATAATATCCAACAAATCAAAGGTTCCCTGTATTGCCCCAAGCAATTGCAAAATCTCAAGAATTATTGATAACAGCGCAGAAAGCACAACTGAAATCAGCAATGAATTTTTGAAATCCTTAAAACATAAGTACAGAGAGCAAGTGAGCGAATAAGCCCAAAGAATATCGCAAGCCCAACAGGTGATGAAGCGATAAACAAAACTATCACCGTGAAAATAAGGCAGTTCAAACTCGAAAAGTTGAGAAAATACGGTGTTTATATGCGTTCCTTTGTAGCAAAAAAGGTAAATTACCAGTCCGGCAGTAAGAGGAAAGGCTATATTTATAAAATAAAACAGATATTTTTTTCTCACAGCAGTAACCCTTTGCCACTTTTTGTTGGTTTATGGCAATTATACCGCAAAATGCAGTAAAAGTCAATACCGCATTTTGTTGTGGCCTATACTATTATCGGTGATGATAATGTACAGACGAATACGGGATTTGCGTGAGGACAGCGATTTAACCCAAAAACAGGTGTCAGAGGTGCTTCATTGCTCACAGCAGGTTTACAGCAATTATGAATTAGGACAGAGAGATATACCCACGGCAATACTGATATCTCTTGCAAAATATTACAATACGACAACCGATTATATTTTAGGTTTAACCGATGAAAGATAAAGCGGCAGAAATTTTAAGGATTTCCGCCGCTTTTATTTATTACCAAAAAATCGCTGTTATATTTGGTAAAATATCGCATTTACATAAACTTTAAAAAAAGATATAATTATATTTGTATAATAATAACCTCACGAAATACTTACAAAATCAAAGATTTTGAGTATTTCGGAGAACATTGTATCGCAGCACTCGGCGACTTGTTCCGCCTCGTACTTACGGTATAATAACCTCACGAAATACTTACAAAATCAAAGATTTTGAGTATTTCGGAGAACATTGTATCGCAGCACTCGGCGACTTGTTCCGCCTCGTACTTATGGTATAATAACCTCACGAAATACTTACAAAATCAAAGATTTTGAGTATTTCGGAGA
>CAZIMO010000008.1:0-109113 GCA_964540535.1 uncultured Eubacteriales bacterium | reverse complement strand
TTGATTGTACGAACCATCTGTGATGTGTAGCTGTTCTCGTTATCATACCAAGAAACAACCTGTACTTCATAAAGGTCGTCAGCAATCTTAGCAACCATTGTCTGTGTTGCATCAAAGAGTGAGCCGTACTTCATACCGATAACGTCTGAAGAAACGATAGGATCTTCATTGTAGCCGTATGACTCTGAAGAAGCAGCCTTCATTGCAGCGTTGATGCCTTCTTTTGTAACGTCAGCGCCCTTAACAACTGCTGTAAGAATTGTTGTTGAACCTGTGGGAACAGGAACTCTCTGCGCAGAACCGATAAGCTTGCCGTTAAGCTCGGGAATTACAAGACCGATAGCCTTTGCAGCGCCTGTTGAGTTAGGAACAATGTTAGCAGCGCCTGCACGAGCTCTTCTGTGGTCGCCCTTTCTGTGAGGACCGTCAAGAATCATCTGATCGCCTGTATAAGCGTGAATTGTAGCCATGATACCGCTCTGGATAGGAGCATAATCGTTAAGAGCCTTTGCCATAGGAGCAAGGCAGTTTGTTGTGCAAGATGCAGCAGAAATAATCTGATCATCAGCAGTAAGTGTATTTTCGTTTACTGAGTAAACAATTGTCTTGAGGTCGTTGCCTGCGGGAGCAGAAATAACAACTTTCTTTGCACCTGCGTTGATATGAGCCATTGACTTCTCTTTTGAGCAGTAGAAACCTGTGCACTCAAGAACTACATCAACATCAAGCTCGCCCCAAGGAAGCTCAGCAGCGTTAGCCATAGCGTAGATTTTAAGAGTTTTGCCGTCAACAGTGATTGTGCCTGCCTCGTCATCAGCTTCAACTGTGTGAAGGTTTTCGCCGATTTTGCCGCAGTAACCGCCCTGTGCTGTATCGTACTTAAGAAGATTAGCAAGCATTGAGGGCTTTGTGAGGTCGTTGATTGCTACAACATCGTAGCCTTCTGCACCGAACATCTGTCTGAAAGCAAGACGTCCGATACGGCCGAAGCCGTTAATTGCAACTTTAACTGACATTTTGAATTCCTCCAAATAAATTATTTACATATATTAGTATGCATATTATTGCGTATATTATTTTATCTCTTTTCTATTAAATATGCAAGTGTTATTTTGAAAAAATTGGTATTTTGTGAAAAATATGTCAAGGGTCACAAAAAACAGCGAATAAAAGCTCAAAATGGGTATAAAATTTATATATGAGGTGAAACGTTTATGGAGTACAGCGAATTTTCGGCGGAGCGCGGAGTATTTGTTCGTGAAAATCTGCAAAATCTTTTTGACCGCGCTTTTTTTCTAGGAGATAAAGAAAATTTGCGGGAGCATTACAGAGAACTGCGTAATATTGAGCTTCACCGTGAAGCTGAAAATTTAAAAGAACGTATAAATATTACTTCGCTTGCAGAAAATCTTACCACTGCCTGCGATATTCTTGTTTCTGAAACAGGCATAAGCTTTGTTTTTTGCGGAAATGACACTTCGCACGCATACGGCGACGGCAAAGCATTAACAAAAGCCTTATTAAACCTGCTTTCCAACGCATATCTTCACGGCATTGGCAGACTTATCACGGTTAAAGCCGTTGAAAATGCGGAATTTATAAAAATTGAGGTTAAAAACGAGGGTTCATTCAAGGCTGTTAACTTCGGTGAAGGGCTTTCATTCGTAAAGAAAACCTGTGAAGCTTTCGGCGGCGCATTTTTCATTGAAACCGATTTATTCACAACCAATGCGGTTATGGCAATTAAAAAAGTCCCTGCAACCGGCTGCAAGGACTTTTCGTCAGCTGATTTTTATGAATATCTAAATGACCGACTTTCGCCCGTTTATATTGAAATATTCGGAATGAAATATCATAATTAACTTAAAGTTATTCCTCATTTATCTTTATTTTTACCACCGCCACGGTTATATCGTCGTGACGGCTTATATTTCTGCCCTTTGCAATTGCGCAAAGCTTTTCGGGCAGGTCGTGGGAATAGCCGTTTTGAGTGATATATGCTTTAATTTCTTCAAGACTTGCGTCTGCCGCACCGTCTGACATTATTATCAGCAAATCATCTTCACGAAGTCCGCCCCGAACCGTTGCAAATTCCGCCTGCCTTAAAATACCAATGGGCATAGCGGATTTTTTTATTTCGCTCACCTTGCCCTTGCGGTACAACAGCGAAACCGCCGCGCCTGCCTTGTAGATAACAGACTGTCCGTTATAAAGATTGATTTTAAGTATATCAAGGGTTGCAAGGGACTCGTCACGGCTTTTTACAAGCATTGCAGAATTGACAAGCCGTAATGCGCAGGGGAAAGAAAATCCCGAAACAATAAGCCGTGAAAGAAGCGAAGCCGCCATTGCGCCGTCTATTGCCGCACGGCTTCCCGTACCCATTCCGTCGCTTAAAAGGGCTATAAAATTTCCTCTGCCGTCAAAAAACGAGTCAAAGCAGTCGCCGCAAATCTCATTTTCAGAGCTTGAAAGCTGATGATAAACACACTCTGCCGAATAGGGCGGCGCTTCCCAAAACATCATATTTTTTTCACTTTCGCCTGTAATAACAGCAGGATTTGAAAATTCACGCTCGGTCACCCGCTCAATGCATTCCTTAATTTCTTCGTCAGTAACCTTGCATTCCTTGCCGACGGTCAGATTAACAAACATATTAAGTTCTTCATCCTCATAACAGTTGATAAGAGTATCTGCGCCGATGTCCTCAAGACTGTTTTTCAAAGCCTCGCTTTTACCTGCCATAACCCTTGAACCGTTCTCAAAATCCGCAAGTAAATCGTCAAGCATTTCGCAAACAGTATCAAATTGATCAGCCGTTATTTTTCTCATTTCGTTTATTCTCCCCTCCGCGCCCAAGCGCGCAGAATATGATGAATAGTTTTTATTGAAGCTGTCGCAAAGGGACATAGTTCTTATGCATCTGCTTTGCAGTGACTGCGGTACAAAAGAGGGTGTAACACTGCCCGTTTTGCGTATCTCTTCGATTACTGCGTCAAACTCGCCGAGAGTTCCCGGCAAGCCCTCCGCCCAGCACTTTGAATAGCTTGCGCAGTCGGCGCAAACGCCGTCACGCACTCTAAGATAAACTCCTGTTGTATCAGGTACAGCTTTTTCTTTTAAAATTTCTGAAATTTTTGCGACTGTTCCCGACATATTACCCAAAGCGCCTCGCACGGAACGAAGTCTTAACATCAACATATTTTTGATTGCCGAGCCCTCTCCCGAATAAGCCGATACAGAAAGCCGTGTTTTTGCACGGATAAAAAGCTTATGCGGAGTTATTATAAATGCAATCGATGCTATTGCCGTTTCAATCAGCGGTCCAAGCTCTCTTTCATCGCCGAAATAGAGATACGCCGTGCCGTAAGAAAAAATATACGCAAAGGCGCAAAGAACCCTGCCCGAATATGAGAAAAGTCCTGAAAAAAGTCCTGCCGCCGCATAACAAAATACAGGCAAACCCTGAAGTCCCGTCAGCGTAAAGCCCAAAGCCGCTCCTGTGCCTATCGCCGCTCCTCCGCCCTCTCTGAAAAGATAAGCGGCAGACATAATTACATAAGAGCACACTGCACCCGCAAGACTCACACCGAAAAGTGTTAAATCAGAAGCAGAAAGAATAATTGTCAGCAGTGAAATCATTAGAAATGTCAGCTCGCGAACGGTCATAGAATGCTCGCCCTTAAGCTTGTCAAGACTTGAAAATCCCACTGAAAATACAAACGCGCCGCCAAAGGCCGAGGCAGTTTCTGCAACAAGCATAAAAATCTGTTTCAGCGTAAATTCCGTTGCAATCATAAAGGCAATTCCCGTTGAAAGCGTAACGAAAAAACTGCAAGCTCCGCCCACCCAAGCCTTACCGCGCAGCCGCACAAAGCTGTTTGTATAAAGTTTGAGAGTATAGACGAGAATGAGCGCCATTACATAGCGAAAAGCCTGATTAAAATCGTATGTCAGTATGTAGCCGAGCATTGCGCCGAGGCATGAGAAGAATGTATATTTTCTGTGCGTGGCACTGCAAAAACTTAATCCCAAGGGCGAAAAATATGCCTGTGCCGAAGTAGCCGACAGAATAGCCGCAACAGCAAAATGAACGAGCTGTATATACGCTGATTTTACCAAGGCGGACACCGCGATTTTTTCGTTGCCATCGCCCGTTTCAAATTCATACTCTTTCATAAAATCACCTTCTTTGACGCTTATCCTTAAGGTGACGGAAGTTGAACCCGATATGGTTTAAATCAGCGTATTTTTCCTTGAACTGCATTAAAGAGCTTTTGCCATACGGCAGTACGGCTTCGACCTTATGCCTTGTTCAAGAAAAAATCTGTTTGATTTAAACTGCTCTGCACCGAAAATGCAGAAAGTATGGATGAATTTTTGCTTTTGAAACAGCAGACGGGCTGACGCCCGTCAATGTTGAAAAAGTGAAAAATCGCCGTAATATCAAGTTTTCGGCATATTGTGTTCAACTTCCGTCACCTTATGGCTTTTATAATTATATGCTTGTCCGCCCGAATATTTTGCCGTATTAGGCAGGTAGTTTTATGTTATGTTATGTCGGGAAATAATGAAAAAAGAAAGAGGAACCATTTTTAGTAGTTCCTCTTTCTTATGATAAGGCTTATTCTTTTTTCGTTGACAAAATTTTACAAATATATTATAATTTTTACTGTAGCAAGAGGTAAGCCGAATTCTTTTCGGTTGCATAAGATTTTTTTTATTCCTTTCTTTTGCTTAGCGATTAGCGGTTGTCTCGAACTGTAATGTTTAAAAAACGGATGTTACAGGGAGAGCCGTTTTTATCTTTTTCCTCTCCCGTTTACATAGAAATGCCTCGTGCAAATACGTAAATAGGAGGTAGACAAAATGGTTTTAGAAATCATTGGCGTTTTAGGGGCTATCGCCTCTATAGTGTCATTTATCTTATATATCATTGACAGAAAAAGAAAAAGCAACCGCTAAGTTTGGCCACTTCGGTTGCTCTTTTCTGAGTTAACTGTTCGGGACAATTGTCTAATTGCCCCTTGTTACATCTCAATTATACACTACGGAGCGTATAAAAGTCAATATTTTTTTACAAAGTCCAATCATCAAGTATATAAATTTAATATGACAAACTGACTGAAACGGCGAAAGCAGGTGCTTTCGCCGTTGTTTTATATTTACTTATTTGTAAAATCCATAAAGCTCATCGGTAACGGTTGCGATATTGTCAACATACCAAAAGCTCTTAATTTTAACTACGATTACCGTTGCATTTGCAACAACAGTGCCGTCAGCGGTTGCAACCTCAACATCAACAGTTTTTGCCGCTGTAATATCGTCAGCGCTTATTTTATAAGTTTTAAGCAAATCCTTATTAAGCGCCGCTTTGTATGCTTCAAGGTCAAGATCCGCGCTGCTTTTAGCGGTTGTTGTAAATTTATAATCCTCGCCGTAAGCAGTCTGATAAGCGCCGATGCTCTTTTCGCTGAGCTTTACGCCGGAATTCTCATCGACAACATCTTTAGTACCTGTAAGGCTTTCTCCGTAAGCCTTAACATTTGCTTCAAGAGCTGTAAACATAATTTCGTCGGTCATATAATCGTCGCCGAAAACCTCTTTGCGAACCTCAACAAGCTTTTCCATATACTTTGTAAAAACAGCGTCGTAATTGTCCCAGCCGTTCTCAACAAGCTCTGTATAATAAGGATACATAGCATCGATTACTTTACCCTGCAATGTGCCGTCGTCATTTTTTGTGTTCTCGCCCATATATGACTTATCGTTGTAGCCTTTAAGCTCTTTAAGATTTGCGTCAAGCGACCAGCCTGCATCACGGTAGATTACAGGATTCATATAATATGCGCGGATAAAATCGCCGTACTTGAAATTTTTGCTTGGAAGAGCGTTCTTATAAGCGTTATATCCGTCGCCCGACTGCGCAATTGTATCGACATACGTTTTTGCAACCTCTTCAGGATAAAATCCTGTGTATTTAGATTTGAATGTAATTGCAGTAACTGCTACAAGTATCGCAAGGATTACACAGAATACGGCAATCGCATAAGCTTTGGTGTTAAATACTTTTTCTTTACCAGCCATTATTGTGTCCTCCTTTAAACATTTTCAGTTTCAACTGCTGTTCCTGCATTTGCACGGCGTTCTGCAAGAGCTTTTGTAATCATTTCTTTCTTTTCGCCCACCATATCATAGAAAAGAATCGGTACGCCTTGAAGAACAACGAATATTGCAGGAATAATTGTATAAATCATCAAAAGCTTATTAAGCGTTGAATCTGTCTGCTGTGCATAAGCAACATTGGGGTCGGTTGAAACCATATAGCCCGACCATGTGTAAAGAAGCCAAGGACCTAAACCTTTAGTGAATGCAGACGCAATTTTTGAGAAAAGTCCGTAGCCCGCATATGCCAAGCCGTCTGAACGCTTACCTGTTTTGTACTCTATTTCGTCAACACAGTCGGCAATCATAATGTTTGGTGTAACATTTGTGTTACCGTGCTGAAGTCCGCAGAAGAAGTTGAGAATAAGGAACGGAATAATAAGTCCGTCGTTAAAGCCGATTCCTCTTGAAACAAGGAAAAGAATTGCCAGCGAGCTTGCGCCGTAAAGGCAGAAAAGAATGAATGTCTTTTTGGTGTTGAATTTTTTAAGAACCAAATTTACAAGAAGTGTACCTACTGCTGTACCGATACCCATTGGCAAAAGAAGCGCAAGTTTTAAATCCTTTGAGCCTAAAAGGAACACTGCTATGTAAAGAGAAACCGTTCCGTAAACGCCTCTGCCGAAGCCTGCAAGCTTTGTAAGAGAGACCATAAGAAGATTTTTGTTTGTGAAAACAACCTTAACAGCGTCTTTAAGGCTTACTTTCTCTTGTGTGAAAGGAACTCTTTCTTTGTTATTTGCAAAGAAAATCATTGTAAAGAGAATAAGACCCAAAGCGCAAACTGCGGTTGAAATTACAAGGTCAAGACCCTGACCCTCGGCATTCTTATACTGCTGTTCACCCATAACGGCTTTCATTATAAGACCGACTACAAGAATAACAACCATACCGCCGGACTGACCTACAGAACGCAAAAACGAAGCTATTGAAATAGCGCTTGAGCGTTCAGCGGGATTTGGCGAGCAAAGAGAGCCGAAGCAGTTTGCAGGACTTTCAACCGCGCAGCAGAAGGCTGTATAAAGCGAATAAATAACAAACATCCAGATAATTGCCAACACTTGATTATCTGTATTAGGCGCTACAAAAACAAGCAATGAGATAACAGCCAACGGCACTACGCCGAAGCCTACCCAAGGCTTAACCTTACCGAACTTTGTTCGGGTGTTATCAACAAGATAACCTATTACAAGCTCACAAATTGCACCCACAAAGCCTGCAACAAGAAACACTGTGGAAATAACATTACCCATGGTGTCAGAGTCAAAGCCCTTGCCCTTAAAGGCAAAATCAGCAAAGAAGGTTGCTGTGTAGTCGGGCATCCAGCCTGTAAGCAGAGCAACACCGAAAAGACCGATACCGAAGGTAATGATTTCCGATTTTTTCATATACTTTTTGTTCGTATTTTCGGACATAAAAGTATCCCTCCCGTTTCATAAATATTTAGCAGTTAATTATACATCATTTTCATCAGATAATCAAGTCAAAATAAATAAAAAACAGCGAAGCTTTGTAAACTCCGCTGTATAAAATTACTTATTTCTTCTTTTTTCATAGCTTTCATTGCGTTTTTTAATTCGCTTTTCGCGGATTTTTTCAAAGGCAATTTCCATTGCTGTAAACGCAAAGACAATAAGAACTGCAAAGAAAATTCTTAAAGGTGTAACCGTCGGGTCGTTTGAATATTTAACCTCGCCCTCGGCATATGCAAAAACGCTCAACAATAAGCAGAAACCGACAGTAATAAATGCAGTATTCAGTTTTTTTATGAGCTTTTTCATCTTTATTCCTCTTTATTTTTCTTCCGATTTAACTGCAATTCCAAGCTCGTCAAGCTGAAGAGTATCAACATATGACGGTGCGCCGCTCATAAGCTCGCTTGCATTTTGAACCTTGGGGAATGCAGTGACATCGCGAAGAGAGTCAGCGCCGCAGATAAGCATTGCAAGTCTGTCAAGCCCTATGCCCATACCGCCGTGAGGGGGAGAAGCATATTTGTAAGCTTCAACAAGGAAACCGAATTTTGCATCGATTTCTTCCTTTTCCATACCGAGAAGTGAGAACATTTTGTTTTGAAGCTCGCAGTCGGTAATTCTTATTGAGCCCGATGAAAGCTCTGTTCCGTTAAGCACCAAGTCGAAAGCCTTTGCCCTTACCTTTGACTTGTCTGTGTCAAGATAAGGAATACACTCGTCAAGAGGCATTGTGAATGGGTGGTGCATTGCAAGCCACTCGCCGCTTTCTTCGTCATATTCAAAGAACGGCATTTCTGTAATCCAAAGAAAATTCCATTTGTCCTTGGGGATAATATCAAGCTCTTTTGCAACAGTCAAACGCAAAGCGCCCATAACTGAAAGCGCAAGAGAAGTTTTGTCACTGACAATGAATACGCAGTCGCCCTTTTCGGCACCCAAAAGTGAGATAAGAGCCTGTAATTCGCCGTCTTTTAAGAATTTTGCGAATGAACAGTTTGGTTCTTCGTCTGCCCAGCGGATATAAGCGAGACCTTTTGCGCCGATTCCCTTTGCCTGCTCTGTAAGCTTGTCGATTTTCTTTCTTGTATAAACCGAAGCGGCATTTTTTGCCACAATTGCCTTAACCGAACCGCCGTTTTCAACAGCGCCCTTGAACACTGCAAAATCAGTTTTACCTGCCCAATCAGAAATATCCTCTATAAGCATTTCAAAACGTGTGTCGGGCTTATCGGAGCCGTATTTATTCATAGCCTCGGCAAATGTAAGACGGGGAAGAGGAGCTGTGATATCAACATCAAGCGTATCCTTCATAAGCTTTCTTACAAAGCCCTCTGCCATATCCATAATATCGTCGGTTTCAACGAAGCTCATTTCAAGGTCGATTTGAGTAAATTCGGGCTGACGGTCGGCACGCAAATCTTCGTCACGGAAACAGCGTGCAAGCTGAATATAACGGTCAAAGCCGGAAACCATTAAAAGCTGTTTGTAAATTTGAGGGCTTTGCGGAAGCGCATAGAACTTACCGTTGTGAATTCTGCTGGGAACAACATAGTCACGGGCGCCTTCGGGAGTTGATTTAATCATCATCGGAGTTTCAATTTCGATGAAATCGTTAGCATAAAAATATTCTCTTGCTGTCTGCGCTATTTTATGACGCATAAGAATATTTTTAGTAAGCTTTTCATTACGGAGATTTAAGTAACGGTATTTAAGAGTTAATTCGTCGCTCACCTCGTCTGCCTTTGCAATTTCAAACGGCGGAGTTTCACTGACGCTGAGAACTCTCAAATCCTTAACCTCTATTTCAATATCGCCTGTGGGAATATCTTTGTTCTTTGATGAACGCTCACGGACAACGCCCTTTGCCATAAGCACATATTCACTGCGAACAGTAAATGCTTTGTCAAAAATTTCTTTGTCTGTACTGTCGTCAAAAGCCAATTGAACAACGCCTGTTCTGTCACGCAAATCAATAAAAATGAGTGCACCGAGGTCACGCTGGCGCTGTACCCAACCGCAGACAACAACCTCTTCGCCCGCATTTTGAGCGTTAAGAGTTCCGCAGTAATGCGTTCTTTTTAAGCCTTTCATTGTATCCATTAGTTTGTGCCTCCTAAGCAAAACCGACGAATTCTAACCCGATTTTTAGGGCTTGATTTTCGGTTCTGTTTTGTTAAAATACTCGTCAATCCGTCAGGATTGACTGCGTTTTGTGCCGCACACAACCAAAAATCACTCACCTAAAAATTCTTCGACCTAAAAGGCGTGTAATTCGGTGCAATTTTTGGTGCGGAGCACGAAGTAAGGCTGACGCCTTACGAGAGCGATAAGCCGAAAAGTGCCCGTAGTACGCACCTTTTTGGCGGGTTCGGATTAGTCGGTTTCGCTTAAAATGCCGGATAAATCAATTCCCTCAACACCGAGGTCTTCAAAGCCCGACATAGCGTCTTTAATAATTAAAGATTGAAAATTATCGCAGAATTCAGAAAGAATCATTTCAGTTTCATTTCCGCTTTCCATATTCTTGATTTTTATATTGCCTGTTTCAATTTCGTTATCGCCGAGAACAAGAGTATACAATGCACCGATTTTGTTCGCATATTTCATCTGCGCCTTTAAGCCCCTGCCCACAGTATCAAACTGAACGCACATTCCCTCGCTTCGCAAATCCTTTGCGATTTCTGCCGCTTTAAGATTTGCATTTTCGCCCATACTCGCAATATATAAATCGCATTTTTTAGGTTCGGGGAACGGAGTTTTCTGCGCTTCCATAAGAAGCAAAAGTCTTTCAAGCCCCATACCGAAACCGCAGGCAGGAAGAGCCTGACCTCCCATTTCGGCTATAAGTCCGTCATATCTGCCGCCGCCGCAAACAGTACCCTGCGCGCCGATTTCTTTTGAAACAAATTCAAAAACCGTTCTTGTGTAATAGTCAAGTCCACGGACTATCTGCGGATTAACCGTATATTCAATGTCCATTGCGTCAAGATATTTTTTTACGCTTTCAAAGTGATCTCGGCAATCGTCGCAAAGGAACTCAATAACAGTTGGAGCGTTTTGGGCAATATTCGAGCAAATTGGGCTTTTACAGTCAAGAATTCTCATAGGATTTCTTTCGAGTCTGCCCAAGCAGGTTTCGCAAAGCTCGCCTTTATACTGTTCAAAATACTCTTTCAGCGCCTTATGATAATTTTTTCTGCATTCAGGACAGCCGATTGAGTTGATTTCAAGACTCAAATTGTTAATTCCGAGGTAGTTAAAAACCTCATTTGCAAGTGAAATTACTTCAGCATCAGCGCTCGGCGAGCCTGCGCCGAAGCATTCAATGCCGAATTGGTGAAACTCACGAAGTCTGCCTGCCTGCGGTTTTTCATAACGGTAGCAGGAGGTAAGATAATAAATTTTCTGCGGAAGTCCCTCATTGAAAAGACCGTGTTCGAGGAACGCGCGTACAGCTCCTGCCGTACCCTCGGGACGAAGTGTGATGCTGCGGCCGCCTTTGTCTTCAAATGTATACATTTCTTTCTGAACAACATCGGTAGTTTCACCTACTCCGCGCTGAAAAAGCTCTGTATGCTCAAAAACAGGCGTACGCATTTCGTGAAAGCCGAAATTTTCTGCTGTTTCACGTACTGCCGATTCAACATATTGAATTTTGTAAGCTTCAGCAGGCAAAGTATCCTGCGTACCCTTAATAGCGTTAGTAATAAGTGCCATAAAAATCTTCCTTAAAAAATCCTTTATATATTAGGTGTGCCTCACCCGAAAAAAGTGAGGCAGTTTTGCATTTCTATTTTCTTATTTTGGATTTACAATATTTCTCCAATCAAGGTCGCCTCGTTCAAGCGCATGAATAAGCGCCTCGGCAGTTGCAATGTTTGTAGCAACGGGAACATTGTGAACATCGCAAAGACGGAGAAGTGTGTTATCTTTAGGTTCGTGAGGCTTTGGATTTAACGGATCACGGAACATCAAAAGCAGGTCGATTTCGTTACAGGCAATTCTTGAACTGATTTGCTGGTCGCCGCCCTGTGAACCGCTTAAAAATTTCTGAATTTTCAGCCCTGTTGCCTCCGAAACCATTTTGCCTGTAGTACCGGTTGCACAAAGGGAATGGTGTGAAAGAATTCCGCAATACGCAATGCAAAACTGCGTCATCAATTCTTTTTTAGAGTCATGTGCCATAAGTGCTATGTTCATATTTACCCCCTCTTTCATATACATAAATACTCATAACTGCATAGAAATAATAAATTACTATTTATAATAACAAAAAAATAAACCTTTTTCAATATTTTTTACAAATAAAGCTGTATTTCTTTTCCTAAAATTCTGTCTGAAATGTTATCAAAAGCCATTTTTGCCTCGGAATACGGCGAAAGCGGTCTTTCGGTAACGCTCGCGTACATCAAATCGCGTTCTTCAGGCACAACGCCCAAAAGACGTATGTAGGTTCGGTCGATAACATCATCAATATTTAACAGCTTGCCCTGTTTTACTGCTTTTACATCAAATCTGTTGATAATAAGTCGGATTTTTTCTTCTTTAACGCCCAGCTTTATAAGCTCATCGCCTGCAACACAGGCACTTCTCGCACTAACACTGTCGGGAGTTGCAACGACAATACATTCATCGGCGCATTCTGCATAAATTTTTGTAAGCTCGCCAATGCCTGCCGGCGCGTCAATAAAAATAAAGTCATATTCGTTCCTGTAAAGGTCAAGAATTTCCTTGAATCCATCGGTATTTAGATTTTCGGGTTCTTCAATAGGAGCAGGCAAAAGCTGAAGCATTTCGTCATAAAACAGCCGAGCCTTTACAAAATCGCAGTTGCCGTACAGAATATCCATCCAATCATAGACCACCATTTCGTCAACGCCCAAAAGCAAGTCAAGACTGCGAAGCCCTGCGTCACCGTCAACAAGCAGAACTTTTTTGCCTTTTTTGCAAAGCGACAAAGCAATATTGGCGCAGAATGTAGATTTGCCCACTCCGCCCTTACCGCTTACAACAGTAAAAATTTTCGACATAGACTGTACTCCCTTTAAAAACCTCTGTAATAATTATTTGCTGAAAACTCCCTGCCAATCTGACGGCGGCGCTTCGTAAAGAACTCCGTCAAGAACAATATCAAGAATTTCGGCAATATTTTCAGTTCCTTTTTTAAGCTTTAAAATTTTCTTCAGACGCTTATTGAACAAAGCCGAAAGAGCTTTATATTCCGGTGTATCCGGCGTATAAGGTGCATCGCCGTAATAAACATATGTTACAGCGTCTAAAAGAAAATCCTTTATCCGCAAATCCCTGATTGATTTATCAACATATTTGCTTATTGCAAAAATTCTGCCGACCGTTCCGAATGTGGCTTTTTGCAGAAATTTGCCGAAAGGCACAAGCACCGGCTTTAATTTATAAATCTTTTCAGGCGTCATACTGAATGATGTTGAAAGCTCGGCAAGCTTGTCAATATCATAAGCCATAGAGTCAAAAACCGCATTAAGAAACTGCAAAAAATTCTCTTTTGTATATTCGTCAACCGTTTTGCCTTTTAAATCCCAATCAAAACTTTCAATTTGAACGCTGTCAATAATTACTTCCGTATCGGTCATTGTAACCTTTCTCATAGCAGACGGATAACCCACAGCGGAAGAAGTATTTATATCATAAAGCTCGTTGCCTTTTTGCGTAGTCTTTTTCGCAATATTCATCATATGGGTATGACCCGTAAAAATAAATTTTATGCCGTTATCCGCCAAAAATTCCGATGTTTTCTCGTAATCGCCAAGCATATCGCGCTTACTGAAAAGCGGATAAATGGGACTTGGCGGCAAAACAGGATGATGAGTAACCGCAAAAATGTAATCGCCCGCATTTTCAGCGTCGTCAATCTGTTCTTTAATCCATTCTAAACAATCGTCATAATAACCGCAGAAAAACTCATCGCCGTCATCGTTAAGACATAAAAGGCGGTATCCCTCTTGAAGCTTAACAGCATAAGAGTGGCTCGGTTTATGTATCGAAATTGCCTCTGAAAGTCCGAAATCGTAATAAATATCAAGCAATTCGTCACGTTGAGTGCGTGTTGCTGTCAAAAGCTTATCGCCGACGCACTTTTCAGCCATACCCGTACCGTTGCCGTTTTCCATATAATAATCGTGAGTACCCGTAGTCACATAAACCTTTTTGCCTGCATCTTTAAGCCGCTGAAGCTTCGGCAGTAAATCGAAGTGACTTTCTTTTGCGCCGTTGCAGGTAACATCGCCTGTAATTAAAATTATTGCAGTTTCTTTATCTTCAATAAGCTTATCGAAATAGGCATCAATAATTGCGCCTGTTTCTGCAAGGCATTTTTGGTCGGAAAGACAGATTTTCTCAAATGCCTTTCCCTCTGTTCCCAATTCGAGTGAGTAATGATGCAAGTCAGTGATCTGATAGAATTTCAACTCTGCCATAAAGCTACCCTATTCTGCCTATTCGGCATTCCTTTTTTCTGTAATATAATCGTGAACCTTGTCGGCAAGCTCGCCATAAATCTTGAATTTCTTTCTGAATATGATAAGAGAAGCCGTAAGAAATATTATCGGCACTCCGAAGCAGATTAAACCTATACCCAATTTTGCGGTGCTGTTAATGCCCAGTCCCGCCGTGATTTGCTCATTATAATTCATAATGCTCAAACCGCCGAAAAGCACTACGGTCTGCATTGTATAAGCCATTTTTTGCAAAAAGCCTTTCATTGAGAATGTTATACTCTCGTTTCTTGTGCCGTTTTTGTATTCGCCGTAGTCAACAATATCTGCAAGGAAAATTGTCTGTGACACGAACATTGAAGAAATACCCACCGAAGCGAGAATATAGCAGGAGTCCATAATTATTACATTGAGCTTTAAAATCGGTCCTGTTATAAGCATTAAGACATAGCCTAAAATTGTTGTGCAAAGTGAAATTGAATATGTTGTTCTTTTTGAGAACCATTTTGTAAGCACGGGAACAACCAAAAGTCCCAGCACTGAACCGACCGTGCCGATAAGCTGAAATGTTGACTGCGCTTTTGAATTGCCCAAGGTATCGGTAAAATAATAAACCGCCGTTGAGCTTGTCAAATACCAGCCTGCATTTGAAAGCATTGCAAATACAATGAAAACAACAAGCTGATCGTTATTTTTAATAACGCTGAAAATCTGTTTAAGGCTGAATTTTTTCTTTTCGCCGTAAACAACATTGGTTTCTTTTGTTACAAGTACGCAAATCAAAGAAAAGAGAACAAGGGCGATACCGCAAATGCCCGCCCAGCGTGAAAATCCAGTTGCGCTGTAACCGTCTTGATTTACCATACCCGATGAAAGCAACGGACAAAGCCAAGGAGTGAGAATTGAAACTATGCCTTGACCTATACCGGAAAATGTACGCGCAACCGTTGCCACAAGATTGCGTTCTTTTTCTTCGCTTGTGAATGACGGAACCATTGACCAATAAGGAATATCAGCCATTGTGTTGGTCATTCCCCAAAGGATATACATAATTGCTATGTAAATATACAGCGGAAGTCCGCTCATACCGAAAGATGTAAACAAAAGGAACAGCACAACCGCGTTGCAAACCGCGCCTATTAAAATCCATGGGCGGTATTTGCCGTGTTTTGTGCGTGTATTGTCAACAATTGTTCCCATCATAGGGTCGTTAATTCCGTCCCATATTCTCGCAAGCGGAGTTATTAAAAGCAAAAATCCCTCTTGAAGCCCCAATACGCTTGAAAGGTAATAAGAAAGATACGAATAAAACAAGCCGTAGCTTAAATCAAGACCCACAGCACCAATGCCGTAGCCTAATGCAGTTTTTAAAATTGAGTTAGATTTCTTCTTCATAATCCTCTCGCACCTCGTCAATTACCGATTTTATTTCGTCTTCTATTTCTGCAAATTCACGGGAGTAATCGCCCTGTTTTTCTTCATATTTTGAAAGCGCCAGATTTAAAACGCCGACTGCGGCAGTGGCAAATGTAAAAGCCGTTGTAAATCTGCGTATATTTTTCAGTATTTTTCCCTTTTTCATTTTGTTTCCTGCCTTTCGTCATATTCCTTTAAATACTTTTCTGCAAAAAATGCATCGGATTCATAAAATTCAGAGGAAAGCCCTCTTTTTTGATGCGTTTCAGCGCCTTTGCCTGCAAGAATAATTACGCTTTCACCGTGAGCCTCTTCTATTGCGGTTTTTATGGCTTCGCCGCGGTCAAGAATTATCTTATATTTATCCTTACCGCCTGTGCTTTCAACATATTGCGCAACAGTTTTACAAATATCTTCAAGGTTTTCTTCGGCAGGGTCATCTTCGGTGATATAAACAAAGTCGGCGCATTTACCGCTGATCTCGCCCATATCTTTTCTGCGGACAACCGCTTTGTTGCCCGGGCAACCGAAAACTATTGAAACATACCGTTCGGGATATTCCTTACGGACAGAGTCAAAAATATTTTCAAAGCTTAATTTGTTGTGAGCATAGTCAACGATTACGGTGATTTTTTTATCCTTGCTCTCATAGACTTCCATTCTGCCTGCGGTGTGTGAACGGTAAAGCCCTGTTCTGATTGTATTGCTGTCAATTCCAAGTCTTTCGCAAACTGCAATGGCGCAAAGCGCATTGCTGACATTAAAAAGTCCGGGTATTGAAAGGGCGAAATCCTCTTCAAAGCTCTTTGTTCTTACTGTGAACAGCGTATCCGAGCCGTTTTTCCTTATGTTATAGCCGTAAACATCGGCATTTTCGTTTTGCGTGCTAAAAGTTATAACCTCGGGCGCATTCTGTGCCGCCCTTATGACCTCTTTGCTTTTATCGGAGTCAAGATTTATGACCGCCGTTCTGCACTGTGAAAAAAGTTTCATTTTGGAATTGAAATAATCTTCAAAATCAGGATGCTCAACGGCGCTTATGTGGTCGATACCGATATTAAGATAACAGCCGAACTGAAACTCAACCCCTGCGGTTCTGCCGTATTTCAATGCCTGCGATGAAACCTCCATTGTGAAAAGTGAAAGTCCGCTTTTAACCGCATTGTCAAAATGCCTGTGAAGCTCAAAGGGTTCGGGAGTAGTCAAGGTACTTTCTTCAGTTACTGCGCCGTCATATATTTCAAGAGTGGACATAAGTCCGCTTTTTTTGCCTGTCGGCTTTAAATACTCGTCAAAAATATATTTAAGAAAATATGCCGTGGTGCTTTTGCCCTTTGTGCCTGTAATGCCCACAAGGTTTAATTTTGCCCACGCGTTGCCGTAGAAGAAATTTGCCATAAGCCACATAGCCCTGCGAATATCGGAAACAAGAACAGCAGGCGCGTCAACATCATATTTTCTTTCTGAAACATAGGCAACTGCACCTTTTGAAAGTGCGTCGCACAAAAACTGCTCTTTAAAATGAAGTCCCTTGCACAAAAACAGGGTATTCGCTTTTATGTCACGTGAATTATATGAAATATAGCCGATCTCTGCGTTTTCGTTGCAGTCGGCACTTACGAATATATTATTCTCTTTAAAAAGGTCAATAAAATCTTTAAGTTTAAACATAAAGCTCACCTTATTTCTTCATTTGGTCAAGCGTTTTTTCAAAAGACGGCAAAAATTCTTCCGTAAAAATTTTAAGCTCTTCGCATTCAAGCATTTTCATTGATTTAAGCAAGGTTTTTTCTGCCTCGCAAAACTCGCTGTTGCCTGCTTTTCTCTCTGCAACGCATTTTAAATATCCGCTGATTTTGTCAGCGGCTTTAATCAATTTCCAAAGCTCTTTGTCTTCGTTCTTTTTTTTGAAAAGAGGTTCATAAAAAGGAAGCAAATCATCAGGGAGCATTGAAAGAAGCTGTTTTTCGGCATTTTTTTCAACCGCTTTGTATGCCTCTTTTGTTTCTTTGCTGTAATATTTCACGGGAGTGGGCAAGTCACCTGTAATAATTTCGGGCGCATCGTGATAAAGACCGAGAAGCGACGCGCGTTCACAGTTATAATTTTTACCCAAACGCTCGTTGCCTATTACTGCAAGAGCGTAACTCAACTGCGCAACCTCGGCAGAATGTTCGCTCAATGTTTCGTATCTTGTATTTCGCATCAATGCCCAACGGTTTATATATTTGGTACGTGATGTAAAAGCGAAAAAATCATTTTTGCCCATTAAATATCCTCTTCTTTAAAACTGATTTTCAGTTCGTCACGGCTCATCATGATTTTTGTGTATTTTACACCTGCCGCATCAAACATTCTGCGTGAAACACGGTTGCCAACCGTATCTTTATACTTATCCGAAATATAAATAACCTCTTTGATTCCGCTTTGAATAATTGCCTTTGCACATTCATTGCAGGGGAAAAGCGCCACATAAATTTTGCATTCTCTCAAATTTCTGCCGCCGTTGTTGAGAATTGCGTTAAGCTCTGCATGGCAAACATAGGGGTATTTTGTGTCGTACTCGTCACCGCTTCTGTCCCACGGAAATTCGTCATCGTCACAGCCCTGCGGAAAGCCGTTGTAGCCCACCGACATAATCTTGTTGTTATTGTCAACAATACAAGCGCCCACCTGTGTGTTGGGGTCCTTGCTTCTGTAAGACGAAAGCATTGCAATACCCATAAAATATTCGTCCCAAGAAATAAAATCTTCTCTTTTAGCCATAGTAATCCTCCTATTTAATCCCTTTTATTTTATCCCAATAAGCCTTTGCGGCCTGTTCTGTTTTGTTGTTTCCGTATTCGTAATATTTTTTATCTTTAATAGCGTCGGGCAAATACTGCTGATTTACCCAGCGATTAGGATAAATATGCGGATAAAGATAATTCTGACCTTTAACCTCTGCGTCTTCACCGTCATAATGCTTATTTTGCAAATGCCTCGGAATTTTACCGTAATTGCCCTTACGCACATCGTCAAGAGCGGCGAAAATTCCGTCATGCCCCGTGTTGGATTTAGGACTTGTGGCAACAAGCACAACTGCGTCGCCCAACGGAATAGCGGCTTCGGGAAGCCCCACCTGCATTGCAATATCGCAAGCAGCTTTAACAATGGGCAAAATTTGCGGATAAGCAAGTCCAACATCTTCGCCGGCACATATAAGGAGTCTGCGAATTGCCGAAACCATATCTCCTGCCTCTAAAAGCCTTGCAAGATAATGAAGCGCCGCATCGGGGTCGCTTCCGCGCATACTCTTTTGATAAGCCGAAAGAATATCGTAATGCTCGTCACCGAACTTATCGTAACGGAATGTGTTTTTCATTGTAAGACTGCCTGCATTTTCAAGGGTTATCACACGCTCACCGTCGGTTATTCCGGCTGAAAGCACGCATAATTCCACAAAATTCAACGATTTTCTCACATCGCCGCCGCAGGCAACCGCGATATGCTCATAAACACCCTCTTCAATTCTGAAAGGAGTTTCAAACTCGCTCTGCAAAAAGTCAAACGCTCTTTTAACCGCAGGAACAACATCATCGGGAGTTACAGACTTAAATTCAAACACCGTACAGCGAGAAAGTACCGCCGAGTAAATGTAAAAATAGGGATTTTCGGTAGTTGAGGCAATCAAAGTGATTTGTCCGCTTTCAATATATTCAAGAAGCGACTGCTGTTGCTTTTTATTGAAATACTGAATTTCGTCAAGATACAGTAAAATTCCGTTAGGCGCGGCAAAGGTGTCAAGTTCACTGACAATCGCCTTAATATCTGCCGTGCTTGCATTTGTGCCGTTGATACGGTGCAGTTTTCTGTTAGTATTTTTAGCTATTATTCGGGCAAGTGTGGTTTTTCCCGTTCCAGACGGTCCGTAAAATATTAAATTGGGAAGATAACCCGACTCAACAATATTTCTCAAAGGCATATTTTCGCCCAAAAGATGCTTTTGCCCAACCATATCATCTATGGTTTGCGGGCGAAGTCTGTCAGCTAAAGGTGTGGACATAATCTCACTTCACTATATCTAAAATTTCTTCGGGCGTTGCCACAATATATTCGGCGCTGTACTCTTCAAATTCTTCACGGCTGCCGAATCCGTAAAGCACCGCGCAGCAGGGAATACCCACTGTATGAGCGCCGACAATATCAAAAAGTCTGTCGCCAACCATAAGCGTATCATCAAGACTTGCGCCAATATTTTTCATCGCATTTTCAATGACGGTCGCCTTACTTTCGCTTGTGTTATCAAATGCCGTACCGCCGAGAAAATCAAAATATTTTTTAATACCGAGATTTTGGCAAATTCCGTCAACAAAAGCCAAAGGCTTTGACGATGCGGTTGCGAGAATAAAGCCCTGTTCTTTTAAAGCTTTCAGCGTTTCGGGAACGCCCTCATAAAGCCTGCTTTCAAGATAGCCCTTCACTTTGTATCTTTCACGGTATTTATCGGTCATTTCGTGAGCGTGATTATCATCAAAACCGCAAAATTCGGTAAAGCTGTAATGAAGCGGAGGACCTATAAACTTTTTAAGCAGCTCCAATGACGGAGTGCCGTGTCCGTAGCATTCAAACGCGTATGTAAGGCTTTTAAAAATACCCTCTGAAGAATCGGTCAGTGTACCGTCAAAATCAAATAAAATATATTTAAACTTACTCATTTACGATTATTTCATACTCCTTATACCACTTTTTACCTGCCGCCAAAGAATTGCCCCATTCTCTCTCGGTAATATCGCCGTCAAAATTTTCAGCGTCGCATCTTCCGTACCACGGTTCAATGCATACAAAGGGTGCATTTTTCTTTGCAGGCGACCAAATACCGAAAAGCGGTGCCTCAAATTTTACGGCCAAATATTTTTTATTATTATCAGCAAGAGTGACCTCTGTCACACCGCTGTTTTCAATAACAAGAGCGTCATTGTCAAAAACTTTCTCGTCAAGAATAAAACTCGGCTCAACATCATATTGAGATTCGGTATAAAGTCCCTCGCTGTTGAGAAGATTATATTTGATATTTTTGCTGTTCATTGTGAGCAGAGTTTTACCCTTTTCGCAATAAAATGCAGGGTGTGCCCCTATCGAAAAATAAATTTCTTTTTCGTCTGTATTTTCCACATTCCAGCCCACTGTAATTTTATCGTTTTCAAGCTCAAATGAGCATACAAGACGGAATTTAAAAGGATATTTTGTCAGTGTTTCTTCACTGCTTGTCAGTTCAAAAGAAATTTTATTCTCTGTTTTTTCGGTAAGCGCAAATTCGCTGTCCCTTGCAAAGCCGTGCTGACCGAGAGTGTATTCTCTGCCTTCATAAGAGGTTTTGCAATTTCTGTATTTTCCGACAACAGGGAACAGCACCGGGCTTTTTCTGCCCCAATATTTCAAGTCGCCCTGCCAAAGCATTTCTTTGTTTTCTTTTTTATTGAAAATTGAAGAAAGCTCTGCGCCGTGTGTATCAACTGCTATTTTTAAAATATCGTTTTCTAAAGTATAAATCATAAAAATACTCCTTTATGATGCTTATCCATTAAGACATTATACAATAAAAATTTCTCTTATTCAACCAATTTACAAACATTTGTTTTGTGATAATGGCTGAATTTTTCAAAATTTAAAAAAATCTTCAAAACCCCTTTTAATTTACGGAAAATAGTGTTATACTATTAAAGGTTTATGAGTAATTTGAGATTTTGTGTCTTGAAATTACATTTTGCAGATTTTTAACTATATGTTGTTATTTTATATTTGATTTTTAGGGGGAAGAGTCCTTGGAAAAAATCATAATAAACGGCGGCAAAAGATTAGTCGGTGAGGTTGAAATCAGCGGCGCAAAAAACGCTGTCGTTGCGATAATTCCGGCGACCATTCTCGCAGAGGGCGTTTGCAGAATTGAAAATATCCCTAACATCAGTGATGTTACGGCGATGATTAAAATTCTACGTTCTCTGGGTGCAGAAATAAAAATGATAAATAAAAGTACACTTGAGATTGACACATCTCATATCCGTTCAAATGTTGTGGGTCACGATTTGTCAAAGCTTATGCGTGCTTCATATTATTTTATAGGCGTTCTTTTAGGCAGATTTAACCACGCAAAGGTTGCTATGCCCGGCGGCTGTCAGTTCGGCGTTCGCCCCATTGACCAGCATATTAAGGGTTTTGAAGCAATCGGCGCAACGGTTTCTATGGAAGAAAACGCAATGGTCGATGTTAAAGCTGAAAGACTTCTCGGCACATCTGTTTATTTTGATGTTGTGTCTGTCGGCGCTACAATAAATCTTATGCTCGCCGCAGTCAAAGCAAAGGGTCTTACAATTATTGAAAATGCGGCAAAAGAGCCTCACATTGTTGACCTTGCCAACTTCTTAAACTCTATGGGCGCAGATGTTCGCGGCGCAGGTACAGATGTTATTAAAATAAGAGGTGTGGACAAGCTTCACGGCTGTGAATACACAATTATCCCCGACCAGATTGAGGCAGGCACTTATATGGTAGCCGCCGCCGCAACTCAGGGCGATGTGCTTATTAAAAATGTTACTCCCAAACACCTTGAGTCGATTTCGGCAAAGCTTATTGAATGCGGTGTTGTGGTTGAGGAATTTGACGATTCTGTAAGAATTTTTTCAAATTGCCGACCCAACCATTGCAGTATAAAGACAATGCCCCACCCGGGCTTTCCGACAGATATGCAGCCGCAAATGACTGTTCTTCTTTCAATTGCAAGAGGTAACAGTATGGTAAGCGAAAGCGTGTGGGATAACCGATTCCGTTATATTGACCAGCTTCTGCGTATGGGCGCGAATATTAAGGTTGACGGAAAATCCGCCTTCGTTGAGGGTATTGAGGGGCTTCACGGCGCTCCCGTTAAGGCAGACGACCTTCGCGCAGGCGCAGCAATGGTTATTGCAGGTCTTATTGCGAAAGGCACTACCGAGATTGAAGAAATTCACCATATTCAACGAGGTTACGATAATATTATTGAAAAATTACGCAGTCTTGGCGCAGATATTGATCTTGTGACAGTTCCCGATGATGTAAAAACAGTATTAAGCGTATGTTAAGAAGCTTTAAAGACGGTTGAAATACCGTCTTTTTTATTAGAAAATATGAAAGGAACGATAGCGGAAATTCATCTGATCTTGTGTGAATTTTGTATCGTATATAAACTAAAATGGCGAAATTTTGTCCTCTGTTCTCTTCGTCAACAGGTAACAGCATTTACATTGGCGGAGGTGACGACAGCATTTTAATAGATACGGGTATAACCGCAAAACAGTTAGACGAGGCGCTGTGGCGGATAGGCGTTGACGGCGACAGTATACATAACATTTTTATAACTCACGAGCATTCAGACCACATTAAAGGCCTTAAAGTGTTTACGAAAAAACACAAGGCCAGAGTTATAATGACAGGCGGTACATATGAGGCGCTCACACAAACCGACGTACTCGACAATGCCAACGAATGCTGTATAATCGGTCCTGACGGAATTGAAATCGGCTGTATGCACATAAAGCCCTTTGCGATTTCACACGATACAATTGAGCCTTGCGGATACACCGTAGAAATGGCGAACGGCAGAAAAATTGCAGTCGCTACTGATTTAGGCATTATGACCGACACGGTTCTGAACGCAATTATGGGCTGTGACCTTGTAATGCTTGAATCAAACCACGATGTAAATATGCTTCAGTGCGGAAATTATCCGTATATGCTCAAACGCAGAATTTTAGGCGCTAAAGGGCATCTTTCAAACGACGCCTGTGCTGAAACTCTGACAAAACTTATAGCGAGCGGTACAACAAGATTTGTCTTGGGGCATTTAAGCCGCGAAAACAACATACCGCAGTTGGCATACCAAACAAGCGTTTCGGCTTTGGAAATGGCAGGCGCAAAAGAGGGCGACGATTATTTTATCCGTGTAGCAAAGCCTGTGTGGGATGAAAAGGCGCTGATATTATGATAAATGTAAATTTGATAGTTCTCGGCAAACTTAAAGAAAAATATATGAAGGAATTTGCCGAAGAATATGAAAAACGTCTTTCTTCATACTGCAAGCTGACTGTTACCGAATTAGAGCCTGTAAAGCTTTCGGATAATCCGTCGCAAACCGAAATTAACAATGCTCTCAACAAAGAGACCCAGCTTATTATCTCAAAAATTCCGAAAAATTCATATATTTTCTCAATGTGTATTGAGGGCAAGCAGATGTCCTCGGAAGAATTATCTGCCAAAATTGAAGATATTGCCCTTTGCGGTAAAAGCAGTATCACATTCATAATAGGAAGTTCTTTCGGACTGTCAAACGAAATCAAAAAAATGTCCGATTACAGATTTTCAATGTCAAAAATGACATTTCCGCACAAGCTTGCAAGAATAATGCTTACAGAACAGATTTACAGGGCATTTTCAATCAGCAATAACGCAAAATACCATAAATAAGGTGACAGGAGTTGAACACAATATGCCGAAAACTCATGATTACGGCAACCTTTCACTTTCTTAACATTGACGCCTGCTGTTTCAAAAGCAAAAATTCATCCGTACTCTCTTGCATTTTCGGTGCAGAGCAGTTTAAAACAAACAGATTTTTTAATGCAGTGCAAGGGAAAATATGTTGATTTAAACCATATCGGCTTCGCTTAAGGTAAAATATTTATAAAAATACAAAACTTTGTTTTTAATTTGTTAATAATCAAACTGTATTATTATCCCATAATCTCAAAGAGGAGGTTGTTTGAATGCAAAAAGAAAAAATTCTTGTAGTTGACGATGACAAAAACATTTGCGAACTGCTTCGTATGTATCTTGAAAAAGAGGGCTACGCAGTTGTAATGGCGCACAACGGTGTTGACGCGGTAAACGCCTTTGCCGCTGAAAATCCCGACCTTGTTTTGCTTGATATTATGCTGCCTCGCCTTGACGGCTGGCAGGTTTGCCGTGAAATACGCAAAACAAGCGAAAATCCCATAATTATGCTCACTGCAAAAGACGAAATTTTTGATAAAGTATTGGGTCTTGAGCTTGGCGCTGACGATTATGTTACGAAGCCCTTTGACACAAAAGAAATTGTGGCAAGAATAAAGGCAGTGCTTCGCCGTACATCTGCCGTTAAAGGCGGCGATGTTAAAGAGGTTCGTTATGACAAGCTTACAATAAACCTTTCAAATTATGAAATGAAGGTTGGCGGCGTGGCAGTTGACACTCCCCCGAAAGAATTGGAGCTTATTTATCACCTTGCAAGCAATCCCGACCGTGTTTTCACACGCGATCAGCTTCTTGACGATGTTTGGGGCTTCGATTATTACGGTGACAGCCGAACGGTAGATGTGCATATTAAAAGACTCCGTGATAAGCTTAAAGGTGTTTCGCCCGAATGGGAGCTTCGCACCATTTGGAGCGTAGGATATAAATTTGAAACTCATGGCAAAAAATAATTTTATCAAGAAAAACTATAAACGTGTCGCAAGCTTTTTTAAGCATTTACCGCTTTTCGCCCGTTATCTTACGGTTACGACTTCGCTAATTCTTGTCAGCTATCTTGTACTGACCTCTGCTTTGATTTTGTTCCTTACAAATCACTGGACACACCAAAAAGAGGAATTGCTGATTGAAAATGTAACGCTCAATGCGGAATACAGCGAACGAATACTTTCAAGCTGTACAACCCAAGCGGAGCTTAACAGTGCGTTAATTCTTATTTGCAACAATTTGGGTGTTACCTCAAATGCTATTGACGCAGATGTTTTTTTCTGCAACACGGCGGGCGATGTTATGATTTGCAAAGAGGATTTCACCTATAATTACTCTTCTGACAGTGACAGCTGTCTTATCCACGGCGGATATAATGTCCCCGACGATATAATAGAGAAAGCAAAAAACGGAACGTATTTCAGTGACGGAAAAATTCAAGGTCTTTTCAATGAGAAAACCTTTTTGGCAGGTGTTCCCGTTACGGTAGGCGATACCTGTATCGGTATAATTTTTGCATCGGCTCCCGTTGAAAGCTCTATCAGAGGATATGCCAACAATTTAACGAGAATATATCTTTGGTCGTCAATTTTTGCGGTGGCGCTTACATTTTTGGCGGCTTATGCTATGACGGCGAAATTCACAAATCCCCTGCGTCAGATGTCAAACGCTACAAAAGCTTATGCACAGGGCGATTTCAGCAAGCGTGTAACTGTAACAGGTCACGATGAAATGGCGGAGCTTTGCGCCTCGTTCAACCAAATGGCTTCAGCACTTTCGGTGCTTGAATCTTCAAGGCGAAGCTTTGTTGCAAACGTATCGCACGAGCTTAAAACACCTATGACCACAATCGGCGGATTTATTGACGGTATGCTTGACGGCACAATTCCCGATGAACAGCGCAGTGATTATCTTAAAACAGTATCTGATGAGATTAAGCGTCTTTCGCGGCTTGTAACCTCAATGCTAAATCTTTCAAAAATTGAGGCAGGAGAGCTGGAGCTTAAACCTAAGGAATTTGACTTGGCTTCAATGATGATTGACTGCACCCTCACCTTTGAGCAAGAAATTGAGAAAAAAGATATTTCTGTTGAGGGCTTTGAAAATATGGGCAATGTAAGCGTTTTTGCCGACCGCGATATGCTTTATCAAGTGGTTTACAATCTTGTTGACAACGCGGTTAAGTTCACCGAAAACGGCGGTAAAATTTCGCTTTTCGCAGGCGAAACACAAGACGGTAAAATATGCCTTGCAGTTCAAAACACAGGCGACGGAATTTCTTCGGAAGAAATAGGAAAGATTTTTGAACGCTTCTATAAGGTTGATAAATCCCGAAGCTATGATGTAAAGAGCGCAGGTCTTGGACTTTACCTTTGCAAGACAATTGTTGAAATGCACAAGGGCGAAATATTTGCCGAAAGCACAGTGGGCGAATTTACAAGATTTACTGTTCTTCTGCCAAAGCCCAGAACCGAAAAAGATAAAAACAAGAAATAATACGGAGGTTTTTCAATATGAACGAAAATCTTGATAACAATATGAACAATACCGAAAACAGGCAAAGCGGAACAACCCCTCCGCCATACAGCCGACCCGTAACACCTCCTGTAACACCGCCGATTTATAATCAGTATGCGACCTATGGCAATTACGGTCAGCCCCCAAAGCCCGAAGCACCGAAAAAGCCTTCAAAAGGCAAGAAAAAGGGACTTGTTATTGCGATTGTGATTATTTGCGCCGTATTTCTTGCGGCAGTGGGCGTTATGCTTGCAGGTTTTATTTTTAACGGCTTTTCAGAAGAAGTTCCGAAAAGCACAGATAAAACACAAATGGAAATCACTCAAACACCAAGCAAGCCGAAAGATGACAGCACAGGAAATTCAGACGGTACGCTGACTCCCAAGCAGGTTTATGAAAAGGTTTATGAAAGCTCTGTGGGTGTGCTTGTTTACACAAGCAATCAGCAAACCCTTTATTCAGAGGGTACCGGCATTATTATGGGGGAAAATTCAGACGGCAATGCCACATACATTATCACCTGCGCCCATGTTATTGATGTTTCAAACCCTAAAATTCTTGTGCAGACTGAAGACGGCACACAGTATGACGCTGTTATTGTAGGTACTGATGCAAAGACTGATATAGGTCTTATCCGCATTTCTGCAACAGGGCTTAAAGCGGCTGAATTTGCCGATTCTGCCACTCTTGATGTAGGCGATTATGTTTACGCTATCGGCAATCCGGGAGGCACACAGTTTTTCGGTTCATTCACAAACGGTATGGTTTCTGCAATAGGCAGACCCGTTGACAGTCCTGTCGGCTATGAGGTTGCCTGCATTCAGCACACGGCGGCGATAAACCCGGGCAATTCGGGCGGAGCTTTAGTAAATGAATACGGTCAGGTAGTAGGCATAAATTCCTCAAAAATTGCTTCAACCGACTATGAAGGTATGGGTTTTGCCGTTCCGTCAACAACAGTTAAGGAAATTGTTGACGAGCTTATAGCTCACGGTAAGGTTACAAACCGCCCTGTACTCGGCATTACCTATTATGCCGTAGCATACAGTCAGACGCATTCCATTATTGTAAAGACACAAAAGCTTCCGTCACACTCAATTATTATTGAAGAGATTATGACAGGCAGTGATTTGACAAATAAAGATGTAAAATCGGGCGATATGATTATTGCCGTCAACGGTAAGAATATGGACACAGGCGACGAGCTTTCAAAGGTTATTGAAAACAGCAAGGTCGGTGACAGCTTAACGCTCACAATTTGCCGAATTGATTCCGATTACAATATTTCAACCTTTGACATAGAAGTAAAGCTTGTTGAGGATTCAAGCACATCATCGGCTAAAACCGAAAAGGACAATACAGGCAGTACTTTCCCATTCCCCTTCGGCGATTACGGCAATTGATGTTCCTGATATAAAACTGCAAAAATCCGAGGTTCGCAAAAACTGAACCTCGGATAATTTTTTATTATAACAAAATCAGCTTTCAATTACATATTCAAAAGGCTTGACATCAGCGTATTTTTCACTGTCTTGTTCTCTTTCATATCGGTATTTTAACAGCATACTGTGCATCATATCAATATCACGGCTGAATTTTTGCGGAAAGGATTTTTCGCCTAAAATTCTCACTTCGTCAGCAGCGCATTCGCTCCATAAAAAATCTCAAAACGCATCCCAATTCGCACCGTACCATTCGGGAAAATCAAACGCCTTTCTTATTCGCTCGTTCAATTCGCCTAAATATTTGCAATCAGTTAAATCTAAAATAATTGTTTTCTTTTCAGTCACAGGCTTCTCGCAATATTGCATTTATAAAGGGGATTAAGGCTTTAACCTAACTATCCCGGCACATAAAAGCACCGCGCTTAACAGGACAAGCGGAATACCGACATACAACGGCAGGCGAATGTTATTTTTATCATTTACAATCGCATATTCGGGCTTATCAACATACACCCGAAGCTCCACCTCGTCACCTATGTGATATTTCGAGTTGGGAACAATCTCCATATTTTTCCCGTATTTAGAAGATGAAATTCTGTGATCGACTTGATAAACCTTATTTCTGTAATAATATTCAATTACAGGCACATAACCAATTCCGTGATGTCCTTTATGATAAAATTTGCTTTCATCAATACGCACAACTTTGCCGATTATCAAATCATATTCTTTTTTCTCATCTTTATAATAAATTATCAGCGAGGATATGCCCAAATAAAAGCAGCAAATAAAGGCAAAAAACAAAGGCATCATATTTCTTTATCCCTTTATCATTCTTATTTTCTTTCGCTTTGCTTTAATTCGGTTCTTGCGGATAATCAAAAGGATGTATATTATCACAAGCAATACGAAAAATCCGAAAACGAGCTTGAATATCATTGTTGAGAAAATTGTTTTAATTCCGTCAAGAAGCCATAAAAGAATATTGCGGTCAATATCCTCGGCGGCAATCAAATCAACGGTTGCCACAACATCTTCGCCGTAAAGAACTTCTGCTTTACCAAGCACATCTCCTTTTTTGATCGGGGCTTTTACCTCGGTTAATGTTTCGTCGGCAATCGGTCTGACAACAAGACTTCCGCTCTCTGTACCCGACGGAACGAGCGCCGAAAGCTCCTGCGCAGGCAAAAGTCTTAAATGATCAACATTCCAATTGTATTTTACATCAATAACTGTCACAACATCAGTCGTGCTTGTGACCTTTGTGAGTACAATATTGTCAAATGCCCATTCGTAAATCTTTTTACTGTCGGTAAAGGCAACATTTTCTTCAACACCGTCTTTGTCAATGTCATACTGCGGCGCGTTCATAACAATCAGCATATAATTATAGCCGTCTTTTGAGGCTGTTGAAATAACGCAATGTCCTGCTAAAGCGGTTGTGCCTGTTTTAATACCCGAAATATATGGGCTGTAATAGTCTCTATATGCCGGGTTCATCATTTTATTGGTATTATTGAGATATCTTGTATAAGGATATTTACTTGTGGGTGCAATTTCATAGCGCGAAGTACTTGTAATCTCTTTAAAGGTTGGATTTTGCATACAGTATTTTGCGATTTTATAAAGGTCATAGGCTGTGGTGATGTTTCCGCCGCCCTCATCAAGTCCGTGCGCATTGATGAATTTTGTATTTTCACAGCCAAGTTTCTTGACGAAATCGTTCATCATTACCACAAAATTATCAATGCTTCCGCCGATATAATCGGCAAGAATATTTGCGGCGTCTGCGGCAGAGGGAATCATCATACAGTAAAGCAATTCCTTAACAGTAAGCTGTTCGCCTGTGATAATGCCGACTGTTGCGGCGTTCTGCTCGTAAAGTCCGTTAAGGCACTCACGCTTGCAGGTGACAACGGTATTAAAATCGTCACAGTTTTCAAGCACAAGAATACAAGTGACAATTTTAGTAATTGAAGCAGGTGCAGTTTGCTTTTCTGCATTTTTATCGAAAATCACCGTTTCACTGTCGGTATTAATAAGCAAAACCACATCAGCCTCTGTTTCTAAAAGCGAATTAAACGAAGCTGACGCACCTATTGAAAATGAACATATTAAAATTGTAATACAAATAAAAACCGAAATAAATTTTTTCAATTAAATCACCCACTTGAAAAAAGCATAAGAAAGTAATACAATAAGTATATCACAAATGAGAATAATATCCAATAGAGAAAAAGGAATTTTTGAAGATGATTTATATTACAGGCGATACCCACGGCGACCGCAAAAGACTTTCAAGAATTGCTCTGCGAAAGCTTAAAGAGGGAGATACTCTTATAATTTGCGGTGATTTCGGTTTTATGTGGAACGACACAAGAGCCGAGCAAAATTTTTTAGCGTCTTTGGGCAAAAGAAAATACAATATCTGCTTTATTGACGGCACTCACGAAAATTTTGATATGCTTAACGGTTATGAAATAAGCCAATGGAACGGCGGTAAGGTGCATAAAATTTACGGAAATCTCTATCATCTTATGCGCGGTCAGATTTTTGAGCTTGAAGGCAAAAAGATTTTCACTATGGGCGGCGGTGAAAGCTCGGACATTGATATTCGCCGTGATGTGAATAAATGGTCAAAAGATGAAATACCAACGCAGGAAGAGCTTTTAGAGGGCGCTGAAAACCTTGAGGTTGCAGGATATGATATGGATATTATCATATCCCACGAACCGCCATTAAAGGTAAAGAATTTTTTAAATCTTAACGATACCTCGGAATTTCGCGTTACCGCCCTAAATGCCTATTTTGAAGAGCTTGCAGGGAACTGCAAATTCAAAAAATGGTTCTTCGGCTCACTTCACATTGATAAATATATTTCAGGCACTCACCGTGCAGTATTTAAAGACGTCATCAATGCCGAAACAGGCGAAAAAATTTAGTTACGGGATGTTAAAAATGCGTAGAGCGCATAAAGCATAAATAAGGAAAAGATTATATTTGTTTTATGCTCTAAACAAATCAGCCTTTGGAGTACCTTTGTACGCCGTCGGGCTGTAATTGCTCATTCTACGCATTTTTTCTGTCCCTTATATAACAAATGGACTGCAAAGAATTCTGTTTCTTTACAGTCCTATTTTATTATTCAAATACGATTGTCATTATGCTCTTTTCGGGAAGTTCGATTTTTGTAACATTGCCCGAATATGTTTCTTTAAGCCGTTCATTCTGCGTTGTTGTGTAAACAGTCATTTTTTCAGCGTCAATCTTGAAATCAATATTTCTTGTAACACCTTCGTTTACAACTACCGTCACGGTTTTGCCGTCGGGTGTAAGATACGAAACGCAATTGACGGTATATTTCATCGAGGTTGTATTAACTGTGCCGTCTTCAAGTTTTTCTGTTGTTTTTATAACATCGTTTATGCTCTTTTTTGTTTCGATTTTCACACTGCCGACAGGAATAAACTTGCTGAAATGAGCCACTGCGTAATATCTCACAGCAACTGAATATTCGCTTAAATCTGCATTACCTGCCAAAAGTCCGTCAGAATATTCCTTGCCGTCATCGCCAATGCCTATTCCGTTTACGCCAACCCACGCTGTCCAAGAATTTATACTGCTGTAATTAAGGTCATTCGCCATTACTCTTGCCTGCAAAAGCGCGCCGTCGATTGAGTCGATTGGCGATGTGCAGGGCAAATGACACCATTCTGACATCTCAACAGGAATATCCGCAGTATTTTTGTTAATCCATTCGCCAAGTCCTATTTTGTTGTTGACCGATTCATCGGACCAATAGCTGTGATATGACAGCGTACCGAGATACGGAAAGATTTCTTCATCATTATAGAGATACTCAAACCATTCATAAAGTCTGTGACCGATTTCGCCTGATTCGGGTCCTGCAAGCTTAATATCAAGATTTCTTTCTTTAATCTCTTTCACGCAGGCACGGTAAACATCGTAAATATCTTCTGAATTATAGAAACAGCCCTCTTGACTTTGGTTTACACCTGCCACACCCCATGACCAGTTAGGCTCGTTAATGGGGCTTATGTATTTCACAGGAACACCTTTATTGATGAAATACTCGGCAATTGTTATTAAATATTCAGCATAAGCTTCATAATTTTCACGGGGCAGATTGCTCACCCACCAATTTTCATTTCCGTATTCCTGACCGTTAAGAGTCATCGTATAATGGGGTGAATTTGCAAAGAGAATTACCGTATCAATACAGCCGTAGGAAAGACAAAGATCTAAAAATGCCTGTGCTTCAGCGTCTTTTGTGAAATCATATTCATACTCGCCCGTTTCTTTATTAAGCACATAAAAGCTCTCTGTCTTACGCCACGGGTCAGTGATATTTGAATTTGTGTTATCAGCAGAGCCTGCACCGATATTGTAACGGTAAATGTTAAGTCCCAAGCCCTCTTTGCTGTAAAGAAGCTTTGCGATTTCTTCTGCATTATCGCTCTTATTGGCAATCTGCGACCACCAGCAGGCAGACGCGCCGAAGCCGTCAAGGGTTTTGCCTGTTTTATCAGCATTGATTGTAAGCGTTACATCATCAGTCAGCGATTTTTCAATGAACCATTTGCTGTTCCACATTATTTTATCAAAAAACACTGCAAATACCGCAATTGTCACCGCCAACAGCACAGAAACAACTGTAACAACAATTTTCAAGACCTTTTTCTTTGCCATTTCAAATTCTCCTATGATATGAATTTTTATAATTCGCTTAAGGTGACGGAAGTCGAACCCGATATGGTTTAAATCAGCATATTTTTCCTTGAACTGCGTTAAAACTCTCTCCATACGGCAGTACGGCTTCGACCTTATGCCTTGTTCAAGAAAAAAACTGTTTGATTTAAACTGCTCTGCACCGAAAATGCAGAGAGTATGGATGAATTTTTGCTTTTAAAACAGCAGACGGGCTGACGCCCGTCAATGTTGAAAAAGTGAAAAGTCGCCGTAATATCAAATTTTCGGCATATTGTGTTCAACTACCGTCACCTTAAATGACTGCCTCTGCGTGTCTTGTTACATGACAGCCCACATTAACTGCTACGGGCAAGCCTGCAATATGGGTAGGTGCTTCTTCAATGTTCACCGCCAAAGCAGTGGTTTTTCCGCCGAAGCCCTGCGGACCTATATCGGTTGCATTAACTTTTTCAAGCATTATCTTTTCAAGCTCGGCATAAAGCGGTTTTGAATTTCGTTTATTAACGCTTCTGCAAAGCGCTTTTTTTGCAAGGTATGCACAACCCTCAAAGCTGCCGCCGATACCTATACCCAAAACAATCGGCGGGCAGGGATTACCGCCTGCAATTTTTACGGTTTCTACCACAAAATCCACAATATCCTCTTTAGTTGCGGAGGGTGTGAACATTTTTATTCTGCTCATATTTTCACTGCCGAATCCCTTTGGCGCAACGGTGATTTTTATTTGATCGCCGCTAACAATACGGGTGTGAATTATTGCAGGCGTATTATCGTTTGTATTCACTCTTTCAAGTGGATCGCCCACAATTGATTTGCGTAAAAGTCCGTCACTATATCCTCGGCGTACACCGTCGTTCACGGCAGACTCAAAATCACCGCCTGTTATATGAACATCTTGACCGACTTCAACAAAGACAATCGCCATTCCGGTATCTTGGCAAATAGGTATGTCCATTTCTTTTGCACAGTCAAGATTTTCAAGAATGTCGCCCATTATGCTTTTGGGAAGTTCTTTTTCTTCGTTCCCGGCATTACAGACTATGCACTGCGTTAAATCTTCGGGCAGAACCTTATTAGCTTTAATGCAAAGCTCACGCACAGTATCTGAAATTTGTGAAAAACTTATTTCTCTCATAATTTTACCTCATATTTTAGGTGACAGGAGTCGAACCCAATATGCCGAAGCCTTGATATTACGGCGACTTTTCACTTTTTCAACATTGGCGGGCGTCAGCCCGTCTGCTATTTCAAAAGCAAAAATTTATCCGCACTCTCTGCATTTTCGGTGCAGAGCAGTTTAAATCAAGCCGATTTTTTCTTGAACAAGGCACAAACTCGATGGCATACTGCCGTATGTCGAGAGTTTTAACGCAGTGCAAGGGAAAATATGCTGATTTAAACCATATCCGGTTCGACTCCCGCCACCTTAATAAAAAAGGGCAGTATGAAAACTGCCCTATTACCTTTATTATGACTTGTTACCTCTGCGGTAGCCTGTGTTGCCGCCGCGTCTGTCAGAGCTTCGTTTAATATCGCTCATTTTATCTTCGCTTTGAGCCTTAAACTTTGCCATCATATCTTCAAAAGACATTGGACCCGACTGCTCGGGCTGTGATTTGCCCTGCCAACCGCGGTTAGCGTTTTTCTGAACCCTCGGCTTTGCAGGCTTCGGTTTTTCGGGTTCCGGCAACGCCTTTTTGATTGAAAGACTGATTTTACCCTTTTCGTTGATTTCGATTACTTTGACCTTAACCTTGTCGCCCTCTGAAAGGTGCTGTGAAATGTCGCTGACATATTCATTTGCCACCTCGGAAATATGCACCATTCCCGAAGCGCCGCCTTCAAGCTTAACAAAAGCTCCGAATTTGGTCAACCCCGTCACTGTTCCATCGTAAATAGAACCGATGTCAATTTGCATTGAATGCAAAGCCTCCTCATGCCCCTGGTGTTACGTCGTAGAATACCTTTTCGCCCGGCATAACAAAACCGAGTTTTTCACGGGCAACCTGCTCCATATACTCGCTCTTATCTTCATCGTCAACTATGGATTGCAGGCGCTCGTTATCAGCTAATTGCTGCTCGTATGCGGCGTTTTTTTGTTCCAGCTCAGCACGGCGTTCTTTAATTGTAGCTTGAAGGCTGAATATGGAAATCACAAAATAACCAATCAGCAAAATAATGCCGAGAGTAAGAATAAAGCTTCTTTTCTGAACTTTTTTAGGTGCAGACTTAGTTCTTGCCATAATCATACTTCCTCACTTTCATTTTTTTCGCCATCCACCAGATTTTGCTTTTTAACAAATAGATTATACAACAATAGTTTGTTGACTTTCAAGAGGAATTTTGATTTATTTTTGACTTTTTTACTGTTTTTTCGACTTTTTTTAAGCAAATTGTTGAACAGTTTCCTTATTTTACTGAAAATCCATTTAAAAGGGAAAAAAATGATACCGAAAACCGATCCCAAAAGCTTTTTAATAAAACTGATAATTTTTTCACTGCAAACGAAAACCACAGCTCCAAATGAAAAATAATAGACAAAAAATCCCACAGCTTCGCCGAGAACTAAATACAAACGAATTTCGCCCTCATTGACGGTTAAGCAGAACAAAAATGTGCAAAGGCAGGCTGCAGCACAGAAAATTATGTCGCATATAACAACGGCAAATTTTCCCCGTGAAACGCTTATTCGGATTATTCTTATTAAATCATACAGAACTCCCAAAAGAAAGCCCATGCCGAGCGCCAGCAAAAATCCTTTTGTCTGACGGGCAAGGCTTAAGCTGTATAAATAGTCGGTCATCTAAGCACCTTTGAGAAAAAGCCCTTTGCCTGCGGGCGTGTATCAGTATAAATAAGCGACGAAATTTCGCCGTCTACCATCAATTCGCTCTGCTCTAAATTAAGCCGTGTAATGTGCAGATTCCAGCCACGGATCGTTAGCTCACCCTGCTGTGTAACAGCTATAACCGTCTGCTCGTCAAATGAGTCAATATCGGTGACTCCCGAAACCGAAAGCTTTTTTCTATCCTCCATAATAATATTGTGCGGTAATTTTTGAATGTTTTTTTCGTCTGAAACCATAAGCTACCTCCGTATTTTACTTGCTTGTAATATGTATGCAGAGATTTTTAAATCTATTCATCAGTTATTTTTTGACTAATCCGTTTGCAACTTAACATATCTATGTTAAAATTGGAATAAAATAAAATTTGTTGGAGGGGTTATAAATGGCAAATTCAAAAGCATTACCGCGTGCAAGCACACCGCAAAGCGTAGGAGTTTCAGCTAAAGTTGTGAACGATTTTTTGGCAGAAGCAAAAAAAAGAGGGTTGGAATATCACAGTCTTATTGTTATCCGCAACAGCAAGGTTGCCCTTGAATGGTACAACGCGCCTTATGATAAAGACACTGCGCATATGGTTTATTCAGTAAGTAAATCCTTTACGTCAACGGCGGTCGGATTTGCAATAAGCGAGGGTCTTATTTCTCTCGACGACAAGCTTCTCGACTTTTTTCCCGACTATACACCCGAAAAGCCCGATGAGCGCTTTGACAAAGTAACAATACGAAATCTTTTAAGAATGAGTGCAGGCAAACAGCCGAGTTTGCTTTCAGACAAGACAAAAATTGATTGGATTGAAAATTACATAAATGCTCCGTGGAGTTTTGAACCGGGCGAAAAGTTCCTTTATGTAAACGAAAATATTTTTATGCTCTCGGCAATTATCAACCGTGTCACAGGTATGTGTATGCGTGACTATTTACAGCCCCGCCTTTTTGAACCGTTGGGAATTGATTATCCCGTATGGGAAACCGACCGAAACGGCATTGAAGCAGGCGGTTGGGGACTTTATATAAAAACCGAAGATTTGGCAAAGCTTATGCTTTGTTATCTTAAAGGCGGTAAATACAAGGGCAAGCAGGTTATACCTGCCGAATGGGCAAAGGAAGCTACGAGCATTCAGATTGACAATTCATATAACCGCCCCGGCACAGACGCCTCGGCGGGCTACGGATATTGCTTCTGGCAAAACAAAAACGGCGGATACCGTGCTGACGGAATGTTCTCGCAGTTTGGCATTGTTTTTCCCGAGCATAATGCTGTGGTTGTATGCACAGCGTCTATTCCTGTTGAGCAGGACGGACTTGACTGTATATGGGATTTCTTCCCCAAAGCATTTGAAGAAGCCGATGAAGAAACGGATTTTGAAGCAGAAGCGCCTGTTCCGCCTGCTTGCAGTGAGCATCCTGCACGCGAAGAAGAAATCAGCAACAGGTATATTAAATTCCGCAGGAAAATTCTGCTTAATTTAATAGGTATGCCTGTAAGCGTACTGCCGCTTGCCGTCACATATATGATGTCGGAGAAAACAGGCAACATTGATATGGTGAAATTTGATTTCAACGGCGAGGAATGCACATTCAAATGGAGCGAGGACGACGAAACCAACCAAATCCCCCTTGGAATGAACGGTTATTACCGATACTCGACAATGACTCTCGGCAAAACTGAATTTAAGGTATGCTCAAATGCTGTATGGATTGACGATAACAGCCTGCTTGTTTCAATCAGACCTATTCAGACCGTTGGCAAGCGAAATATGATTTTTAATTTTCTGCCCAAGGATAAGGTGACAATGACGCCTACAAGCACGCCTTATATCGGCGATATATTAGCTTCACTTAACGGATTTTTTGACCAGATGTTTACGGTTAAGCCGATTTGCGAGTTGTTCAAGAAATTTGTGCAATTATTACCGCCTGTTATTGAGCCTAAACATCACGGAAAATTTATTGAGAGAATAAACAAAATTGAAAACAAATAGAAAGCGCATAATTTATGCTGTATTTTTCACCTCTATTTTTATCGCAGAAGTGCTGATTGCTCTTTTCTTGAACGATAATTTTATAAGACCCTATGTTGGCGATGTTCTTGTTACGGTTTTAATCTGCTGTTTTATAAGAATATTTATCCCCGACAAATTGAAATCCTTGCCTATTTGGGTATTTCTCTTCGCCACAGCGGTAGAAATCGGACAGTATTTCGATTTTGTATCGCTTTTGGGCTTGGGTGATATAAAATTTTTCCGTATTCTTCTCGGAACAACATTCTCATTTGCCGATTTAATTTGCTATGCAGTCGGCTGTGCCGTATTCTTTACAAGTGAAAAGATTATTTACCGCATATCCTGCAAAAATGTATAATACGCTAAAGATACAGATTTATGAGCATCCCCGGCGAGGGTTCCCCAGCGAAAAGCAGTCCGCCGTACTGTTTTTCGCCCATCCTGCGCTTTTGATGCAAAGAGATTTTACAGTTTGAGGACTACAAGGCAGGGCTTTGGTCTCGCCTGCCGGCTCGGTCGGCGCTTCTGAATACTTTCGTATTCAGAGGTCTCCACCGGAGACACGCACCCCACCGCCTTTTGAAAAATGCGGACGAAAACATTTGGTTATTTTACTATCGCAAAATAGTTCAGACTGAAATATCCCGACAGGATTAACTGTCGGGATATTTTTTAATGATTTTACAGTAATAATTTTTGTTTTGCGGTATATTCAAGTGCCGTAATTTTAATAACGGTTACACCGTTTATCATTTTGTCATTGAATGTGAAATCCTTGCCCGTTTGAGTTTTCATAAGCACTGACAGAGCGTATTTTTTCTCTTCGGTATTCTCAACAATTTCGGCTAAACCTTTGCCCATAATGCTTGCGTATGCGGTGCTGTATTCGCAGGCCGTATCGCCCTCAATCGGCTGAATATCGCAGTCCATTTCAAAAAACACATTATGATTTTTGCGGATAATATCAAGCTTTTTGCCCTGCTCTGCGCAGTGAAAATACAGCGTCAAAGCTCCGTCTTTTAATGTGTATCCGTAATTCATAGGCACAACATAAGGCTCTCCGCCGTCAGCCATTCCAAGATGCACCACCTTGGATTTATCAAGAATTTTAATAATTTCATTCATATCCGTAACCTGACGGTCGTATCTTCTCATTTGCATTATATTAACCTCTTTTTTCAAGCAATGCTACGGATTCGTCTGTAACTTCTTTCGCTCGGCAAATTTCGATTCCGACAACACCGTATTTTTTCTGTTCCTCTACGGAATAATACTCTTCCATATCACTCGGCGCTGCTTTATCAATATTTTTGACCGTATATCCGCATTTTAACAAGGGCAAAGAATTATATAATTCATCAAAATCGACAAAGTAATGCAGTTTTACAACGGTCGTGTTCAGTGTTTCTCCTGTTGCCGTATTTGTAAAAACAATCACATCTCCGGTTTTCACTTGCCTACGCTTTTCGTCAAGCAAGCGAAGTTCAATAGTTTTTGCTCCGCTCTTTATCATTTCAAACGGAGAAGCATTCAACTTCATATTGTGTACATTAGTTTGCCGACTTAAAAGGGCAACCGATTCTGTATGCGCAGTGCGCGGGAACATATCCACAGGGGTTACCTCGCAGGTTTTAAAGCCAAGTTCACTGAGAATTGCACAATCCCTCGCCTGAGTTGACACATCACAGGAAACATAGACGATTTTTTTCGGGTTCATCTCTGCCACACATTCAAGAACCTCTTTATCACAGCCCTTTCGCGGCGGGTCAAGAATTACTGCATCGGGAGTTATACGCTTATCACGAAGCATTTTAACAGCGTCTTTTGCGTCACCGCAATAAAATTCGCAATTTTCAATATTATTCCGTTTTGCGTTTTCCTTAGCGTCCTCAATTGCTTCAGGGATAATCTCAACACCGATTATCTTTTTAACCTTATGTGCCATTGAAAGTCCGATTGTGCCTGCTCCGCAATATAAATCGAGTACAGTTTCACTGCCTGTTGCGCCTACATATTCGCTCGCCTTATTATATAAAAGCTCGGCACAGTCGTGATTAACTTGATAGAAAGAAAGGGGCGAAAGCCGGATTTTTACTCCGCAAAGCTCATCTTCAATATGATCGCTGCCCCATATTACATTGCAGTTTTGACCGAGAATTACGTTTGTTTTTTCGGTATTCTCATTGACTGCAATACTTGTTATATTCTCAATTCTCATCAAATCATCGCAAAGCTCATCGGCATACGGCAGGGTGTTTCCGTTAATCACGAGACAGACCATAAGCTGACCTGTTTTAAACACTTTTCTTATGTAAATATGGCGTATAAGCCCTATGCCTGTTTCGCTGTTGTAAGCGGTTATACCAAATTCGGACATCCAAGCTTTTACAATATCAACGATTTTTGAAAATTCTTCGGGCTGTAAAATACAGTCGGATGAATTTATTATTCTGTGGCTTTTTTGCGCGTAGAAACCTGCAACAATGCCATTGTCAAAGCCTACGGGATACTGCGCTTTATTTCTGTAACGCTGAATATCGCAGGTGATAATATCCTGCACAGGCACATCAATATGGGCAAGACGCTGAAATGCGTCAACAACCTTTTGCCTTTTCAGCTCTTTTTCGGCTTTATAAGAAATGTGGCGGTAAACACAGCCGCCGCACGAGCGAAAATGACCGCAATCAACCGCAATTCTGTCGGGCGAGGGGGTGATTATCTGTTTGATAATTCCCACAGCGTATGTCTTTTTCGCCTTTATAATATGAGCAATAATCACATCGCCCTTAGCCGCACCCGAAATGAATACAGCCTGCCCGTTATAATGCCCAACGCCGTTGCCCTCGGCAGTATAGCCCTCAATATCCAGTTGTATATCCTGATTTTTTACAAGCGACATACAAGACCTCAAAGCTTAAAAAGTATTCCGAAAACAGCACCGATTGCAAGCCAGAACGCAGGATGCAGTTTTTTTAGTTTCTTCACAAACATAAGCGCAAAAAGAATAAACGCAATGGCAATTACAGGAAATACGAACTCGCCCTCTTGGAAAAATGTCTGCGAAATAATTCCGTAAACCGAATATAACACAATAGCGGTTACCACGGGACGAATTCCGTAAAAAATATTTTTAACATATTTATTTTCCGCAAACGCCTTTAAAAAGCCGGCGATAATCACAATAACAATAATTGACGGCACAACAAGTCCTGTTGTGGCAACTATTCCGCCGAGTATTCCGCCGCTGATACCCATTTCACTGTATCCTGCGTTATAACCTGCATAAGTTGCCATATTTACACCGATAGGACCGGGCGTGCTTTCACTGACCGCAATCATATCAACAAGCTGTTTTTGTGTGAACCAGCCGTAATCGCTTGCGGCAAGGTCAAAAAGGAATGGAATTGTAGCAGGTCCCCCGCCTATTGCAAAAAGTCCGATTTTAAAAAATTCAATAAAAAGATGCAAGAAGGTCATTTTGCACGCACCTCCCTGATTTTGTTTACAATAAGTCCTGCAACTCCGCCGACGATAACAACGATAATCGGAGTTATATCAAGCACAAAGCACAGCACTAATCCTATAATAAAAAGCGCGACGGATACTGCATCAATAAGGCTCTTTTTCCCGAGAGTAATGACCGTATGCGCAAGCAGGGCGCAAACTACGGCACGAATACCCATTAGGGCGCTGGCAACGATTTGATAGTCCATAAACTGCTGTAACACTGCCGCAACAGTAACAATAATTATAATTGACGGTGTTACCATACCTACGGTTGCAAAAATTCCGCCCAACACACCTGCTTGATAATAACCGATAAAGGTTGCAGTATTAACTGCAATAATACCCGGTGTGCATTGACCGACAGCGTAATAGTCAAGTAACTGTTCTTCAGTTGCCCATTTACGCTTTTCAACGATTTCCTTTGTGAGCAGCGGTAACATTGTAAGCCCGCCGCCGAATGTTATTCCGCCTATTTTTGCAAAGGTCAAAAATAGTTGCAGTAATTTTTTAACCATTGTACTCTCCACATCAAAAAAATATAATAGATAGTTTTTATCTGTTGCTTTCTCCGCTCCAGAAAATATAATCCGAAACAAGCAAAGCTCTTACAGGCGAAGCCTCTGCACCGCTGATTTTAATTGGCGCCGCCGCAAGAAAATAATCACCCGACTCAACATTTTCCAAATCAAGATTTTCTAAAAGCGCCACATTATCCACCATAAACATACGGTGGGTTCTGCCGTCGCTTCCTTCGGGCTCAACAGTCATAGCGTCTGTTCCCACAAGCACATATCCCATATGCGAAAGCTCTGACGCGGCAGATTCGTGAAGCACTGTTTTGCCGTGGCTTTTTATAAGTATTCTTTTCGCGTTTCTCGGGAAATATTCTTCAACAAACGCGCCTGTCAGCATTTCACAGGCAACCTCTACCACAACGCATGGACCGAAAAATACTTCGGGGTCAAATTCAGTTATATCACTGCCATTGGGCAAAAAGTGAAGAGGTGCGTCCATATGAGTTCCGTTATGCAGACACATACTGATTTTGCTCAAATTATATTCACTGTTTTCGCCTATGCTTGCTTCTCTTTCAAGCTTTGGCGCAGGATCGCCCTCAAAAACCTCACAGGTCATAACATCCTTTGATATATCAATAATTTTCATACTTTCACCCCGATAAATTTTAATTATATTTTTCTGTAAATCAAAAAGTCAAAATGGATTTCTGTCGTAAATCCGTTGTTTTTACGGATTTTCTCTTCTGCGCCCAACTCGGTTTTAAAATAATAGGGCGTCATTTTGAAAAGATTTACACCTGTTTCGCCGTCAAGAGCGATTCTATTCTTTACAGAATATCTGCCGGCAAATTCAAAGCCGTTATATTCTGTATGCTTTTCTTCATTTTCATAAACATTTGCGTAAATAAGCTTTTTAAGCCCCATAAGATGATTTTTGCCGGGTACGGCATAGATTAAATATCCGCCTTTTTTCAATACACGGCAAAATTCACTTTCAACCATAGGCGCAAAAATGTTGATTGCAAGGTCAAAAGCATTGTCCGTTAAGGGCATATTAAAGCAACTGCCCACAAAAAAGCTCGCATTTTTATATTTACCTGCGGCAAAACGCACCGCTTCTTTTGAAATGTCAAATCCCAAAAGTTTATAGTTAATTTTCAACTTATCCAAGCAGTCAATAAGTCTGCCGTCGTAATAGCCCTCACCGCATCCGCAGTCAAGAATAGACAAATTTTGACTATCCGCTGAAACTTCTTTTACAAGCTCATTGAGTTTATCTGAAAAGCAATCATATTTTCCGCTTTCAAGAAAACTTCGCCGTGCCAAAACCATATCTTTTGTGTCGCCGGGGTTATCGGAATGCTTTTTATTGACAAGAAGCAAATTCACATAGCCTTGCCTTGCAATATCAAATGAATGATTGTTAACACAGCGATATGAGTTTTCCGTTATATTCAGTTTTTCATTACATATAGGACAGCGGAACATAAGCTCACTTATTTTCTTTAAAATGACAGCTCCCCCGTTCAGAGGGGAGCTTGAATTTGAATTTATTTGGCAACTATGTTTACAAGCTTGCCCTTAACATAAATTTCTTTAATGATATTTTTGCCGTTAAGCTCGGCTGCTACTTTTTCATCGGCTTTTGCCAAAGCAACTGCCTCAGCCTGTTCAATATCAGCCGCAACATTAAGCTTTGCACGGATTTTACCGTTAATCTGAACAACGATTTCTATTGTATCGTCAACACATTTTGCTTCATCATATGATGGCCATTCGCCGTCTTGCGCAAGCATTGCGCCGTATCCGCATTTTTCCCACATTTCTTCTGTAATATGGGGAGCAAAAGGATTGACAATAAGCAAGAGCGCTTTAAGCTCTGCCTTATTGATTTCGCCCTTGGCATAAATTGCATTAAGAAGCGTCATAAGAGCCGCAATTGCAGTGTTGTATTTAAGAGTTTCAATATCCTCTGTTACCTTTTTGATTGTCTTATGGAAAGCAGATGAAAGCTCTTTTGAAAATTCATCGCCGTCCGTAAGAATCTCCTGTAAATTCCAAATTCTGTCAATAAATCTCTTGCATCCCTTAACCGAACTTTCAGACCAAGGAGCTGCCTGCTCATAGTCGCCCATAAAGAGAACATAGGTACGAAGAACATCTGCTCCGTATACATCAACAACCTCGTTGGGGTCAATAACATTACCTCTTGATTTGCTCATCTTAACGCCGTCAGGACCGAGAATAAGGCCCTGTGCGGTTCTCTTGGCATAAGGTTCTTCGCAAGGAACTGCGCCTATGTCATAAAGGAACTTGTGCCAGAATCGTGAATAAATCAAGTGACGGGTAACATGCTCCATACCGCCGTTGTACCAATCAACAGGAAGCCAATATTTAAGCTTATCCATATCGGCAAGCGCATTTTCATTTTTGGGGTCGGTATATCTGAGAAAATACCACGATGAGCCTGCCCACTGAGGCATTGTATCTGTTTCTCTTTTTGCATCGCCGCCGCACTTGGGACATTTGCAGTTTACATAGGACTCAATTTTAGCAAGAGGGCTTTCGCCGTCTGTACCGGGTTCAAAATTCTCAACATTGGGAAGTCTTAACGGAAGCTCTTCATACGGAACAGCCACCATTCCGCACTTTTCGCAGTGAACGATCGGAATTGGCTCGCCCCAATAACGCTGACGGTTAAATGCCCAATCCTTCATTTTATACTGAACACCGCCCTCGCCGATGCCTTTTTGCTGAAGAACATCAATCATTTTTGCGATTGAGTCCTTTTTATTATCCATACCGTTGAGGAAATCGGAGTTCACCATTTCGCCGTCGCCTGTATAAGCGGCAGCGCTGATGTCACCGCCCTTGATAACCTCAATAATATCAATATCGAATTTCTTTGCAAAGTCATAGTCACGGTCATCGTGTGCAGGAACAGCCATAATAGCGCCGGTACCATAGCCCATCATAACATAATCGGATATGTAAATGGGAATATCCTTGCCGTTTACAGGGTTTTTAGCTGTAATTCCGCTGATTTTAACACCTGTTTTATCCTTTACAAGCTGTGTGCGTTCAAATTCTGTTTTCTTTGCACATTCAGCACGGTATGCAAGAATTTCGCTCATATTTGAAATTTTGTCGGAATACTTGTCAATAATCGGATGCTCGGGAGCCATAACCATAAATGTTACGCCGAAAAGAGTGTCCGGTCGGGTTGTGTAAATCTTCAATTTTTCAGGAATTTCATTAAGAGTGAAGTTTACAAATGCACCGCGTGATTTACCTATCCAATTCACCTGCTGAAGCTTGATGTTCGGAAGATAATCAACATCATTAAGACCCTCAAGAAGCTTATCGGCATATTCGGTAATTCTTAAATACCAAACATCCTTTGACTTTTGAACAACATCGCTGTGGCAAATATCGCACTTACCGCCCTGTGAATCCTCATTTGAAAGAACAACCTTACATGAGGGGCAGTAATTAACGAGAGTTTTGTCACGGAATGCAAGTCCGTTTTCAAACATTTTAAGGAAAATCCACTGTGTCCATTTATAATATTTATCATCAGTTGTATCAACAACTCTTGAATAGTCAAACGAAAAACCTACGCGCTTTAACTGACTTGTGAACTTTTCAATGTTCATATCGGTAACCTTGCGAGGGTGAATGCCTGTTTTGATTGCGTAGTTTTCAGTAGGTAAGCCGTAAGCGTCAAAGCCTATGGGGAAAAGCACATTGTAACCCTGAAGTCTTCTTTTTCTTGAAACTACTTCAAGACCGCTGTATGCCTTAATATGCCCTACATGCATACCTGCGCCGCTGGGATAAGGGAACTCAACAAGGCCGTAAAACTTGGGCTTGTCAGAATTATCCTTAGCCTCAAAAACCTTTGCTTCATCCCATTTTGCCTGCCATTTTTGTTCGGTGGCTTTAAAATCATAATTCATATATACAACCTTCTTTAATGAGATTTTTTACAGTTTATTCTGAAATATAACCGCTGATGTCAGTCTGCTTTGCATCGCCCCAAAGATGCTCCAAGCTGTAAAGCTCTCTTTGGTCGGCAGTGAAAAGATGAACAATAACCGTGCCGTAATCGAGCAAAATCCAACCCGTTGTTTTGCCCTCAATATGATTTGGTTCAACACCCATTTTTGTAAGCGTATCTTCAACCTCATCGGCAAGGGCGCGTATGTGAGTACCCGAAGTACCCGTTGCAATTACAAAATAATCGGCAACAACGGTTAAATCTGTTATTTCAAGTGATTTTATATCCATTGCCTTCTTGTTGTCAAGAGTAACAACAATATTTTTAAGAAGTTCTGTTCTTTCCATATTTTACATCCTTTCTGCAAGGTAATTAAAAGCTTTAACTGTGTCAAGATGAATGGGTCTGTGCTTTCGGGCATTATCCTCAACGGTAAACGACAATCCGCGCATCAGAGCCTTGTCAAGACTTTCCTCTGCCATTGCTCTTACCTCATTCACATCCGGGTATTCACGGTCTTCAGAGGTTAAATCTGCCACATAGACAATTTTTTCTAAAAGCGACATATCCTCTTTACCCGTTGTGTGCCAGCGAACCGCTGATAAAATTTCAGCGTCGGTAACGCCCAATTCTTTTCTCAAATAAACCTCGCCTGCAACTGCGTGAAGCGTAAATTCAATCTTTTTTTCGCTTTCGGTGAGGATTTGACCGTCATTTTCAATAATTTCAATCATTTTTTCGGCAGGCTCATAACGAAGAATATCGTGAATAAGCCCTGCGGTATATGCTTTTTCGGTATCTCCGCCAAAAATTTCAGCCAAATGTTTCGCCTGCTCGGCAACGCAAATTGAATGATAAAGTCTTTTCGGCGGTAAACGCTTTTTTAAAATTTCGAGAAACTCTTTATTTCTTGCCGTATCCATATAGCTTGCGGTTCTCCATATATTCAATGATTTTCGGCTCAACTTTTCCGTCAAGGCTTTGCTTGGAAGAAATCAGATCTCTGATTTCGCTTGAGCTTACTATATAAGCATCAAGAGGTGAGATATGTATATTCTTCCCCTCAAGCTCTTTAATATAAATGCCGAGTTTTTCAAATGCGTAAGCGCGAAGCGCGTAAATGCTTTCGTCAGTATTGCGTGATGCTACGCATATCGCGCATTTTTCCAAAATTTCTTTATACTTATACCATTTATGAAAAATCAGAAACATATCAGAACCCATAATTAAATACAAATCGTCATTGGGATACTGCTTTTTCAGCTCTTCAACGGTGAAAATTGTATAGCTGTCGCTTTCTCTGTCCATTTCTATACGGCTGATTTCGTATTTGGGATTTTGAAATGCCATTTTGCACATTTCAAATCTGTCCTCATTTTCAGCAAGGTCGTCGCAACGCTTATGGGTAGGAATTTTGTTGGGGATAATCAGCACCTTGTCAAGACCCAATTCCTCGGTCATTTCATCAATCATTCGTGTATGACCTTTGTGAGGGGGATTGAAAGTTCCGCCGAAAATGCCTATTTTCATTGTTATTTTCTTCCTTTTTTCTTTTCGTCTTTGTGAAGCTCGGGGTTATAACGGTAAAAAATCATACTGCCACCGATTACTCCCACACATTCGCTGTTCGTTGCTTCTGCAAGCTTTTGCGCTATTTCTTTGGGCTTTTCGGGGCTTGTTTCTAAAAGCACCTTGATTTTTATAAGCTCACGGGCAGTAAGCGCGTCGTCGGTCTGCTTTATAAGCGCGTCTGAAATTCCGCCCTTGCCGACTTGAAACAATGCCTGCATTCCGTTTGCCTGACCTCTGAGTACGGCTCTTTCTTTACTTGTCATTTGTTTTCTCCTTATTACTCAAGGCTATTTGAGTTATCATAAATATTTTGGCAATTCCTGTACGAATTTTCTCAATGCGTTTCCGCGGTGGCTGACCTTGTCTTTTTCTTCCGCCGTAAGCTCGCCGAAGGTCTTTTCGCCCACAAGGAACAGCGGATCATAGCCAAATCCGCCTGTTCCGTGTACCTGATGCGCAATAATTCCCTCGCAGGTACCGCGAACCGAAAAATGCCTTCCGTCAGGGAAACAGCAGCACACACAGCTTACAAACCGCGCAGTGCGTTCTTCATCGGGTACATTTTCCATAAGCTTTAACAGCTTTTCGTTATTTTTTGAATCGTTGCCGTGTTCTCCGCCGAAACGGGCTGAATAAACACCGGGAGCGCCGTCAAGAAAATCGACCATAAGCCCCGAATCGTCTGCAACACAGACCATTCCGCTTTCTTTACAACCGCTGTCTGCCTTTAAAAATGCGTTTTCTTCAAAGGTTGTGCCTGTTTCATCAACCTCTGAAAGCTCAATGCCCGCCATATCGGCAGTAAGTACATTTATGCCGAGCGGCGCAAGTATTCTTTGCAGCTCCGCCTGCTTTTTCATATTATGAGTTGCGATTAAAAAATCCAAAGAAACCCCTCTTTTTCTTTTCTTCTTTATGTTCAGGCTCGGTTATTTCCTCTTCTTCCTGTTTATATCCTTCGTCATCTGACTGGGAATTGATTTCAGCGTTTTCACCGTCTGCAAGGGGGAGTTCTTCTTTCGGTAAAACACTTTCGTCAATATTTTCGCATTCTTCTTTGCTCTCTTCAACAACTTCAAGCTGAACATCCTCCTCATCTTTATAATCTATCTTATCAAACAAGCCGTCTGCAAATGCTTCGGGCTTAAACGGCTGTAAATCGTCAATCTGCTCGCCCACACCGATGAATTTAACGGGAATGCCAAGCTCATTTTTGATTGCAAGCACCACACCGCCCCTTGCAGTACCGTCAAGCTTTGTAAGCACAATGCCTGTAATATCTGCAACGCTCTTAAATTCACGGGCTTGATTAACCGCATTCTGACCTGTTGTTGCGTCAAGCACCAAAAGTACTTCACGGTCGGAATAAGGAAGCTCACGGTCGATAACACGGTAAATCTTATTAAGCTCGTCCATAAGATTTTTCTTGTTGTGAAGTCTGCCTGCAGTATCGATAATAATAATCTCGCTGTCTCTCGCCTTTGCGGCATTGATTGTATCAAATACCACTGCAGCAGGATCTGCGCCCTCTTTATGCTTGATAATATCAACGCCCGAACGGTCAGCCCAGATTTGAAGCTGGTCGATTGCGGCGGCACGGAATGTATCTGCCGCGCCTAAAACAACGCTTTTGCCCTGCGCCTTATACATAGCCGCCATTTTACCGATTGTGGTGGTTTTTCCCACACCGTTTACACCGATTACAAGGATAATTGACGGCACCGTGATAAGCCCCATATCTTCACCGCCGTAAAGCATTTCGGCAACGATTGCTTTTATTTGCTGACGGATTGCTTCAGCACCTCTTATTTTACCCTTTGCAACCTCTTCACGAAGTCTTTCTGTAATTTCAACAGCAGTTGTAACGCCAACATCGCCCATAACAAGAATTTCTTCAAGCTCTGTATAAAGGTCGTCAGTGACCTCGTCAAAGCTGTCGAGCATATCGTCAATAGCCCCTGCCATTTTATTTCTTGTCTTTGTAAGACCGAAGTTAATCTTTTTGAAAATTCCCATAGATAATATCCTTTCTACAGAGAAGATATGTATTTATTATGCCAAGCCCAGCTTGCGAGCCATTTCAGCAGTTTTTAATTCGAGGATTTTTGAAACGCCCTCTTCCTGCATTGTAACACCGTAAAGCATATCGGCTTCTTCCATTGTGCCGCGGCGGTGGGTAATGAGAATAAACTGCGTATTCTTTGTCATTCTTCTTACATACTGTGCGTAACGGACAACATTAACATCGTCAAGCGCCGCTTCAACCTCGTCAAAGATTACGAACGGAGCAGGCGTAACCTTTAGAATTGCGAAAAGAAGCGCAATCGCTGAAAGTCCCTTTTCACCGCCCGAAAGCAGGTTTATATTCTGGACATTCTTGCCGGGAGGCTGAACCTTGATTTCGATGTCGCATTCAAGCACATTCATTTCGTCTTCAAGCTTTAATTCTGCTTTGCCTCCGCCGAAAAGCTCGGCAAAGGTTTCACCGAAAGCAACATTGATTCTTTGAAACTGCTCACGGAACTGAACGCTCATTTTCGTTGTCAAATCGTCAATAAGCCGAATAAGCTCTGCCTTTGATTTTTCAACATCGCCGATTTGCTCGGACATAAATTCGTATCTTTCAGAAACCTCTTTGTATTCGTCAATAGCCGAAACATTGACAGAACCGAGTCCTCGGATTTCGTTTTTAAGCGACGCAAGACGTGCGCGGGCTTCGCTGATATTTTCAATAACGATTTCAAGAGCTATCGCCTCACGCCTTGTGAGCTGATATTCATCATAAAGCTTTGAGTTGTACTCTTCAAACTCATTGAGCATTGACGCTTTTCGCTCTTCAAGACGGGCAAGCTCACCGCTGACACGTTCTCTTTCAGCAGATTTTTCTTTTTCAAGATTGCGAAGCTGTGTATTCTCTTTTTCAAGCTCTGCACGCTGATTTAACAAACCGTCAACGTCCGTTTTTGCATTACCGCATTTCTTACGCAGTTCTTCGACAGAGGTTCGCAGACTTTCAATATCTTTTGTAAGCCAAATATTTTTATTTTTAAATGCCTTAATTTCTTCATCAAGCTCTTCAAGACGGTTGGACTGCGAGCTTTTAAGAATTTCAAGCCTGCGGATATTATCTTCACATGACTCAATATCCTTTTGGAAACCGAGAATTTCAAGTCTGATACTCTCGGCAACTTCTGAAAGCTCTTCACGGACTTTCGCAAGAGTCTCTCTGTCACCGCTGACAGCTTCAAGACTTTTTTCTTTTTCGGCAATTTCAAGGTTTAATTTTTCAACCGTTTCACGGGCGGTAATACTGTCGCTGTTTATTTTTTCAGCTCGCTCACCGAGTATTTTTTCTTCATCAATAAGTTCTGCTACGCCCTTAGAGGATGTTTCATACTGCTCAACAGCAAGCTTATATTCACCCTCAAGACGAATTCTTTCTTCATTTGCCGAGAGAATATCGCCCTCAATACCGTTAAGGTCGGCAACGGCAGAAGCCAAATCCTCCGAGAGCATTTTTTCTTGAACCGCCAAAGATTTTTTCTTATCCTCAAGATCTTTAACGGCAGAACGAAGCTTATCAATCTCATTGCTTCTGCTGAGCATTCCCACGCTCTGCGCCTTGCTGCCGCCTGTCATTGAACCGCCTGCGTTAATTACCTGACCGTCAAGAGTTACAATTTTAAAACGGTTTTTATATCTTTTTGACATTGCAATGGCAGAATCCATATCATCGCAAATAACGGTTTTGCCTAAAAGATTTTCAATAATATCATTGTATTTGCCGTCGCAGGAAACAAGCTTTGACGCAATGCTTACAAAGCCGTAGCAATCCTCTAAAGATTTTTCTTCAAGACTTCTCGGTTTAATTGCAGTAAGCGGTAAAAATGTGGCACGGCCGCCGCGGTTTTCTTTCAAATATGCGATAGCCCGTTTAGCGTCGGTTTCGCTGTCAACAACCACATTCTGAATTGCAATTCCGAGAGCTGTTTCGACAGCAACGCTGTATTTATCCTTTACGGTTATAAGCTGTGAGAGCGGTCCGTGAATACCGTGCAATGCGCCGCGCTTTGACTCCCTCATAACACTGCGGACAGAGCCTTGATAGCCCTCCATATTCTTTTCAAGGTCATCAAGCACACGAATTCTCTCGTTTTTTCTGCCGATTTCGCTGTCAAGAACTGTAATTTCGGACTTAACCTTATCGCTCTTTTCGGTTCTTGACTTCACCTTTATTCTGTAACCCTCAACTGCATTTTTATAGCCGTCAATTTTATCACAGCACATATCAAGCGCTTTTTTTGCGTTGTTTTTCTTTTCTTCAAGAGCTGAAACTGCGTCACGGCGGTTGCCGAGAAGTTCAGAAATAGCCGTAATTCTTGCGTTGATTTCTTCAATCTGCGTACTTGCGGTTTCACTGATAACACGGTTATCGGCAAGGCTGACTGTGAGCAGTGAGATCTCTTTTGAAAGATCAGCCGCTATGCTTGCAAATTCGTTGTTTTCGCTCTGTAATTTTTCAATCTCGCTGATTTTCGCCGCAAGCTTTTCATTTGCCTCTTCCAGGCCTTTTTCGGCTGACGATTTTTGCTCGTTTGCGGTTTCTATTTGTGTGTCAATGTCTGTTCCGTCGGCATCTGCATTAAGCTTGTCTTTTTCAAGCCTTTCAATGGACTCGTTGTTATGGACAATCGAATTTTCATAAACCTTCGCTTGGCTTTCAAGCTCTGCTGCCTGCTCTTCAAAATGTGCAGTTGAAGAACGAACCTCTTCAATTTTTACATTGATTTCACGGGTTTTTTCAATAATATCATTCATCTTCTGCTCAATTTCTTCAAGCTGGCGCTGCGCGTCTTTATACTGAACAGATGATATGTCGATTTTTCTGTCTTGCTCTTTTAATTTTTCTTGAGTTCTCTCAATATTATTAAGCCAAATGCCGATTTCAAGCTTTTTGCGTTCTTCGGCAAGCACCAAGAATTTCTGCGCCTTTTCGCTTTGGATTTTAAGAGGTCCCACACGGGATTCAAGCTCTGTAAGAATATCGCGAAGTCTGACAAGGTTTTCTTCTGCTTGGTTAAGTCTTTTAAGCGCGTCGCCTCTTCTGTAACGGAAATGTGAAATTCCTGCCGCCTCTTCAAACATTTCACGCCGTTCGCCCGATTTTGAAGATATAAGCTCGGCAATTTTGCCCTGGCTGACCATTGAATAACCGTCACGGCCAAGACCTGTATCCATAAACAGCTCGTTAATATCACGAAGCCTTACGCTCTCGCCGTTGATTTTGTATTCGCTGTCACTGCTTCGATAAAAGCGGCGGGTAACCGACACTTCGTCTTTATCGTAATTTAATGCGCGGTCTGAATTATCAAGGCACAGTGTAACCTCTGCAAAACCTGTCGCTTTGCGGATTGATGTTCCGCTGAAAATGACATCTTCCATTTTTGAACCGCGAAGATTCTTTGTTGACTGCTCACCGAGAACCCAGCGCACCGCATCGGAAATATTACTCTTACCGCTGCCGTTAGGACCGACAACGCCTGTAATGCCCTTATTAAATTGGAGTACCGTTTTGTCGGGGCAGGATTTAAAGCCCTGCATTGTGATTGATTTTAAAATCATTCTGCAACCTCAATCTGAAAATCTTCTAAATTTTTACTTCCTTTTATTTTACAATAAAACCCTTGATTTTTCAATGCTTTTTCGTTTCTTTTCTGCTGTCCTTTTGCCTTTGAAAGCGCTTTTTCGCTCACATAAACGGTATAAGTCTTGTTTTTGTCTTTATCCTTTAACTTTTCAAGAATTTTTTGCAGATATATATGTCCCTCGCAAAGCTCACGAAATGCGGGATGATAAGCTCCGCCTATCATATCGCTTTCAACGGTTTCACTGCTGTGCAAGCCCAATTTTATAACCCTAATGCCGTTTTCCGTGAACATCTGCAAAAGCTTTGCGCAAAATTCCGAACTTTCTTCTGCATTCGGCGCTTTGTACTCGCCCTGCTCATACAAATAACCCAAATGGGTATTTTTAAGCACGACCGTGGGGTAAATACGCACGGTATCGGGCTTTAATTTTATGATTTCACCGGCGGTGTATTCATCTTTTGAAAAATCGCTTTTATAAAGCCCGGTCATCATTTGAAGCCCAAGCTCAAAGCCGTAAGTTTTTATAAGAAGCGAAGCTTTGCGGACATCCTCGGCAGTATGTCCTCTTCGGTTTGCAGAAAGAACACTGTCAACCATACTTTGAGCGCCCAGTTCAACAGCGGTCACGCCGTATTCTTTGAGTATTTCAAGTATGCTTTCGTCAATACAGTCGGGTCGGGTAGAAACGCGTATTCCTGCAAAGCCGTGAATAACCGAAAAATGCTTTGCGGCGGTTAAAAGAGAAAGCATATATTCCCTTTCAATCGCCGTAAAGCTGCCGCCGAAGAATGCAATTTCGGTATTCTTCGGATCAATATTATATTTTATTGCAGTAGTCACTGCTTTTGCCACATCTTCTGCCGTGGCAGGCACAATTTGACCGCTGATTGACCGCTGATTGCAAAAACTGCAATCGTTAGGACAACCCTTATGCGGTACAAAAATGCTTATGTTTGAATGGCTCATAGTCCCATTAGCTCCAAAGCGGATTTTGCCGCTTGCTGTTCGGCTTTTTTCTTACTGCTGCCAACACCTCTGCCGATGACATTGCTGTTCATATGAATTTCAACAATAAACTCTTTGTTATGGTCGGGGCCGCTTTCGCCCACAACAACATACTCAAATTTTTCGGTGGGATTTTGCTGTAAAACTTCTTGCAGAGTGCTTTTGTAATCTTTAAAAACAGGCTTTGTTTCGCTTGCAATTTCAATAAACGGAAGCACGAACTTTTTAGCGTTTTCTATTCCGCCGTCAAGATAAATTGCGGCAATTACAGCCTCAAATGCGTCAGAAACAACCGATGGACGCTGTCTGCCGCCTGTTCTTTCTTCGCCCTTACCGAGAATAATCATTTCGCCAAGCCCGATTTTTTCAGCATAACCGAAAAGTGTTTTCTCACACACTGCATAGGCACGCTTTTTGGTCAAATCACCCTCCGCCTTGTCTTTGTAATGCTCAAAAAGATATTCTGCGGTAATAAAGCCCAACACCGAGTCGCCTAAAAATTCAAGCCGTTCATTGTCAAGCCCTGTACCCTTTTCGTTGGCATACGAAGAGTGAGTCAAAGCCCGTTTGAGCAATGCCTTGTCTTTAAATTCATATCCGATTTTCTTTTCAAAATCAGTCATTTTTAACACCTTATATCAAATCTTTACTTGCAGATTTTAAGCTCTGCATACCTCTTTGGGCAAGACGCATATACCGCTCCTGCTTATCACGGATTTTCTCGTCAAGAGGGGGTAAAACCCCGAAATTTGCACCCATAGGCTGAAAATTCTTAACCGTTTCATCGCTTATATAGTGTGAAAGCGCGCCAATCATAGTATCTTTAGGAAGCACCGCAGTTTCCTTGCCGTTAAGACGGCGCGCAAGGTTAAGACCTGCCATAAGACCGCTCGCCGCCGATTCCATATAGCCCTCAACGCCCGTAATTTGACCGCCGAAGAAGATTAACGGATTTTCACGCATACTGAAATCGCCGTTTAAAAGCCTTGGGGAATCTATAAATGTATTTCTGTGCATTACGCCGTAACGCAGAAATTCAGCATTTTTAAGCGCGGGGAACATTGAAAAAACCCTTTTTTGCTCACCGAATTTAAGATTTGTCTGAAAGCCCACAAGATTATACATTGTGCCGTCTTTGTTTTCTTTTCTTAACTGAAGATTTGCCCACGGTCTGTGACCTGTTCGCGGATTGGTAAGCCCTACGGGCTTTAACGGACCGTAACGCATTGTATCTTTGCCCCGCGACGCCAAAACTTCAATGGGCATACAGCCCTCATAAACATCCTTGCGTTTATCGAAAGAATGAACATCGGCACTTTCAGCATTTATTATGGCATCATAAAACGCTTCATATTCAGCCTTGTTCATAGGACAGTTTATATAATCTGCTTCACCGCCTCGGTCATACCTTGACTGTGTAAACGCGCAATCCATATCAATGCTTTCGGCACTTACAATAGGCGCCGCCGCGTCATAAAAAGAAAGTCCGTCACCGCACATTTTTCGGATAGTTTCAGATAAGCCCTCACTCGCCAAAGGTCCTGCACAAATCACAACTCCGTCATAATCTTCCGGAAGCTCAGTAACTTCTTTTTCGATAATATTTATATTTTCATCATTTCTGATTTTTTCTGTGATGATTTTTGAAAATTCGTGACGGTCAACTGCCAATGCTCCGCCTGCCTCGACCTTACATTCGTATGCTGTTTCAACGCATATTGAGTGAAGATAAGCCATTTCGTGTTTTAAAAGCCCTGCGGCAGAATTAAGTCTTTCTGCCTTTAAGGAGTTCGAGCATACCAATTCGGCAAGGGTATCAAGCTTATGCGCAGGCGATTTTTTTAAGGGCTTCATTTCAAACAAATCAACCTTTATTCCGTTTCTTGACAGTGCCTTTGCACATTCAACGCCTGCAAGACCGCCGCCTATTACCGCCGCCCTCATTCTTCTTTAGCCTTTCTCTTACGCTCTGCTTTTTTCTCAAATCCGCAGCCCTCGTTAAGGCAGGCAACAATACCGCCCTTGCGTTTGAAAAGAGATTTTCCGCACTGGGGGCAAAGCTCGTCGGTAGGCTTATCCCAAGTCATAAAATTACATTCGGGATAATTTCCGCATCCGTAGAAAGCAAACCCGCGCTTCGACTTTTTCTCGATTACCTTGCCGCCGCAAACAGGGCAGGTTGCCTTGGTTTCAACAATCAACGGCTTTGTATTTTTGCAGTCGGGATAGCCTGGGCAGGCAAGAAACTTACCGAAACGGCCTGATTTTATAACCATATTTCTGCCGCACTTATCGCAGATAACATCGGTTTCGTCTTCTTTAAGCTTAATCTTTTGACCCTGCATTTCGATCTTTGCTTTATCAACTGTGGCAATGAAATCGTCGTAAAACTCGTGGAGCATTTTAATATAATCGGTTTCGCCGTTTTCAACCTCGTCAAGTTGAGATTCCATACCTGCAGTGAATTTTACATTAACGATTTTCGGAAATTTATCTTTAAGAAGATTTGTAATAGCCTCGCCCAATTCGGTGGACTTTAACTGCTTTTGCTCACGAATTACATATTCTCTTTGCGTGATCGTAGAAATAATTGAAGCATAGGTTGACGGTCTGCCCACGCCTGTTTCTTCAAGCGCCTTGATAAGCGAAGCTTCAGTATAGCGCGCAGGGGGCTGTGTGAAGTGCTGATTTCCTGCAAGCTCTTTCATCTTTAAGGGGTCGCCCGTATTGATTTTAGGCAGCTTGCCCTCTTCCTCTTCATCCTCATCTGTTCCGCTTTCGTAAAGGCGGGTATAGCCGTCAAAACGGACTGAATATCCGCTTGCGGAGAAAGTCACAAACTTATTATCTGCCCTATCAGCTTCGTTTGCGCCGTGAATTTCAGCCTTAACGGTATCTTGAACGCAGTTGGCCATAAGCGAAGCCATAAAGCGTTTCCAAATAAGATTATACAATTTATATTGCTCGGCAGAAAGACTCGCTTTTACTCTTTCGGGAGTTAGATCCATCATTGTGGGTCGGATTGCCTCGTGTCCGTCCTGTGCATTGGCACGGGTTTTATAGTAACGGGGCTTTTCGGGAAGATAATCATCACCGAAGGTATTTCTGATATACTCATTACCTGCGGCTCTTGCTTCTTCTGAAATACGAAGCGAATCGGTTCTCATATAAGTGATAAGACCCACAGAGCCTACGCCGTCAATTTCAATACCCTCGTATAATTCCTGTGCAACCTTCATTGTTCTGCGCGCTTGGAAATTAAGCTTTCTTGAAGCCTCCTGCTGCATTGTTGAGGTTGTAAAGGGCGGTGCAGGCTGACGGCGGCGAATACCCTTTTTAACGGATACAGCCGTATATTCAGCGCCGTCAAGACGGGCTAAATACATATCGCTCTGCTCTTTATTTGTAATTTTCACCTTACCTGTTTCATCGCCTGTAAACTGAGCCGAAAAAGCTCTTTTTGATGAGGGGGCAAGCATTTTTGCGTCAAGAGTCCAATATTCTTCAGGTTCAAACGCACGGATTTCGTTTTCACGGTCAACCACAAGACGCACTGCAACAGACTGAACACGGCCTGCCGAAAGTCCTCGGCGGATTTTTTGTGAAATAAAGGGGCTTAATGTGTAACCCACAAGTCTGTCGAGAATTCGGCGCGCTTGCTGTGCGTTTACCAAATCTAAATCTATTTTTTCGGGCTTTTCAATGCCCTTTGTAACGCTTGATTTATTGATTTCGTTGAACTTTACACGGTTGCATTCATTCATATCCAGCTTCAAAAGCGTTGCCAAATGCCACGAAATCGCCTCGCCCTCACGATCGGGGTCGGCTGCGAGAATAACGCCGTCAGAGCTGTCTGCAAGTGCTTTTAATTCTTTCACAAGCTTTTCTTTGCCCTTGATTACAGCATATTTCGGTGCAAAATCGTTCTTTACATCAACGCTGAGCTTTGCGGCGGGCAAATCACGGACATGACCCTTTGAGGAAACAACATTATAGTCCTTGCCCAAATATTTCTGTATACTTTTTGCCTTTGAGGGGGACTCAACAATCACAAGTTTTGACATATATCATCATCCTAAAATGTAACTTTTTAATTTATTTTATATCTTCTTCCGCTGATTTGCAACGCAAGCCCGTAAATTTCAAGCTCGGTCAACGCGGAAAGTGTTTTTTCTGTACTCAAACTGCATTTTTCTGCAATATCATCAACATGAACGGCTTCTGCGCCGAGAAAAGCGTAAACAGCTTTCGCCTCTTGAGTAAGATAATCCGGAGCAGTCCTTTTATCAGGGACAGGAAGAGGCTTTGGGGACTTCTCGGGCTTTGGGGCAGTTTTCTTCGGTGATGGTTTCGGCTTTTCTCTGCCCTCATTGCAAAATTCCTCGGTTTTGAGATAATTTTGCGCACGGCGGATAATTTCATCATCGGGAAAACGGTTTTCGTTATTGATTTTATCAAAAAACCTATAACAATATTCCTCTAAAATATCATTTGGCGAAAACACTGCACGAGCGCCGTTGCGGATAAGATTATTAGTACCCAAAAATGACGAGCTTACCAAATCTCCGGGAACTGCAAAAACGTCTCTGCCCTGTTCGCTTGCAAGCCGCGCGGTTATAAGCGAACCGCTTCTCTCACCCGCTTCAACAACCACTGTGCCGAGGGTTAAGCCCGAAATAATTCGGTTTCTTTGCGGAAACGAAATTTTGCTTGCAGGTGTAAAAGGCGGATATTCAGAAATTACTGCGCCGTTTTTTGCGATTTCCTGTCTTAACGGCTCATTTTCCATAAGATACTTTGTACCCAGACCGCAGCCTAAAACGCAAACTGTTTTTCCTTTTTCTTCAAGAGCGCCGCGGTGAGCCTCGCTGTCAATTCCCAATGCGCCGCCCGAAACAACAGTAAAGCCTATGCTTGCCATTGCAGAAGAAAGCGCTCTTGCCACCGCTCTGCCGTAATCCGACGCTTTTCTTGCGCCCACAACCGAAACCGAAAGCTCACTGTTAAGGCAGGTTTCGTCGCCGTCAACATACAAAGTCAGCGGTAAATCCTGCAAAGTAATAAGCTTTTGCGGATAATTCTCACTTGACGGCGTTAGAATTTTCCACCCGTTTTTTCTTGAAATACTTAAAATCTCCTCCGCCTTTTCGATGGGAAAGCTTTTAAGCCTTTCAAGCTGACGGCGGCCAACCACATTAAGCTGAAAAAGCTCTTTAAGCGTTGAGCCGTAAATCTCATAAGGATTCCATTCATAATATGAAACCAAATCAAGACAGGATGCAGACGGTCCTAAACCGCAGGAAAGCCACACCCAATATACATCGTAATTCATTTCACCAATTCCCACATTACTATTGAAGCTGCCGCCGCCGCATTGAGCGATTCCGCCCTGCCTGCCATTCTGACGGTAATACGTCCGCCGCATTTTTCAATAATTTCCTTTGACACGCCGTTGCCCTCGTTACCGATAACGCACATTGCCCCTTCCGAAAAATCGGTTTCGGTAATGCTTTGCGCCGTTCTGTCGGGGACAGTGGCATAGGTCATAATTCCCTTGCTTTTGCAGATTTCAATTTCATCCTCAAGACTGTTTGCGAGCTTTAAGGGAAGCCGTAAAAGAGAGCCCATAGATGCACGCTGAGCCTTTGGATTATAAATATCGCATCCGCCGAAAATCACGAGGCCGTCAATTCCCAAAGCTTCGGCAGTTCGAGAAACTGCACCGAGATTATCGGGATTTTGAATTGTATCGAGCGCAATATATTTCTTGCCCCGTTCATAAACAAAGTCATTTTTACGCATTTTTACGGTACAGACAACACCCTGCGGAGTTACTGTGTCGCTGATGCTTTTAAGCGCATCGGCACTGACCGTATAAAAATCCCTTGAATTTTTACGCAGTTCGTTTATTTCTTCGGCAAATTTTTCAGCGCAATGCTCTGTGCAAAAAGCTGACTGAATTTCACATCCGCTTTTTACGGCGTCAACGCAAAGACGCACGCCCTCAAGCACAAAAAGTCCTTGAGCCTTACGCTCTTTTGATGATGTTAAAATTGCCTTTACTTCTTTAATTTTCGGGTTGTTTTTTGCGGTAATAACAAAATCTGACATAATTTGAAAAAATGGAAAACCACGCGTGAGAGGTTTTCTCAGCGTGGTTAGTCAATTATTTGAGTGCTTCTTTAGCCTTTTCTGTAAGAGCTGTGAATGCTGCTGAATCAGCAATAGCGATTTCTGAAAGCATCTTTCTGTTAAGGTCAATGCCTGCTTTTTTAAGACCGTTGATGAATGTTGAATAATTCATACCGTTTGCCTTGCAAGCTGCTGAAATTCTTGTAATCCAAAGCTTTCTGAAATCTCTCTTCTTCTGCTTTCTGCCGATGTAAGCGTAGTTGCCGCTCTTCATAACAGCCTGTTTAGCAGTTTTGAAAAGCTTGCTCTTTGAACCGTAGTAACCCTTAGCGAGCTTTAATACTTTATTTCTTCTTTTGCGAGTCATCATCGCACCTTTAACACGTGCCATTTCTCTTTACCTCCGATAGTTAAAAGTCGGGAAAAACCGAATTCGATAAATATTAACCAATCCGTTTTTCGCTCCTGTGAAAAATTTTCTCTTATTTATACGAGAGTATTATTCCGATTATTTATAAGGAATAAGACGCTTAATTTGTGCTGTATTTGTCTTATCAGCAACTGTTGTCTGGCGAAGGCCTCTTTTTCTCTTTGTGCTCTTCTTTGTCAAGATGTGTGACTTGTTAGCATGAGCTCTGATGGGCTTACCGTTCTTTGAAAGCTTAAATCTTTTCTTTGCTCCGCTGTGTGTTTTGATTTTCGGCATAATAATATCCTCCTAATATAAATTACTTACTTATTTCGCACCTTTAGGTGAAAGGAACATAAGCATTTGACGTCCCTCAAGCTTTGCGGGCTTGTCAACATTGCTGAATTCACCGACTGCTTCTGCAAAACGCTCCATAATTCCGTTACCCAAATGAGCGTGAGCCATTTCACGGCCTCTGAAACGGATTGAAACTTTTACCTTGTTGCCTGATTTCAAAAACTTCAGTGCATGATTTACCTTAGTATCAAAGTCGTGAGTATCAATGTTTACAGAAAGGCGGATTTCTTTAGTTTCAACAACCTTCTGATTTTTCTTTGCTTCTTTTTCTTTTTTTGCCTTGTCAAAGCGATATTTGCCGTAGTCCATAATTTTACATACGGGCGGCTGTGCGTTGGGGGCAATTTTTACAAGGTCAAGGCTGCGCTTTTCAGCGTGCTTGAGAGCGTCTTTGGCAGACATAATGCCAAGCTGTTCGCCGTCGTCAGTGATAACTCTGACTTCCTTGTCACGAATTTCTTCATTGATTTGCAATTCTTTGGTACTGATAAATAAACACCTCTCGAAACCGAACTTTGTCGGTGAAATTAAAAAGCGGACAGAGAAATTCTGTCCGCTTCAATACAAATTAAATCTAAAAAGAAATAAAATAAATGTATTGACCGTTCGGCTGAAAGCCCGAAGGGTGAGAACAAAATTTACTGCTCTGCTTTGTTTTGCCTAATCATTATAACATAATTTATGTGAATGTCAACAATTATTTTAAAATATTCTTACAGCAAATCCGAAAATTCACATCCTAAAGCCATTGCCGGATTTTGCAAAATTTCAAATTCATATGATTTTATATCTTTTTATACTATTCCATTACAGTAAGATAGTATTTTTTAATATTTAAACGTTATACATACCGCTCTTTTTACCTGATTTTTTATAAATAATTAAGTCCGATGTTACACCGATTACGGTATAGATTATCCAAAACAATACATATTTCATAACAAAATCAGTTAAAATCGGATACGGTGCAACAACAGCAGTTCTCGAAATAATATTATATAAAACTGATAGCGGAATAAAGCTGATTACCCATACATTGATTGACAAAAATATCTGTTTTGCCCTTACTTTTGTCTGTACATCCGATACCGCCATTCCTATACTGAAAATCATACAGCCCATAACTATAAGTATAAGTCCGATAGCTATTGCTGTTGCCGTTTGCTCCTCATACCATATCATTATTGAAACAATAAGCCCTATAAAATTAAAGGCTGTTCCCGCTATTGCAAATACGCTTGCATTCGGCTTTGTTTTTTTTAATTCATCGGCAACAGGTTCTATCCCTTTCAGCAAATAGTCAGTTGTAACCTCAAAAACATTACTCATTAGTATTATTTTTTCAATATCCGGAGAACTTTGCTCACTTTCCCATTTTGAAACAGCCTGTCTTGAAACTCCGACTTTATCTGCAAGTTCTTCTTGGGAAATCCCTTTGGTTTTTCGTAAATGTTGAATTCTGTCTGATATATTCATACCGACACTCCTTTCTTTTGTCAGATTATATCAAAATCAGCAGTTGCAATGCCACCAACTAACACAGGATATTTGTCAACCGACCGTTGCATTTATGTTATACAGTTTAATATGTATTAGAATAAAGCAAAAAATACTTTTGAATATACTAATCAAAAGAAAAAAGCAGGAGCAGTGCAAAAAGCGCAGCACTCCTGCTTAAATAAATCAACAAATCATTTTAATTCGCTTATATCTCTGTCGAGATCGTTGGGGTCGAGAACGGACAGGTTTTCATAAGGATAACTGCACATAACGCTGTCCATATATTTAACTCCGCAAAAATACGGGCATATAGATGTATTTTTTACGGCGCACTTATGCTCATTGGTATTTTCAGCTTTATTCCAGGGGCAAACTGAATTGCCGAAAGCTTCGTTGCTGAAATCTATGTCCATATTTGAACCGATTATACTTTTAATTTTGCCATTCATATTTAATATTCGCGCAAAAGCCATTAAAAATAACTTTCAATGCGCGATACCGCCCTTTCGTTGTGTTAATATCCCACAAAATATATATCATTCAGCTTTATACTGCGGATACCTGTATTTATCTTCTTCTGTAATTTTTCTAATCACTCTGCAAGGCACTCCGACGGCAACAACATTGTCCGGTATTGACTTTGTAACTACGCTTCCCGCCCCGATAACCGCATTATCACCGATAGTAACACCTGCAAGCACAGTTGACCCTGCGCCGATCCAAACATTATTGCCCACAGTAATCGGCTTGGCAATTTCTATACCCGCCTTACGCTGTTCAGGATCAATTGCGTGTTCGGCAGTCGTAAAACAGCAGTTTGGAGCAATGAAAACATTGTTTCCGAATGTTACTTTTGCTCCGTCTTGGATTATTAAATTGTGATTTGAATAAAAATAATCGCCGACCGTTATGTTGTACCCATAATCGCACCAAAAAGGCGGAGTAATTGCTACATTGCCGCCCATTCCGCCCAAAAGTTCGGAAAGTATTGTTTGCTGAGTCTCTTTGTCATTGGGATTTAACTGATTATATTTATAGCATTTATCCTTGCATTTACTTATTTCAGCTTCAAATTCCGGATTATAACAGCCTTGAAAAAAGCAATTTATCGGAACGGTAGGCTTATCTTTCATTCATATCACCTATATCAAAAAGTAGCTGCCCCCTCTTGTGAGGGGGCTTGAATTTACAGCTTATTCTTCGTCACGCTTACGCTTGATGATAACGCCTGCGGAAATTCCCGCAATGCCCACAAGCGCCGCCGCGGCAGCTATGGGAGCTATTGATTTTACAGCTGATGATGCTGTATTTGGAATATTACCTGTTACATCTGAAGTATTTGTTCCGCCTGCTGTTCCGTTGCCGTCAGAGGTTGACGGATTTCCGGAAACCGTTGCGTCTGTTGACGGATCATTTACTGTCGGCGCATCTGTTACAGGTGTGTTTGTCGTGGGTTCATCGTCAATGCTGGGCAATGCAACACCGTCGTCAATCAAATATTTATACTTAATTGCCTGTGCATTTGTAAGAGGACTAAACTTCAAGGTTTCGTTGACATAGGTCATCTGAGTATTCACAATTGAATATCTGATGTTTACTGCAAAGGGCAACTGTGCATTTGCAAAATCATTATTCACGGCTTTAACTGAAACGGTATTGCCCTGTGTAACGGTCATACCGCGGTTAAAGCTGAAGCTGATATCAGCGCCCACAGCCTCAATTGACCAAATCTGAATATTTGATTTAGCAGAAATATTTGTTATTTCAAAGGCTGTGTCAACTGTTGAATGATAGCCCGAGCTTGTGTTGTCAAAACGGGCATAAAGCACCTCGCCTTGATTGCTTGAAAGGTTAAACTGCGGATATGCCTTGCTTGAGAATACATTTTCAATATCGCCCCAAAGGAAATCGTGAACAAGATTTCGTGTGTATTCATCGTGCATAATCATACCGTGGCCTTGATTGCGCACATACCAAGTGCTGTCAGGCATAAAGCCTGTTGAAGCGTCAATGTCAAATTCGGGTGAGATATGATAATGGTTGGGATTTGAACAAACTGTTCCTGCTTTTTCATAGCCCTCGGGGAAGGTTTCACCCAAAGGCATACAGGTTGAACCCGATGACAAATATGTATCAATAACAACATCTGCGTTGTTTTTGCCATTGATTGAATAATAGCCGTTACCCACAACATAGCCTATTTTTGTACCGCTTACTTTAAGATTTGAAAGAGCGTTTGCAAGATTCAAACCGCCGTTTGAAATGTCTGTATGATACTTAACCGTGTCAGCGTAAAGCTTTTTATTTGTTTCAAGATTAAGCCCTGTATATTCAAGAGCCTCCTCAAAATAGTCATAGGGAACAAAATCCCAAAGTGACGGAATTGAAATAATGCCTGCCCAAAGAGTCGGATCTTTTATTGCATTGTTAGCAACGCCTACAAGACGCTCGTCAAGGCTGAGAAGCTGTAAAATCCACTCCCAGTCCTTTTCATGCTCAAAGCCGTGTTCAATATACTCAACAACATTGTCAAGCTTAACATCAAGATATTCACCCGTAAAAATAGAGCCTGTAATTGATGTGCCGAGAGTTGCAGGGTTGCCGAATATTGCCCGTCTTACATCGCCTTTGTAGCCATAGTAATAAAGGTATGTTGTACCGTACTGTCCGCCATGGCTGAGTCCGTAAATATCAACCTTATCAGAGCCTGTAAGCTCTTTAACCTCTTGAATATAAGCGTCAAGAGAAGCGGCATAGTCTACTTGGCTCTTTCGCCAGTCGTGAGTGAAGCCGAAAACATTTTCAGCGCCCACTTCTTTGATTGCCATTTCAGCAACAACCTTTTCGGGAACATACTGCTCCATACCGTTTTCAATAAGAGTTGAAGCACGGGTTGCCGCCGCACCGCTTGGATAAGGCACAAGGTTGTTTTTTGATGTGCCGTCTGGATTCATACCTATAGGTGCAAGATACTCTCTCATTTTTTCAGCAAGACCTGCCGATAAATCCTTTTGATTAAGGGTGACATCTGCCAAAAGAGCAACAACATCCTTGCCCAAATTGTCAAAATTTAAGGGCCAGGCAAGCTGAACCTCGCCGTCAACCACAATCGGATTACCGTTTTCGTCAGCGTATGCAAGATTGGGACCGGAATAGCCCTGCAAAATAACAATTGGCACTTTTTCCTCTTCTTTAGCCATAACGCCGATTGACATTACAGAAAAGAGCATAAGTGCCGAAAGAATAACCGCTAATACTTTTTTCATAATAAAACCCCTTGCCTTAAAAATATAAATACAGTTTATTTTACACCTAACAGAAGAAAAAAGCAATAAAAAAGCGGTATTTTTTGTTCAATACCGCTATATTTTTATAAAATTATATATTTTTTTGGTGCATTATTCAGCTTCGTCGGTTACTTCCCAACCGAAATTATAAGTAAGCGATGATGTGCAGGGGAATTCAACGATTACTGTTCCGTATTTTGCAAGCGAGCCTGTAAATGTAACATTTGCAGTAATTACCATATTCTTTTCATATGTTACATAAGTCATTTTATCATTAACTGCATTGAAGCCTGCCGAAATCTTGCAGGGATTAAAGCTGATATCAAAAGAATTTACGGTGAGATAATTTTCAGCAACCTTAAACTGCTCTAAAATGCCCTCTTTTTCACGAACTGAAAATGCTTTTTTTACGCTTGCTTCTTCAGGCTGTACGGCGATGTTGATTGTTCTGTAAATTTCAGACGGAATAAATACATATTCACCCTCAAGAGGACCGTCTTTATATTCGGCATTATCGCCGTTTTCATCAAGGTCATAAACATAAGTATAAACCAAAGATGTATAAACAGGCTGTGTTACAATGCCCGTTTTTGCATTCGTGTCTGTATAAAGGTCAGAAAGTGTAAGTGCGCTTGCCTGTGCTTCGCCGATAGGATAAATAACATTTGTAAGGTCAGCGCCGGGTTCAAGAGTTTTTTCGGAATTCATAAGATATGAACCGATATTCTTCAATGCCATATCAGCATAAAGACGGAATGCCGCTTTAAGCTCGCTTTGGCCCTCAAGAAGCTCGCCGTTTTCATTCTTAAAAGAAACGCCGTCGCCATGATTTATCCAAAAGCTTTCGCCGTAAGAAACATAAGCGGTCTTATTCATCTTGATATCGTTTATCATTGAGTTGAAATAATCAAGAACATCCTGCTGATTTGAAGTGAATGCGGCCATTTCTTCATCGGAAATAAGTTTAATAATATCAGCAAAATACTCTTTGTCGCCGAACTTTGAAACAAGCTCGTAATAAGAAAGCTTAACTTCTCTGTCATCGGTTTTCTTATTTGTGTTTTCATATAGCATAGCAAGCTGGTCGCCGGGAAGCACTTTTTTAAGCTCACCGTAAGTAAATGTGAAGTTTACATCTTTAAGGTCGGTTTTAACTGACACTGCTTCAGGTCGGTTAACCTCTGAGCTGCCGCATCCTGCAAAGGCTGTAACCATAAGCACAACAACCATTACCAAGCTTAAAATTTTCATAACATTCTTTTTCATTTATATTTTCCCCTTTCGGTGAATAATCAACGGTTTAATATTTATCGCAGAAGCCCTTTTCATCGAAAAGGAAAACTGTTTCAAGCGCAATTTTCAATGTATCTTCAATCGTTTTCATTTCAAGCATTCCTACCGCATCTTCACGGGTACGGTAATACTTTGAGCGGTCAGTCGCAGTAAACGCAACCGATTTAACACCTGCCTGCTGAATTGCCGCCGCGCCAGTTGAACCGAGAGCTGATTTTGCGTATTTCACAGGCACTCCTGCATTTTCTGCGGCTTTTTTCATAAGAGCGCACGCCATATTATCAAGCTTTACGGTTGACGTCATATCCTTTGTTACAATGCTCATACAATCATAATCGCGAACCGTATCAAGCGCTATGAAAACCGTTTCAACTCCGCTGTTTTTAAGTTCCTCAGCGTGACTCTTCGCATACGCTTTTGAACCGCGAAGTCCCTCTTCGTCTGCGCCTGCCGACATTGCCACTACTTCAGTATTTTCAAAGGAAATGTCATTATTTTTAAGATAAAGAAGCACTGCCATTGATATAAAGACACCTGTAAGATCGTTAACTGCGCCTTCAGAAGAAACCTTATAATTCACGAAGAAAATTACTGCAACAGGGAATGGTACTGCAACTGTTTGAATAATCAACGGAACAAGCTGAAGCTGACTGTTATCAATAAAAAATCCTGCGGCAGAAAGTATAAGAGTAAGCAAAAGGCTTACCGCCGCGCCGACAGCCACCGCGCAGGAAAGCTTTGCGCCGCCCAGATACTTATAACGCAATTCGTAAGCTGTGTCCATATGACCGCTTAAAATAACTCTTCTTTTTGTTTCGCCCGTGGCTTTTCGTGTACAGATAACATTGCTTGACTCTGCCTTTTTAAAGAATGAATCCGTAATCTTTTTGTAAAAAACAGCTTCACCGACAGCAACCGCAACCGCTAAAAGGCAAAATACAATTGATAATGCGTGCAAAATATTTGAGCCTGATGGAAAAATGCCTGCAAATGCGAGAATTCCCATTACGGCAGAAATCAAAACAAGAACACCGCCGATTAAAGCCCAGCTCATAAAAGCTTTTGGGCTTAAAGTGAAAGTTTCTCTTTTAACCTCGTCAGCAATGGGCGTCATAAGTCTTTCAACATAATCTTGACCCTTTGTCTCGCCCTCACTGCCTGCAGGGCGGGTGCCGACCTCTTTACAAACCTTTCTTATTTCTCTCACTGCAAAATTGGAGCATTCACGCACCTTTGAAGCATAGTGAGTATGGCTTTCGCTTGCTTTCAAAACAATGACCTCCGAATGTGGCATAAATCACCACGCTATATTCTAAAATATTGTATCACACTTTTTCAGTTAAGTCACTATTATTTTAAAAAATTTTGTAAATATTGACATTGAAAAGAAAAGATACTAAACTATATATACAAAAAGTATATTTAAGGACTTGTTGAATATGAAAAAAAGACGTTTGCAGATAAAAATATTTTTATTTGTCACTCTTGTGGTAATTTTGGGCGTTCTTTCTGCGCTTTATGCTGTTTTTTGCCGTGACGGAAACTACAACAAGGTGAAAATTGAAACTCCCACCGAAAGCATTACAGAACCGGTTGCGACAGAATCTCCCGAAGAGCCCATAACCGACACAGCGAAAGAAGAACCGCCGTCAGAAGAGCCGTCATCAAGCGGCGCTCCCGAAGAAAATCCTTCCGAGCCCGAAGAACCTTCTGAAAATCCGTCCGCATCTTGGAGCAATTATGACCCTATGGCAGAGCTTGCAGGCGAAAATTGGGCTGTAACCCTTATAAGCAAGTCATATCCCCTTGACAGAAAATATTCCCCATTGCTTTCTCCCGTTATTGAGGGAAGCTCTGTAACCGCTGACAGCCGAGTATCAGAAGCATATCAGCTTATGTATACCGATGCATTGACGGCAGGCTATGTGCTGACCCCCTATTCGGCATATTGCAGTTATCAAGGTCAGCAAACTCTTTACAGCAACAAAATTCAGTCATTCGTATTTCAAGGTATGAGTGAGGAAGAGGCAAAATCTAACACAGAAAAAAGAATTGAACCTGCGGGATGCAGTGAAAACGGCGCAGGACTTGCAGTTGATATTATCAGTGCAAGCGCAGGCTTTGCCTCGACAAACGAATACAAATGGCTCATACAAAATGCATATAAATACGGCTTTGTTCTTCGTTATCCCAACGATAAAACAGAGGTGACGGGAATGATTTATCAGCCGTGGCACTGGCGCTATGTGGGTATTGAAGCCGCCACAGAAATGAAAAACAGTAATCAGTGTTTAGAAGAATATCTCGGCGCTGTTAAAAATTAAATCTTACTCGTAATTTAACAAAACATAAAAAAGCCACTCGTTCAGAGTGGCTTTAATTATTAGTGTCTTAAGACAGTTGAGAGCGGAACGCACGAAACAGAAAAGCACCCGCTATGCGGGTGGGAAATAAGAGGTTATACCAAAAAATCCCACCAAATGATACAATAAAGTTGTTCAGGCTTATTGTAAAGGAAAGGTGAGATTTTATGGCAAATAAAAGTAATAGTTTATCACACACAAAATGGATGTGTAAATATCATATAGTGTTCATACCAAAATATCGAAGAAAAGCGATATACGGACAGTACCGAGCAGATTTACAAGAAATCATAAGAACACTGTGCAAGTATAAAGGAGTAGAGATACTAGAAGGGAATATGATGCCCGACCATGTACATCTGCTATTAAGTATACCACCAAAAATAAGTGTGTCAAGTTTCATGGGATACTTGAAGGGGAAAAGTGCGTTGATGATGTTTGATAAACATGCAAATTTGAAATACAAGTATGGGAATAGACATTTCTGGGCAGAGGGTTACTATGTAAGCACAGTAGGACTAAATGAAGCAACCATACGAAAATATATAGAAGAGCAAGAGAAACATGATATAGCGTTAGACAAATTAAGCGTACGAGAGTACGAAGACCCTTTCAAGGGTAGCAGGTAATACAAACGCCCTTTAAAGGGCGGCAAAAGAGGCAAAGGCAATAGGCTTGAACAAAGTGAAAGCCAGCGTCTTTAGGCGCTGGCCGGTAATTGCCCCTTATAGGGGCGAGCAAACCACCCGTTTGACGGGTGGTTATGATTGGTATAAAATTTTATACAGCAGGCTGTTCTTCCTCTTCTTCATTATCTTTTTTGCGTTTAAAGAAAATAATGATGAACAAGAACAAGCTTAACGCCATTATTGAACTCATTGCAACAGGATTTTGTAAAAGCTCTGCAAGAGTATTTGGGATATTGGGTATAATGACAGGTCTCTTTTTTTCGCCAAGCTTAATTATAACACCGTCGTTGTCCTTATCCTCGTCGCCGCCGTCATAACCGTCGTTGGGTTTATTGCCGTCATCAGGCTTGTTTATATTGTCGGGATCAACAGGGTCTGGATTATATGGGTCACCGGGGTCGGTATCATCTGGATTTTTATCGGGAATTCCGTCACCGTTTTTGTCAACGATATAAAAATCAAGATAAATCCATTCTGTTCCTGTAGGAACGATAACCACCTGTGTGCCGTCTTGCGCTACCGCAAGAACAACCTCATCACCGTCATCTGTCATAACAACAACAAAAGAAGTATTCGCAAGAACCGTTCCGTCTTTTGAAATTGTAACGAAATGTTTGCCCTCGGCAATATCATAGACCTTATATCTGCCGCTATGATCAGTTGTTACAGTTGCATTGCCGAAATCAAAATTCAGCTCGGCATCTTTAAGCTCATTATCGCCTAAATAAACCGTACCCTCTACATTGGTCATTTGACAGTTGTCGTTAGGGTCATCAAAGCATTTCCCAAAGACAATATCAATATGAGTATCCTCGGCAATATCGCTTATTTTCAAATTTCCGTAAACATATTCATCGGTAACATCGACGCCGTTTACGGTAATCTTATTAAGATGATGCCTATTTTCCAGCCAGACTCCAAGGTTGATTTCACCAAATCTATTAACTTTAAACTCTGCTCCGTCAGCACAGAATTTGCCGTTGATAAGAGCATAACCGCCTTCATTATAATTAACTGTTACGGTATGTTCAGACGGAACTTCGGTGCTAAGCTGCATTGCAAAGCTCGGAACAGCCATTACCAAAAGCATTGCAATTGAAATAACAACGCTCAATACTTTTTTCAATGAAATCCACCTCCTTGAAAAATTTTAATAAATCAACACGGAGGTCGATTATTCTGTAACGGGAGCTACATATTCTACTGTATATGTAAGTGTGCCTGTGTAAGCGCCGACTGCTTTGCCTGTGAAATCAGCAATTGTAACTGATACATTTGTACCGTCAACAACATCGGGAGCTGTTGTATTAACAGGATTAACTGCGCCGAATACAACTTCGTCGCCGCCTGCAACCGTGAAAGAAAGAGTATCGGTTGTGCCTGTTGCTGTCATCAATCCCTCGTTATCAGCTTTAGCTGAAATTTTAAGAGAAGCACCGATAAGAAGCTGTGATTCAACCTTGTATGTCATTGCCTGTGCAGTTGTGTTGTTCCAATCAACAGTAACACCTGCGGGAATTGTAACAGTGTATGACCAATCTTTTGTTTCATCGAAAACTGTTACAACCTCGGCTTGTGCTGTTTGATCTGTATTCTTTGTAATATCTGTTGCAAAAGCAGGAATACAGATTGCAAACATCATAACAACCGCAAGAGCAATTGAAAGAAATTTTTTCATAGTCGTTTACTCCTTTATTCAGCCCGATTATTTAACGATAGCTGCTGTGAATGTAAGAGTATCTGCGTATGTGTCAACAGGAACTGTTGTCCAAGCAGCTGCTGATGTGTCGATTGTAACTGTATCTGTTTCATCAACTACAACTGATGCTGAAGCTGTGTATTCAGCGTCTGCGATTGTGTAAGCAAGAGTATTTGTGCCGTTTGTCATAAGACCGCTGCCTGTAACTGTAACATTAACCTTGTCGCCTGTTGCAAGCTGGCTGTTGATTGTATATTCAACATCTGTTGCTGTTGCTTCCCAATAGATTGTCTGTGATGCAGGAATAGTTACTGTATAGTATGTGGGGTCTGTGCCGTCTTCTTTTGTTGTAAGAGTTTCAATAACTGTATCGTTACCTGCGTTTGCGCCGCCTTCAACAGCTGCGAATGCAGGAACTGCGACAGCCGTCATCATAACGAGCGCCATAGCTAAAGCTAAAATCTTTTTCATAGTGTTTTTCTCCTTAAAAACTTTTATACAAGCTCTGCTGTGAATGTTAATGTACCGCTGTAATTATCAATTGAAGCCTTTTGCCAATTTGCATTGGGAATAAGCACCTTTACTGTTGCCTTTTCGGGTGCAGATTCAAGGATAACTGAATTTGCAGTGGTATATGTTGTGCCACTTAATGAATATTTAAGTGATGCAGTTTTTGCAGAATTGCTCATTATACCGCCGTTTGCAGAAGAAGCTGTAACTTTAATAAGCTTGCCTGTTTGAAGCTGGCAGTAAACTGAATATTCAACATCTGCGGTTTCGTTTCCCCACGGAATTTTCACCAATGCGGGTATTGTGACTGTATATGAGCCTTCACCCATATCATCTATTCCGTCAACCAAAACCTGTGTATTGCCGGCAGGTGTTCCTGCGTTCAAATCAGAAGCAAATGCAGGAATACAAACTGCGAACATCATAACAAGAGCAAGAGCCAATGAAATTATTCTTTTCATATTAAGCCCTCATTTTTAATCAATTATGCGTCTACTACTGAAGCTGTGAATGAAATCTGTCCTTCGTAAACATCAAAGGGAACTGCTGTCCAAGCTGTTGATGCAACTGTGATATCGAAAGCGTGAACTTCGTCGTTAACAACTTCTGATGCAGAAAGACCGTCTGTAGCGTCAGTTGCGGTAAAAGCTATAGTTTTGCCTGCGGCATTTGTCAAATCAACTGATTTTGCAAGCTCAACCTTAACGCGTTTGCCTGTAACAAGCTGGCTTGTAACTGAATATTCGTCTGCACCGTCATTGCCCCATGTAAGGTTAACTGTTGCAGGAATTGTAACTGTGTAATTACCGTCTTTAAGTTCGCCGCCGTTTGTACCGTCAACAATAACTGTTGTATCGCCTGTGTTTACGTTTGAATTAAGCTCTTCTGCGAATGCGGGAACAGCAACAGCCATCATCATAACAAGTGCCATAGCTAAAGCTAAAATCTTTTTCATATTGTTTTTCTCCTTTATAAATTAGGAATCGATTATGCAGCAGTGTAAACTACTTTATATGTGAGTGTACCTTCATAAGTATCGGGAACTGCCTGTGAGAAGTCAGCAATAGCAACTGTTACATCTGTTGCAGGAGCAACGGCATTGTTGATTTCTGAGAATGTTTCTGCAGCGCCGCCTGTAAGAGTATAAACAAGTTCATAACCGACAGCATTTGTGCTTGTCATTTTGCCATCGTTATCAGCTGTAACTGAAACTTCAAGAGAGGCACCGATGGGAAGCTGTGATGTAACTGCATAGTTTACATTAACAGGGTCAGTGTTGCCCCAAGCGATTACTGTTGTTGCAGGATAAGTTACTGTGTAATTAGCATCTGTGTCCGATGTGGTTGTAGCAACTGTTGCACTGCCGGACTGTGCGGTTTCTTTTGTGATGTCAGCCGCAAATGCAGGAACTGCAACAGCCATCATCATAACAAGAACCATAGCAAAAGCTATAATTTTTTTCATAGTTTTTCTCCTTAAATAATTTAAAAATTATTTGTCAGCAAGAGTTGCTGTAAATGTTATATAGTTTGAATATTCAGCGATTGTCTTGCTCCAATCCTGTACTGTAAATGTAAGAGTTTCTGTTTCGTTCTGAACGCCTTCATAGTCAACTGTTACATCACCGGAAAGGTCATAAACAAGAGTATCGGTTGTATCTGCTGCTGTCATTGTACCAACAAGAGTAGCTGTATCTTTGTCAGCAACTGAAACATTGAGAGTTTTATTTACTACAAGCTGTGTTTCAACTGTGTAGTTTACTGAGTAAGCAGGAGAAGACCACGGAACAACAATTTCTGCCGGATAAGTAACTGTGTAAGTACCTGCGCCTACCGTAGAAATATCTGTTTTAACAAGCGCTTCGCCGGATTGATCTGTTGTCTCTTTAATTTCGCCTGCGAATGCGGGAACTGCGACAGCCATCATCATAACGAAAGCCATTGCAAGAGCCAAAATCTTTTTCATAATTCTTTATCTCCTTAAAATTAAGAATCAAAGATCAACTACTGCTGATGTGAATGTAAGTGTATCTTTATATTCATCAAAAGCAGCTGCTGCCCATACTGATTCTGCAACATCAACGCTGTAATTGTAAGCTTCGTCTGTAACAACGGGAGCTGATGTTTTTGTAGCTGTTGTACCGCCGAGTGTATATGCAAGAGTTGCACCGTCTGCGTTTACCATATTGTAATCGTCGTCTTTGTCAGCAACTGAAACAGAAACACATTTGCCTGTTTTGAGCTGGCTTGTTACTGAATACTCAAATGCAGTTGTTGCATCACCCCATGTAAGAGGCATTGATGCGGGATAAGTAACTGTGTAAGTACCGTCGCCTGTAACTTCCGAAATGTCAGTGTAAACCAATGCGTCGCCTGACTGTGCATTAACATTAAGCTCTGATGCAAATGCAGGAACTGCAACAGCCATCATCATTGTGAGAGCCATAGCAAGTGCTAAAAACTTTTTCATAATTTATTTTCTCCTAAATCTAATTAAACAATAGCTGCTGTGAATGTGAGAGTGTCTGAATACTCGCCTACAACTGCATTGTTCCAAGCGTCTAAAGTAATGTCAACAGAAACTGTCTTTGAAACTTCCGGATATGTAACAGTTGCAAAGTTTGCGTTTACATCGCCTGTAAGAGCATATGCAAGTTCAAGAGCAACGCCCTCTTCGGGAGCGTATGTCATAACATAATTATCGCTTGTTACATCAACATCAAGAGTTTTGCCGTAAAGAAGGTGTGTTTCAACAGAATATTCAAGCTCTGTTGCAACTGTACGCCAAGCAATTGTTGTGTCAGCAGGAATTGTAACAAGATACCAGTCGCCGTCTTTACCGTCCTCTGTGCTTGTGCTTGTTGAGATAACAACTTCGCCGGCGTCAGTGTCTTTTACACTGAGATCAGCCGCAAATGCAGGAACTGCAACAGCCATCATCATTACAAGCGCCATAGCAATGGCAAGAATTTTTTTCATAACTTATTTTTCTCCTTATGATTTTATTAAACAGCTTAAATTATGCTGCTACAATTTCAGATGTGTAAGTAAGGATATCGCTGTATGCTTCAACTACTGCTGTGTTCCAAGCGTTGTCAGCAACAAGAACTTTAAGCTCCTGTGTAGCTGCAGGGTAAACATTGGCAGAAGCTGTAGTGTACTCTGTTTCACCGCTGAGTGTGTAAGCAAGTGAGTAAGCGTTGTCAGCAGTTGTCATAGCGCCTGTGCCTGCAACTGTAACCTTAACTCTGTTATTTCTTGTAAGGTGAGCTTCAACTGTGTAAGAAACATCTGTTTCAGGTTCGCCCCAAGGAATAACTGTGTCAGCAGGAATTGTAACGAGGTACTGCTCTGCATCGTTGCCGTTTTTATCTTTTGTGTCAGTGCTGATGATAATATCGCCTGCCTGTGAGGGCTTCTCATTAAGTTCAGCAGCAAAAGCGGGGATGCAGATTGAAAGCATCATTACAAATGCGAGCATTAAAGAAAGAACTTTTTTCATAACTGTTTTCTCCTTTGTATTAAATACATTTTTTTAATATTTAAACAGCGTCGGTGTATTCGATAGTGAATGTAAGAACATCACTATGCTTACCTGATGCCGCTTTTAGCCACTGTACCTGCGAAATTGTTACTGCGAGGGGAAATGCCCTGCCGTAATCACCCGGTAAGAAGGCAATGTTTTCGTGTCCGCCGAGTTCATATGCGATTGTTCTGTTAGAATCGGCAGAATTTACAAGCTTGCAGTCATTTTCAGAAGTTACTGAAACTTTGACTGTTTTGGTTGGTGCAATAAGCAATTTTTCTGCTTTGACCTCGCCGATTTCCATGGTATCTGTCATCCATGGGATTTCCACATCCGCGGGAAAAGAAATTATATAATCAACTTCCGGCTTTGTGGAAATTTCCATTGATTGATCCGCCGCAAAAGCGGACATTACACAAAGCAAAAGCATCAATACCGCAAGATACGCGGACAAAGCTTTTTTCATATTAAACATCATCTCCTCCCTTATTCTGTACTGTCGCCTGAACCATCATCATAAACGACAGTATATGTTAAAATTGTTTTATATTCGCCGACCGGAACATCACCCCAACCGCTGACCGTAACCGTTGGTGCCGGGTCGGGTTTCGCGTCTGTTTCCTTGTTACCGAAGGTTGTTTCAACAAAGTTTTCTGTTGAATACTTTAATTTCAAGCTCGCGTCGGTAACGCTTGGCATTTCGTTTGTTCCGTCGCTTGTAACACCTACTTTAAGGCTTGAAGCAGCCGCCATTGCAGTTGTTACTGAATATGATACATCCTGTGCTTCCGAATCGTTCCATTCAACAGGGAAGCTTGCAGGGATTGTAACCGTATATCCGTCACCCATTGAGTATGTAACTTCAATTGTCTGCGTATCAACCACTGTTTCAACGCCGTTTTCCATTAAAACAAGCTCAACCGTGAGAGTATCGCTTGCCAATGCATTCAAAACGCTGGGGTTTTTGCTGACTGACGGTGTAATTACATAACTTATAGGAGCATCCGGCGTAGATACATTGTTCGGAACAGTTGCCGTGTAGCAATTTTCACCGGAAATCGCATCAGCCGCAACTGAATTTCCGTTGATGGCGATGTTATAAGGAACTGCTTCGCCGTAAGCGTTTGTCATTTCACCGTTTTCCGAAGAAATTCTTACAAAGTAATAATCACCGCTGTTATCATAATCGAGAATTTCTGAATAAGTAACATTATAGGATACCGAATCGCCTGTAGGATTATCGTCTGTGAGCATAATTTCTGTCACTTCAAGCTCATCCGCAAAAGCTGTGGGGAAGAGAGCTATAATATCCTGCTCAAGCTGATAAAGCTCTTCGATACTGTAGTATGCACGAAGTAACGCATTATACTCTTTAATAATATCCTTAACGCTTTGAAGCTCTTCATCCGTGAAAAGAGTTTTATTTGTGATATGTTCGTTTGCCATATCATAAATTGACTGCATCTTATCACGGAAAGTAAGAATACCGCCTTGAACATCGACTGTTCCGTCGCCGTCTAAATCATATTCTTTTGTATTATTAAGGTAATATATAACACCGCGTGAAGTATTGGTAAGCTGTTCGTAAATCAAGCCATCGTCAATAGAAGTCTTTGAATAATACTGCATTGGGTAATATTCTGACTCCCAGAAGCTGTTAATGTCTTCTCTGTCGGCAATTCTTACAAAGTTACCGAGTGAATTGCCCGCATCGTCAAGCTTTTGTTCATAAACCGCAGTAAGCTTTGGCAGGAACGAAATTGAGTCGGCTTTAATGTTTTCAAGAGTATTTGTGGTACGCATTGATACATTGTAAGCCACCAACAGCTCATTAGCGTTTCCAAGAGAAGCTTTTTCGGCATTTGAATATCTTGAATAGCTGTCTGTGTAATAAGAAACAATTGTTTCAGCAGTTTCTTTGTCAATTCCAAACGAAGCATAATCTACCTGACCCGCTGTAAATCCGGGATAAGGAATATCGTTCTCGCCTGTAATAACAGCTGTTCTTACTGCTTCGGGCAGAGCCGAAATAAGCGCTGAAAGCTCGTCGGGCGAATAAACAGGCGCGGGAAGAGTTTTTGTTCCGTCTGCATAAGCTTTGTATTCATCAAGAGTAGCTTTTGCAGAAGCAACAATCGTCTTTTGATATTCAGGAAGCGCATCATAAAGAGCCTGCACTTCAGCAACCTTTTCTGCCAATATCACAGTATCGTAAATATCAATTTCTGATACTGCATCTTCAAAAGTTTTAGCAGGAAGAGATTTAGCGTTGAAAACTTCTGCATAAGATTTGTGACCGTAATCTGCGTATTTTGCGGTATCGTAAGTGAAACCTATATTATCAATTGAGAATGTTTTTTCATCAAGTGAGTCGCCGTTCATACCGCCGATAGCAAACTGAATAGCATAAATGTTGTTTAACAAATCTGCATTTTTATCCATACCGTCATTTACGCCGTTTTTAAAGTGCTGTAACGGTATTTTAATGTATCCCCTGTATCCGTCAAGCGCTAAAGTATCTCCCCATTCGGGATTTGCCAGGTTAGAAGTAAAGCACCATTCACTCTTCGTATGGTTAGTAACCCATTCACCGGTTTCGGGATCAAGAATCTGATACATTCTGTTTGTTTCGGAACTATCAAAAATACCGGTACCCATATCCGGGCGGTATTTTATGTCATTACCGCTTGAATTCTTTGTAAATATATTAACCGTGAAATTGAAATTTGAAATTTCACTGAAGTCAACATATAAAATCAATGACAACGGATTTTCACGCAAAGCTACTGAACTTGACCTTGCCAATGCACCGAGGTTGTCAAGACTTGTGTTGTTAGCCTGCATTTCTTCCCAAGAATTTGCGTCTTTGCCGTGTCTTGTAACGGTAATTGTATGGTATACGCCGCTGTTATCGGAAGATGTAAATGAACTGTCAACATACATTGTTGCTGCATTGGAATTCAAATAACCGTTATCGGTAATTTCAGCCCATGACGCCTTATAATGCACTCTGCCGTTTAACGCATCTCCGCTTCCTGTGCCATACCCGTAATAGTCTTTGTCGGTAATCTTGTTGTTGCCTGTTACTGTATATGTTACAAGTGATTTAAGGTGCCGCCAGTCGCTTGTAAGGTTGCCCGTACCGCCATTGTAGCCTGCGGTATAAGCATTTTTATCGTCTTCAAGCCGCCAAGACTGTTCGCCAATTTCATTATTTTCAAAGTCATTAAATACAATGAACGGATAGTCGGCAAGCTGTTGACCTACGACAAATTCGTCATCGTTGGCAACCATACCGTCAAGAAGAGCGATATAATCAAGGATTTTTTGTTCTTCGTCGTTACCGAGCATTTGAAGCTGACCGATATTAAGAAACAAATAAGCCTTTGAAATCTTATTGATTTCGTTACGGAGAGTTTCGCTTACTGACGTTATTCTTTCAGGAGGCGGAAGCTTTTCCATTGTTTGCACAATAGTGGGAACCAAGTCATATTTATCTGAATTTGCAGTTGCTAAAGTTCCCTCGGCCTGACAATCGGCAAGCGCTTTTTGTAAAACTTCCCAAGAATCTTTATTAAGATTTTTGGCTGTTTGAGCAAGATTTGCGTCTTCAAGGAACGCTGTAGACTTGCCGTTTGCAGTTAAAACCTCTTTGTATTCGCTGATTAAAGAACGAATATATTTAACCTGTCGGTAATCTGCCCAGTCTGGATATTCAATATATTTATCAATTTCTTCAAAAATAATTTTTGAAATTTCAAGCTCTTCGTTGTAATAGTTTATAATTGGGTCGCCCGTATTGGGATTGCCGTTAAGGCTGTTTTCAGAATAAGCGCCGCCGTCTGTACGGTAAAAGAAGATATTATCAACAAAGAAGCTGTGCTGCATAGCATCTTCTGTAGCGCCTTCAAAAGAAAAACCAACAGTTTTTAAGTCTTCTATTGCACGGTATGAATCATCGTTTCTTGTAACTGTACCTTTTGATAAATCAACAATTGCTCTCTTTGAATCGGTTTTAGTTGTGTATAATGCGTTATCACTTCCACTACCGACCGCAGCAGCGGGCATATAGCCAATATCCCAACCGTCCATTGAGCCGACATTGATACCAAGCTTTTTATGCTCTGCGCAGTTAAATTTACGGTACTGCAGCATCAAGGCTTCCGTAACAGGAGTTCCGGCAGGGTCAGCTAAAATCGGAGAAGCCGCTATCTGTGTTGCGACATAGGCGTCACCGTTTGCCTGTGTTTGGGGTCTAAGATTACTACTGCTTGCAAACGGATTGCTTGTTGACGCAATAACAGATGAATTGTCTGTTCCGAGTTCTGAGTTTGTTGTATTAATATATCTATCTTCTGTCGAACAGAAAAACTTAACTGGAATACGGACATAGCCCTGGAAATTGGCGAGGTCAATAGTACCGTCATTCATCATTACCTTATCCCAGCCGATGTCTTCTCGCTGAACATAAACATAAGGAGCTTCGCCTGTATAACCGGTTGCAGTCGTTCCTTTTGTTGAATATTGAATAATTTCGTTTTCTTCAACATCAACAGTCTTACCGTCTGCCCAGCCTGTAATGGTTTTACATTGAGCGCCAAGACTAAACGCAAGCCCTTGAATGTCTACATCTGAAAAATCAAGCCAATACCAAACCTCTTCAGCGCCCTTAAAATCCCAAGTCTGGCGGGAATAAGCCGTATAGAATGTCTGAGTGCCTTCAGGCTGATCATACATTATAAATCCGAGTGCGGAAGTATCACCTATACCGTCTGAAAGGTCTTCTGTACCTGCCTCAGCGGCAATACCTCTATATATAAGAGCATTGCCTGTTGTTACTGTTGTATCATCCGAGCTGGTTGAGCTGTCAAATGTTGCGATTTCACGAACTGCCGTACTGCTTGTTGAAAGCGGCATAAACACTTCGGGGTCAAGGTCTATTTGAGGAACATCTGTAACACTTGTGTGAATCGGCAACGAAAACCAGTTTTCACTGTCAACCGCCATAATCGACACGCTGTATCGGTTTTTATTAAGATCGATTTTGCCGATATCAGCAGCTTTAAATGTTGCCGATCTGCCCGTGGCTTTAATAGTGTCTAAAACAACCTCTTTGTGAACAGAATTCTTTGCGCCCAAATCAACAAGCTCAAGAATATAGAATGAAATTGTTAAAGGGTCGCCCTTGTAAGTATCAACAGGTGTTGCACTTGGGAAAACAACTCTGACATTGCCGTAATCATCAAGCCATGCATCAGCACCCGCAGCGATCGCCTCTTCGCTGAAATAGGGCGCAGGGTTATAGGCGCCTGCCGCATAACTTATTATGGCAAGCGGAACCGATGTCGCGAGCATAATAAGGCTCAAGAGAATAGCAAGAGCTTTTTTCGGTACACTCTTCTTTTTCATTCTCAATCTTCCTTTCTTTCAAACTGTCTATATAAATTAAGTATTAGTCCTCTGACTCGGTTACAATAATTTTTGTTGCAACCACCATATTGTTAAGCTTGGTTCTTTGCTGATCAAATGAATATGGCTGCTGCATAACAACTGCGTCATATTCGCCCACATCTAAAGTTCTGTCAATTGAGAACTTTGAAATTGAATATCCGGGCTGAACAAGACCCGATTTGTAAATCATTTCGTCACCGTCATCAATAGCCTTGTTGCCGTTTTTATCAAGATAAATCGTAAATTCCATAAAGCAGACGCCTTCGTTCTTCTTATGGTTTGTAAGAATTACGTTCTGCTCTTTCTGATTTGCCTTGAATTTGATTTCGGGAATTCCGACGATTGTAACATTCTTTGTTGAAGTATCAATCTTTTCGGGAAGATCAAGCTGACCCTCGCCAAACTCCTGACCGTTATCAAGCACAAAAGGCGGTTTGGTTGACGGTTCGGGTTCGCCGCCTGTCTTAATAATTTTTGTCATTCCGAAAATAAGACCTGCAAGAACAATAAGCCCAAGAATAATCCAAAGAATAATTACCCCAAGATTATCTTTCTTAACCGCAATAAAGGAGCCTGTTTCAAGCTCAATATAACCAACCGTTTTGTATCTTGCGCCGGAGGTTGCCTTGTAAACGGGTTCTTCAATACCGTCAACAGCAAGAATGCCTGTTTGGTCCTTACCGTATTTAAGCTGACCCACCACACGGATACCGCCGTCGGGATAAAGAGCTTTCATCTCTTTAACGGTATAATAGCCTGCCTCAAAGCCTGTATCTTTATTAAAATATGATTCTGTATAATCATTTCCTGTTTTAATAATATATTCTGCCAAAACAAGTGCCTCCTATATAAAATACATTATAAAAAATCAGATAATATCTCACTTTTTACCTATTTTACTATTTTTTAGTTTATAACAATTTTTTTTATTTGTCAATACTTTTTGTTGTGCAAAATAAACATTAAAAATCGACTGTATTTGTAAGAATTAGTTGTAAACTAACTAAATTTACTTTAATTCAAGCTATTTACTAAACAAACAAAGTCCTTAATGTTCAGTACTGCTCCGCGGATGTTTTTATTTACCTAAAATTCTTGTTCAGACTTTTTTTAACTATAATTAAAAACTATATTCTGTCAGCACAGTGTTTTATTTTTACCCGTGGACAAAAGCTGTATTCAGCTACCGGCAAGTTCTGTTGAAATCTTGGCTTTCGGTTATGTTTTTGATAAAACTAAAAGCGTTGAGATTTTAAAACCTCAACGCTTTTGTTATAGAATCGGCAGTATACAAAACTCATATATATTATAGTATACGATTTTTACTGTTCTGCGATAAGTCCTGTGAGCTTTTCAAAGGCTTTCAGCTCATAACAGGGGAAGTATATTCCCCAAGCTTCGCCATTATGCACCAATTCAAGAATGTGATACGGCTTGAAATGAACGCAGTCAAAATCGTCAATCTGCATTTTATATGGCTTATACTCGCCTTTTGTGGGCTTAACCTCTTTATTCCAGCCTGAAGCTGAAATACTCTTCTTAACTGTTCTTATCGCTTTGAGTTCGGCAAGCGAAAAAGCATATTTATGCTCTAAATCTGCCAAAAACAGATTTCCGTCTTGAACATAAGCCCTGAATTCCGCGAAAATATACGCAGTCGGATTAAAGCCTTTTTCTTTGGCAACAGGTTCACCGTTTTTTATTTTATAGGTTAATCCGAGAACGTCTACCTTTTCGGCAGTTTCAGGTACTCCGAATTCTTCGTAGATACTGTCGGCAGCTGCTTCAAGACGGCGCATTGTGTTGTCACCCTCGGTGCTTTCAACAGTTTCTTTTTCTCTTTTTCGTCCCATAATCGTCAAAACAAGCCACACGGCAAGGCAAATTCCGGATGCCCAAAAAATCCACGGCGCATTTTGATAAGCTTGGGCGATGGCAATGCCGTCATCGCCGCGCCCTGATCTTATTATACCTATCAAAAGTATTGTTCCGACAAATCCGCATACCCAATGAAGAATACGGACAAGCAGCGGCAATTTTGCTTTTTCCGCCAAATTCATTGCATCGGCGGCGGCATTATCAAAAGCCTGTGAATACATCTGCGAAACATTTTCAGCAATAAATTCACTGCCACTAATTGTTTCGTTATACTTATTTTCGGTAATATTAACAGCCAAGAACGGTTTCATTTGCCAAACATCCTTTTAGTCTTTCTTTGCGATTTCTGTCAGTGAGCTTGCAAGACCTGCAAGTCCTTGAATTTCAGACGGAATAATAATCTTTGTAGCCTTGCCGTCAGCAGCCTTTTCAAAGGACTCAAGAGCCTTGATGCTGATAAATTCCTGGCTGGGATTAACATTGTTAATCATTTCGATACCGGCAGCAGTCGCTTCTTGAATTTTAAGAATTGCAGCAGCTTCACCCTCTGCTTCACGAATTTTTGACTCCTTGATAGCGTCAGCGCGAAGAATTGCAGATTCTTTTTCACCCTCCGCAACAAGGATTGCGGCTTTCTTTTCACCTTCAGCCTGCAAAATCTTTTCACGGCGCTCACGCTCTGCCTTCATCTGCTTCTCCATTGAATCTTGAATTTCGCGGGGAGGCATAATATTCTTTAACTCAACACGGTTAATTTTGATACCCCATGCGTCTGTTGCTTCGTCAAGAACCTCAGTAATTTTTGAGTTGATTGTATCTCTTGATGTAAGAGTAGCGTCAAGCTCAAGGTCACCGATGATGTTACGGAGTGTTGTTGCTGTAAGGTTTTCAATAGCCATCATAGGTCTTTCAACGCCGTATGTGTAAAGCTTGGGATCTATAATGCGATAGAACACAACAGTGTCGATTGACATTGTTACATTATCCTTTGTGATAACAGGCTGGGGCGGGAAGTCTACAACCGCTTCTTTAAGGCTTACACGCTTTGCAACTCTGTCGATAATCGGGATTTTAACATGAAGTCCTGTTTGCCATGTTTTGTCATAGGCGCCCAAACGCTCAATAACATAGGCATTTGCCTGAGGTACAATACGTACATTTGCCACGATAACTGCGATAATAACCGCAATAAGAATGATAGGGATAATCAAGAATTCCATAATTTTTTCTCCTTTTTTGTATTTAATTTATTGATATAACAAGGGTTGTACCGTTAACACCCTTTATTACCGCTGTTTCCCCTTTGGGAATTGTTTCGCCGTGCTCACTGACTGCCCGCCAATAAATATCGCCTGCCAATACTCTGCCTGTAATTGCATTTGTATCTTCAGTTACCGTCACGGACTTGCCGATAAGCTTTTCGTTTCGGTCAACATCATCAACCGGCTTTTTGATGTGCTTTTTGTAAATTTTGCGCGCAACAACCATAAATATCGCACTCAAAACTACAAAAATTGCAATCTGCCAGAGCGTACTGTCAATAACAAAAGTCAAAAGACAGGTTATTACCGCCGCAGGAACAAACCAAATTGACACAAGCGAGGTTGTAAGCAATTCAATAACGAGGAATATAACCGCCAAGCCGAGCCACATTGCCCACGGATTACTCAAAATGTACTCCATACTATGTAACCTCCTTTCACACTAACTGAAGAAATGCTTTCTGTGCTTCTTCTCTCATCTGAGCCGAAAGAAACGCAAGAACCATAGCTCTCAACGCACTTCGCAAGCGTTTTTGCGAAACGATATCTTTTATGCCTGCACGCTCAATCTGCGCGTCAATTACCCTGTCAAGATACGCTGAATCCGAATTGGAATTTTGCTCGCATATATATATTATGCCGCAAAGAATATTAAACAACTCTCGGTCGGGCAAAATATCGTCCGAACGATCCTCAACCGAGCCGTTGATATATGCCATAAGGAACGCAATCTGTTCAAGCTGCATTGAACCGCGCATCATATTTATAAGTATAATACGCACTACCTGATCTTCTCCGTAACGCTTGCCCTCAGGATTCTTAACCCAACCGCGTTTTACCCAATTTTGAATTGTCGAAGCTTCAAGACCTGTCAATGCTTTGACCTGCGCAAGAGTCAGACCTTTTGTGACTGTCAGCAGAGGCGAAATCACAGAATAACAATCCTCTGCCGCTGAACTGTTAAATTTGAGTACAGTACCCGGAATTAAATCCAACATACCTACACCCCCTTTTTATGCGTCTCTCTTGATGTTGATATGATTATATCACAGGTTCATTTGAACTTCAAGTATGTTTTTATGATTTTTTTAACAAATTTTTAACAATTTTATTGTGCAAAAAGCTGTTTTCTCATTTTTTTAAATATTTTCTTGATTTTTAATATGATTTTCTCAATTTTTATGAGAATTTTTTTCGTAATTTTCTGTTCAAAACAGATAAAATATATGCGGTAGCAGTAAAACCCATAAATTCTTATAAAACTGTTGTTAATCTTAAAAAAGTATGGTAAAATATACTGATTATTTTTAATTGTATTTATATGAGGCATCGTTATGGCAACTTTAAAGAATGTTAAGCGTATTGTTGTAAAGGTCGGTACTTCAACCCTTACATACAGCACAGGAAAAACAAATATCAGAAGAATGCACAAGCTTGTCAGCGTGCTTTCAGACATTGCAAATTCAGGCATTGAAGTGGCTCTTGTCACAAGCGGGGCAATCGGGGTTGGCGTCGGCAAATTAGGGCTTAACGAAAAGCCTGCCGATTTACCCGGACGTCAGGCGGCAGCGACAATAGGTCAGTGCGAACTTATGTTTATGTATGACAAGCTTTTCGGCGAATACGGTCACACGGTGGGTCAGCTTCTTATTACAAAAAGCGATGTTGAAAATGACGAACGCCGTGAAAATCTTATAAATACATTCAACAGACTTTTCGACTTCGGCGCAATACCCATAATTAACGAGAATGACAGCGTTGCTGTTGAAGAAATTGTTTACGGCGACAACGATTCGCTTTCTGCAATAGTTGCAAAGCTTATAAAGGCAGACGCGCTGATAATTCTTACTGATATTGACGGACTTTATGACGCAAATCCTGCCGAAAACGAAAATGCAAGGCTTATTCCAACAGTAACCGAAATCAATGATGAATTATATTCGATTGCAGGCGGAAAAGGCTCGACCCTCGGCACAGGCGGAATGGTTACAAAGCTTCACGCCGCTGAAATCGCAATGAACGCAGGAATTGACACAATAGTTATGAACGGCGAAAACCCGACAGAAATATACAAAGCTCTTGACGGCAAGCAAACAGGTACTTTTTTCAAGGGAAAGGATTAAAATTATGCTTACAGAAATCGGAAAAAGAGTGAAAGAAGCTTCGGCAGCTCTTGCAGTTATATCAACTGAAAATAAAAACAAAATATTACAGGCAATGGCAGACGCTCTGCGTGAAAATTGCGAAAAAATTCTAAAGGCAAATGCTATTGATATTGAAAACGGCAGAAAAAGCGGTATGGCGGAAGCATTTATTGACCGTCTTATGCTCAATTCTGACAGAGTTGAGGGTATGGCGCAGGGCATTGAGGGTGTAATTAACCTGCCCGACCCTGTTGGCAGAGTTATTTGGGAAGCACAGCGACCCAACGGCTTGAAAATTCAGCGTATCAGCGTCCCCTTAGGTGTAGTCGGCATAATTTATGAAGCCCGACCCAATGTTACCAGCGATGCGGCGGCTCTTGCAGTTAAAGCAGGTAACGCTGTAATTCTGCGAGGCGGTAAAGAAGCTTTCAATTCAAACTCGGTTATAATGGACATTATGCGTTCTGCTGTTGAAAAATCAGGATTTAACCCCGATATTATTGAGCTTGTCCGTGACACCTCAAGAGAAAGTTCAACAGCGCTTATGCGAATGAATAAATATGTAGATGTGCTTATCCCGCGAGGAAGCGCATCACTTATAAAGGCGGTTGTTGAAAATTCAACAGTTCCGGTTATTGAAACAGGCGCAGGCAACTGCCATATTTATGTTGACAGCGAAGCTGATATTGATATGGCGGCTGAAATTATTTACAACGCAAAAACGCAGAGAATTTCGGTTTGCAATTCCGCTGAAAGTCTGCTTATTCACAAGGATATTGCGGAATATGCGCTTATAGCAATCAAATCCCGTCTTGATGAAAAAAATGTTATTCTTTACGGTGACGAAATCAGCCGTGAGATATGCCCCGATATTGAAGCGGCTTCCGATGATGATTGGGCAAGAGAATATCTTGATTACAAGATGTCTGTTAAAATTGTAAAATCTCTTGATGAAGCGGTTGAGCATATCAGGAAATATTCCACAGGTCACAGCGAGTGCATTGTTACTGAAAATTCCGAAAATGCCGAAAAATTTATGAATTCTGTTGACTCTGCGGCAGTTTATCACAATGCAAGCACCCGTTTTACTGACGGCGGTGAATTCGGTTTCGGCGCAGAAATCGGAATTTCTACACAAAAGCTTCACGCAAGAGGTCCGTTGGGACTTGAACAGTTAAATTCCTTTAAATATAAAATCTACGGACAGGGTCAGGTGAGATAGATGGCAAAAGGAAAAGTAAAAAAGCATAGGGGAACTCACAAAGCCGCATTTCCGATAGGGTGTCTTATAATTATTCTTGCGGCGATTGGCGCAGTTACAATTGTTATTTCCGCAGTCAAAGGAATAGGCACTGCCGTTGATAACAGTAAGCACTATGACGATTACAACAAAATGCTTACTCCTGTTGTGCTGATTGACCCAGACACCTTTGACGATATTACAAAGGCTGATATGAATCAACTTATTGAAATTTCAATTTGGTCGCTTCTTAAAAGCGATATCGACCCCGACACTTTTGAAAGCAACGAAAACGGTCTTTCGGTTCCCAAAGACGCTGTTGAAAAAGAATTTGTTGCGCTTTTCGGCACAGAGGTAACGCCCATTCATCAAACAATTGACGGCTACGGTCTTGAATTTGTATATGACAGCCAAACCGAAATCTATACGGTTCCGCTTACGGGTATTACACCCATTTACACTCCGCAGGTTGTTGACAAAACAACATCATCGGGTACGGTCGCGCTTACGGTTGCCTGCCTTGCAGGTGATGCGTGGGAGCAGGGCGAAAACGGTGATATGATTGCTCCCGCTCCCGATAAATATATAAAGATCACCCTTCGCGAACAGAACGATAATCTTTATATTTCAGCTATTCAGAATACAACAGCTCCCGAGGTTGCTGTGACCGAGCCGACAGAACCCCCTGTAGCTGACAAAAATGACAGCACTGCGCCAAGCGAGCAGTCATCAGCCGAAGAATCATCATCGGCAGAGCCGTCATCAGCAAATACTGAGGCTGAACAGTAGCATAATTTATCAGTATATTTATATCAATCCGTTAAAAATATGGGCTGCTTGAAGGGATCCCCCACCCATATTTGTTGCAAACGGTTTTCTTGATACATTTTATGTATGAATTTGCGGACAAGTGACAAATAATTGCTACAATAATTTACATTAAGCGAGGTAAAAATTATGCTTCAGTATGAAGAATTAAAATTAAGACTTTTAAGCCACGAGGATGATCTTTCTAACCTGGCAGACGCTCTCGGACTTGAAAAAATGAAAAAAGAAATATTAAATCTTGAAGAACAGCAGGCACAAGACGGCTTTTGGGATGATATTCAAAATTCTCAAAAGGTTTTGCAAAGAACAAGCTCTCTTAAAAACCGAGTTGCCGCTTATGAAAAGCTTAAAGGTGATTTTGATGACGCTCTTGTTATGATTGAGTTAGCTGACGAGGAAGAGGACGAAAGTCTCGTTGACGAATGCACTCACGGTGTAGAAAAGTTTGAAAAGGACCTTGACTCTCAAACTCTTTCAACACTGCTTACAGGCGAATATGACTCAAAAAATGCTATTCTTACATTCCACGCAGGTGCAGGCGGAACAGAGGCGCAGGATTGGGCTGAAATGCTTTTCAGAATGTATAACCGATGGGGTGAGCGGCACGGCTACAAGGTTTCAACTCTTGACTATCTTGACGGTGACGAGGCAGGACTTAAATCTGCCTGCATTTTAATTGAGGGTGAAAATGCTTACGGCTTTATGAAGAGCGAAGCAGGCATTCACCGCCTTGTGCGAATTTCGCCTTTTGACTCTTCGGGCAGACGGCACACTTCATTCGCATCTCTCGAGGTTATGCCGGAAATTGACGAGGACACAAATGTTGAAATCAATCCCGACGATATTGAAATGGCGGTTTACCGTGCAAGCGGCGCAGGCGGACAAAAGGTCAACAAAACTTCATCTGCCGTTCGTCTTACTCACAAACCCACAGGTATTGTGGTATCGTGCCAGGTTGAACGAAGCCAGCACCAAAACCGTGAAGTTGCAATGACAATGCTCAAATCAAAGCTTATCGAAATCAAAGAGCGTGAGCATCTTGCAAAGATCGAGGATATTAAGGGCGACCACAAAGAAATTGCGTGGGGCAGCCAAATCCGTTCTTATGTATTTATGCCCTATACGCTTGCAAAGGACCACAGAACATCGTTTGAAAACGGCAACATCAACGCAGTTATGGACGGTGATATTGACGGATTTATCAACGCATATCTTAAAATGCAGTCACAAAAAAATTTAGAAAACAATTAAAATTGAGGCGCCTTCCTTACGGATGGCGCCTCAATTTTATTCGCCAAAGGCGAGTAATCTTGCTCCTGCCGTTCTCATTTATACTCGGAAAACGGTGGTATTGCTCCCGCCGAATAACAAACAAATAACCACCGGTAGGGCGAGAGCTTGCTCTTGCCGTTTTTTCTTTAATATTCGCATATTTATTTGATGCTGCACATTATATTGCAAAAAAATATTCAATTTTGATATTTGTTTTTTCTACTTTATGGCGGCGGGGGCAAGCCCCTGACCCTACCATCATTCGCCAAGGACACAAGCCCCAACCCCTACTATCTGATTTTAATAAAAAAGTAAAAACACGGCTCAAATGTCTGGCTTTTATCGGATTTTTGCGGATTTTTAGGGTGTGACGGGGTGAATTTTTCTGCCATAATATAGACAGTCAAGGAAAAGACAGCAACGCAAAAATTACCCTAAATGAAAGGGTTTAAATATAAGTTAAAATATAAAAATTATAGAGAAACGGAGACGATTTCATATGCAGCTATAAACTTATTTATATAATAAATAATGTTGAAAAAATACAAATGGCTTTAAATAAAAAAATTAAAAATGAAAATAAATAAAAATTACAAGGAGGAATTTATTGTGAAAAAGGCAACTGAAATATTAGCAATAGTATTGGCACTTACACTTGCACTTTCAGCAACATCAATATCATCATTTGCCGCAGAGTCTGATCAAACAATGAAAGTTGCAAAAGAATACCCGCAGGACTTTCTGCTTACCATTCCCGACGGAACACAAGAGCTTGATGAGGGTAAAGAATTTACAGTTTCTGCATACGCTTTTCTTGACTTCGGCAAAGAGCTTTCGGTTTCAGTTACAAGTAAAAATACTTGGGAACTTAAGGACGCAAAATATGCTGAAAACTCAAAAGGCATTGCTTATGAGATAATGGTTGACGACAGAGTTCTAACGGAGAAAACCGAAGAAATTCTTTCAGTTCCTTATGATGCAGACGGTCATATCAAGGAAACTGCATTGATTGTTAAGAGCGTTGCCACACCTAAATATGCAGGTACATATGAAGATATTCTTACATTCACAACAGCAGTAAGAAATGCATCTAAAACACCCGAAACCGTTCAAGCTGCTAATGTTATTGCTACACCTAATTCAACAAAGGCTTTGGCAGATTTCAGCATAAACGATTTAAGAGATACCACCTTTTTCTATTTAAACGATGATGAGGAATTATGGTACAATTACGAAATTCGTATAGAGGATGAAAGCGAACAAGGTTACGAGGTTCTTTACACATCAGGATTAGTAGAACCGGGACTTCATGTTAAAGACATAAATCTTTCCCGTGGGCTTGATGAAGGAATATATGACGCAGTGCTTCATGTTGGTGCTGCAATTACAGAGAATGGAGTTCAAACTGCACTTGAGGGATTTATTAACATTCCAATTAAAATTTTAGTTGATGAATCAGCTTGCAATTCAGCTCCGACTCCGATAGCCGTTGTTTGCTATCAAGTTTTTGCTGAGGCAAACTCAACCAGCGCTCTTGTAGATTGGCGCAACGAAGAAGACAGCGAGCAATATTTAAGCTTTGAAATTCGCTTACCTGATGACAGCGAACAGGGCTATGAGGTTCTTTATAAATCAGGATTATTGGCTCCCGGAGAAAGTATCAGCGACATAAAGCTTACCCGTGAATTGGAAGCAGGAGTTTATGACATCGTATTGCACTATGATGCTTACCAAATGGACGAAAATAAAACAGCAAGCGGAGGATCTGATGATTCGTTTGAAATGTTAGTAGTCGACGAATCCGAGAGCGGTTTGATTCGCGTACCAATGGGTTTTTTTGTATCCGTAAGTTCATTGTGGCGCGCTTCGGATTACTGCTAAAATATTAAACAAAACTAAAATAAGAAAGAGGTATTTATAATTAAAACCACTCGCATAGCGGGTGGTTTTCTGTTTCGTTAGTTCCGCTCGGCACTAATAAAAATGCCTACCGAAAATTCATTCAGTAGGCTTAAATTTTTGTATTCAAATTTTTATTTGTTTTTAGCTTTTTTCAGCGCTTTTTCTTTTTCGTCGCTTGAATTGACTATCATTACAGATACTGACCAAATTAGAATTCCCAGCATCAAGAACATTACTGCGAAAAATGCAGTGTCAAGCGTGAAAACTGTAACCTCGCCTAAAAAACCAATAATTGTTGAAGCAATAATTCCGTCAACATTGAAAAGCTGTGCCAATGTAATTTCGCCTGCAATAAGCGGTTCTGCGAAAAATCCGTTAAAGGCTATATATGCGGCGATAGTGCTTAAAAAGCCTGCGCCTGAAAGAGCTGTAATAACCTTAATCTTGTTTGAAAAGATTGCAAAACCAAGAATTACAAGTCCCAAAACAAGGGCGATTGCAACAAACACAGCCGCAACAATCACAGGGCGGTAAATCTCGTTTTGCAAAATGGAAGTCTTAAAGTCAAAGCTGCCCGATGTAAACTGAGAAAAGATGTCAGACCATCTTGAAAGCTCAGAAAGCGAAAATGAGTCGTACGTTGCCTCAATAGAAGATTCTTCTCTGAAATAATTAAAAATATCCGACAAATCGCTATGCACAATTTCAAATGTAATTAAATTTGCAAAGTAAAATACAGGATATATTGCAACCGCCATAACAGCCGTTACAACTCTGTAAAGAATATCAAAGCCCGTAGTTTTTCTTTTGATTTTTGTATTACTCATATTTATCACCTATTATTTACCCCATGAAGAATTAAGCTGAACCGTTCTGTTAAAAACGATATTATCTTCTGTTGAAGTAATATCAACGCAGAAATAGCCTTGACGCATAAACTGGAATGTGTCTCCGGCCTTTAAATTCTCTTTAAGTCCGCCCTCAACAAGGCAGTCTTTGAGAACCGCAAGGGAATTGGGATTAAGATTTTCTGTAAATGAGCCTGCGCTTTCATCTGACGGATTTTCTTTATTGAAAAGTCTGTCATAAAGACGAACCTCTGCTTTGAAGCTGTCAGCTTCGCTTACCCAATGAAGCGTACCCTTTACTTTTCTGCCGTCCGGTGAATTACCGCCGCGGCTTTCCGGGTCATATGTGCAGTGAACGCAGGTAACATTGCCGTTTTCGTCAGTATCATAGCCCACGCACTTAACAAAATATGCGCTCTTTAAGCGAACCTCATTGCCGGGGAAAAGTCTGAAATATTTTTTAACAGGCTCAACCATAAAATCCTCTTGCTCAACATAAATTGTTCTGCCGAAGGTTACCTGGCGAGTACCCATTTCGGGATGCTCGGGGTGAATTTCAACATCAAGAATTTCGGTTTTATCCTCGGGGTAATTGTCGATAACCACCTTTAATGGACGAAGCACTGCCATAGCTCTCGGAGCATTTGCATTAAGCTCATCACGTACGCAAGACTCTAAAAGTCCGTAATCAACGACGGAATAAGCCTTTGAAACACCGATTTTTTCACAGAAATTGCGAATTGCCGCCGCAGGATAGCCTCTTCTTCTCATACCGCTGAGAGTTGCCATTCTCGGGTCGTTCCAGCCGTCAACTATGCCTTCGTTTACAAGCGCCAAGCACTTTCTTTTGCTTGTAAGGCAATAGTTAAGGTTAAGGCGAGCAAACTCAATCTGCCGCGGAGGAGTGGGAATATCAAGGGCCTTTAAGAACCAATCGTACAAAGGTCTGTGGTTTTCAAACTCAAGTGAACAAAGAGAATGCGTAACGCCCTCTTTTGCGTCTGACAGCGGATGCGCAAAGTCATACATAGGATAAACGCACCATTTGTCGCCTGTCTGATGATGCGAAACATGGGCAATTCTGTAAATTACAGGGTCGCGCATATTGATGTTAGCCGCCGCCATATCAATTTTTGCGCGGAGAACCTTTGCGCCGTTTTCAAACTCACCGTCAGTCATTCTCTTGAACAAATCAAGATTTTCTTCAATTGAACGCTCTCTGTACGGACTGTTTTTGCCTGCCTCAGTAAGAGTTCCGCGGTATTCTCTGATTTCATCAGCAGAAAGATCGTCAACATAAGCAAGACCTTTTTCGATAAGCTTTACTGCGCATTCATAAATAAAATCGAAATAGCTTGACGCAAAAAGGCATTTGTTCCACTTAAAGCCGAGCCACTCAATGTCCTCTTTAATCGCGTCAACATATTCTGTATCTTCTTTTTGAGGATTTGTGTCGTCAAGACGGAGATTGCACTCGCCGCCGTATTTTTTGCTTGTAGCAAAGTTTATGCAAATAGCCTTTGCGTGGCCTATATGAAGATAGCCGTTAGGCTCCGGAGGAAAGCGGGTCTGAATCTTATTATAAACACCGTTTGCCAAATCTTCATCAATAAAATCATGAATAAAATTTGAATTCTTTATTGCTTCTTCCATAATTTATGCCTCTTTATATGTTTTGATTGTGCTGTCAATTCGCTTCATCACTTCATCTGTGCCGAGAATTTGCATAATGTAATACAAATCGGGAGTGTTTGTTCGTGAAGTAACTGCAACACGAATAACCGTTGAAACATCACCCACATGACCTTTAAACGCATCCGGGTTCTGCTTATATTCCTTAACATTAGGGGTATATCCGCAGGCTGTGCAAAGCTCTTTGATTTTGCTGAACCATTCTTCTTTGCTGTCGTCTGCCGAATAGACCTCTTTATACTTTGTGAGAATTTCAACTGCGTCTGTTTTTGCAATATGTTCGGGCAGATTGCTGTCTGCACTGTAAAGCTCGTTATAGAAGAACGAAACATAATTTTCGACCTCGTCCCAGCAGGCAATATCCTTACGGGGCTTGGGATTTTCACGGTCAATATTTAAAACAGCCTTTGCTTTTCCGGGATTTTCAGTTAACAAATCATATAACTTTTGATTATAAACCTTTGCCCAATCGGTAACAAGGCTGTAAACCTGTTCAGCCGTCATAACTGAAATCACATTTTTTGAAACATCGTTGAATTTAACCATATCAAAAAGCGCGCCCGAAACGCTCATCTTTTTAAGATTAAATGGGAATTTTGAAATATCCTCGTTTTTATTGGCTCTTCTCCACTCTTCAAAGTTAGAATTGAGGATTGTAAGCATATACTCCTTAACCGAAGCTTCAGGATAGCCCTTTTCAATATAATAAGAAACATTTGCTTCGGGGTCTTTTCTCTTTGAAAGCTTACGCTTACCGCCGTTTTCTTCTTTCATAATCGGCGCAATGTGTGCATATTTAACAGGCTTAAAGCCGAGCGCCTTAAAAAGCTCGATATGAAGAGGAACAGAAGCAATCCACTCATCACCGCGTACAACATGGGTTGTGTGCATTAAGTGATCGTCAACCGCATGGGCAAAATGGTAGGTAGGAATTCCGTCTGCCTTTAAAATGACAACATCATTCACATTTTCGCTCATCTCTATTTTGCCCTTAATCATATCGTCAAACTTGATTTTATGCGAAATATCTCCGTTTGAGCGAAGCCGAACCGTATAAGGCATACCCGAATTGATTTTTTCAACTATTTCTTCATCGGTCAAATCACGGCACTTTGCATATGAGCCGTAATAACCCTTTATGTCTTCATTTTCTTGGCTGTTTCTGATTTCATCTAAATCCTCGGGAGTACAGAAACAGGGGTAAGCCTTGCCTTCTTCCATAAGCTTTTTAGCGAATGCGCGGTAAACCGCACGGCGCTTGCTCTGTGTATAGGGTCCGTATTTGCCCTCTTCGGTTTCATATCCTGTAACACCCTCGTCGGCAGTAACGCCGAAAGCCTTAAGACCCGCCACAATGCCTGTAACACCGTCTTCAATCTCACGCTTTTTGTCCGTATCTTCAATACGGAGCATAAATACGCCGTTTGTGCTTTGGGCTGTAAGCTTTGAGGCAAAGCCCGAATAAAGTCCGCCGAAATGAAGATAGCCGGTTGGGCTTGGGGCAAATCTTGTTACCCTTGCACCCTCTGCAAGCTCTCTCGCAGGGTAAAGCTCCTCATAATAATCTGCGGACTTGTCCACATCTGTGAAAATAAGTTCAGCTATTTTTTTACAGTCTGTCAATGTAATAACCTCTTTGTATTTCCCTGTTATTCGGGAAGAATTGCGTTTGTTGTTATGTATTTAACACCGTTTTTCATCATCTCGTTGAGCATTTCTTTGGTATCAACGGTCCAGCAAGCGGCAACAAGATTGTTGTGGTGAATTTTCTGAATCATTTCGGGATGATGTTTAGCCCGCGCCGCCTCAAAAGCGACGCCGTTGTTGTTTTCAATACATTCCTGAAGCTTTTCGTCAGTAATGATATGCATAAGAAGCCACGTTTCCATATTAGGCGAGAGATTTCTGAATTCACGGAGAATTTCTTTATGGAACGAAATCAGAATTACGCTGTCTTCAATGTCATATTTACGGATAATCTCAAGCAGATCTGCAACCTTTTCAACACGCTTGTCTTTAACCTCAATCATAGGTCTTATGTTAGCTTCTTTGCAGATTTCAATAAATTCTTCAACAAGAATAATGCCTGCGTCGGGGTATTCGCTGATATTTGCGCCGTTTGTGTATCTGATTTTTGAAAGGGTTTCTTCATAGGACATCTTTTTGACATCGCCCTTTTCCTTTGCCATTGACTGAAGCATATGGTCGTGAATGATAACCCATTTATTGTCGGTTGTGCAGTGAACATCACATTCAAGAGCATAGTAATTGTGCTTTGCCGCCTGCTTAAAGGCTTCAAGAGAATTTTCGGGAGCTACCGAAGAGAGTCCTCTGTGAGCTGTAAGATGAAGTCCCTCTGTACTGCTCTCTGCCGACTCTGAAAGCTTGATTGTATCTTTGGCAACCTTTGCGCCGTAACGGAAATCAACATATTTTTTTCTTGCAACCGCCGCAATAATTGCAGTTGGAATTGCAAAACCTAAAAATCTTTTTGTACTCTTTTTCATTAAAAATCTCCCCAATCCAAAAATATAAAACAGCATAGCTATACAATTATAGTTATTATACAACAACGAGCGAAAAAAGTAAACCGCATATTCAATATTTTTATTATCTTTTAAACTGCATATTATTAGTATATATCTATCCTTGCCTTTTGTAATTGTTTGTGATACAATTAAAATATATATGCGTTAAATGAGGATTGAATTATGTTAGAAACCATATACAATCAAATATATTATTTGGGCATTCAGACCATACGCTGTACAAAACGCTTTTTCCGCTGGCTTTTAAGCCTGTTGCTTAAGCCTGTAAGGGCATTCGGCACTTTGCTTTTCACCGCAATAATTGTTGTGGATAAATTCGCCTTGAAAACCTTTCACGAAATTATTGATGAATTTCGCGAGCTTGTATCCGACGCCAAAAGGGTATCGTTTAAGCGTTCCGCCGAAAATGCAGACGGCAAAAAGAATCCGTTGAAAAAACTCGGCTATTACATAAGCATTGCAGTGCGTAAATACAAAAAATCATTTCTTTATGTTTTCAACATAGCTTTGCCTGTTTTATCGCTTGTTTTGCTTATCAATGTTATTAACGCTTGGAGCAATGTGACATTCGCGCTTGAAATCAATTACAATGATCAGGTTATCGGCTATGTACGCAGTGAAGCTGATTATAAAGAAGCGCGAAAGCTCGCTTATGACCGTCTTGACCTTTCGGCATCTGCCGCCGCGCCCTCTAACGCCGTTGAAGAAACCGAGCTTATAGGCGATGCGGATTTCAAAATCAAGCCTGTTAAGTTAAGTCAGATTAACGACGCTTCTGAAGTTTGCAACAAGCTTATAGAAAATTCAGAGAGCAAAATCACAAATGCCTGCGGAATTTATGTTGACAACACCTTCATTTGCGCAGTTAAAAACGAAACAGACGCATTGAGCGTGCTTGACAATATTCTTGCCGAACACGAGACCAACGAAGCCAACGCAGTGGTAAGCTTTGTTGAGGATATTGAGTATATCCAAGGTCTTTACCCCGATAACGAGGGTACTGTAAAAGACGCTTCATATTTAAGCGAAAAGCTTAACTCCAAAAAGAGCGAAGCAGTTTATTATACAGTAGAATCCGGCGACACAATTACAGGAATTGCCGACAAATTTGATATGAGATCATCAGAGATTTTCAATCTTAACCCAACCCTTAAAGAGAACATATATATAGGTCAAAAAATTCTCATTTCAAGCGAAGTAAATTTCATACAGGTGCAGGTAACAAAAACCGAAACGCGCAAGGTTGAAACTGCTTACAAAACAATCAAAGTGAACACAAGCAGTCTTTACAAGGGCGACAGCAGAGTTACCACAAAGGGTGTAAACGGTATTGAAGAGGTCACAGAGCTTGTAACATATATTGACGGTGTAAGAGTTTCGTCAAAAGAGGTTTCACGCACAACAATCCGTGAGGCTGTTGACGAAAAAATTCAAGTAGGCACAAAAACACAAAGCTATTCATCGAGCGGCGGAAGCTACACAGGCGGAAGACTTGGCTGGCCCACAATCGGCGCTTATTCAATCTCTTCACGCTACGGCTACCGAAACTTCGGCGACGGATTCCACGGCGGTATTGATATTGTCAGACCGGGCGGCAGCAGGGGCTGTACCGTTGTTGCGGCAGAATCGGGTACAGTAACCTTTGCAGGCTGGTACGGCTCGGGCGGATATACAGTAATTATAAATCACGGCGGCGGACTTTCAACAATGTACTGCCATATGCAGGAAGGCTCTCTTAAAGTTCGTTCGGGTCAGCGTGTTTCACGAGGACAGGCTGTCGGTAACATAGGTTCAACAGGATATGTAACAGGTCCTCACCTTCACTTTGTTGTTATGGTGAACGGCAACAGTGTTAATCCTGCGCCGTATTTGGGAATATAAATTATGGAACAGTTTATTATTGCAGGACATAAAACCGAATATAACGTTCGCGGAGATTTGCTCCGTCAGCGTTCAGAACCCTACAAGGCAGAATTCGCAAGCGATGAAACAGAAATCCGCCTTAACATAAAAGACGAGTTTTTTCAGAAGAAAAAAGAGGAAATTCCCTATTTAACTTTTGACGAGCATGAATATATGTGGACCTGCGAGGCATTTTATAATGAGCTTTTGCGTCACAACGGACTTATGCTTCATTCCTCCTGCGTTGAAAAAGACGGCTATGCTTATCTTTTCTCTGCGCGAAGCGGTACGGGCAAATCAACGCACACGCATCTTTGGCTCGAAAACCTTTCGGGTACGCGCATAATCAACGATGACAAGCCTGCTCTGATTTGTGAAAATGGTATATGGTATGCCTGCGGAACTCCGTTTTCGGGCAAAACCGACGAAAATGTCAATATTAAGGTTCCCATAAGAGCAATTATCTTTTTACACCGAAGCGAAACAAATCAAGTTAAAAAAACAGCGCCCGCACTTGCGGTTGCACAGTTTCTTGAACAGACCATCAACCCTTCTGATCGTTCGCTTGCAGAAAAAATGCTTGAATACGCAGATTTAATACTTCGCAGTATACCTATATTTTCTCTCGGCTGTAACCTCGACAGAGAAGCGGCTGAAATTGCTTATAACGAAATAGAAAGGCTGATAGCAGATGAAAATTAAAGACGGATTTATTTTAAAGGACGTTGCAGGCAGTAAAATTGTAATTGCAACAGGCTCTGCAAAGCTTGATTTTAACGGTGTTATTACTTTTAACGATGTGGGCGCAGAGGTATTCACAATGCTTGACGGCACAAACACGGTTGAAGAAATTATTTCGCGCATCGCCGCTGAATACGGCATAGAAGAAGCTACTGTTAAGGCTGATGTTGAAAAGCTTATTGACAAAATGAGAAAGTACAAGCTTATTGCAGAATGAAAAATACAAACCAAATGACCGAATTATCGGTGCTTAAATGGATATACCGAAATTGCGGCAGGCGAAGCGGCGAAAGATTTGCGCTTGTTCTGCTGAATGCTTGGTCGGCTTTGTGCGTAACGCTTTTTGCAATGCTTTCAAAAACCGTAATGGATAATGCAGAAAGCCAAAACCGCGAAGCCTTAATTAAAAATGTAATAATTCTTTTTCTTTTGATTGCTTCGCAGATTATTTCGCGGATTATATCTTCATACCTTGAGGCTGTGAGTCAAGGCAAGGCTGAAATCACACTTAAAACCCATATTTTTTCAAGCGTGATTTACGGCTCATACGCAAATTCAGCCGAGCGTCACAGCGGCGACCTTATGACAAGACTTACGGCTGATGTATTGGCTGTAAGCGACACATTTGTGCATATTATTCCTGCGCTTACGGGCTACGCAGTGCGAATTTTAACAGGTGCGGCGGCGCTTTTTCTGCTTGACCGACGGTTTGCGGTAATTTTTATAGTTTGCGGCATTTTTGTTATTATTGCGGCGGCTCTGCTTCGCAAAACTCTTAAAAACCTGCACCTCAGAGTTCAGGAAAGAGAGTCAAAAGTACGCTCTTTTATGCAGGAGATGCTTGAAAATCTTTTTGCAATAAAAGTTTTCGGCATTGAAGATAAAATTATTAACCGCTCAATAAATCAGCAAAAGAAATTTTACCGTGAAAAGGTAAGAAAAAAAAGCTTTTCAATTCTTGCGTCAATCGGATTTTCAATTGCCTTTGCCGCGGGCTTTTTGGGGGCAATAGCTTACGGCTCATACGGAGTTTTAGAGGGTACAATGACCTTTGGCACAGTTGTTGCTATTATTCAGCTTGTGAACCAGCTTCAATCCCCCGTAATGGGAATAACCGGTGTTCTGCCCCTGTTTTTCGGAATGACAGCTTCGGCACAGCGTTTAATTGAAATTTCTTCGGGCGAAAAAGATTTGCCGAGCGATACCGACAAAGCTGATTATGAAAGCTTTAAAAAAATTACAGCTGAGCATATTTCTTTCGGCTACGGCGAAGAAGAAGTTATTACCGACTCATCATTTGTGATTGAAAAAGGCGATTTTGTAGGCATTAAAGGTCCTTCGGGAGCAGGAAAATCCACAATATTCAAGCTTATCACAGGTATTTACAATGCCGACAGCGGTGAAATTTACATTGAAACCGACGGCGGAAGCATCACCTGCAAAGAGGCGCGCAGACTTTACTCGGTTGTCCCGCAAGGCAATATGCTCTTCAGCGGGTCGGTGCGTGAAAATATTACAATGCTCTGTCCTGATGCCACAGACGAAGAAATTAAAAAGGCTCTTTGCGATTCCTGCGCAGAATTTGCCTATGACCTTGAAAACGGTCTTGATTTTGTTTTGGGTGAGGACGGCAACGGCGTTTCAGAAGGGCAGGCACAGCGTCTTGCCATTGCGAGAGCGCTTCTCGGCAAAGGTAAAATTCTTCTTATGGATGAAGCTACAAGCGCGCTTGACGCCGTAAGCGAAGAAGCAGTTCTGAAAAATCTTTCATCAAGAAACGATATTACCGTGCTTTTTATAACCCACAGGGAATCTGTTCTTGAAAAATGTCAAAAAGTAATAACCGTTTCAGACGGAAAAATTGCCGAAAAATGATTTTTAGGACAAAAACTTGATAAAAAGCATTGCATAAACCGTAATGCTTTGATATAATTGTATTTGTATAATGTTGATTTTTCAGCTAACATGGAAATATCGCGATAGGAGATAGTGACTATGGAATATAATTCAAATAATAACACCCAAGCTGAAGATGTTCTTGATTTTCAAACCGTATTGCAGTATGCCGTGCGTATTCTTCAAAAATGGTGGATAATTGCTCTCGCGGCTATTATCTGCGCAAGCGCAGGGTTCGGTATCGCAAAGGCTACATACACGCCTAAATACACCTGCACCATGCGTTTTGTTGTTGATAACAAGGGCGAAAATACCGTAACAGGCGGTCAATCATCTTCAGACATCAATGCAGGTATCAGCCTTGCAAAGAACTATGCGCTGATTATGACTGAAACCAACAGTCTTATGGAGCTTGTTGCGCAAAACAGCGGTTACAAGGTAAATAACAAGGCTCTTACCGGCGAAGATGTTAAGAAAATGATTTCATCTAACCTTGTTGAAGACACTTCAATCATTTCACTTTCAATCACAAGCACCGACCCTAATGTTTCTTATGCCGTTGCAGTAAGCTACGCTAACAATTACAGCCAGATTACAGAAAAGGCATATCAGAACACCCGCGCAATTCTTATTGATGAGCCTGTTAAACCCGAAAAAGCTAACAGCGACAGAAGCACCATTCTTTACACAATTTTAGGCTTTATGGCAGGCGCAGGCATTGTTGTTCTTGTGCTTTGTATGGCAATCTTTATTAAAGACACAGTTAAAGTCGCTGACGATATTACAAACAAAATCGGCAGTAAAATTCTCGGCTCAACTGTTTACATTAAAAAGCCCGGCAAAAAGAATGAAAAGCAGAGCCTTCTTATCACCGATAAGAAAACAGGCTTTATATTCATTGAATCCTTTAAACTTATCCGTACAAAAATCGAGAATGTATCAAAGCGTAAAAACTATAAGACCTTCGTATTCACAAGTAATGCCGCAAACGAGGGTAAAACAACAACCGCAACAAACACCGCGTTGGCACTTGCAAAGAGCGGTAAATCGGTTCTTCTTATCGACGCTGACCTTCGTAAGCCATCAGTTTATAAAGAGCTTGGCATTTCAGCCGCAAACGAAGCAGGTCTTACAGGCGTTATCAGAGGTGAGAAGTCTTTAAGCGATTCTATTAAGTATTTCGAGAAATTCAATCTTTTCCTTCTTGTTACAAGTCAGCCCATTGCTGAATCTGCCGAACTTCTTGCTTCTGACGAGATGGCAGAAATTATTGAAGCTGTTAAGAACGAATTTGATTATGTTATCATCGACACTCCCCCTGCAGGTCTTGTTGCTGACGCCGCTATCATTGCTCAGCACGCTGACGCTTGCGTAATGGTTGTTCGTAACGACTTCTCTTCAAAACGCCGTATTAAAAAGACCATTGAAGATATGGAAAGCACAGGCGCAGAAGTTGTCGGCTGTATTTATAACTATGCTGAAGCAAGTTCAGCCTCAAAGCTTGTCAAGAATAAGAGAAGCAAAAAGGGCTACGGATACGGCTATGGTTACGGATACGGTTATGGCTACGGAGCAACCCGCGACAGCAAGAAATAATTAAACTGTTAATAATATTCAAGCCGTACTGTTCGGATTATGGTACGGCTTTGATTTTGCCCTTTAGAGCGATTTAAAGGTTAAGAAAAATACATTGAAAGGAACGGTGCAGAATACTTTACAAGCTTTTGTGTAAATTCTGCATTTTATAACGGTGAAAATGGAAGAAGAAAAAAAGTTTGCTCCGCCGCAGGAGAACAAAATGGGCACTATGCCCATAGCAAAATTGCTGATTACAATGTCAGCGCCAATGATGATTTCGATGATTGTTCAAGCGTGCTACAATATTGTTGACAGTATTTTCGTTTCACAATTAAGCGAAAATGCCCTTAACGCAGTATCGTTGGCATTTCCCCTTCAACAGCTTATGATTGCAGTTTGCGGCGGTACTGCCGTAGGTATGAACGCTTTGCTTTCACAGGCTTTAGGTTCAAAAAAATTTGACCGCGCAAACAAAATCGCAAACACAGGCATACTGCTTTTTGCACTTAGCTGTATTGTATTTGTTTTAATCGGCGTTTTCGGCTCACGGCTGTTCTTTACGGTACAGACAGATGTTGAAGAAATTGTTGAATACGGAACAGGCTATGCAACTATATGCCTTTCGCTTTCAGTCGGAATATTCACTCAATTCTGTTTTGAAAAAATATTGCAGGCTACGGGCAGAACATTTCTTACAATGCTTACACACCTTGCAGGCGCGATTACTAATATCATTCTCGATCCAATTCTTATTTTCGGCTTATTTGGCTTCCCGAGACTTGAAGTTGCAGGCGCGGCAGTCGCAACTGTTATAGGTCAAATAGTTTCAGGTATTCTCGCAGTTATTTTCAACCTTAAATTTAACCCTGAAGTACATATAAGTCTGAAGCTTATCCGTTGGAACGGCAAAATCGTTAAGGATATATACAAAATCGGCTTGCCGTCAATCATTATGCAGTCAATCGGCTCTGTAATGACATTCTCAATTAACAAAATCCTTATTGCTTTCACAACAACCGCAACAGCAGTTTTCGGCGCGTATTTCAAGCTTCAAAGCTTTGTATTTATGCCGATTTTCGGACTTAACAACGGTATGGTTCCCATTATCGCCTACAACTACGGTGCGAAAAAACTCAAACGAATAAAGAAAACCATTTTTCTTTCAATAGTAATTGCAATGTCGATTATGCTGTTGGGACTTCTTGCCTTTGAGATTTTCCCGGATGTTCTTCTTTCGTTCTTCAACGCTTCGGAAGAAATGCTTTCAATCGGTCAGTACGCATTGAGAATCATCGGTATTCACTTTGCTTTTGCAGGCTTTAACATCATTGCAGTCTCGGTTTGCCAGGCAATCGGCAACCCTGTTTACAGCCTTATAGTTTCTGTCTGCCGTCAGCTTGTAGTGCTTATTCCCTGCGCTTGGCTTCTTGCGCAGACAAACAGACTTGAGCTTGTTTGGTTTGCATTCCCGATTGCAGAGTGCCTTTCATTAGTATTGAGTGCAATCTTCCTTGCAAAGACAATACACCGTGCAAAGCAGAGAATTAACGATATGCTTTAATTCTGAAACAAAATAATCAACCTCCTGTAACAATATTATCAACGCATCATACAATAGTACTGTCAGTTGATAATTTTTACGGGAGGTTTTTATATGTCTGAAAACAAATTTTGTAATGCGCAAATGCCGTCAAAAATAAAAGAAGCTGTCTGCATTGACACTAACAGAGTTTATGATTCTTGTGCCGACAAGGATTGCCTTGAGGATTTAAGGGTTTATTTTACCGATTCTGCACAGTGTATCATTGACAAAGCCACAAACGTGCGTTGCCGCGGCAGTGAAGTACTTAACGCCTTTATTGAGGTTGAAAGAGTTCCGTTCAACAGGGGATTTTATTCTGTTGATATTACCTATTTCTTCAAGGTTTGTCTTGATGTTTTCTGCGGTCACACAAATCCGCCCACTATGATTGAGGGACTTGCAACATTTTCAAAGAAATGTATTCTTTACGGTTCAGAGGGCAATGTAAAGGTATTTTCGTCTGAATTTTCCTGCGGTGATATTGATACTCAACTCGATATGGTCAATACTAACCCAAGAGCAAAAGTACAGACCGTTGATCCGATTTGTCTTGACGCAAAGCTTCGCAATGTGTCGGAATGCTGTAATAACGGTTGCTGCAGACCGTCAAGAGTACCCAGAGCTGTATGCCGTTGCTTTGACGGCGATTTTGAAAGCTATGAGCGTGAGCCTGAAAAGGCAGTTACGGTTACTCTCGGTATTTTCACAATCGTTCAGCTTGAAAGAGATGTACAAATGCTTATTCCTGCATACGATTTCTGCATACCGAAAAAGGAATGCAGCTGTGAAACCGACAACCCCTGCGATGCTTTCAGAAAAATCCAATTTCCAATTGATGAATTTTTCCCGCCTAAAGAAGGCTGCCTGAAAGACAGCTATCCCATCGGCTGCGGATGTTCTGATTAAAGGTAATATTAAAAATGCGTAGATTGCATAAAACCTTTTTATGTTTGTAACGCTTTTCATAAAAAAGGAGCTGTAAATTTTTACAGCTCTTTTTTGTAGGTTCTATTGTTTATCAGTTATTATTTTCAGTTAAGAACTTCATTAAACTGCTTTGCTCATTCTTAACTGTGCCGTCTATAACAGCTTCAAGACAAAGATTCAGCCTTTCGCCGATTTCTTTACCCTTAAATCCGAGCGCGATTAAGCTGTTTCCGTTGATTTTCAAATCCTTAACCGAAAAGCATTCCTTTTCGCTGATAATTTTGTTAATTATTTGAAGGGTTTCGGCATAAAACCCATCGCCTCTATAATATATGGGATTTTGCGCCAGGTTATCGCACCGCTTGATCTCAATTAAATCAAAAATAAGCTCTTTGCCGATTTTTGACATAATTCTTTTAATTCGCTTACGGTCGGGCTTTGCTTCATCATTGAGCATTATCGGCGAATCGTGAAATTTCACAAGTGTTATAACCTTCGCTTTCATTTCATTATCAAAACGAAGCCTTATCATAATTTCTTCCGTAATTTCAGCGCCGATTTTCGGGTGGGCATAAAAATGCTGTTCGCCGTTTTCGTCAAGCTTTGCCGTTGCAGGCTTTGCTATATCGTGAAAAAGCAGAGCAAGGCGGATTTCGGGCAATGGCTTACTTTGCTCGACAGCCTTTAAAATATGGGTATAAACATCATAAATATGATGACGGTTTTTCTGATCAAAGCCTATGCAAGCCTCAAATTCCGGAATAAACACGCAAAGCACATCTGAAAATTCGGTCAATACGGAAAAAGCATTTTTTCCGCAAATCAGCTTTACGGTTTCTTCACGAATTCTCTCGGCAGAAATATTTTTCAGCAATTCACGGCATTTGTGGATTGCTTTTTTCGTGGTTTCTTCTATTTCAAAGCCCAAGACTGCCGAAAAACGCAGCGCACGAAGAATACGCAGCGCGTCTTCACGAAATCTTGTTTCAGCGTCGCCGATACAGCGTATGATTTTATTATTTATGTCGTCAACTCCGCCCACAAGGTCACAAAATCCGTTTTTAAAATCGTATGCAATACCGTTCATAGTGAAATCACGGCGAATTACATCATCTGCAAGACGGTTTGAAAACATTACACTGTCGGGATGGCGGTTATCAGAGTAAGCGCCCTCGCATCTGTATGTGGTTATTTCAATAGGCTCGCCGTCAATAAGCACCGTGACCGTGCCGTGCTTTAAGCCTGTTTCGATAACGCGAAAGTCCTTGAAAACCTCTTCAACCTGCGCAGGGGTTGCATTTGTTGTTATATCAACATCGCCTATCGGCAGACCCATTATGAAGTCACGCACACTTCCGCCGATTAAAAAAGCTTCAAATCCGCAGGAATTTAAAGCTTCGACCGCAGTTTTTGAAGCAGTCTTAAAATCAGTTTTGCTCATTGAGTGCCGCCTCTAAAGCGTGAGCTAATTGGTCGGGGCAGGAGGTCTGCTTAAATCCGCATTTTAAGCCTTTAAGAGTGTCAATAACCTCTGTTGCAGGCTTATCCTTAACAAGCGCCGAAATACCTTTAAGGTTGCCGTTACAACCACCGTAAAACACAACATCTTTAATTATTCCGTCTTCAAGTTCAAGGTCGATTTGACCCGAACAGGTTCCTTTTGTTTTGTAACTGAATTTCATTTGTTTACCTCACAAATTTTATTTGAAAGCTCGACCAACTGCTCCATTGTAAGCGCTTCTGCGCGGGCGGTCGGGCTTAATCCTGCCATTTCAACAGCTTTTAATATTTTACACTTTTCAATTCCCATTCCGTTTGAAATTGAATTTAAAATTGTTTTTCTTCTCTGCGCAAAGGCGGATTTTACCATTTTAAAGAAATTTTTCTCGTCAGCAACCCTGTAATCGCCGCGCTTTGTCAAATCAAGCTCAATCACACAGCTATCAACATTTGGAGAGGGCATAAACGAACCGCGTGAAACATCAAAAAGCTTTTTTGACTGCGCATAATAGTTGACCGCAACCGTCACAGCGCCGCTTTCTCTTGTACCGACTTTGGCGCAAAGTCTGTCGCCTGCCTCACGCTGAACCATAACTATAATCTTATTAAAGGGCAGTTTCTCTTCTAAAAGACGCATAATTACAGGTGAGGTGATATAATAAGGCAGATTTGCGCATACAAAAACCTCCATACCCTCAAAATGCTCTTTTATTATGCCATGCAAATCGGCTTTAAGAATATCTTCGTTAATCAGTGTAAGATTATCATAGCCTGCAAGAGTATCGTTAAGCACGGGAAAAAGTCGGGTATCAAGCTCAACACACACAACCTTGTCGGCACGCTCAAGCAATTCCTTTGTAAGAACGCCTATGCCTGCGCCGATTTCAAGCACGCCGATTTTACCCTCGGCGCTTTCACGCACAGCCTCTGCCATTCGGGGGCAAACTGTAGGATTGACAAGGAAATTCTGCCCCAAGCCCTTTGAAAATGTAACTCCGTGTTCACCCATAACCTGTTTTATAACAGAAATATCGGTGAGCGTATAATTTTTCTTATCCAATATAACTATCCTTTACCCGACCTAATAATTTCATACCCTCAACTATTTTTTCGTTTGACGGTGTTGAAAAATTCATTCTGAAGCAATTTGTCTGCTCATCATTTATCATAAATGCCGTGCCGGGAACTACCGCAACCTTATTTGCGATACACTTTTTCACAAATTCAAGCATATCAACATTTTTAGGCAATTCACACCACACGAATAGTCCGCCCTCGGGTCGTACATACTTTACAAAATCACCCAGCTCGCTGTCAATAAGATCACACATAAGATTAAGCTTTTCACGGTAAATTCCACGGATTTTTTCAATATGTGCGTCAACATCATAAATTTCCATCCATTTATCTACAAGCATCTGTGAAAATACGGGAGTATGAACATCTGCCGCCTGCTTACCGACGGTCATTTTTGCAATAATCGGCGCAGGAGCGCAAATATAACCCACACGGATACCGGGAGCAAGCAATTTTGAGAAAGAGCCTGCATAAATAACAATGCCGTCTTCATCAAAGCTCTTGATTGAGGGAACATCTTCACCGCTCACACGCAAATCACCGTAAGGATTATCCTCTAAAATGAGCAGGTTGTATTTTTTTGCCAGTTCATAAACCGCCTTACGCTTTTCAAGGCTCATTGTAGCACCCGACGGATTTTGAAAGTTGGGAATTGTATAAATAAAGCGTGGATTATGAGCGTTTTTAATTGTATTTTCAAGTGCCTCAATGTTCATTCCGTCAGCTTCAACCTCAACGCCTGCAAGCTCACAGCCGTATGAGCGGAAGCAGTTAAGCGAGCCTATAAACGACGGACATTCGCAGATAACTGTGTCGCCGAAATCGCAAAGGGACTTTGTTGCCAAATCCATAACCTGCTGTGCGCCTGAAGTTACAATAAGGCTGTCAAAGCTTTTGCCTATATTATATTTTTCTTTGATAAATGCGGTAAGGCGGTTTCTTAAAGGAGTATAGCCTTCTGTTACGCCGTACTGCAAAGCTGTTATCGGCTCGTTATTAAAAATCTCTTCCGAAATTTTCTTAACCTCTTCAACAGGAAAAGCCGCCGCATCGGGATTACCTGCCGCAAACGGAATAATTGCAGGGTCTTGGGTAGCCTTCAAAATCTCACGGATTGCCGAGGGCTGAAGCCCCGAAATTCTTTTAGAAAAATAATAATCCATTTCAGTCACCTTATTTATTTTGCAATAATTTTGTATTATAATAACCTCACGAAACACTAACGAAATCAAGATTTCGAGTGTTTCGGAGAA
>CAZIMO010000007.1:96298-120887 GCA_964540535.1 uncultured Eubacteriales bacterium | reverse complement strand
TGGTCTCTTTTACAATTTCCTCTTTCACTCCTTTGTTCAGTTTTCAGGGTACATACGCACCTTTAGCTCAGCTGGTAGAGCACCTGACTCTTAATCAGGGTGTCCAGGGTTCGAGTCCCTGAAGGTGTACCACTTGAAGATATGGCCCGTTGGTCAAGTGGCCTAAGACTCCGGCCTCTCACGCCGGCAACACGAGTTCGAATCTCGTACGGGTCACCAGCCTATTGGCATATATTTAATACATAATCAGCTTAAAAGGTTGATTAGTCGGTGTTGATTGTGATGAGGGTCCACCCGTTCCCATCCCGAACACGGTAGTTAAGCTCATTCACGCTGAAGATACTTGGCTGGAAGCGGCCCGGGAAAATAGGTAATGCCGACACACATATTCCTCAATAGCTCAGTCGGTAGAGCACTCGGCTGTTAACCGAGTTGTCGTTGGTTCGAGTCCAACTTGGGGAGCCAAAAAATCCGTTCTCGTAAGAGGGCGGATTTTTTTCATTATATATTATTCATTATTCATTAGAACGGATTTTTGTAATGAATAATGAAATCGCTTTGAAATGAATATTGAATAATTTCGGTGGCTTTGCTTTACAAAGCATTATAATAAGACCCAACGGCACTTACAATTTGCAAGTGCTTTATTTTTTTGCGGTAATTGACTTTATTTTATATTGTTTTAATGGTATACTTATTTTGCAGTAAATTAAGTGGATAATAAGTTACTTTGATAGAATTTTTTTGAAATTAATCGATTATAAAGCTGTATGAATAATATGGAGTAAATTTATGATAGAAATATCACTGATAGGTTTGTTGTTGATAGCAACTGTATTTGTCATTATATTAGTAATTGCAAATATAAAATTTAATTCAAAAGACAAAGCGGACAAACACGATGATTCTCCGTCAATAAATATTTCTGACTCACCGAAAAATACTGTCAATATTGATTTACCCATACTTACAACTCATGCGTCTATGAGAATGAATGAGCGATTAGGCATTACAGGAAATCAGCAGATTGAGCTTATGCACAATGCTTTTAAATATGGTAGAACTGCTGACAGGACGAGCGGCGATTTAAGAGCAAAATTGGAAGCTGTTGAAATTAGCTATAGCGATGAAGTTGTTGCGAAGTATTATAAAAATTTAGTTTTTATATTTACAGCAGAGGAAAATATATTGAAAACGGTTTATTTCTTTGATAATTATTATAATTAGTTATATGAATTTGATATAGGCATTTTTAATAAGCTTATAACAATATTTTAGTGAGGAAAATGCAATGGTCAACGGAGATTTACAGAAAATCATAGAAAAATATCACATTGTAAACACAGACAATATAATTTACGGCACAAACATACCGATGCCGACGGCTATAATTCCGACGCCTTGGAAAACTTATATCAAATTTGAAAAATCGGAATATTATTTTTTCTGTTTTGATGAAGGCGGTATAACACTGTACTTAAGAGACGGCAGTGGTTATGCGGTTATACCGTGGAGTGAAATAATTGACTTTAAAATAAGTAAGTTTTTAATTATAGGAAAAATGACGGTTACAACTAAAAATTATACATTGAAGTTTCAAATAAACCGATTTGTATTCGGCTGTCCTTGGATTGGCGAAAACACAAGATTTTTAGAGGAACACAATTATTTTTATAAATAAATCAATTCTTTATGATTTAATATTTTAATTGCCTATTTTTTATAGTGGTATTTTTGAGTTTGTGATATGATTTCAAACATTGAATGGTAAATTAGGATTTGTGGAATAAGTATGAAGCGTGAGCTTGGAATTGCAAGATGTGGATTAGCCTGCTGTTTATGCAGTGAAAATGATTATTGCGGTGGGTGCAATTCAGATGATTGTCCTGATAAACAGATCTGTGCCAACAGAGAATGTTCGTTAAAGAATAATTATAATCATTGCTACGATTGCGGTGAAAAATGTAAAATTGGCTTGTTATCTAAAATCAAGCCATACGGTTTTACTTTGTTTGCAAAAAGATACGGCGAAGAAATGCTGTTGGATTACCTTGAACGGAATGAGAAAAACGGTTTTATATATCATCGCAATGGCATAAACGGCGATTATGATGATTTTGACGATGTTGAAGAGCTGATTGAGCTTATTATGACGGGTAAAAACATCAATAAGCTATTTAAGTGGGGTGAATAAACAATGAATGTATCAGAGCAGTGGCTGTCCATAGGCGGAATCAATCAAAATATTTTAAAAATATGCACCAATGTCAGCAATCCGTTGCTTTTAATCGTTCACGGCGGACCGGGTTCACCCGACAGACCGCTTGTCTGCAAATATAACATGGAGCTTGCTGAATATTTTACTGTTATTTGTTGGGATCAAAGATGTTCTGGAATGAGTTACACAAAGCAGAGCAGAGATAAACCGTTATCTACTGAATTGATGCTTTCGGATTTAAAAGAATTGGTGGAAAAGCTCTTAAAATCATATAATCAGCAGAAGTTATATCTTGCAGGGCATTCTTGGGGAGCATATCTTGGTTTGTGGTTCGCAAGTGAATATCCGCAGTATCTGAATTATTATATCGGGACAGGGCAAGGAATTTCGTCTAAAATAGATGAAATAGAAAAGTATAATTTTGCTCTTAAAAAGGCAGAAAAAGCTAACGATACAAAAATTATCAGCAAATTGCTCTCATACGGCGAACCTGTAAACGGCAGTTATCCCAATTCTGATGAAGAAGCCGCTTCGTATGTAGGCGGATTGATACATAAATACGGCGGTTACATAAATGATAACAATAATTTTTCAGCGAATAAAATGTACTCGCTTTACTTTAAGTTTTATAAACACAATATATTTAACGTCATCGGCGGTATCGGATATTCTGTAAAAAATCTCACACCAAAAATGAAAGAAAACGACATAATTCCGAAAATTAACAAGCTTGATGTGCCGATTGCTTTAGTTTTTGGTGAGAAAGATTACATTTGTCCTGCTGTTACTGCGAAAAAGTGGTTTGATAATCTTAATGCTCCCCAAAAGGATTTTATTGTTATCAAAAATGCTTCTCATATGGTGAATTTTGAACAGCCTAAAGAATGGAATAATTATGTTAAAATGTGCTTGAACAGGACAAATAAAAACTATAATAATGATTGAATTCAACTTTATAGATTGTTTAACGGTGCGTTAAATAAGTCAATTTTAAAGTAAATAAAATTATAAAAATCTCCTGTGGTATTTGATTATACCGCAGGAGATTTTTTTGCGTTTTTTATATATGAAAAGAGTGATGTTTTGAGAAAGCTAAACCGTATTTTATTTGACATCGCTTTACAAAAAGCCAATCTTAGAGTTGATGAAGTATGGTATTGCGGAGATAATCTCCAAGCAGACATTGAGGGTGCGTCACAAGCAGGTATTTATCCTGTATGGTATGATGATAATTCAATGAATGGCGGCGGTTTCAGTATTGCGCCTAAATATGAGCATTTGCATATTCATAATTGAAATGAAATGATAGATTTATTGGAAAAAATAAAAGTATAACTCCTTTGCTTGTTAAATATTTATCTTTTATTGACTATGCCGGAGCAAAGTGATAATATTTAATGCGTTGTTTGGATTTGGTTTTTATAATTATTGAGATTTACAGCGGGATTTGCCCTGTTTACCGAAAAGGATTGCGGATAAAAATCTTAATATGCGGATGTGGTATGAATGAAGAATTTTTATCTTAAACCGAAGCTTTTCAGCGTTATGAAAAGCTACACAAAAGAACAGCTTGTAAAAGACATTACGGCCGGTGTGATTGTTGCTATTATTGCACTGCCGTTATCAATCGCATTGGCGCTGGCTTCGGGTGTTGAGCCTGCCTGCGGTGTTTATACTGCTATTTTTGCAGGATTTATGGTGTCTTTCTTGGGCGGAAGCCGAGTGCAGATTGCAGGACCTACGGCGGCTTTTGCAACTGTGGTTGCAGGCATAGTTGCAACACAGGGTATGGACGGGCTTATAATTGCAACAATCCTTGCAGGTATATTTCTTATACTTATGGGTGTGTTCAAGTTTGGCTCACTGATAAAGTTTATTCCCTACACAATCACCACAGGCTTTACGGCAGGTATTGCGGTGACCATTTTTATAGGCCAGATTAAAGACTTTCTCGGACTTCAATATGCCGAGGGTGTTAAGCCTGTTGAAACAATTGAAAAAATTCAAGCAAACATTAACGCAATAAGCACATTTAGCTGGCAGGCTCTTTTAGTCGGCGCTGTGTCGCTTGCGATACTGATTATTTATCCTAAATTTGAGAAGAGAATTCCGCCGTCACTTATTGCTGTTATTGCGGGCGCGCTTATGGTTAAGTTTATTCCTGCGCTTGACAGCGGAGTTTTTACAATCGGCGAGCTTTATACAATTCCGTCGGGATTTCCGAAATTTGCCTTAACAGGTATGGATTTTAGCTTTGCAAAGGTTTCAGCAGTATTGCCCGACGCATTTACAATCGCCATTTTGGCGGCGATTGAGTCGCTTCTTTCATGCGTGGTTGCCGACAGTATGGTGAATTCGCACCACAATTCAAATGCAGAATTGGTGGCGCAGGGAGTTGGCAATATTGTGTCAGTGCTTTTCGGCGGTATTCCTGCTACGGGCGCTATTGCGAGAACTGCGGCAAATGCGAAAAACGGAGGCAGAACTCCCATTGCAGGTATGGTTCACGCGGTTGTACTTTTGCTTGTGCTTTTATTCCTTATGCCTCTTGCAGGACTTATTCCTATGCCCACAATTGCGGCAATTCTGTTTATGGTCGCTTATAATATGAGCGAATGGAAAAAGTTTGTACATATTCTTAAATCTGCGCCGAAAAACGATATTATTGTTATGGTAATCACTTTCGGACTTACAGTTGTTTTCGATTTGGTTATTGCCATTGAAGTGGGTATGGTTATGGCGGCAATGCTCTTTATGAAACGAATGAGCGAAGAAACTGCTGTTACAGGTTGGAAATATGTTGACCCTGAAAATGACAAGGACAGTCTTGATCTAAAGAAAGTGCCTAAAAATGTTCGTGTTTATGAAATCAGCGGACCGCTTTTCTTCGGTGCGGCAGATAAAATTCTCGATATTAAGTTAAAGGATTACACCCATTGCCTTGTATTGAGAATGAGGGGCGTTTCGGCAATTGACGCAACTGCTATGAACTCCCTTGAAATGCTTTATAAAAAGTGCAAAAGCAGGGGAATAGGACTTGTGCTTTCTCATGTTAATGAACAGCCGATGCACGCAATGCAAAAGGCAGGATTTTATGATGAAGTAGGTCCCGAAAATTTCTGCCGGCACATTGACGACGCACTTAAAAGAGCAGAAGAAATAAAATAAAAACAAAAAACTGATTATTGAGGCATCTCCTTTATGGGAGATGCTTCAGTTTTATTGCGCGTTGCACGGCTAATCGTCACAGATTATATGACGCTATATAAACCTTGTGTTTTACTTCAAATGTTTCGGGATAATTTAAAAGTAATTTGTTGTGCCGTTCATTCCATTCGGCTAATGTCTTTTTATCCATAGAAGCCATTGTTCCGCGGCAGGCTAACATTCTTCCGTGCCAGCTATCACGGGTAAAAGGTAAATAACATTCAAAAACCTCTACATTTCCGTTCTCAAAAGGATGATTGTAAATATCTTTTGATCCCGATGCGTCGGGAGTCCAATTTTTGTTCATCGTTTTTACAAGTTCGTGGGATTTCTTGGCAATTTCATCATTAAGAGTATAGCTCATATAAATTTTAATGAATGTTCCGCCGGACTGAATGATCCGCTTAATTTCAGTAATTGCTTTGTCTTTGTCAAAATACCAGAAGCACTGTGCGGCAGTTATACAGTCAAAGCTGTTATCTGCAAAAGGTGTTGCCTCGGCAGGGGAAACAATAAAATTGACATTCCCGATATGCTTTTCAGCGGCTAATATTTTTGCTGTTTTTATTTGCTCTGCTGAAATATCAATACCTGTAATATTTGCACCGTTGCTATATAGATTTAAAGGTATAACGCCTGTTCCGGTTCCGATATCAAGCCAATTACTGCCGTCGGTTCCGACACCGAGAGAAGTAAGATTTTCATACATCAATTTGGGATAAATATCTCTGTATTTTGCGTATGCGGCAGATGTTTTGCCGAAGTCAAAATTATTGCCGTTATCTATATTTTTAAGTTTCATACTGCTTTTGCTCCTTTAAGTTAGTTTTTTCTGAAAATATCAAGCATATGAATTGACAGCCCGACCGAATCTTCCCTCTCGCAAAGATTTGATAAAAACTTCATATATTCCTCAAATTCACGGTCATTGAGGTTGTCTAATCGGTCATCTCCGAAAGCATAAGATAACATATCAACGCCGACAAAATGAAGTCTTGTGACATTACAGCTTTTCATAAGCTCATCAATATCTGATTTGCGATATAATTCAAACACCTCATTGGGTGATGAAACCGTATGATAATTTTCTTTTATCATTCCTCTGTCAAGATATTTCAACACTTTTCTTTTGTAAAAGAATTTATACATTGCCATATCGTTATTGCAATATGATGCGTAAATAATTCCGCCTGTTTTTGCAATTCTGATAGCTTCATCAAGAGCTTTATGCTTATCTGTATCGGTAAATAAATGATACATAGGTCCTAAAAGCAGTACAATATCATAGGTTTCACTTTCAAATGCAGACATATCGCAGGCATTGCCCTCATAAATCTTGATATTATGATGCGGTTTAACTTTTGACCTGATTTTTTCAATATTATGCGGTACAAGCTCAACAGCTGTAACATCATAACCATTTTCAGCAAGTGCAATGGAATATCTGCCTGTGCCTGCTCCTATTTCAATGATCTTTGAATTTGGATTTAAATATTTTTCAATATATCTCATTGTGGTAAGATATTCAGGCAATCGGCTTTTTCGCAGAAACCTGCCGTCTTCATCGTAATTGTTATAGAAATCAATTATTTTATTTTCTGTTGATGCGGACTTCTTTTTAAACAGCTTTAATAAGTTCATAATAATCCTCCTAAAAATAAAAAAACCGGTGTAAGCTCATATTTTAAGCCTACACCGTTATAATCATATCGTTCAGTAAATATCATTGCATATCCCGAAATGAATATAGAAGTATAGACCTGTACAGCGTAGGCTGCGCAAGCCATTGAATATTCATATCAAATTTTTTGAAAAGATATGAGTTCATAATAATACCTCAAATTTAATTTTAATAAGAGTAACACAATTCTATTTGCTTGTCAAGCAAATAAATTTAAGCAGTTATAAATCACAGACATTCCGAAAAAGATTAAAATTACCTGTTTAAGCGGTTTTTCTCTTTCGTTTAGGTAAATACTATTAAAGAAAACAAGCTGAACCGTATTGCGTTCGGCTTCAAAACGAAAGGAGTATTAGTATGAAAAATACAATGAAAGGAACGATACCGTGCATAAAAAGTTGTTTTTTAATGACATTTTGTGCGAATTCTGTATCGCATGGCGATTCTTATGATTGAACAGGATACAATTAAACTACTGCGTGAGTGCGATGCAGGTGTGAAAATGGGAGTTTCGTCTATTGACGATGTTATGAACTATGTGCAATCCGAAAAGCTGAGAAAGATACTTTTTGACGACCGTGAGGAGCATTGTAAGCTTGATAATGAGCTTCAGGAATTGCTTGACCGATACCGTGACGACGGCAAAGAGCCTAATCCTATGGCAAAGGGTATGTCTTGGATAAAAACAAATGTAAAGCTTGTTATGAATGAATCGGACAGCACCATTGCCGATTTAATTACGGACGGATGCAATATGGGCGTGAAATCGCTTAATAAATATCTTAATCAGTATGCGGCGGCTGACGAAAAATCAAAGGATATTTGCAAAAGACTTATAAACCTCGAAGAAGATTTGATTATTCAAATGCGACAGTTTTTGTAAAAATTAAACCGAGGCACAATCCGCAAGGAAAGTGCTTCGGTTTTATTCATTTAAAGATGAGTGAAGTTTTATTTGCTTCTTTTAAATATTGTTTTATTGACTTTTCAGCGTTGATTTGGTATATTGAAACCGTTAAAGCTATGCGGGTTAGGCAGGATTTATACTGCGGTTGAGTTCATTGCAAATCGGCACGGGAAAAGAGGGCAATTATGGCAATACATATTTTAAATAATAACATATTTGTGCTTGAAACAAAAAATACTCATTATGTTCTCGGGGTTGACAAATACGGTTATAACAGACATATACATTGGGGCAAAAAATGCTCATTGGCAGATTATTCGGCGAATGATATTTGGGATGAAAATTCAAATCATTCAAGACTTGATATGGCGAAGCAGGAATACACGCCTTTCGGCGGAACAATGTACCGCGAAAGCGATATTAAGGCGCAGTTTTCCGACAAATGCCGTGAAATTGAGCTTGAATTTGTTAATGCAGAGAAAAACAGCAACGAATTGACCGTTACTTTTAAAGATAAAGTCTATCCCTTGCAGATTGCGCTCAAATACAAGATTAATGACAGTGACGATATTATCACTCGTTGGGTTGAAGTAACCAATACGGGCGACGGTAAGATTGTGATTGACAGAATTTTCAGCGGTGAAATTACTCTGCCGTCAACTTATCCTTATAAAATCAAAAACACCAACGGCAGTTGGGGCGGTGAGTATGTCGAGACCGAGTCAGAGCTTCAAAGCGGTGCGCTTGTATTCGACAGCAAGCGGGGCACAACAGGGCATAATCAGTCGCCGTATTTTATAGCGCATCAAAATGCCGATGAAAAGCAGGGCGATGTGTATTTCGGTACGTTAGCTTACAGCGGAAGCTTTAAGGTGCTTTGCACCCGTGATTTGTTCTATGTCACAAGAATTTCAATGGGACTTAACGATTACGATTTCAAATATGAGTTAAAGGGCGGAGAAACCTTTACCGCTCCGAAGTTTTTCTGCGGATATACGCAAGGTTTCGGCGAAATGAGCCGACAGATGAACCGATTTGCAATAAATTATATTTTACCCAAGCAATTTAACACTGAAATTTTGCCTGTGCTTTATAATTCATGGGAAGCAACTGAATTTAATGTTAATACGCTTCATCAGACCGCTCTTGCAAAGCGCGCGGCAAAAATGGGCTGTGAGCTTTTTGTTATGGACGACGGTTGGTTCGGCAAGAGAAATAACGACCGCGCAGGTTTGGGCGATTGGTATGTAAACGGCTTGAAATTCCCCGGCGGAATTGATAAACTTATCACAAATGTAAACAAGCTCGGTATGGATTTCGGCTTGTGGTTTGAGCCGGAAATGGTAAATCCCGACAGTGATTTGTTCCGTGAGCATCCCGATTGGGCATATCATTATGACACCCGAACCGCGCACACGCTTCGGCATCAATTAGTGCTTAATATGACTCGCAAGGATGTTCAAGATTATATTTTTGAGCGAATAGACGAAATGCTCACAAATCATAACATTAAATATATTAAATGGGATATGAACCGACCGCTTTCAGAAACAGGCGCGGAAAACCTTGAATGTCCGCAGGAGCTGTGGTACCGTCATACACAGGCAGTCTATGATATTGTGGACAGACTTAAAGAAAAACACCCTGATGTTTGCATTGAAAGCTGTGCTTCGGGCGGAGGAAGAAGCGATTTAGGCGCGCTTTCGCATTTTGATCAGGTTTGGCCCAGTGATAACACAAGCGCAATTGACCGAATGATGATGCAAAAATGGTTTACATATCTTCGGCCCACAAAGGTGATGCGTGCGTGGGTGACCGACACCAATTGGTATAATCCGCCGATGAGCCTTGATTTCCGTTTTCATATTGCAATGCAGGGCGCTTTGGGCGTGGGCGGAAATCTTATAAAATACGGCGCAAAAGATTTAAAATGCGCCAAGAAAAATATTGAGCTTTATAAGGAAATAAGGCATCTTGTGCAGTTCGGCGACCTTTACAGAGTTCTTGACCCCGACCGTGATGAAATCCTTTTCAATCATTATGTGAGCGAAGACAAAAAGGAGTCGGTTGCGTTTATTTCATCAGCGGTTACACGTTTTATGAAAAAGCAAATTCCGATTAAATTTGAGGGGCTTGATGACGGTACGGTTTATACGTTTAAACTTAATGACAGCACTTATGAAAAATCGGGCGCATACCTCAAAAATGTGGGCATTCCCCTAACGGTAAGAGGTATGGGATATAACAAAATAATTAAAATAACAGCTAAATAGTATAATGGAAAAAATCGGCTGTAAAGGCATAAGCTTTACAGCCGATTTTTGCGGTATATTACAAAATTATGCACAGCAAGCCGTTACAGCCCTCGTTGATAACTCGCTCAAGAGTTTCTTGAAATTTCATTCGCGCGTCGGTGGGAATGTGGTAAAGCTTGTTGCGAAGCCCTTCGTTTACAAGCTCGTTAAGAGATTTGCCGAAGATGTTGGATTCCCAAATCTTGTGAGGATCATCTTCAAATCCGTTGAGAAGATAGCGTACCAATTCCTCGGACTGACTTTCACTGCCTACAATGGGAGCAACCTCGGTTTGAATATTGGCGCGCATCATATGAATTGACGGCGCAGAGGCAGAAAGCCGAACGCCGTAACGGCCGCCCTGCTTCACAATTTGAGGCTCTTCAAGGGTCAATTCGTTAATAGTGGGCATAACAATACCGTAGCCCGTGCTTTCAACCTCGTCAAGCGCAGTTTTAATGCGTGAATACTCGTTCTTTATCTCGGCAAGCTCTTTAAGGGTGTTCAAAAGCCCCTGTTCGCTGTCAATAGTAAGTCCTGTTGACTCTTCAAGGATTTTATAGAATAAGCCGTTTGACATCTGCACGGTAATCCATGCGCTGCCAATGCCTAAATCCATTGCGCTGATTTTAGCGTCGGTGATATGTTCGCACTCGCAAAGAGTATCTGTAAGCAGGCTTAAATCACGTACAAAATCAACCTTTTCAATAGCAGAAAGCACGGTTTTGTAGGTTTCTGCTTTAAGCCAATGGTCGTTGGGAAGGCTCACAAGCCACAGTGGCAAATCAATGCCGATTTCTTTCACAGGGAATTCAAAAAGGATTTGCGTTATTATTTCGGTAATTTCCTGCTCGTTAAGCTCAAGGCAGTTTACCGCCATAACAGGTACTTTGTATTTAGCTGAAAGCTCGCTTGAAAGATTAACAGCCGATTCGCCCTTGGGATACATACAGTTGAGAAGCACTACAAAGGGCTTGTTAAGGTCGCGAAGCTCCTTGATTACACGTTCTTCGGCCTCTTCATATTCTTCACGGGGAATATCGCTTATACTTCCGTCTGTGGTGATAACAAGACCTATGGTAGAATGCTCGGTTATAACTTTTTGCGTACCGATTTCTGCCGCCATATTAAATGGAATTTCATTTTCGTACCAGGGAGTACGCACCATTCTCGGCTGGTCTCCCTCAATATAGCCGAGAGCACTCGGCACAATGTATCCTACGCAGTCAATCATACGCACATTAAATTCTGCGTTGTCGGGCAGGGTGATTTTAACCGCATTTTCAGGTATGAACTTTGGCTCGGTAGTCATAATTGTTCTTCCTGCCGAGGATTGGGGCAATTCGTCTGTTGCGCGCTGACGCATTTGTTCGTTTTCCATATTAGGAAGCACTACCGAGTCCATAAAGCGTTTAATAAAGGTAGATTTTCCTGTTCTTACGGGACCCACTACGCCGATGTAGATGTCACCGCCTGTTCGGGTGGCAATATCGTTGTAAATACTTGTATTTTTCATAAGTTTTCCTCTCTTCGCCTTTAAGCTTTGGGTATGAGCAGTTTGCATTTTTTCTCGGTAGCCACCGCGTCTATATTGTTTTCTTTTGCAATTGCTTCAACTGTGGTGTTATATTTACGCGCAATTTCCCAAAGCCCTTCGCCTGCCTCGGCAAAATAAACCGTTAAGGCGGCATTTGTTACTGATTTGGGAGATGCTGTATCAAGCTCAATATCGGTTATTACAGTCTTTTCTTTTTCGCTGAATACAAAACCGTTTATGCAAAGCTCAACACGCACATCCAGGCGGTCTCCTTCGCTTAAAACATAGCTTGAAGCTGTTGCGACTGTGTGAGGATTGCAGGTGAGTACGCAATCGCAGTGAGTGTTACGCTTGTATTCATAGGGAATAAGCCGTTGCGCAAAGGCAATATCACCCTGTCGGTCACGGTAAATAATATCAGCGGTAATTTCGCCGTTTATGGAAATTCCCTCTTCGTTTACAGAGAATACAGAGGATACCGAACCGCAGGTAAAGCTTAATATTTCGGTCATTCCCGTGGTTGAAAGGTCGCAGACACCGCGGCAAAGAAATGTATCATCGATTTTTTCTTCAAGGCAGGGCAGATATACGGTTGCTTTGATTACTTCGGCTTCGTATTTTGTTGAATATGCGTCACGTACTGATGAAATTCCGCGCACGCTGTAACCGTGTGCCGAAAAAGCAAGGGTTGCAGAAACATCAAGAAAATTTTTGTTTCCTGCCGAGTCATACCGAGGGCGGACATCGAGAGAAGAAATACAAAGGCAGGCGTCAATATCTTGGTTTTCGCCTATTTCAGGAGCTTCAATAATCTGGTTTATATTTATTATGCTGTCAAGACTTTCAACGCAGTGGCTTTCCTGACCATTGAAAACTGTATGCAGAATAATTTGACCCTTTAAGAATAATTTGTCTGAAATAACCTTTAGTTCGTCAATGGTTGCTGTGCCTTGTGTAGAGATAACTGAACCCATAGGCTCTGAAAGCGAGCCTGCGTCAAGAGTTTCGGTAATGCTGAAGCATTTTTCAACTACGCTTTGCAAATCGCAGACGGTCATTTCTTCATTGCGGCAGGTAACTGCACCGCCCTCTGCTTTGCACACAAGATTACAGGGCTTTTTAAGGGTCGCTTTTGCAAATACCGATATTGCGCCGTGAACCTCAAGTCTGCGCTGTCCCGATACACGGTAATTTATGTATTCGGTTTTAGTTCCTACAAAAATCTGTGAAGACTCGCCGCTTTTAAGCTCAAGCTGTTTTGCAAACTGTAAATTCTGCTCAAAACAATGAAGATTGCCCTCACCGCAAATATAAAGAATTTTTATTTTTGCTTCGCATTCAGCGGTAATTCTGTCGCCGGTTACAGAGTGCGACTGCACACCCGGTGCGGCGGTACAGCGTAAAATCCGCACAATATCGGGCAAGTATTCGGGAAGAGTTATGTCGCAGTCGATAGGGTGTTCGGCACTGCCCTGCGCAATTTCTTCACAAACGGATATACAGTCTTTATGAGTATTAAATTCCATATTATCGCTCCTTGGTCTTTAATTATTCGGTTAAGTTTATGAGAATAGAGGAGATAATATGACAGGTCTTACGGCGGTCTTGTATATTTTGCGGTATTGTGTTAAAATATCTGCATATTGATTTTATGAGGTAATACTGTGAAAATTGGTAATGTTGAAATAAACGGCAAGGCAGTGTTAGCGCCTATGGCGGGGGTTGCTGACCGAGCTTTCCGTGAACTTTGCGTAGGCTACGGTGCGTCTTATGTTGTGAGCGAAATGATAAGCTCTAAAGGCGTATCAATGGGCGACCGCAAATCAAAGACTCTTGCTTATTTGTCAGATGCAGAGCGACCTGCGGCAATTCAGATTTTCGGTTCTGACCCTCTTGTTATGGCTCAAAGCGTTGAGAGGGTTATGGAGTATAAGCCGGAAATTATAGATATAAATATGGGCTGCCCTGCGCCTAAAATTGCGGGCAACGGCGGCGGAGCTTCACTTGCAAAAAATCCTCCGCTTGCAGAAAAAATTGTTGAAGCGGTGGTAAAGGCGTCACCTGTACCGGTAACGGTAAAAATCCGTATGGGCTGGGATCTTGACAGCATAAATGCGGTTGAAATGGCGAAAAGAGCAGAAAATGCAGGAGCTTCTGCGGTGACGGTTCACGGCAGAACAAGAAATCAGATGTATGCACCGCCTGTGAACCGAGATATTATAGCTCAGGTAAAAAAAGCAATCTCCATTCCTGTAATCGGAAACGGAGATATTGTTGACGAACAGTCGGCGGCGATTATGCTTGAAGAAACTAACTGTGATTTGATTATGATTGGCAGAGGCGCGTTGGGCAGACCGTGGGTATTTTCGCAAATCAACGCATATCTTGAATACGGCAGAGTTATTCCCGAACCGCCGGTTGCCGAGAGAATGAGAGTAATGCTAAAGCATATTGCAACTCTTTGCGAATACAAAGGAGATTATATAGGTATGCGTGAGGCGCGCAAACACGCAGGCTGGTACACCAAAGGGCTTCACGGCGCGGCAAATTACCGCCGTGAGCTTGGCAGTCTTGAAAATATGGAACAGCTTAAAGAGATTGCATATAAAATTTGTGTTGATAATCAGTAATATTTTTAATTTGCAGGTGATAAAATGAGCTTTTTACAGCGTTTACAAATGGCAATGCAGAGATTAGCAGTAAAAATACAGCAGTTTATGGCAGGGCGTTACGGAAACGACAGATTGACAGTTTTTATTAGTATTGTAGGTTTGGTTTTCGCATTTTTGGGTAATTTTAAACCGTTGAGATTTTTATATTTTATTGGTCTTGCAATAATTGCTTACGGACTTTTCCGTGCTATGTCAAGAAATTATGAAGCGCGCCGAAAAGAGCTGAATTGGTTTTTGCGTGTCAGCGATAAGCCCATGCAGGAATTAAAGCTTTTAATGAATAAATGGCGTGATCGCAAAACTCATAAATATTTTAAATGCAAAAACTGTAAAACCGTGCTTCGCGTGCCTAAAGGCCGTGGAAAAATTGAGGTAACCTGCCCCAAGTGCCGAGAAAAGACTATTAAAAACACCTAACATACAGTGAATTTTCAAAAAGAGTCCGTTAATTTGGACTCTTTTTCTTTTGCTTGCGTTGAAAAGTGCATTTCTGCGTGATATTATATTCCTGTACCGAACGAATGTTCGATACAGGAAGGAGGCAGAAATGACATTGGAACAGTTAGGCGAACAGTATCTAAAGCAAGCAGACGAGTTGCATTCGCTTGTTAAAAGCTTTTCTGCCCGTACAAAAAATATGGGCGGAATTGAGCTTTACGAAATGAATTCAAAAATAACCGTACTCCGTGAAATGGAACGGGACACAAGAATTATCGGCAGACAACTGACTGAATACTACGAGAAAAAGCCGGCGAAAAAAGCTTACAAAAAGCACTATACCATTTGACACGGATATTAAATATGTGTTACAATAAACACAGTGTTTAATTTCGAGGTGCGATATGAAAAGGTTTTTAAGCTTATTTTTAGTTTTTGCAGTGCTTTGCTCCTGTATGATTTCAGCGAATGCGGCAAATCCTGCGGTAAGCGTATCGTCAAGCCAATCCGCTGTTAATACAGGCGATACGGTTACGGTTTCGGTAAAGCTTGCGTCAGGCTCTAATCTCGGCGCAATTAACTTGACTGTGAAATACGATACAGGTGAATTTCAGTATGTGTCGGGTTCTGCGAGTACAAGCAATCTGTTTGGACTGGAAGAAATTCGCGATTCTAAAGCAGGTATTGTTAAGTATACAGGCGTTACTGCCGGCACGGTAAGTAAGGCAGGAACTCTTGTCAGCTTTAAGTTAAAGGTATTGAAATACGGCGGAAAAATCACCGTGTCAATAACTGAAGCTCTTGACGGAAGCGATAATGACGTAACATCATCAGTTAAGGCGACAGGCGCAACACTGAAATGCGGTCACGGAAAAGCTGTTTGGAAGGTGACCAAAAAAGCAACCTGTACAGAAAAGGGTGTTGAAACAGGTACTTGCCCCTGCGGTGAGGTAATGACCCGAGATATTGCCAAAACCGAACATAATGTCAGCAAATATACAGTTACGAAAGAGCCGACCTGCACAGAAAAAGGTGTAAAAAAGGCGTTTTGTACCGTCTGCAATAAAGAGTATACCGAAGAAATTAAGGCAACAGGTCATACATACGGCAAATGGGTAATTGTTACTGAAGCCACTGAAACTGCAAAAGGTCTTAAAAGGGCGGAATGTACTGCTTGCGGTGACACAAAAGAACAGGCGATACCTGCAATCGGCGTACCGACATCGGCAGAAAACACAACGGAACTGACAACAGCTAAAGACGAATCCGAAGAAAAGCCGTCAACAGCCGAGAACACATCACAGGCTCCTGGAGCCTCTGAAACAACTTCGGCTGACACGGAAATACCTTCAAACAATGCCGAAAAAGCACCAATCGAAACAGAAAAGGTTCAGCTATCAACAGTAAAAACGGTTGTGATTACTGTTTTGGCAACTCTCGGTATTGAAGCTGTAATTGCAGGCGCTGTAATTCTTGTTTTGAAAAAGAGAAAAAAGCTTTAAGGTCATTAAAGCAAAAAAGAGGCAGTAAAAAACTTTCGTTTTTTACTGCCGTTTTCTGTTTTATGCGGTCTGAACATTTTTAACATTCACTTTAGTCTAAATTAAAATATTTCTTTGCATTGTAGAACGAAATATCTGCAACGACCTGTGAAAGAAAGTCGATATCACAGGGGTATTTGCCATCTTCAACCAAATCACCGATGATTTCGCAAAGTATTCTGCGGAAATACTCGTGACGCGGATATGACAAAAAGCTTCTTGAATCTGTAACCATTCCGACAAATTTGCCCAGAACGCCGAGATTGCCGAGCGTTTTCATCTGCTCGCGCATACCGTCATAGTTATCGTTAAACCACCAGGCAGAGCCGAACTGAATTTTAGATGCGGCTTCAGTACCCTGGAAATTGCCGAGCATTGTGCCGAGAACGTAATTGTCTTTAGGATTAAGTGTGAAAAGAACGGTTTTGGGGAGCAAATCTTTAACTGCGAGAGAGTCAAGATAGCGTGAAAGTCCGTGGGCAAAATTGTAATCGTCAACAGAGTCAAAGCCTGTGTCAGCTCCCAACTGCTTAAACATCTTTGTATTATTGTTTCGCATTGCGCCGAAGTGAAGCTCCATTACCCAACCGCGTTTTGCATATTCTGCGCCGAAGAACTGCAAAAGCGATGTGCGGTATTTGTCAAGCTCAAGAGTTGTGAAGGCTTCACCGCCCTTAACGGCTTTTGCAAAGATTGCCTCTAATTCTTCGTCAGTTGCCTCTTCGTATGGGCAGTAGTTGAGCGCGTGGTCGCTTGCGCGGCATCCCATTTCGTCAAAGAAGTTAATTCTCTTTTCAAGTGCGGTCAGCAAATCCTTATATGAATTTATTTCCATATCGGCAGATTTTGCAAGCGCCTTGACCCACGGCGCAAAATGCTCTGTTTCAATAAGAAATGATTTATCGGGGCGAAAAGCCGGCAGAACCTTGCATTTAAAGGATTTATCCTCTGCAAGAAGCTTGTGGTATTCAAGGCTGTCTGCCGCATCGTCAGTGGTGCATACGCAATAGACATTTGAGCGTTCAATCAATTCACGGGGGGTAAATCCGCCTTTTTCAATCTGACGGTTGCATTCATTCCATATTTCTTCGGCAGTGGCACTGCTTAAAGGAGTTGTAATGCCGAAATATCTTTGCAATTCAAGATGAGTCCAATGATAAAGCGGATTGCCGATGCAGTAGGGCAGAGCCTCGGCGTATTTCATAAACTTTTCTTTCGGAGTGCTGTCGCCTGTGATGTATTTTTCATCTATGCCGTAGCCGCGCATACCGCGCCATTTGTAGTGATCGCCGCCGAGCCAAAGCTCTGCAATATCGGCAGGTTTGCGGTTTTCATAAATCTCTTTTGGAGAAAGGTGGCAGTGCCAATCGAAAATAGGAGTATTTTCAGCGCCTTTTTCAAAAATCTGCTTTGCAGTTTCGGTTGTAAGTAAAAAATCCTTACCCATAAATTCTTTCATATTATCACCTGAAAATTAAGTTGTATTTTTTATGTGAATATTGTAGCACATTATTTTTGCTACTTCAAGAGCTTCAATTTTGTTTATATAGCTATTGAAAAATAAGGTCTTATATGATAAAATAAACTGATTAAAATAATTTTAAACCGAGAGGTATGTTTTTATGTCAGGACATTCAAAATGGAGTACAATCAAAAGAAAAAAGGAAAAGACCGATAACGCACGTGCTAAAGTCTTTACTAAAATCGGCAGGGAAATTGCCGTTGCAGTAAAAACAGGCGGCGCAGACCCGTCAGCTAACTCAAAGCTTAAAGATGTAATCGCAAAGGCAAAGGCTGCAAATGTGCCTAATGATAATATTGACAGAATTATCAAAAAGGCGGCAGGCGAAGGCAATGCCGATAACTATGAAGAAATCGTATACGAGGGCTACGGTCCGTCAGGTATTGCTGTTATTGTTGAAACTCTTACAGACAACCGTAACAGAACTGCGGCAGATGTTCGCCATTTCTTCGATAAATTCGGCGGAAATATGGGTCAGAGCGGCTGTGTTTCGTTTATGTTTAACCGTCAGGGCGTAATTCTTTTTGAAAAAGAGGGTATTGACGAAGATAAGCTTATGGAAGATGCTCTTGAAGCAGGCGCAGTTGATTTTATCACTGACGATGAGATTTATGATGTCCGTACAGAGCCTGCAGATATGGGCGCGGTTCGTGACGACCTTGAGGCAAAGGGATATAAATTCGTTTCAGCCGAGGTTGAGTATGTTCCCACAACATATACGACCCTTACAAATCCCGATGACATCAAGTCAATGGGCAGAATGCTCGAAATGTTTGAAGAGAACGATGATGTTCAGAATGTTTTCCATAACTGGGAGAACGAAGACGACTACGAGGGATAAAGCTTAAGGCGAAGAGAGCCGAACCCAATATGGTTTAAAATGGAATATTTCTCTCTGAACTGCGTTAAAAATCTCACCATACGGCAGTATGCTTTCGATTTTGTGCCTTGTTCAGAAAAAAATCTGTTCACTTTAAACTGCTTCGCACCGAAAAGGCAGAGAGTACGGATGAATTTTTGCTTTTAAGACAGCAGTCGGGCTGACGCCCGACAAGGTCGCAAAAGTGAAAATACGCCGTAATCGGGAGTTTTCGGCATATGGTGTTCGACTCATTTCATCTTAAAAGCCCGATGTGTTTTCATCGGGTTTAGTCTTTTGGAAGTGGGTACGTAAATGAGTTTAAAAGATAAAAAACTGTTCCTTTTGGATATGGACGGAACAATTTATGAGGGCGCAAGACTTTTTGAGTGCGTGAATGAGTTTTTGGCTCATATTGAGTCGGTCGGCGGTCAGTATGTGTTCATTACAAACAACTCGTCACGCTCGGTAAAGGATTATGTTGTAAAGCTCTCAAATATGGGCATTAAGGTAACTGAAGATAATTTCTTTACATCGTCTCAGGCAACCGCTTTGTATCTTAACAAGCATTTCCCCAACAAGAAAATTTACTGTATGGGTACAAAGTCGATGATTGCCGAAATGGAAAAATACGGAGTGAACATTACTACTGACGCAGATGAAGATACAGACTGTATCTGCGTAGGCTATGATACTGAGCTTACCTATAAAAAGCTTTGGGACGTTTCGTATCTGTTGCAGACTAAAAAGGATATTCCCTATATTGCCACAAATCCCGACAGAGGCTGTCCCACGGAATTCGGTCTTGTTCCCGATTGCTTTGCAATGTGCGAGGCTATAAATTACGCGACGAACCGCAGACCGCTTTATATAGGCAAGCCAGACGGATTTATGATTGATTTTTCTGTTGAGCGTTCGCCTTTCAGCAAGGAAGAAACCGTTGTGATCGGTGACAGACTTTATACCGACATTGCTTCGGGCATGAATGCGGAAGTTGATACAATTTGCGTACTTAGCGGTGAAAGTACCCAAAAGGATATTGAAAACAGCGAAATCAAGCCGACTTATGTAAGACAGGATATAAAAGAGATTTTAAAAGAATTGCAGGAATAAACTATGGAATTTGACGCATTTGACGCAGGAATTGAATTGGGCGGGCTTCGCAACCGTGATGATATTCGGCTTCTTGTATGTTATTTGCTTAAAAGTGTTGACGCGCCGATGACAAGACAACTGCTTAATGAGGCGATGCAGGAAGACGGACTTGCCAATTATTTTGAGGTGGGTCAGGCTATTGAAGAGCTTCTTAAAACAGGTAACATCACTGCCGATATTTTAGATGACGAAGAGGTTATTTCAGTTACTTCAAAGGGCAGAGAGGCGGCGGAGCTTTTGCAGACAAGTCTGCCCCGAACAGTGCGTGAAAAGGCTGTGAATTCAGCAATCAGACTTACAACCCGTGCAAAAATCGAGCGTGAAAATAAAATTGAAGTTAAAAAAGAGGAAAATGGCGGTTATACTATCACATTTACTCTTTTTGACAGAGAAACAGAGCTTATGAAGCTTTCTGTTTATGTGAGCGACAGCTTACAGCTTGAACAGGTTAAGCAGAATTTCATAAATGACCCTGTTAAGGTTTATTCAACAATAATCACATCATTATCCGTATAAAACGGAGTTTAAAAGAGGGATAATAATGAAAAAAGTATTCACAAGATTATTGACAGTTGCTATTGCGCTTGTATTAGTAATGAGTATGAGCGTTGGAGCATTTGCTTTTAACGGCAAGTATTTCTCAACCGTTGAATGCTCTGATTATACCGAAGAAAAAACAGTTATCGGCAATTCGGTTGAGGCTGTTGAAGGTACTTATATGTACGCTGATGAAAATGATGCGTATGTAAACAACTATAATGTTTATGCTCTTGAAATGAATATTGACGGTATGGGCGCAAAACAGCTTTATGAATCAGCCGGTCAAAACGTTGCAAGCGAATATGAAGCAGCGCTTCAGGCTCAATATGCTTCCGCAGGTTATTCAGCTGAGTTTTTAAGCTGTGATGTCAGCCTTGAAACGGACGACTACAGTATATATCAGTATGTGCTTATAGAAAGCGAGCAGAAAATTACCGATGCCGACGGTAATATAATGATTGTATATCAAAATCAAGCAATTTATCCTGCAAACAGCTATGCCGTTTATGTAACTGTTACTAACTATGACAGTGCCGAGGAATGTGAAGCAGTTTTTGAAGAAATTGCTGCATTTATCAGTGTTGACGATTACTGTTTCGGCGAGGGATATGACGGCTTAACAGGCGAAGAGCTTAAAAGCATTGAGAGATTGGGAACGGGAATAGCTATCGGAGTTTTGGTATTCTTACTTATTATACCTGTTATTGTAATTGTTATAATTGTTGTTGCTGTTAAATCTTCAAAGAAGAAAAAGGCGCAGCGAGCTGCACAGCAGTATAATCCCTACGGCTACAATCACAATCAGTATAATCCAAATCAGAACAATCCTTACGGTCAGTATACGCCAAACGGTCAGCCGCCTGTGAATAACGGTCAGTATAATAATCAATACGGTCAGCAGGGCAGTCCTTATACAACTTATAACCCCTCGCAGTATCAGACAGGCGAACAAAAAGACCCGTTAGACCTTGACAACAGATAATAATACTGATAAAATAAATAAAAATCTTAATAAAAAAACACTGTGATAAAGAATAAGAAGTAATTCGTTCGCTTGCAGAGAGCTGTCGGTGGGTGCAAGACAGCACAGCGGTTATTTCGCCGTCGCTTTTGAGTGGTTTTGCCTAAAGATTTTTCCGTTAAGCAAAAACGAGTAATTCCCGTTAAGAATTTTGAGTGGCTGTTGTTATAAACAACGGCAATTTGAGTGGTACCACGGAATTTTTTCGCCTCATACAGTTTGTATGGGGCGAATTGTTTTTTGAATACCATAAAAAAGTAATAATAATTTAAGGAGAATATATATGTCTAAGGAACTTGAAAAACAGTATAATCCTAAAAATGTTGAAGACAGAATTTATAAATCCTGGCTCGACAACAAGTATTTTCACGCAAAGCGTGAAGAGGGTAAGAAAACTTATACAATTGTAATTCCGCCCCCGAATATCACCGGTCAGCTTCATATGGGTCATGCTCTTGATAATACCTTGCAGGATATTTTAATCCGTTATCACAGAATGGCAGGGTATGACACCCTTTGGCTTCCCGGTACTGACCACGCTTCAATTGCTACGGAGGCAAAAATCGTTGAAGCAATGAAAAAAGAGGGAATTACCAAAGAGGATTTAGGCCGTGAGGGCTTTTTGGAGCGTGCTTGGGCTTGGAAAAAGCAGTACGGCGGAAGAATTATTGAGCAGTTAAAGAAAATGGGTTCTTCCTGCGATTGGGACAGAGAACGCTTTACTCTGGATGAGGGCTGTAATAAGGCCGTTAATGAGGTTTTCTGCCGTCTTTATGAAAAAGGCTTGATTTACCGAGGCGAAAGAATTATAAACTGGTGTCCGCATTGTCTTACATCAATTTCAGACGCTGAAGTTGAATATGAAGAGCAGGCAGGACATTTTTGGCATATTCGCTATCCTCTTGCAGACGGCAGCGGTTATCTTGAGCTTGCAACAACCCGACCCGAAACTCTTTTGGGCGACAGTGCGGTGGCGGTTAATCCAAGCGATGAAAGATATAAGGATTTAGTAGGCAAAACTCTTATTTTGCCCATTGTTCACCGTGAAATTCCAATCGTTGCCGACGATTATGTTGAGGTAGATTTCGGTACAGGTGTTGTTAAAATCACTCCTGCGCATGACCCGAATGACTTTGAAGTAGGTCTTCGTCATAACCTTCCCATTATCAACTGTATGACAGAGGACGCAAAAATTACTGACGATTATCCCAAATATGCAGGTATGGACAGATATGAGGCACGTAAGGCAATCGTTAAAGACCTTGAAGCAGAGGGTGCACTCGTTAAGATTGAAGATTACAGCCATAATGTAGGCACTTGCTACCGTTGCGGCACAACAGTTGAACCCCGTGTTTCAAAGCAGTGGTTCGTAAAAATGAAGCCTCTTGCAGGCCCTGCAATTGACGCAGTTAAAGAAGAAAAGACAAAGTTTATTCCTCAGCGTTTTGAAAAGGTTTATTTCCATTGGCTTGAGAATATACGTGATTGGTGTATTTCACGTCAGCTTTGGTGGGGACACAGAATTCCTGCGTGGTATTGTGCAGATTGCGGCGAAATTACAGTTTCAAGAACAGCACCCGAAAAATGCTGTAAGTGCGGAAGTACACACCTTAATCAAGATTCGGATACGCTTGATACTTGGTTCTCATCGGCGCTTTGGCCCTTCTCAACTCTCGGCTGGCCCGATAATACTGAAGATTTGAAGCATTATTATCCTACAAATACCCTTGTAACAGGCTATGATATTATTCCGTTCTGGGTTATGAGAATGATGTTTTCGGGAATTGAACAGACAGGTCAAGTGCCATTTGATACGGTTCTTATCCACGGTCTTGTTCGTGACTCACAGGGCAGAAAGATGTCAAAATCTCTCGGTAACGGTATTGATCCACTTGAAATTATTGATAAATACGGCGCTGACGCTTTGAGATTTACTCTTGCAACAGGCAACAGCCCCGGAAACGATATGCGTTTCTCTGATGAAAGAGTTGAGGCAAGCCGTAACTTCGCCAATAAGATTTGGAATGCGGCACGCTTTATTCTTATGAACCTTGGAGAAAATGAGAGCGCGCCTTATGTTCCCGAAAAGCTTGCTATTGAGGATAAGTGGATTTTGAGCAAGTATAACGACCTTGTAAAAGAGGTTACAGAGTCGCTTGAAAAATTCGAGCTTGGTCTTGCTGTACAGAAGCTCTATGATTTCATTTGGGATGTATTCTGCGATTGGTATATTGAAATCGCAAAAATCCGCCTTAACGGAGACGACGAAACTGCAAAATCAACAGTTAAAGCGGTCCTTGTTTATGTAATGTCAAATACTCTCAAACTTTTGCATCCGTTTATGCCTTTCATCACTGAAGAAATTTGGCAGACGCTTCCTCGCGCAGGCGAATCAATTATGATTTCTGAATGGCCTGTTTACAGCGAAGAGCTTTCATTCGCAAAGGATGAAACCGAAATGGAAAGAGTTATGACCGCAATCAAGGCTGTTCGTAACCGCCGTGCAGAAATGAATGTTCCGCCTTCAAAGAAAGCAAAGATCTTCATTGAAACTGTTTATGAGAATACTTTCAAAGAGGGCGCAAACTTCTTTGTAAGACTTGCTTCTGCAAGTGAGGTCGAAATCGTTAATGGGTTTGAAAGCGACGGCGCAGTTGCGATTATCACTGAAGACGCAAAGCTGTTTATTCCTATGGATGAGCTTGTTGACTTTAAGGCTGAACTTGAAAGACTTGAAAAAGAGAAAAAAGCAGTGCTTAAAGAAATCGACTTTGTTTCGTCAAAGCTTAACAATGCGAACTTTGTAGCAAAAGCTCCCGAGGCAGTTGTAAACGCACAGCGTGAGAACCTTGCAAAATATACCGACAAGCTTAAGATGCTGGAAGAGAGTATCTCAAAAATCATTAACAAATAAAATTGATTATTTTTCCGCAATACCGCGTGTCTATCGGCTCGCGGTATTTTTATACAGCTTCGCCTCTGCCACATTGTCTTGCG
>CAZIMO010000007.1:0-96198 GCA_964540535.1 uncultured Eubacteriales bacterium | reverse complement strand
AAAAAATAATTCAATTTCAACATTTGTTTATCCTCCGCAATACCGTGTGTCTATCTGGCACGCGGTATTTTTATACAGCTTCGCCTCTGTCACATTGTCTTGCGAAAAAATAATTCAATTTCAACATTTGTTTATCCTCCGCAATACCGTGTGTCTATCGGCTCGCGGTATTTATATAGGGCGGGGGCGCAGGTGTCCGGCAAACTCTTCTGCAAATGAAATGAGCAAAAGCGATGTCTGATCCGACAGGCGAGTATATCTTATTCCCGCCGTATCCAATAAAAAAGGAACTCTCAACCGAGAGTTCCTTTTTTGCCTGTTTTAAACAATTATTCAGTAATCATAAGTGATTTAACGATTGCTGTCATTTCTTCTTCGCCGTAGATTACGGGAACGGGATAAAGGGGATTGCCCTCTTTAAGAGCGCGTTCAACGATAATCGGAATATCCTCTTCTTTAATTTGCGTGAAGCCTTTCGGAATACCCATTCTCTCATTCATCGCATAAATTTCAGCGATAAATGCCTTTGCCTTTGCTTCATTTGTGTCGCCCTTAATGCCAACAATATCGGCAAGGCGTGCAAGCGATTCATAAATCGCGCTGCCGTAGCTTTCAAGTACTACGGGGAGAATTATTGCATTTGCAAGACCGTGAGGGATTCCGTACTGACCGCCGAGGTTGTGAGCGATTGCGTGAACATAGCCTACATAAGCACGGGTAAATGCCATACCTGCATAGAATGAAGCTAAAAGCATTTGATTTCTGGCTTCAATGTTTTTGCCGTCTGCATATGCTGTTTCAAGATTATCAAAAATCATTTTTGTTGCTTTTTCGGCATAGTTTGAGGTGGATTTTACATTACTCTTGCCGATATAAGCTTCAACTGCGTGAGTAAGAGCGTCCATACCTGTGGTCGAAGTTATGTGAGGGGGAAGTCCAACTGTAAGTTCGGGGTCAAACACTGCATAACGAGGGCGGAGAAATGGGTCGTTGCAGGCATTTTTCTCATGTGTTTTTGAGTTTGAAACAACTGCCGCAAGAGTACATTCCGAACCTGTGCCTGCTGTTGTGGGAACGGCAAAGAAAGGAGGAAGGGGACGGAGAATTTTCATAAGTCCTCGCATTTTTTCAACGGGCTGTTTTGGCTTAACAACTCTTGCCGCTGCAATTTTTGCGCAGTCCATTGGTGAACCGCCGCCGAATGCGATAATGCCCTGACAGCCGTTTTTAATGTACATATCCTTTGCTTCTTCAATGTTCTCAATGGTGGGGTTGGGCTGTGTGCCGTCATAAACAGAATACTCAACGCCTGCCTTTTCAAGCTCTTCATAAAGACTGTTGAGAAGTCCGAGAGAGGTAAGACCCTTATCTGTTACGATAAGCACCTTTGAAATTCCCTTTTCTTTAATAAGATTGGGGAGCTTGCGGATGCTTCCGGGTCCTGTGAGCATAAAAGGCTCGCCCCAAGGCAAGAAGCATTCGGTAATGAACATTACCTTTTGGAATATTCGGCAATAGACCTTGTAGATTTTTGTCATAAAAATTATCCCTTTCTGATTTTATTTATTTTTACTATCGAACACTGCGATAGCTGATTTACTATCTTTGTCAATCTGTTCTTTTAATTCTTCTTTGGAGTTAAATTTCTTTTCGCCTCTTAAAAATTTAAGAAGTTCAATCTTTATTCTGCGGTTATAAAGATTACCGTCAAAGCCGAGAATACAGGTTTCAGAAAGCACTTTGTCACCGCCGATTGTGGGGTGGCACCCGAAATTTGTGACTGACGGATAAATTTTGCCGTCAACAACTGCTGTCGAAGCATAAACACCGTGGCAAAGCTCAACAAAATCTTCGGGAAAATGCTGATTTATTGTGGGAAAGCCCAAATACTTTTTGCCGATTTTATTACCCTCAACCACAAGAAAATCGTATGTGAAATTTCTGCCGAGCATTTCATTTGCACGCTCAATCTCGCCGTTTTCAAGCGCCTTGCGAATTTTTGTTGAGCTTACAAGCTCGTTTTCGTAATAAACATTTTCAGCTTGCTTATAAATTATATCATATTTTTCGCATAATTTTGCAAGCGCTTCGCTGTTGCCTGCGCCGGATTTGCCAAAGTGGAAATTTTCTCCGCTTACAACAGCTCCTGCATTGAGTTTTTTTATGAGAATTTCTGATACGAATTCTTCGGGCAAAAACTGACGGATTTCATCAAAGCTTACGGGTACCGGTAAAATCCCCATTTCTTTTATAAGCTTCTCCTTGTTTTCCTGGGTAATAAGCAGTGAGGGCGAAATACCCTTAACTGCTTTTAAAGGGTGGCAGTCAAACATCAAAGCCGCAGGAACAAATCCTTGCAATGCAAATTCTTTTGTTGTTTTAAGCACCTGCGTGTGACCCTTGTGAAGTCCGTCAAAGGTGCCGAGCGCTAATGCGAGTTTATTCATTTACAAGCACCCTCCTGACTTCAAGCTCACTTTTTTCAGCTGTTATTTCGCCAAGCCCCAAAAGGACACGTTCAGGGGAATAAACACGGTAAATTCCTGCTGAATAATTACCGCGCAGTCTTTCACAGTTTAATGCACCGCCGTTATGAAAACGGTTTGCCTGCGGTTTTGTTACGGTGATTTCGGGATAGCTAATAAGCGCTTTTTCAATTGATGTGATTACTGTTTCAGCCCTACTCTCATTTGCGAGCCGTTCAAGCTCTTCCAAAGTTACGGAATTTTCAATTGAAAAGCCGTTTGCTTCTGTGCGTCGAAGCTCCGTCATAACCGCGCCGCAGCCCAGAACTTTGCCTATGTCATCGCAAAGGGAACGGATGTATGTGCCTGCCGAACAGGTTACATCCATTGAAAATTCAGTGCCGTTAAAATCATAGATTTCAAGCATTTCAATGTTGATTCGGCGTTGCTCACGCTCAATTTCAATACCCTTACGCGCTAAATCATAAAGCCGTTCGCCGTCTTTTTTCAATGCCGAATACATTGGGGGCGTTTGCAGAATTTCGCCTTTGAACTGTTCGCAGGCAGACTGAAGCTGTTCAAGGGTCACATTAACATTGCTTACTGATAAAACCTTGCCTGTAATGTCAAGCGTATCGGTTGTAACACCCAATTTGACCCTTGCAGTATAGCTTTTTCTGTGTTCGGGCAGCAATTCAATAAACCGTGTGCAGTGACCGAGCATTATTACAAGCACTCCCGTAGCCATAGGGTCGAGAGTTCCTGTATGCCCTGCTTTTTTTATACCGAGTATTCGCGATGCACGCCTAACTGCCATAAAAGATGACATATCACGAGGTTTATCAAGACAAATTATGCCTGTCATTTAAGCTCCGCCTCTATATATTTAAGTAAGGTTTGTTTTGCTTCTTTCAAAGAGCAGTCAAATTCACAGCCTGCCGCACGGTTGTGACCGCCGCCGCCAAGCTTCGCGCAGATTTTCGACGCGTCAATAGGCTCAACCGTGCGAAGCGATACTTTATATGTACCGTCGTGGCGTTCACGGATTGTAACACCTACAAGCACACCCTCAATTTTGCGGGGAATACCTGCGATTCCGTCACATTCCGATGAATTGGAACCGCTTTCTTTAAACATGTTCTGTGTGATTGTCATTACCGCACACTTGCCGTCAAAATATGACTCAATTGAAGCCACAGCCATCTGCTCAAGCTTTAAATATGAAAGCGTTTTTGTTTCAAACATAAGGCGGTTGATAGTTGTGTAATCAGCGCCCTTTTCCATCATCTCTGCCGCAATTTTGTGAGCTGTGGGCGTAGTGTTTGAAAACATAAAACATCCTGTGTCGGTTGCAAGACCTGTATAAATGCAGTCGGCGATTTCGGGCGTAATATCTACCCCTAACTCGCAGATAACCTCATAAATCACAACTGCCGCCGCGGGTTTTTCCTCTAACAGAAGATTTTCTGCATATTCGCGGTTGGACATATGGTGATCAATGCAAAGCCATACCTTATCGCCGTAAAGCTTTTCAAAATCTTCACCCAAAAGCTTTTTATCGGCAACATCAACTGCAATTATTTTGTCAAATTCAATATCTGAATTGTCAATGCCTGCCCATAAATATGAAAATTTTGGGTGGATTTCGTCAATGCAGCGTACTGTTGATTTCTTTCCCATAACGGCGAGCGCCCGTTTAAGCGAAAATGCACTGCCGAGAGTGTCGCCGTCAGGGTTACGATGTGTAAGAATAAGATAATTGTCAAATTCTTTCAAAAGAGCCGAACACTCTTTTACATCTATTTTTTTCATTCCATATCCTCTTCGTCAGTGATTACGGTATTTTCAATCTTTTTGAAGATTTCCATACCGTGCTCAACTGAATCATCAGCAATAAATTTTAATTCGGGAGTTTTGCGAAGATGAAGCTTATTGCCCACCTCTCTGCGTATAAGACCTGTTGCAGAGATAAGTCCCTTAACAGCTTCTTTTGCATCGTCAATGCCGTTCATTGAGCTGACATAAACTTTTGCATAAGATAAATCAGAGCTTACCTCAACACGCACAACAGTAAGAATTTTATCTCTTACTCTCGGGTCTTTTAATTCACGGATAAGAGCAACAATTTCACGCTTAATATCTTCTGAAACTCTGCCTGTTCTGTATCCTGCCATTAGTCTTTATATTCCTCCATAACGAAGGCTTCAAAAATATCGCCTTCCTTAACATCGTTGAACTTGTTAAGACCTATACCGCATTCATATCCGCTTGCAACTTCCTTAACATCGTCTTTAAATCTCTTGAGTGAAGAAATTGAATCTTCGGCAATAACAATACCGTCACGGACAACGCGGATTTGTGCATTTCTTGTAACCTTACCGTTCTGAACATAGCTGCCTGAAACCATACCCACAGATGAAAGCTTGAATACATTGCGGACTTCAATTCTGCCGAGCATAACTTCGCGGAATTTAGGCGCAAGCATACCTTTCATAGCGTCTTCAATTTCTTCGATACAGTCATAGATGATGCGGTACATTCTCATATCCACACCGTCACGCTCTGCTATTTCAGCGGCAACGGGGTCGGGACGGACATTGAACCCAACGATAATTGCGTTTGATGCGTTTGCAAGCATAATATCAGACTCGCTTACCGCACCTACGCCGCCGTGAATAACCTTAACTGCAACCTCTTCGTTTGAAAGCTTTTCAAGATTTTGCTTAACTGCTTCAACAGAGCCTTGAACATCAGCTTTAACAATAATGTTGAGGGTCTTAATCTTACCTGCGTTAATTGATGAGAATAGGTTGTCAAGAGTAACCTTTTGGAACTGTTTAAACTGCTCTTCCTTTTTCTCCTGCTTTCTCTGCTCAACAAGCTCGCGGGCAAGCTTTTCATCAGAAACCGCATTGAATACATCGCCAGACTGGGGAACTTCGTCAAGACCTGTAATCTCAACAGGAACAGACGGACCTGCGTCTTTAAGCTTGCGGTGCTTATCGTCAACCATTACACGGACTCTGCCCACAGCAGTGCCTGCAACAACAATATCACCTGCGTGAAGAGTACCGTTCTGTACAAGAAGTGTTGCAACAGGACCTTTACCCTTATCAAGGCGGGCCTCAATAACAATACCCTTTGCCGCTCTGTTGGGGTTAGCTTTAAGTTCACGCATTTCAGCGGTGAGAAGTACGTTTTCAAGAAGTTTGTCAATATTCATATGTGTCTTTGCAGAAACAGGAACACAGATTACATCTCCGCCCCATTCTTCGGGAACAAGACCGTGTTCTGTGAGCTGCTGCATAATTCTGTCAACTGTGGCGCCGGGTTTATCCATTTTGTTGATTGCAACAATAATATCAACCTCTGCGGCTTTTGCGTGATTAATAGCCTCAATAGTTTGTGGCATAATACCGTCATCAGCGGCAACAACAAGAATTGCAACGTCAGTAGCCTGAGCGCCTCTGGCACGCATTGAAGTGAAAGCAGCGTGACCGGGAGTGTCAAGGAATGTGATATACTGACCGTTGAGATTTACTCTGTAAGCACCAATGTGCTGTGTAATACCGCCGGCCTCTGTTGCGGTAACATTTGTATTTTTAATTGCATCAAGAAGTGAGGTTTTACCGTGGTCAACGTGGCCCATAACAACAACAACGGGGTCGCGCGTGATAAGGTCTGCTTCGTCGTCTTCGTGATCGTCAATAATTCTTTCTTCGATAGTTACAACTACCTCACGGTTTATCTTTGCGCCAAGCTCTGTTGCAACAATTTCAGCGGTATCATAGTCAATAACTTCGTTTACGGTTGCCATCATACCGAGCGCGAAAAGCTTTTTGATAACTTCAGCAGCTGTCATTTTAAGTCTTGACGCCAATTCGCCGACTGTGATTTCGTCACCGACTGTGATCACAGGGGGTTTCTTTGCGCGTTCAGCGGCAATTCTCTTTAAACGCTCTGCTTCTGTTTCTCTCTTACCGCTTCTCATACCCTGCTTGCGATACTGCTGGCTCTTTTGTTTAAGCTTTTGCTTTTTAACCATATTATCGCTTTGGTGTGCGTTTGCAGGAGCAATATTTTCATATTTTTCGTTGTATTTTTCAGCGTCAAAAGAATTTGCTCTTGTATCAATGTGACGCATTTCGCCTTTTGTGCGAGCCTGCATAGGCTTGTTTTGAGCTTTTTCTTTCTTTTTGGGCTGATTATCGTTTTTCTGCTGTGCAGGAGTATTCTGTTTGCTGTTATCAGTCTGCTTTTGCTCTTTTTTTGCCTCTTTTTTAGGCTCTGCCTTGGGCTTTTCTTTAGGTGCCGGAGCTGCATTGAAATAATCGTCAAAGCTCTTAACAGAATGTTCGCTTGTAAGCGTATCAAAAAGGAAATCAAGCTCACGGTCCTCAAGAGTAGTTTGAGATTTTTTTTCACCCTCAAACTTGCCTGTAAGCTTTTCTATAATAATTTTGCTGGAAATGTTAAAATCCTTTGCCAGCTCGTGAATTTTATATTTTTTCGCCATATTCATAACCTCCGTTTCAGTTCTTTCTTAAAATCGAATTAAGCTTATCTGCAAATCCGCGTTCGTCTATTGAAATAACGCCTGCTTTCGTGCCGATGCAAAGAGATAACTCCTGCATATTAAAATCTGCGTCAATATAAGGAATATTACGGCCTTGAAATGCGCATTCATCTGCAATTTCTTTTTTCAGCCTTTCAGATGCGTCACAGCAGGTAATACATAAAAATGATTTGCGTTTTTTTACGGAAGAAACTGCGGCATCGTGACCTATTGACATTTTGCCTGCTTTGCGGCAAATTCCTAAAATGCCTTTTAAGCTGTCTGTTATCATTTGCTGATTTCTTCCTCCATTTTGTCATAAATCTCGTCTGGAATTGTTATTTCAAAGGTGCGGTCAATTCTGCGTGATTTTCTGGCTTTTTTAAGGCATTCAAGGTTATTACAGATATATGCGCCTCTGCCGGAAGCCTTTCCTGTAAGGTCAAGACTGATTTCGCCCTCTGCACTGCGTACAACTCGTATAAGCTCTTTTTTAGGCTTTTGCTCGTTGCAACCGCAACAGCGCCGCATAGGAATTTTTTTCTGTTTCAAACCTTTTCACCTCGTAAGTATTATTATATGATGGGCAATTTATCCCTCATAAAAGCCGCTTTCGGGCTTGATGTCGATTTTCCAGCCTGTAAGCTTTGCGGCGAGCTTTGCGTTTAAGCCCTTGTTGCCGATTGCAAGAGAAAGCTGGTGATCGGGAACTGTAACCTGGCAGGATTTTGCGTCTGCGTCAATGATTTCTACGCTTAATACATTTGCAGGAGCAAGCGAAGCCGCAACAAATTCTTTCGGGTCGTCGCTGTATTTAACAATATCAATCTTTTCGCCGCCGAGCGTTTCAACAATATTATTTACACGCGCGCCGCGCTGACCGATGCAAGCGCCGATTGGATCAACATCTGCGTCTTTTGAGCTTACAGCCATTTTTGTGCGTATGCCTGCCTCGCGCGATACTGAATGAATTGAAACAATACCGTCATAAATTTCGGGAACTTCCTGTTCAAAAAGTCTTTTTACAAGACCCGAATGTGTTCTTGAAATCATAATGCGAGGTCCTTTTTCGGTTTCTTTAACATCGCTGATATAAACCTTTGTAAGCTCGCCCTCGGTAAAGGTTTCGCCGGGAACCTGCTCGCCTTTTGGAAGAACTGCTGTTCCTTTGCCGATTTCAAGAGTAACATTGCCGTTGATGGGGTCAATTCTGCTTACTTTTGCAGTAACCAGATCCTGTGTTTTTGACTGGAAGTCACGGATTACCTGACCTCGCTCTGCGTCTTTAATACCTTGACGGATAACATGCTTTGCTGTTTGCGCGGCAATTCTGCCGAATTTCATTGTGTCAAGGTCAATTTCAAGAGTTTCGCCTACCTTTGCGTCTGCGCGGTATTCAACAGCGTCGATAAGAAGAATGTCTGTATCCCAGTCTGTAATCTCATCAACAATGTTAAGGTGAAGATAAACTCTTATAGTCTGTGCTTCTGCGTTGATCTCGCAGGCAACAACATCTTTGTTATTATAGTCTTTTCTTACTGCCTTAATAATCGCTTCGCTGATTTTGTCATAAAGATATTCAGCTTGAATACCTTTTTCTTTTTCCATCAGCGTAACCGCTTCAAAAAATTCTTTATTCATTTTCCGTAAAACCTCCAAAATCGTCTGCCTTTATCCAAGACGCTTCTTTATATTTAACATTAAGCTCTGTTTCGTCGTTCAGAGCGATAGTTACGCCTTCTTTGTCATAGTCTGTGAGAATACCCTTGTATTCGCGCTGACCCTCGAATGCTTTAATAAGTCTGATTTGAATTTTTTCGCCGAGATATGCCTCATAGTGAAAATCACGGCACAATTCTCTTTCAATACCGGGAGATTGAACTTGCAAATTGTATGCCTGCTCAATCGGGTCGGCTTCATCAAGAGGACCGTCAATAGCATGGTGCATATTAACGCAGTCGTCAATGCTGACACCCTCCTCCTTGTCAATAGTAATGCGAAGATACCAGCGCGCGCCCTCTTTTAAGAATTTAACATCCCAAAGAATAAGACCTAATTCGTCTGCGATAGGCTTTGCAATATCCCACACAACTGCGGCGGTGTTTTTCTTCATAAAAAACCTCCTGTAAATATTAAATTGTAATAATAAAAATGTCCTTATAAGCTCAAGAGAGCGGGTCGCCCCACTCTCTTGATAAAACGGATATTTTTACCGTAAAAAATAATAACACAACATTTATATAAAATCAAGTATTTTTCATAAATTTGTATACAATAAATATATATAAATTTTTTATCTTTTTTAAAGATCGTCTGCGTCTTGTTCGGGTACTTCAAAACCCTGCGGATTTCCCGTGTACCAGCCGCCAACATCGGAGCTGATGTCGTCTGCCGATATTCCGTTCCATATTTCGCTGATTTCTTCATTCATTTTTTTAAGCTTTCGTCTTGTGCGCAGCGCTTTTTCTGCTTTATTTTGCTTTTTGAAAAACATATAATTCACCTCCGTTCGTATTATTTGCAATATAAACGAAAAAATTTTAAAACGCGGTTGACTTTTTTTAGGGAGTGATGTATAATGTACGAGAATAGTGGTGGAATACCATAACTTTTTTCATACAATATGGAAGGAAATGATAATTATGAAAAAGATTCTTGCAGTAATTCTTTCTCTTGCAATGATTCTCAGTATGACTGTTTGCGCTTTTGCGGCAGAAGCTCCGGCGCCCGATGCAAACGCTGATGATTGGACAGCTTATTACACAGAGATTCTTCTTGACGAAGAGATGGACGATGATGCAAAATTAGATGCCATTACGGCAAATACCCCTGCAGATGAAAGTGTTATGCTGACATCTTTGTTTAAAGCTATCGCAGAGGCAAAATCACAGGGCGCTGATTTAGATTCACTTGTTGCTGCTGCTATGAAGAAGATAGAAGAAACTAATGGCAGCAATCCTGAAGATGTTGCAGGCGAAGATCTTGACGGCGACGGATATATCGGCGCTGACAAAAAGCCTGTTAGCGCAACGGATGTTGAGGGATGGACTGCATATTATGCGCTTCTTCTCGGCAGAGCTACAACAGATGCTTCATCAATCGCTTCAACTGTTTCTGCAATCGGCGGAACTTTGCTTAAGGGCGAAATTGACAGAGATACATTTATGTCAGCATTTTCCGCAGCTGTAAAAGCAACCGGCAGTGACGTTGCTAACCAGGTTCTCTGGGGTGTTGAGGATCTCATCAAGACAGATATTAATTCAGACGGATATGTTGGTAAGCCCGACGGCAGCATTGATGACGGTAAGCTTCCTGTTGACGATGATAACAGCAGCGGTATCTTGGGCAGCTTGAGCGGTATTTTTGATACGGTTCTCGGTGTTCTTGGTTCAATTTTCGACACAATTTTCGGCGGCGGCAACGATGAGCCATCAAGTCCTACAGATCCCGGTGACGACAATCTTTGGGGCGATGATAACGGTGACGACAATCTTTGGGGCAGCGATGACGGCTCAATGCTTCCCGATACAGGCGACACAACAGTATTTGCAGTTGCAGCAGTAGCGCTTGCAGCAGGTGCAGCACTTGTTATGACAAGAAAAAAGAGCGAAGACGCTGAATAATTCTTTTACATAATTTCATAATTTATAATTTTAACGGAAGTCCTAAAGGGCTTCCGTTTTTTTGTTTAATAAGCTTTATTTTTGCAAATTAAAAGAAGAAGTATTTTTTTATATTATTCTATTGACAACCCTGTTTTTTACTGCTACAATAGTAATTGCAAGACGAACAAATGTTCTAAAATATAAAACGCAGGCTTTTTTGAGCTGAGCGTTTTTATTTTTCGCTGAATATTCAGAATAAGCTTGAAATAAGGAGGATTTATAAGATGTATGACGAGAAAATTAAAGCTTTAACAGTTGATGAATATTTTTATCTCACCGAAAATCTTGAAATTGCAGATAAGGAAAGTATTCAAAAGGGAGTAAGCTTTATTTTGTATAGCAGGCAACAGAAAATTGTGGATATTGTAAGGCAGGTACTGCAAAATGAGCTTACAGATTTTGAAAGGAAAATTGTGAGAGAACATTTGTGCGACAGGGCGTCTGCTGCGGAATTTCAAGAAAAATACCGAATTCCCCGTTCAACATTCTACCGCTCTCTAAACAGTGCAAAGCAAAAGCTCAAAAACTCGCTTAAATATGTTTGGCTTTATGACAGCATTTCTGTTCCTGCATCGGCGGAGGGATTACTTGAATATGTCAGAAAAGCAGAAAATTGAAAATAAGTCCCTCTATGATTTGGGACTTGAATACGAAAAGCATATTGCATTACAACAGTATTTTATTGACAACTGCAATACAGAAATTAAAAAAGCGCAAAAATCGGGGGATTTTGAAGCTGAAACCCGTTTGAAATCTAATCGGAGAGTTTTTTATCAGATAAAAGAAGAACTTGAAGAAACATCACGGGTTTTAAAGAATTATTATAGAGGAGACGCAAATGGCAAATAAAATCATTTCTATTGATATAACCCCGAACAGCAAGGATGAATATAATGCTAATGCAGGGGTAATGTGGGAACACAATGCTACGGTGCTGCAATTCAATATCAGCGAGGATTTTATGGGGGATTACCGCTATTATATTGAATACCGATCTCTTATGGGAACAAAGGTGCGAACTGAATTTCTTGAGCTTGACAGCGACAATAATATGGTTACCTATTCCGTTCCGGCAGAGATGAGCGCTTTAAAGGGCGTGGAGTGTTGGTTTAATATTGTGAGTATTGACGGTGACGGAAATACTCAGCAGGTAATTAAATCTCCTAAATTTTGTCTTTCATTCGATTATTCTCCCGACACAGACAACTACCTTTGCAAGGTCAACGTTTTTTCAATCAATTCCTTGCTTGAAGCTATCAGACTCGGTACTTTTAAAGGTGATAAGGGAGATAAAGGCGACAAAGGAGATAAAGGAGATAAGGGCGAAACCGGCGGAATTTCAGAGGATTTTGCCGCAAGAAGCTTTGCTAACTCCGTTAAAGGCAGAGCAAAAGGTAATATTGTCACGATAGATGATATTTCGCCTGTTGAACATCCCATGAGCATAAAAATAAATCAAAAAAACTTGTGGAATAACGGCGATGTGAAAGTTAACAATCATTACATCGCGGTAAATCTTAACGAAACTTTGCGGGCAGGCGAAGCATATACGCTCACTGCCGATATTGAATCAACCGATACCGACGATACAACCTGTTTAATAATCAACAACACAAATAACAATGAGCAGTTGGGACTTATTGAGCGCGGCGAGCGAAAGGCTCTGACCTTTACTCTGAAAGGCGACTGTAAGACGCTGATGTTTTATTCAAGCACTTCTTATCCAAACAGTGCAGACGATACGGCAACATTCAAGAATATCCAGCTTGAGCTTGGCAAAACGGCAACCGAATACACACCGCATATGGATTTGTCAGCAACAAAGGTTGAAATCTGCGGTAAGAATTTGTTCGACGGTCAGTGGGAGCTTGGAGCGATAAATTCATCGACAGGTGAAAAAACTTCAAATTCAACGAGCATTAGAACAGTTAGCTATATTCCCGTTAAGCCTAACACAGCTTATCATTTTTCATTGACTGATGATGTAAGCTATTTCCCATACAGCTATGATGCAAACTGCAATTTTGTAGCTTACAAGGGTATGAAAAAAGGCAAATTTTATTTGAATATGGCTGATAATGAGCATTATCTCATAATTGTTCAGTACGGCAATGTTACACCGCCTGTAAATGCTCAAATCGAAATCGGCACTGTTGCTACGGAATATGAGGAATACAAAGGAATTGAAGAATATACACCGTCGTCTGAAGGCGTTGTTGAAAATGCGTTTTCTTTTTATCCCACAACAACTGTATTCAGCGATGCGGTAGGTACAGCAGTAGAATGTGAATACAGCAAAGATATAAATAAAGTAATTGAAAACCTTGAAAAGGCAATTATTCTATTAGGAGGTAGTGTATAATGGCAGTTTATAAAGGAATAGATGTGTCACGCTGGCAGGGCGATATAAATTGGTCACTTGTACGTAATGCGGGAATTCAGTTTGCAATGCTCCGCGCGACTTACGGCACAGACGGCTTTGATTTATATTTTAAAACAAACTATCCTGCCGCCCGTAAGGTAGGTATTGCGGTGGGCGCTTATCATTTTGCTTACGCTCTGACCCCCGAACAGGCAGTGGAAGAGGCCGAGCATTGCCATTCAAAGCTCAAAGGCAAAAAGTTTGAATATCCCATTGCTTATGATATGGAATACAGCAAAATGGCGGCATTGGGCAAGGAAAAGGTTTCTGCAATTGCCAAGGCTTTTTGCGATAGAATGGAAAGCTATGGCTATTATGTGTGCATTTATGCAAATAAAAATTGGCTTGATAACTATTTCACCGATGAGATTTTTGAAAAATATGATATTTGGCTTGCGCAGTGGAATGACAAGCCCACTTTTGATAAGCCTTACGGAATATGGCAAAAGTCATCAAAGGGAAGGGTAGACGGTATTGAGGGTAATGTTGACCTTGACGAGTCATACAAGAATTATCCTGCAATTATGAAATATAACGGACTTAACGGTTACGGTGCCGATATTGAGCCTGAACCGCCCAAACACGGCTATGCCGCGGGGCAGAAAATCGTGCTGAACAATGCAAGACTTTATTCTTCGGCTTACACTGATAAGGTTTCAAACTATATCAGCGGAACTTACTATATTTATGACGGAATTTATTTTGAGGCGAGATACCGTATAACAAATTCTGTTAAAAATGTAGAACGCAAGCCTATCGGTCAGTATGTGACAGGCTTTGTGCACCGTGACGATATAAAAAAAGGAGTATAGTGTGAAAAAATACAATGAAAGGAGCGATACCGCGCATAAAAAGCCGTTTTTAACGGTACTTTGTGCGAATACTGTATCGTATGGCGATTAGAATGTTTGAATATATAACAGAAAACGCACTTTTGCTTATCCCTGTGCTTAATGTCATTGGGATGATAATTAAAAATACCGAAAAAATCCCGAATAAATATATTCCGCTTATTCTTTTGGGATTTGGTATTATAGGCTCAATAGCGATTATGGGACTTTCGCCCGAAAGCGTAGTGCAGGGCGTGCTGGTTACAGGCGCGGCGGTCTACGGTAACCAGGTTTTCAAACAACTGAAAAAAGATGAGTAAAGCCTGGGCTGCAATGCTATATTGAGAAATATATTTGCGGAAAATCCCATAGAACAGTCGGGATTTTTCGTAAATCTTATAATGACATTGAAGTTAATAAACAAAAAACTGACCTGTGAGAAATCATAGGTCAGTTTTCATTTTATTCCGGGATTGTCGGTTAAACACAGTATGAAATCGGTTGAAACATTATAAAATTTGCTCAATTTGATAAGACAGTCAATTGAAAGGTTTCTTTTGCCGTTTTCATACATTCCGTATGCCTGCTTTGTTATTTGCAGATATTCTGCTACATCTTCCTGTCGGTAATCGTTATCAGTTCTTAAATCGTAAAGTCGTTTTGTATAATCCATAACGCTTTCCCCTCCTAATTTCAATAATACAACAAAATGTTTACTCCTCGCTTGACAATAAACAATATGTTTACTATAATTAAGTTTAGTAAACATATTGTTTACTAAAATGTATGCTTGTGAACGGAGCGGTAACTGTGTCGCAGAAAATTGAATTATCTGAAGACGAAATTAAAGAAAAGCGACGGGAATATCAAAGAAAATGGTATCTTGCACACAAAGAAGAGGTTAAAATATATAAGCAAAAATATTATGCTGAAAATAAAGAAAAATACGCAGAACGCTGTAAAAAATATCTTCGGGAAAACCCCGAAGCTCCGCAAAAAGTAAAAGAATATCAAAAGAAATACCGTGATGAGCATAAAGAACAGCTTGCAGAATACCAAAAGGCATATCAGAGTGAAAATAAAGAAAAATTAGCTGAATATCAGAAAAGATATTATGAAGAAAATCCCGAAGCCCACAATCGCCGTAAACAGTATTTTAAGGAATATTACAAGAAGAAAAAGCAGGATAATTAGAATTCATATTACTGTATTCCGCTCATATAATATGAAATATGGTATTGCAAAAAAATGCAAAAACAAGCCTGATAAAATTCATTTTTACGCAAAAAATGACAAATATTTTGACCTTTAATGCAATTTAGCTTTGTTTAAATATCACAAACTTGCAAAATTTATTTGTTAAATGCTTGACAATCTTTCAGGAAAGTATATAATAATATCTATACTTTAATTATAAGGAGACAGTAGTGTGGAAAAGTATCTTGTTGCTCTCACATTCATAGGTTCAGTTTTGGCACTTCTTTTTGCGTTATTGACTGCAAAAAAGGTGCTGAAGTTTTCTGAAGGAACTGAGAAAATGCAAAAAATATCTCAGTCGATCCGCAAGGGCGCAAACGCATATTTGAAGCGTCAGTATATGGTCGTTTCAATATTCTTCGGCGGAATGTTTGTAATCCTCTGCGGTATGGCATTGGCAAAACTTCTTACATGGTATGTGCCGTTTGCCTTTATTACAGGCGGATTTTTCTCGGGACTTTCGGGTTTTGTAGGTATGAAAATTGCAACTCTTTCAAATGCAAGAACTGCAAATGCCTGCCGTGAAGGTCTTAACAGAGGCTTGCGCGTGGCATTCTCTGCCGGCTCTGTTATGGGCTTTACAGTTGTAGGTCTCGGACTTCTTGACATCTCAATTTGGTTCTTGCTTTTAAGATTTGTTTTCGGTATAAGCGATCCTGCCGTTATTACAAGCACAATGCTCACATTCGGTATGGGCGCTTCGTCAATGGCCCTTTTTGCCCGTGTCGGCGGCGGTATCTTCACCAAGGCGGCAGATGTTGGCGCTGACCTTGTAGGCAAGGTTGAAGCAGGTATTCCCGAAGATGACCCGCGCAACCCCGCTGTTATTGCCGATAATGTAGGAGACAATGTAGGCGATGTTGCAGGTATGGGCGCTGATCTTTATGAGTCTTATGTTAGCTCTGTAATTTCAGCGTCAGCTCTCGGTGTATCGGCATTCCAAGGCGAATTTAACGCTATGGCAGTTCCTATGCTTTTGGCGGCCCTTGGTATTATAATGTCAATTTTAGGTACATTCTTTGTACGTACAGGCGAAAGCATTGATCAAAAACAGCTTCTTAAAGCATTGAGCAGAGGTACAAACCTCAGCGCAATTGCAATCGCCGTTATTGCTTTCCCGGTAGTTTGGTTTGTTCTCGGAAAAGATAATCTCGGACTTTATGCCGCTATTCTTTCGGGACTTTTAGCAGGCGTACTTATCGGTAAATCAACAGAATATTTCACATCTGACAGTTATAAGCCCACAAAAAAATTGGCTGCTACATCTGAAACAGGTTCGGCAACAATTATCATCGGCGGACTTGGTCTCGGTATGAAATCAACTGCAGTCCCGATTGTCATTGTAGCAATCAGTGTTCTTGTTTCTTACTTTGTGTCGGGCGGCGCAGACAGTTCTGCAATGGGACTTTACGGTATTGCGCTTTCTGCAGTCGGTATGCTTTCAACTCTCGGTATAACTTTGGCAACAGACGCTTACGGTCCTGTTGCTGACAACGCAGGCGGTATTGCCGAAATGGCAGGTCTTGACCCCGAAGTAAGAGAACGCACAGACGCTCTTGACTCTCTCGGTAACACAACTGCCGCAACAGGCAAGGGCTTTGCAATCGGTTCAGCGGCCCTTACAGCTCTCGCTCTAATTGCGTCATATGTTGATAAGGTAAAGAGTATTGATCCTGCGGCTGATTTAAGCTTTGACATTATTAACCCTGTTGTACTTATCGGTCTTTTTGTCGGCGCTTGTCTTCCCTTCGTATTTGCGGCTCTTACAATGGATTCAGTGGGCAAGGCGGCGCAGAGCGTTGTAAAAGAGGTTCGCCGTCAGTTTAAAGAAATCACAGGACTTATGGAAGGTAAGTCAGAACCCGACTACGCTTCATGTGTTGACCTTTGCACAAAAGCAAGCCTTCGTGAAATGGTGCTTCCCACAGTTATTGCAATCGCGGTTCCTATTGTTGTAGGTATTGTTCTCGGCTACAAGGGCGTTGTAGGTATGCTTGCAGGCGCAACTGTCACAGGCTTCCTGATGGCAGTTTATATGTCAAACTCAGGCGGAGCTTGGGATAATGCAAAGAAATATATTGAATCCGGCGTTCACGGCGGTAAAGGCAGTGAACAGCACAAGGCGGCTGTTGTCGGCGACACAGTAGGCGATCCGTTTAAAGATACATCAGGTCCTGCAATCAACATTCTCATTAAGCTTCTTTCAATGGTTTCAATTGTTTTTGCGGCGCTTGTTGTAAAATTCAGTATTCTTTAATCTCAATAGCTAAAGTATTAAGTCATTCTGAATGAAGTTGTTTTTTGCTTCGTTTCAGAATGACTTTTCTTTTTTATTTTCATATTGACTTTAATCTTTGAGAATTTTATAATTATATAAGTGACAATACGCTTAAAAGAGGCGATTTTATGGATAATCTTATATGCGCAAAATGCAACGAAAAAATTGAAGAAGCTGATTTGATTGAGTGTCCTCATTGTTGGGAAATGTATCACCGTGAATGTTGGAATGAAACCGTAAACTGTTTAAGCTGTAAAAAATATAATGTTGATTTTGGCGCGTCAGAAAAGGAAAAGGCTGACGAAGAAAATCAGCAAGCCGAAAATATTGAGAAAAAAGACGGGTTTAAATCTGAAAATATTGATTATGATGAACGTCCGCACAGTTTGGGTAAGCTTTTAAAGGAAACTCCGACTGTAAATGCCGTTATAATGTCGTCAATGGCTGTCTTAATTTTAGGCGTAGTGGCTTCCGTTATATGCGTAGTCTCCATGTTCATTTCAAACGGATTGAACGGAGGTATATTGGGGCTTTGCATAGGTGGAGTTATTATTGTATTGGGCTGGATTTTGTCGGTTCTTATCAAAGGCTTTGCCGAGCTTATAGACAATTCGCATAAAAACACATATTATCTATCAAAGCTTGTTGAAAAGCAAGAAGAAAAGGAAGAAGAAAAATGGGAAAATTAAGATTTATAATCGCCGTTATTGCGGGCAAGGTTTCGGCGTTTTTGCTTGATAAAATATTTAAAAGAGGAACTAACACTCCGGGTATAATTATGCTTAAAATATGCCCCGACGCATTGGCGAGATTTACTATGCCCGAAACTACGGTTTGCGTAACAGGCACAAACGGCAAAACCGGTACATCAAATCTGCTTACGCACATTATCCGCAACAGCGGAAAAACCGTTGTGAATAACTCAAAAGGCTCTAATATGGCACCGGGACTTGCTTCGGCACTTGTTACTCAGTGTACTCTCGGCGGTAAGGTTAATGCCGATGTGGCTGTGCTTGAGGTGGACGAGCGTTCGTCACAGTTTATCTATACAAAATTTGTTCCCGATTATATTCTTTGTACAAATTTATTCCGTGATTCGATTATGCGTAACGGACACAGCGGATTTATTTTTGATAAAATCAACGATTATTTAAGCGAAAAAACAACGCTTGTGCTTAACGGAAACGACGCGATTTCCGGCCTTTTGGGCGAGGATAAATGCAACCGTGTATTTTTCTCTGTAAATAAAACCCAGAGAAGCACAGAAAACTGTGAAGATACGGTTTGCGATTTGATTGCTTGCCCTAAGTGTAACCATATTCTCGATTATGAGTTTTTCCATTACAACCATATCGGCGTGCCGAAATGCTCGCACTGCGGATTTTCAATGCCCGAAAGCCGTTATTTTGCGTCGGATGTTGATTTTGAGAACGGCACATTCGTGTTTAACGGAGATAAGGGCGAAAGTCTTGTACTGCCTTTTCAAAAGGGTAATTTCTTTAATGTTTTCAATATTATGGGCGCAGTTGCGGTTTGCCGTCTGTTAGGTATTGATGTTGATGTAATCGGTTCAAGCATTGAAGATTTGTCCTCGAAAACAGGCAGATTTCAAGAGAATAAATTCGGCGGTGTTGAAGTGGTTTCAATGCTCTCGAAAAATCAAAATCCAATTTCATGCTCACAAAGTCTTAAATATCTTAACAGTACCGAAAATGAAAAGGATGTTGTGTTGCTGATTACCGATTCAAATGATAAAATTCACGGTCACGAGGATGTTTCATGGCTGTATGACACTGATTTTTCACCGCTCAAAAAAGATAATATTAAAAATATTTATATAGGCGGTTCTCGCTGTTACGATTTGGCTCAATGTCTTGAAATTAAAGGACTTGACACCTCAAAATTCATTCTTTTTGAGAATTATGACGAGCTGGCAGAGGCTGTCAGCAAAAATGCCGACAAGAGCCGAAATACAGTTATTTATTTTGAGCTTTATGCTACAAGCGTGGTTGCGAAAATCAAAAATGCCTTGAGCGCGAAAGGGGATAACTGATTATGAAAAAGTTTGTAATTGAAGTTCTTTATCCCGAATATAATAACCTTTACGGCGACCGCGGAAATGCCGAATACCTTGAAAAAAAGCTGAAAAATGCAGGTTATGAGATTGAAACGGTTGAAACAAATCTTTTTGACGAATCCTGTTTTGTAAACGGCGGTGTGGATATTCTTCTTATCGGACCCTGTCAAGAAAAACATCAGCTTATTGAGCTTGAAACGCTTAAAAAATACCGTGAAGCTATTGAAAAACGCATTGAAGACGGCGGAATAATTCTCGCAACAGGAAATGCTTTTGAGCTTTTCGGAGAATATATTGAAGACGCCAACGGCGAAAAGCACGAGTGCTTAAAGCTTTTCCCGTATTATGCAAAGCAGTTTTCAAGGCTTCGCTATAATGACTGCGGTGTGGGCGAATTTAACGGAATGCAGATTACGGGATTTAAAAATCTGTTGAGCCACGCATACGGCGAAAATCCTGCTCCGTTCCTTAAGATGAAAAAGGGCGCAGGTATGAATAAAGAAACAGATATTGAGGGAGTGCATAAGAATAATCTTTTCGCAACCTATCACACAGGGCCGATTTTGCCGCTTAATCCCCGATTTACCGAATATCTGATAAAGCTCGCCGATGAAAATTATGTTGATGTACCGTTGACCTATGAAGCAAAGGCATACGAAAGCAGAATAAAAGAATTGTTATAATTGAAAAATTCTATTGAATACAAAATATCCGTTGTAATAACGCAACAGATATTTTTAAAACACAACATATTGTTAAAAATCTCTTGTAATACAAGGGATTTTTTGCTATAATAAATTATTAAAAAGCATTATGCGAAATTATGCCTGTATGGAGACAAATAATGGATAAATTCAATAAAGATAAGCACGATAAATTTCAAGAAAAAAGACAAAAGGATTTAATAATAGGCAGAAATGCTGTGACCGAGCTTATTAAGTCGGGGCGTGAGATTGACACCTTGTATGTTGTCCGCGGCGAAAAAGGCGGTTCTGTGGGCAAAATTATCGGTGAATGCCGTGAAAAAGGCGCAGTTGTGAAAGAGGTTGACCGTAAAAAGCTTGATTTTATGTGCGGTCAGGCAAATCACCAGGGTGTGGCGGCAATCTGCGCGGCTCACGATTATGCAACGGTTGACGAAATCTTGGCGGTTGCAGAAGAACGCAACGAGCCGCCGTTTATTGTGGTTTGCGACGGAATTGAAGATCCGCACAATCTGGGCGCGATAATCCGTACTGCCGAGGCGGCAGGCGTTCACGGAATAATAATTCCAAAGCGCAGAAGCGCGTCGCTTAATTATACCGTAGGCAAAACAAGCGCAGGAGCGCTTGAATATATGAAGGTTGCGCGCGTTTCAAATCTTGCGTCAACTCTTGACGATTTGAAAGAAAAAGGAATGTGGGTTTACGGTGCCGATATGGGCGGCGAAGATGTTCGCAGCGTCAATCTTGACGGTGCGGCGGTGCTTGTAATCGGTTCTGAGGGCGACGGTATGAGCCGTATTGTACGTGAAAAGTGCGATTTTATAATTTCACTCCAAATGAAAGGTCAAATAAATTCGCTTAACGCATCAGTTGCCGGCGGTATTCTGATGTATGAATTTTCTTACAGAAGAAAATAGTCTTGCTAATAAATTATTCGGGGGGATTTTATTATGGCAAAAATACCTGAATCGTTGATTGATGATATTCTTGAATCTGCAAAAAGATATAACGGTGAAGAAACCGTAGAGGAATATTCTTCTGAACGTATTGACGCTCTTCTTGCAAATATTATGGGAACTGAACCCGAAAAGACAGAAAAAACAGCAGAACTGAAATCGTTTAAATCAGTGCCTGTTATTGAAAAGCCTGCAAAAGAGGAAAAACCTGAATCGGTTAAGCCTGCGTCTGTTCCGAAAAAAGAGAAAAAATTTGAAATAAAAATTCCCGAGCTTAATAAATCAGAGCTGAAAAAAGAAAATGTAGCCGTATCTGTTACAGATGACGGTCAGATAGGTCTTACGGCTGACGGCACTTTAATCAGTGTTGAGGCAAAAGAAATCCCCGAAAAAATGCCATCACCCGAGAAAAAGCCCGAAATTAAGTCTGCCGACAGTCAAATTTCCATTGAAAAAACAAGAATGTTTAATGAGGTTGATGTTCGCGGTGCATATAATCCCAACATCTCTCATAATTTAGGAAATAAGGTTGCACGCACAACTACCGGCGACGGCGAAGCTCTTTCCAGCGCCGCAATGGGCGAAGAAAAATACAGAAAGCACTTTATGAATAAGCCTGTGCAAAATCTTGAAAAAACACAGGAACACCGCGCGCTTATCGCGTCATTACCGCAGAAAACCATTGAAAAACCTGGAATTGTCATAAAAAGAGCAAACGGTTCAAATACTGACGGCTTTGAACCGTTGCCGACTATTGTTCCTGCTGAAGATATGCTTCCTAAAGAAGAACGTTCCGTTTTGGGCAGAGAAGATAATCAGATTATGTTTGAGGGTTTTGTTGAAGAAGAGCCTGTTGCTCAGCAGTCTGAAGCAGAGGCTGAAGCTCAGCTTCGCGAAACACGTAAGAGCGTTGTTGATAAATTTGTGAACAGCGGTCTGATTTTTAAGCAAGATGATGACCCGACAGAAGAAGGTAACGGAGCAGAGGCTGAAACAGAACCCACCCGCCGTAAACACCGTTTTGAAAAAAGAAAGGTTTCTGTTGCCCGTGAGTACTTCGGACCTAAAGATAAAAATGCCGTGCAAAAGATTTTTGTCAATGAAAAAAATGGCCTTGCGGTAAAGCTTGCGGTTCTTGTGCTTATCGCTTTTGCAATGTGTGCGTTGGCGGTTGTTGCAGGGGCTGAAAACGGCAATTTTGAAATATACGGCAATAACGAATATGTATATGTTGCGGTTCAGCTTTTGCTTTTGCTTTGTGCCTGCGCGGTAAGCTTTTCAAGTTTTAAAAATGCTGTTTACGGTCTTAAAAACAAAACTGCCGATATGGATACGGTTGTTGCAGTTTCGGCAATTGCAGGTATTATTCAGTGCGCGGCAGGCTTCGCTTTTACAGATAATGTTGAATCAACTGCACATCTTATGGCAGGCGCGGCGGTTGTTCCTATGATTTTGAAAGCGGCGGGCGAGCTTGTGCGTTGCAAAACGGATTTTAATAACTTTGAAATTCTCACTGAAAATGATAATCCATACAGCGTTGAAAATATAAGCAATGAAGATACCGCGAATGAAATTGCACGCGGTCTTATGCTGGGCGATCCCGATATTAAATATTCTGCTAAAATCGGTTTTCCCGCACGCTTTGTTGAGCTTTCACGCTCAGCAGAGGTTACAAGCGCTCTTCTTAAAACAGCAGTTCCGTCAGTTGCTGTGATTGCACTGATAGCAGGCGCGGTTTACGGTTTTGTGTCAAAAAATATTTTCGCAGGTATCAGCACCTTTACGGGAGTTGTACTTATGGGACTTCCCATGGCGGCAGGTCTTTCAGCGTCGGTCAATCTTCGTGCTTCAAACAAAAAGCTTAACGAAGAGGGCGCACTAATCAACGGTTACAGCGCGGTTGAAGATGCAGTTAATTCCAACGGTGTTGTGATTGACGCTTGCGACGCGTTCCAAAAAGGCGGTTGTAATATTGAGGGTATGAAGATTTATCACAAAATGCGTGTTGATGAAGCTATTCTTTATACCGCTTCGGTAGTTATTGCGTCGGGCGGAGTAATGGCAGAAATCTTTGAGGGCGTAATTGACGGCAAGCGTCAGCTTTTGTTCCCTGTTGAGTCACTGTCTTATGAAGAAAAGCTTGGATGTTCCTGCTGGATTCACAATCACCGTGTTCTTGTGGGCAACCGTGAATTGCTTGTGCATCATAACGTAGAAGTACCCGATAAGGATTTGGAAGAAAAATTCAAGCAGAACGGCAGAAATGTAATTTATCTTGCGATTGAGGGTAAAATTTCTGCAATGTTCGTTGTTGTTTATAAGGCTAATGAAGAAACCGCAAAATATATGCGCGAGCTTGAAAAAGACGGACTTACAATCTTTTTCAGAACATCTGACGCAAATATTACCGAGCAGTTTATTGAACATGAATTCGGCTTGCCGTCGAATGTAGTGAAAATTGTTAATTCAGTGGCAGGCGAGATGTTCACAAAGGTTAAAAATAACGAAGCGGAGCGTGCCGACGCAAAAATTATTCACCGCGGTACAATAAAAGCAATGCTTATGGCACTTCACGCTTCATTCGGAATAAATAATTTTATAAATGTTTCACGGGTAATTCAGTTTGTTTCGGCATTACTCGGCGTTGCAGGCGTAATTTGCCTTGCATTCCTTTCGGGGCTTGCGCAGGTCGGCGTTTGGCAGATTATTATGTATCAAGCGGTTTGGGCAGTTTTGCTGTGCGTATTGCCGTTGTTTAGAAAAATATAATTGTTATATGTTTGTTTGATTGGGAGTTGAATTCAATTGGCTGAAATTTGGGATTGGTTAAAAAATGCGATTTTGTGGTGTTGGAGCTTTGAAGAGGTGCGTTATACCGTTGATGCGGTCTTTAAAATTGCTCTTGCGGCACTTTTGGGCGGATTTATCGGTTTTGAGCGTGAGCATTCGCATCGCCCGGCAGGCTTCAGAACACATATTCTTGTGTCGGTAGGTTCTGCTCTTGTAATGCTTACTTCTGTTTATATTGCGCAGAAGCAGGGCTTAAATTCTGATGTTACGCGAATGAGTGCGCAGGTTTTAAGCGGTATTGGCTTTTTGGGCGCAGGTACAATTCTCAGAGAGGGATTTTCTGTTAAAGGACTTACTACTGCCGCTTCTCTTTGGGCGGTTTCGTGTATAGGTATTGCCGTAGGCTCGGGTTTTATTGCAGGAGGACTTGTGGCAACCGTTGTGATTTATCTCACACTTAATTCTCTTAAAAGATTTATTGTGCGTGGTTCAACAGGTAAGCTCCTATTTATAGAAATTAAAGATGTAGGAATGCAAATTCCGCTTATTACAAAAACTATAAAGCAGTGCGGAGGAACAATTCATTCAATGGAAGTTGTTTATACCGAGGCTAAAGATATAAAATTCAAAAAGCGTAAGGATACTTCGGTTATCAAAGTGCTTGTATTCCCTAAAAATGACGATTCGCTTGCTCTTATGCTTACAACCATAAGAAGTATGGATGATGTTGAGGATGTTTATGTTGACTGACCGCGTTCAAATTTTTGAGGGTGAGCATATTGAGGATTTAGGCGAGGGTGTGGGCTTGGTAGTTTCAAAACAGCATACCTTCGGCACAGACGCTATGATTTTAGCCGACTTTGCAAATCCTAAAAAGTACGATATTGCCTGTGATTTCGGCTCGGGCTGCGGAATAATTCCGTTTTTGTGGCTTCGTGACGGCAAATGTAAATCTATTGAAGCTGTTGAAATTCAAGCTAATGCCTGTAATCAGATGCGCCGTTCGGTGACGATGAATAATACAGATAAAATTACGGTACATAACATAGATTTGAAGGATGTCAGCGGATTTACGGCAGGCTCATTTGATTTGGTGACAATGAATCCGCCGTATAAAATTGCAGGCGGAGGAATAAGAAATACAGATGAGAGCGCAGCCCTTGCACGCCACGAAACCGCTTGCAGTATAGACGATATTGCAAAAAGCGCCGCAAGGCTTTTAAAATTCGGCGGTAAATTTTGTATCTGCCACCGACCCGAAAGAGTTTTTGACGCTATGACTGCAATGCAAAATAACGGAATAGCGCCTAAAAGGCTTCGATTTGTATCAAAAAAAGGCGATACACAGCCTTGGCTTGTTCTGATTGAGGGCAAACGCGGAGCAAAAAAAGGCTTAAAGGTTGAAGCGCAGCTTGTGGCATATAATGATGACGGAACTCTTGGCGATGAAATGCTCGCCATAACCGAAAAATACAGAAAGTAAGGAGAAAAGAATGAGCGGAAAACTTTATGTTGTAGGCACACCGATAGGTAATTTGTCCGATTTTTCTCCGAGAGCGCGAGAAACTCTTGCAAGCGTTGATTTTATCGCCGCAGAGGATACTCGCGTAACATCAAAATTACTTAATTACTTTGATATAAAAAAACCGCTGATAAGCTATTTTGAGCATAACCGCCGTGAACGCGGTGAAATTATCATTAAAAGAATACTTGAGGGCGAAACCTGTGCCGTTGTAACTGACGCAGGAATGCCCTGTATTTCAGATCCGGGGCAGGATTTGGTTTATCTCTGCCACAAAAGCGGAATTCCTGTTGAATCAGTGCCGGGACCGACTGCTTTTGCCACAGCGCTTGCGGTCAGCGGAATGGATAGCGGCCGATTCACGTTTGAGGGCTTTTTAAGTACCAATAAGCCGAGCCGTAAAGAGCATTTGGAAGAGCTTAAAAACGAAACTCGAACAATGATTTTTTATGAAGCTCCCCATAAATTAAAAGCTACGCTTAACGATATGTATTCGTATTTCGGAGACAGATCCGTAGCTTTGGTTCGTGAGCTTACCAAAATTCACGAAACGGTAATGCGGACAAGCCTTAAAAAAGCTATTGAATATTATGAAATTGAAAATCCGCGCGGTGAATATGTGCTGATTTTGGCAGGCGCAGAAAAGCAAAAAGAAAAACAGCCCCTCACTTTAGAAGAGGCTGTTGAATTGGCAAAAGAGCTTGTAAACAAGGGTCTCAGCGTAAATGAGGCTTCAAAAAATGTTGCCGCCGAAACAGGCTTCAAGAAGAGTCTGATTTATAAAGAATTACTTTAATTTGCTCCGTTTGGTTGCTTTTGTGAGTAATTCAAGCTGATTTTCAATAAGCTTTTCAGCTTCGTTTACAACAGTGCCGATGCACTTCGGCGCAGAGTCGCTTTTTTTAGGCTTTAAATCGGCAGGCGAGTTAAAAAGCGTGAGAATGTGGTCGATTGTGCTTGCTGATAAAAACGAGGCAATTTCCGGATTATGAAGTTCACTTTTCGGGAAGAATCCCAAATCCACAGCGCTTATATAAATCTTATAAAGAGTAAGAACATAAATCATTTTTACCCTTTCGGTGTTATTTGCGGCGTTTGCGCCCATTTTTTCCATAAGGAACAGATATGCGCGGAACAGCGTGCTTGTACGCATTTCACTGTCCTGCGGAATTTCAGTCAAATCAAACAGTGCGCCGGATACCATTTTTGTGTCAGAAAGTCCCAAAAGATAGTCGGCGCTCACATCGTAAAACGATGCGGCGCGGCACAGAAAGTCAAGCCCGCATTCACGAATTCCTTTTTCGTAGTGGGATAAAAGCCCCTGCGAAACACCGAGAGCCGCTGCGGCTTCTTTTTGGCTTAAATTTTTATCTTTTCTCAAAGACACAAGTCTTGTTGAAATGGGTGTGCTCATTAAAATCACTTCTTATATACAAAATGTATAAACATTATATACCAAATTCAACAATTTGTATATTATATAAATTCACAAATTTTTCAGGAGACAGAATATGAAAACTTACCAAATTCATTTAATCCGCCATGCCGTTACCAAGGGTAATCTTGAGGGCAGATATATAGGACATACAGATGAATCGGTCTGCGAAGAGGGTATGGCGCAACTTCACGATATTATGGAAAATTACGGCGATTACCCCAAGGTTGACGCAGTTTTTTCAAGTCCGCTTAAAAGATGTATTGAGACTGCCAAGGCAATTTATCCCGACAAAAATCCTATTGTATTAGATGATTTGCGTGAATATGATTTCGGCGAGTTTGAGGGAAAAACTGCCGAAGAATTGCAGGATGATGAGGATTTTGCCGAGTGGCTCGCAGGCACAAATCCAAACAAGGCCGCACCGTTCGGCGACAGTCAAGTTCGTTTTAATTACAGAATTTGTGACTGCTTTGAAAAAATTGTTGACGGTGTAATCCGCGCAGGTGTAAAGGATACTGCAGTTTTTACTCACGGCGGTGTTATTATGTCGCTTATGCAGACCTATGCTCTTCCCGAAGCACCTATGCACGAGTGGCTCACGCCTTCTTGCTGCGGTTACACAATCCGCATTGACCCATCGATTTGGTCAAGGGGAATGAAGGTTGAGGCAATTGCCGAATGTCCTGCGCAGCCTGCGGAGTTTGAACACGAGCTGTGGGATGTCTATGACCCCGACAAAGACCCGTTCGATGTAGAATATTGGGAAAATGACGATAATTTTACCGATGAGCAAAACGGAATTGAGAAAAACTGAAAAAGTTATAAATACTGTAAATTTGGCATTGCAAAGAGAGATTTGCGGTGTTAAAATAATACGAAAAAGTATTCTGATATTTTTTAATATAAGGAGGAAAAGCTATGCAGATGACAATTCGCTGGTTTGGCAGTGAAAAAGATACTGTCACACTTGAACAAATCAAGCAAATTCCGGGCGTTGTAGGCGTAGTTCCTGCGCTTCATACTCTCCCTGCCGGTGAAGCTTGGCCGCTTGATATGGTTATGGCGATGAAAAAAGAGATTGAAGATGCAGGTCTTTCAATGGAATGTATCGAAAGCGTTAATATTCACGAGGATATTAAAATCGGTCTGCCTACAAGAGATAAATATATAGAAAACTACAAGACAAGCATCCGTAATCTTAAAGAAGCAGGAGTAAAGGTAATTTGTTATAATTTTATGCCTGTTTTCGACTGGACAAGAACAGACCTTGCAATGTCTATGGCTGACGGCTCAACCTGTCTTGCTTATGACGGACTTCAGATTGAGGGTAAAAGCCCCGAGCAGATGTTTAAGGATATTGACGACAACTCAAACGGCTATGCAATGCCCGGTTGGGAAACAGAAAGAATGCCTGAAATCAAAGAGCTTTTTGAAAAGTATAAGGGTGTAACAAAAGAAGATTTGTGGAATAACCTTAAATACTTCCTTGAAGCAATTATGCCCGTTTGCGAGGAATGCGACATAAAAATGGCTATTCATCCTGATGATCCGCCGTGGGATATTTTCGGCCTTCCGAGAATTATTACCGACCGTGCGGCTCTTAAAAAGCTTCTCACAATGGTTGACAATAAATATAACGGTCTTACATTCTGCACAGGCTCTCTCGGCGCAAACCTTGACAACGATTTGCCTGCAATGATTAGAGAATTCGGCGATAGAATTTACTTTGCGCATCTTCGCAATGTTAAGGTTGAGGGCAGACATTTCAACGAAACAGCTCATGAGTCTAATGCAGGCTCTCTTGATATGTATGAAATTGTTAAAGCTCTTTATGAGGTTGGCTTTGACGGATATGTTCGCCCCGACCACGGCAGAATGATTTGGAATGAGGTTGCCCGCCCGGGCTACGGACTTTTTGACAGAGCGCTCGGCGCAACATATTTGAACGGCTTGTTTGAAGCGGTTGAGAAAGGAAGCAAATAAACTATGGTACACGAAAACTTAAACGGCAGAGTAGCAGTTGTAACAGGCGGCGGCGGAGTGCTTTGCGCAGGCTTTGCAAAGTCACTGGCAAAGCAGGGCGTTAAGGTGGCAATTCTTGACCTTAACGAGTCTGCAGCGCAAAAGGTTGCCGATGAAATAAATGCTGACGGCGGTGTTGCAATCGCAGTGGGCTGTAATGTTCTTGAAAAGGAAAGTATGGAAAATGCTCGCAATGTTATTGCTGAAAAGCTCGGTACTTGTGACATTCTTCTCAACGGTGCAGGCGGAAATAACCCTAAAGGCACAACCGCAAAAGAAACTCTTGAAAGAATTGACCTCATAGAAAAAGATGAGAATATTAAGACTTTCTTTGACCTCGATGCAAACGGAATTTCATTTGTATTCAACTTGAATTTCCTCGGTACTCTTATTCCCACACAGGTTTTTGCCCGTGATATGGCTGAAAAAGAAAATACCTGCATTATCAATATCACATCAATGAACGCTTACCGCCCGCTCACCAAAATTCCTGCATATTCAGCGGCTAAAGCGGCAGTTAAGAACTTTACTGAATTTATGGCAGTGCATTTTGCAGATGTTGGTATCCGTGTAAATGCAATCGCGCCGGGATTTTTCTCAACAAATCAGAATAAAACTCTTCTTTGGAACGATGACGGCACACCTACCGAACGCACAAAGAAAATTCTCAACGCAACTCCTATGAAACGTTTCGGTGAGGCTGAAGAACTTACCGGCGCATTGATGTTCCTTTGCGATGAAGCATATTCGGGATTTATCACAGGCACAAGCATTTGTGTTGACGGCGGATTTTCTGCTTATTCGGGAGTTTAAACTAATATTACACCTTGTCGGAGGTATTACAGTATGAATTTGAATTTAAGAAAAAAAGAAGATTGCACATTTGATATGATCTCATTGGGCGAGATTATGCTTCGTCTTGATCCCGGCGAGGGCAGAATTAAAACTGCTCGCTCTTTCAGAGCCTGGGAGGGCGGCGGCGAATATAATGTTGCCCGCGGACTTCGCCGTTGCTTCGGCCTTAAAACTGCCGTTGTAACTGCGTTCGCAGATAATGAGGTCGGCAGACTTCTTGAAGATTTTATTCTTCAAGGCGGTGTTGATACATCTCTCATTAAATGGGTTAAATATGACGGTATCGGCAGAACAGTAAGAAACGGTCTTAACTTCACAGAACGCGGATACGGTATTCGCGGCGCTGTCGGTGTTTCTGACCGTGGAAATACAGCAATTTCACAGTTGAAACCGGGCGATATTGATTGGGATTATATTTTCGGCACTCTCGGTGTACGCTGGCTTCATACAGGCGGAATTTTTGCCGCACTTTCAGAAACAACAGCCGAAGTTGCAATTGAAGCGGTTAAAGCCGCTAAAAAATACGGTACAATCGTGTCATACGACCTTAATTACCGCCCATCACTTTGGAATGACATCGGCGGCAAGGCAAAAGCACAAGAGGTTAATAAAGAAATTGCAAAATATATTGATGTTATGATAGGCAATGAAGAGGATTTCACGGCCTGCCTCGGTTTTGAAATTGAGGGTAACGACGAAAATCTTAAAGAGCTTAATATTGAGGGCTACTATAAGATGCTTGAAGAGGTTGTTAAGGTTTATCCTAACTTCAAGGTGATTGCGACTACTCTCCGTACAGTTAAAACCGCAACAGTTAACGACTGGTCGGCAATTTGCTATGCAGACGGCAAGGTTCACAAGGGACTTGAGCTCCCGGGTCTTGAAATTCTTGACCGTGTAGGAGGCGGCGACTCATTTGCGTCGGGTCTTGTTTATGGACTTATGACAACAGAAGACGCACAAACAGCCGTAAACTACGGTGTTGCTCACGGCGCGCTTGCAATGACCACCCCCGGCGATACATCAATGGCTTCGCTTAAAGAGGTTGAAAAAATCGTATCGGGCGCAGGCGCAAGAGTTGACAGATAATTTCTTATTATATGTATTAGTGCGGACAGGGCAAGCCTTGTCCGCAACAGATTATCTTTAATTGAAAAAGATGGATTTCATAAAAATAAAACCAAATAGATTAAGATGATACGATTACAGCAAAAACGGCAGATACTTCATAATAATATGCACAAAAGACAATGAATATATTTTATCAAATATAACCGCATTGGCGACCATTGGTCGCCAATGCGATGTTGAATTGACTAATATAGGCAAAATTGTTGAAAACGGTATTCACGGAATAGAAAAAAATTATAAAAATGTGTTTGTTGAAAGTTATATTATTATGCCTGATCATATACATCTAATTATTCGATTGGAAAATTTAGACGGTCTGCCCTACGGTGTCACGAATAATTCAACAGTTTAAGAGACATATAACAAAGGAAATTGGGCATCCGATTTGGCAAAAATCCTTTTACGACCGTATTATCCGTGATGATGAGGATTATTATATTAAGGCACGGTATATTGAAGAAAATCCTGTTCGTTGGTGCTTGAAACACAATAATATATTTATTAAGTGAATTATTCAGTATTTATAATTAAGGAGTAATAAAAATGGATAAAGAAAAAATTATTACAAGAATTCAAGACTGCGGTATTGTAGCCGTTGTCCGCGCAGAAACAGTTGATCAAGCTATCAGAATTACTGATGCTTGCATCGAGGGCGGAGTTGCGGCTATTGAGCTTACATTTACCGTTCCTCACGCAGACCAAGTTATTGAAGAACTCGCCAAGAGATACACCCCGGAAGAGATTATTCTTGGAGCAGGTACAGTTCTTGATGCGGCAACTGCAAGAATTGCTATGCTTTCGGGTGCAGAATATATTGTAAGCCCTGCGCTTGACCTTGAAACTCTTAAGCTTTGCAACCGTTACAGAGTTCCTATGATGCCCGGTATTATGACTGTTCGTGAGGGACTTATCGCTATGGAAAACGGTGCGGACATATTAAAAGTATTCCCTGCTGACCTTTTCGGACCGAAAATCATCAAGGATATTAAAGGACCTATCCCCTATGCAAAGATGATGCCCACAGGCGGTGTTGACGCTGACAATGTAGGCGAGTGGATTAAAGCAGGTGCAGTTGCAGTAGGCGCAGGCTCATCACTCACCGCAGGTGCAAAGACAGGCGACTACAAGAAAATCACCGAAACAGGTAAGAGATTTGTAGAAAATATTAAGCTTGCCCGTGCCGAGCTCGCATCTAAATAGTTTCTTTTTTCGCAATACTGCGTTGCTCTCAGCTCGCTGTATACCTGATACAGCATCGCTTCAGCAACATTGTCTTGCAAAAGAATAAATCTGTATAAACATAATATATTTTTATATGACGGTGGGCTTGCTCCCACCGTTACTTTTTATCTTGAAATCGGCACTGTTTAATGCTACAATAAATACGGAATTATTATCAAAAAAGGACTGCGCAAAATGAAAAAATCAATTTCAATTTTTCTGTCAATTGCCATACTGTTGTGTATATTCACGGCGGTTAATCCGTCTTTTGCTTTGTCCTACAGTGATTATGTATATGAAATTATTGATGATTATGCCGTAATTACAGGCTATAAAGGATCTGGTACAGATATTAAAGTTCCCTCTGAAATAAACGGTGTTTCGGTTGTTAAAATTGCCGACGGTGCGTTTAAAAATAACACTTCGCTGAAATCTGTAACGGTGAGCAAAGGTATAAAAGACATCGGCGCTTCCGCATTTGAAAATTGTACGGCTTTGGCCGCTGTTTCATTGCCTGAAACAGTTATTCATATCGGCGAAAAGGCAATTTACAACACAGCTTATTATAACAATACTTCAAATTGGCGATTGAAAAAAACTCAAACGGGTTCATCGTCGGGCAATATCGGCATAGGCAGCGGCAGCGGTGACGGATTAGTGGATTGGGAAGATATTTCGGCGCCCGTTTTGGAATATCTTTATCTCGGAAAAAACCTTATTGAAATTGAACTTGAGGGCAGATACAGCGTAAAATACGGAACTCTTGTCATTGCTGACGGCGCGTTCAAGGGCAACAAGGGTGCTGTTGATGTGGGACTTCCGTCATCAATAGTCACGATCGGCTGTAATGCTTTTGAGGGCTGTACGAGCCTTGAAAGCGTGCGAAATCTCAATTTGGCAGATTATATAGGTGACAGTGCGTTTAAAGACTGCACTTCTCTTGCAAAGCTTGATATTTCAGACTCGGCAATTTTTAACTCAAATGCAATTTATAATACGGAATATTATAATAATTCGGAAAATTGGGAGAACGGTGTGCTTTATATGGGCAACAGTGTTGCAGCAACCGACAATTCCAATTACGAAACTCTTGTGCGTGACGGTACAACGCGTATTATCGGCGGGGCTTTGGCGGATAAAGACGCTGTAATTCCTGCATCTGTAACAAATATTGCTGATAATGCTTTTATTTCTAATGAAAGCGCAAGAATTTTCGGGTATTCGGGTTCTTCTGCTGAAAAATATGCTAATGAGAACGGCATTCCTTTCATCAATCTTGATGCTCTTACAAAAGGAGATGTGGATTTTAACGGAATGCTTGATGAAGACGACCTTAAAATTCTTTATGCGGTTTCTTCTTTGCAGATGTGCGAAAGCTATGATGGTATAAAGCTTGCAGGCGATATGAACGCAGACGGTGCGGTTGACGGACTTGACGCAATAATTCTCGACCTGTTCATAAAAGAAATGGGACCTTCAACGCTGAAAGGCGATGCTAACGGCGATGGCAAGGTAGATACGGCAGATTATGAGCTTCTTGTGAAAATTTCATCTTCCAATAAAACAATAAGTGATAATTTTATGTTTAACCGCTGTGATTTGAATGAGGACGGCGCGGTTGACGGCTTTGATGCAATTTATCTTGACTTGGCATTAAACGGATTAGCAGCTTTAGTATGATGTTGGCAAAGGAGTGCCGTTTATGATAAGGGACATTTATTCTAAAAGGATAACAGAGCTTCGTGAAAAAACGGGTATGTCGCAAAAATCGCTTGGCGAAAGAATAAATATAAGCGAACAGGTAATTTTGCAGTGGGAAAACGGCGAAAGCGTACCAACTGCGGAAGAATTTCACCGAATGGCAAAGCTTTTCGGCGTTTCTATGGACTCGTTTTTTGATGAGAAACTGCCTGAAAAAGAACGGGAAAAAGCCAATGGAATGGAGTCTCTTAATCAGCTTTATCGCATCGGCAGAGGACCCTCAAGCTCCCATACAATAGGTCCAGAAAAAGCTTGTATGCTTTTTAAAGACAGAAATCCAAATGCTGATGAATTTAGAGTAGTTCTTTACGGCTCGCTTGCAAAAACAGGCAAGGGGCATTGCACCGATACCGTAATTGAGCGGACCTTAATGCCAACACATTGCAGAGTTGAGCTTGATTATCTTAAAACCGACATCCCCCACCCAAACACAATGGAGCTTTATGCCTATAAAAACGGCGAACAGACCGATTTTATACGGGTATTCAGTATCGGCGGCGGAAGAATTGAGATTGAGGGCAGTAAAACAGCAACAGAGCCTACTGTGTACAGCTTAAATACCTTTAAGGATATAGCGGCTTACTGCAAAACAAAAAAATACCGCCTTTGGCAGTATGTTGATGAAGTCGAGGGCGAATATATTTGGCGCTATCTTGCAGAGGTTTGGAAGACAATGAAAGACGCCATAGAGTGCGGTATTGAAGATGAGGGCGTTCTTCCGGGCGGACTTGGTGTGCAAAAAAAGGCGAAATATCTTTATAATATGGAGCATATCGGCGAAAGCGCCGAAACTCGTGAAAACCGTGAGGTCTGCTCTTATGCTTTTGCGGTAAGCGAACAAAATGCTTCGGGCGGCAGAATTGTAACTGCGCCAACCTGCGGCGCTTCGGGTGTTTTGCCTGCGGTGCTTTACTATATGCAGTTAAAACACGGCTACACTGACCGAGAAATTTTACAGGCACTTGCAACAGGAGGCATTATAGGCAATCTCATAAAAACAAACGCTTCAATTTCGGGCGCTGAATGCGGATGCCAGGCAGAAATCGGAACAGCTTGCGCAATGGCTTCGGCGGCTCTCGGCGAGCTTTTCGGTCTTAAACGGGGTAAGATTGAATATGCGGCAGAAATCGCAATTGAGCATCATCTTGGGCTTACCTGCGACCCTATCTGCGGACTTGTTCAAATTCCCTGTATTGAACGCAATGCTGTTGCCGCAATGCGCGCAATAAATGCTGTGAACCTTGCAAGCTTTTTAAGCGAAACAAGAAAAATTTCACTTGACAGTGTAATTGAAACAATGCGTAAAACAGGAAGTGATATTGCCGCCGAATACCGCGAAACCTCTGAAGGCGGACTTGCAATGCTTAATATATAGTTTTTTAAAAATGGAAATAGTTGCCGATTTATCGGCAGGATTATTGTCTTTTAATTTGTATAAAATAAAATTTAGAGGTGAAAATAATGACAATAACAAATGATATTAAATATGTGGGAGTAAACGACCGTAAGGTTGATTTGTTCGAGGGGCAGTATGTTGTGCCGAACGGTATGTCTTATAATTCGTATGTGATTATTGATGAGAAAATCGCAGTTATGGACTCTGTTGACGCTGATTTTACTGATGAATGGCTTGAAAATATAAAAAATACTTTCGGCGAAAAACAGCCCGATTATCTTGTAGTTCAGCATATGGAGCCGGATCACTCGGCAAATATTGCAAACTTTATAAATGCTTATCCGTCGGCAAAGGTTGTATCTTCTGCGGCTGCCTTTAAGATGATGAAAAACTTTTTCGGCACTGATTTTGCCGATAATCGCATTGTTGTGGGCGAGGGTGATACCCTTGAACTGGGCAGGCATACGCTTACATTTTACACCGCGCCTATGGTTCATTGGCCCGAAGTTATTGTGACCTATGACAGCGCAGATAAGGTTCTTTTCTCTGCTGACGGCTTTGGTAAGTTCGGAGCGCTTGATGCGCAAGAGAATTGGGCCGATGAGGCAAGACGCTATTATATAGGCATTGTGGGCAAATTCGGTATGCAGGTTCAGACACTTCTTAAAAAGGCTTCGGGACTTGACATTGAGATTATTTGCCCGCTTCACGGTCCTGTGCTTAACAAAGATCTTGGTTATTATCTTAATCTTTATGATATATGGTCAAGCTACAGCGTTGAGAGCGACGGTGTGGTGATTGCCTATACTTCTGTTTACGGCAATACCGAGAAAGCTGTTGAAAAGCTTGCTGAAATTCTTAAAGCAAGGGGTTGTGAGGTTGCCGTAAATGACCTTGCGCGCTGTGATAGGGCAGAGGCTGTGGCAAATGCTTTTAGATATGGCAAGCTTGTTCTTGCAACTACCACATATAATTCAGATATTTTCCCATTTATGCGTGATTTTATCAATGACCTTACAGAACGGGGCTTTAAAAATCGTACAGTCGGCTTTATTGAAAACGGAAGCTGGGCGCCTACGGCAACAAAGGTTATGAAAAAGATGTTTGAAAATTCTAAAAATCTGACATATACCGACACAACAGTGAGAATTATGTCGGCGCTTAATGATGATAGCCTTGCGCAGGTAGAAGAGCTTGCAGAGGAGTTGTGCAAAAGCTGAAAAAGGAGGTGAGTCAAATGAAATATGTATGTGATGTGTGCGGTTGGGTTTATGATGAGGAGCTCGGCGACGAAGCCAACGGTATTGCACCCGGTACAAAATTTGAAGATTTACCCGATGATTTTAAATGTCCTGTTTGTGGGGTAGGCAAAGACAATTTCAGCGTTGAGGAAATATAAAAAAGCATAGATTGCATAAAATATAATAAGGAAAAGATTATATTTGTTTTATGCTATAAATAAATCAGCCCTCGGAAGTACTCTTGTACGCCGTCGGGCTGATTTGTTCATTCTACGTATTTTTCTCATTGCATAAAAGAAAGAGCTGTAAAAACTCAAGTTTTTTACAGCTCTTTTTTGTCGGCGGGGATATAAAATGCGGTATGCGTATTTTTCGCATTATATATGGTCTTTGTAGCGTTCGGCTTCTATAATACCGTCTTTAACATTCAGCTTGCAAATTCTTGCATTTCTTGCGTCAAAGGCATTAAGACTGTCGCCGTAATCTCTTGCGTGGTAGATTGCATACCACTGACCGTTTTCTTTAATCATTGAGTGATGGCCTGTACCTTCTTCAAACTCATTTGCTTTAAGCACAGGATGATAAGTGTCGGGATCGGGATATTTTTCAAACTTGATTTTTGTAAGGTCTGTTTCATCAGTTTTGGCTCTCGCATAGCCTATGTAATATGTGGGCTGTTCAAAGCAATTGCCCGAATACATAAGATAATGCCAATCGCCCTCTTTAAAATAGAATGCACCCTCAATAGTGTGCCAATGCTGACCTTTTTTATAGCGGTCACGGCAGTAGATGTCCTCATCAAGGGTAGGCTCGAGCATTAAAACAGGATTTCCCGCAGGGGTAAAGGGGTCAAGCATTTTGTCAACATAAATGCAAGTACCTATTCTATCGCCATCAAAGCGGTTTGCAGAATAGAAAATAAAAAGTCCCGATTCATTTTTTACAATATGAGAATCAATAGAGAACGGGTGCAAGATCTGTTTTGTATTTGTAAACGGACCGAGCGGATTGTCTGCCACAGACACGTGCATAGCGCCTCTGTGACCGCCCTTATCGGGTGTATCGTTGTAGATTTCCATTGAATTATACATATAGAATTTGCCGTCAAGCTCAATAACGCTTGGCGCCCAAAAGGCTTTAAGCCCCGGAACCGTCATAACCGCGCCGTAGTATTCCCAACCGTCAAAAAGATCGTCAGATTGGTAAGCGTAAATTGCGTCATGACCTGTGACATAGATATAATATCTGCCGTTTGATTTTAAAATATACGGGTCTGCCTGACCCTGATAATGTTCTTTGTCAACTTTAAGTAAATGCATAAAAATCGCCATGCGATACAGCAATCGCACAAAATGCCGTTAAAAATGACATTCTATGCATGGTATCGTTCCTTTCGTTGTATTTTTCATACTACATCTTTCTGATGTGCTTAAAATTGTTCTAATTCTATCATAATATAATTAAGATTTCAATATGTTTTACCGCATACTTTCTTAATTTTACCGAACACTTAAAACCTATTGATTTTAAGTTTTTACAGAGTTATTATAAGCTTGCAAGAAGGGAGCATATGCATATGGAACTCGAGATTGTAATTGATAAAGAGCGTGAAGAAAAAGTTCTTGTTTACGCTCACGAAAAAACACGGTTGGTTCAAGAAATCGAACAGCTTGTTCATGACAATGCGTTTGAATTGATTGGTTATCACGATAAGACCGCAGTGAAGCTTAATCCTAATGATGTTGATTGCTTTATTACAGAGAATAACAAGGTCTTTGCAATTTCTCAAAACGAAAAATTGCAGTTGAAATGCAGAATTTATCAGCTTGAAGAGAATTTGAGCGATGGATTTATAAAAATAAATCAGTCCTGTATCGCAAATATCAAAAGGATTGAACGCTTTCAAGCGTCTGTGGGCGGTTTGCTGACCGTGGTTTTCAAAAACGGATACACTGATTATGTATCACGCAGAAATCTTAAAAATGTAAAAGAAAGGTTAGGTTTATAATTATGAATAAATATGTAAAAGAATTTTTGCACCGCGGACTAATATTCGGCGGATTTGGACCGATTGTTGTTGGTATAGTGTATTTTATACTTTCCAAATTTGTTAGCGGCTTCACACTGAACGGCGGCGAAGTACTGCTTGCAATCGTTTCAACCTATCTGCTTGCCTTTGTTCACGCAGGGGCAAGTGTGTTCAATCAAATTGAGCATTGGCCGATAGCCAAATCGCTGCTTTGCCACTTCGGAACGCTGTATATAGGCTATTCGGTTTGCTATATGGTTAATACTTGGATACCGTTTGAATTTAATGTACTTCTTGTTTTCACAGCAATTTTTGTAGTCACATATTTCATAATTTGGGGAATTGTCTACTTGTCAGTTAAATCGGCAAGCAAAAAGTTCAATGCTAAACTGAAATAATTTTTAAGGTGGGAAAAGTTGAGTATATTGATTTGGCTTTTCTCACCTTGTATTTTCGGCATATAATAAAAAAATCGCCCTTATGGCGATGAAAAGACGGTGTTTCTGATAAATCAAAAGTTTTCTCCCTAAAACTGTGTGTAAGTACAATATAACTTACCGACAGGCGAATAAAACTGAAATAGCCCCCGAAGCCGATGTTTCTTTACACATCTTTTAATGGCTTGGGGGGCTATTTCTGTTCACTCTTAATATCTAACATCTTTTTAGTTACCTCTCTTTCTTAAACTATGCCTTCATTTCTCTCTTAACTCCGCTAAACATTTTTTACAGTCATCAAATATTCTCGAAAAGCGAGACCCTTTTATGTTTCAGAATTTCTTTTTGAAGGCTTTTTTAAGGCCGGCTCTTTTTAAAATAAACTTTAGTTTGCAAGCATTAAATTTATTATATATTTCATATTTATTTTATATTTCGTCTGTGCTGCTTGCCACACTTTATTATTCTTTTAAACTAAGACTTATTTTTTTGAGCCTTTAGTTTTACCTGTTCATTGGTATCACCCTTGACTAATTTTTGAGCCTCTGGTTTTACCTGTTCATTGGTATCACCCTTTCCTTTCTGTGTCTATAATATAACATAAAAAAATACAGAACGCAATATGTAATTTTGTATAAAGTTAATACTTTTTAATTGTATAATACAGAGATTTTGTATATTTCGCTATTGATATATTAAAAAAACTATTGATTTTTATGCTTTAGTGTGGTATCATCAATATGTTGAGCGTTTGTAGGACGCTCATTTTTTGACGAAAATTAGAAATAAAAAGGGGCTTTCAAAGCCCCTTTTCGTATATTCCGTTTTATTCGCAGAACTCTGCAATTCCATCTTTCTCTCTTGCGCCTACAAAACGCTTTGTCTCTTCTCCGTTTTCAAAAAGAATAACGGTGGGAATGCTCAAAACTCCGAAGGTGACTGCTAAATCTGTCAGTTCATCAACATTGAGCTTGCAGACCTTAATCTTGTCGGTTTCTTCTGAAAATGCTTCAATCTCGCTTGCCATCATTTTGCAGGGTCCGCACCAATCTGCATAAAAATCAACAAGAACGGGCTTGTCGCTTTTCAATACTTCCTGTGCAAAATTTTCAAGAGTAATTTTTGTAATTGCCATTATCTTACGCTCCTATAAAGTGATTGTGCTTTTTCTATGTCCGTTTTGTCAATACCGCATTTGTCGGTATTGCGGGCGAGCATTGCGCCGCCTAATTCTATGTTAAGTACGCTGAATGCTTGAAGAAGCTGATGCTTTACAACCTCATAGCCTATTTCGCCGTCGCTTCCGCTCGTAACAATCAAAGCGGATTTTCTGCGTTTTTCAATGGGATATTTCACATTTCTGCGGAAACGAGCCTCATAGTAACGCTGAAAACGGTCGATAAGAGCTTTCATCGGTGCAGGAACACCCATAAAATAGATAGGTGTTGCAAAAATAATTACATCTGCCGTTTCAAATTTCTTAAAAAACTCTTCAAGATCCTTTTTTGAACATCCGTTGCCGGCCTTGCAGTAACCGCAGGCATTGCATGGGGTAGGGTTAAGCTCATAAAGGCTCACAATTTCAATATCCGTACCCTTTGGAAATTCTCGAAGCAGAGATCCCAAAAGCTTTGCTGTGTATCCGTTTTTACGGGGTGAACCCATAAGTGCCAAAACTTTTATTCCGTTTGAAAAGTTTTCAGTGTTATCATACCCTAAAATCATTTTGATTATTCCTTTGTTTCTGTTGTGCTTTCTTGTTCGTCAGAATCCTCTTCAGACTCTTCATTTTCTTTCTTTTTCATATTTGCATAGCGCTTGATTTTTTGAGTTGTGGTTTTGATAAATTCGCTTTCACGAATGTCAAAATTCACAACCTTTTTATATGAAGGAAGCTTCTTATTCACTTCCTTAATGGCTTTTGCGATTTGCTCACGGATTTCTTCCTGCGTTAATTCCTGCCGTTTAAGATTTTTCTTTATCTGCTCATAATTTGGATAAATCTGTGCAGAAACTGTTGTTTCATCGTTGCCGTCGTTATCGCCGTAAACCATACTTTCTTCAATAACAGGGTTGTTGTTAAGATAAATTTCAACCTCTTCGGGGAAAATGTTTTTACCGTTTTTAGTAACGATAACATTTTTGCATCTGCCGGTAATCTTGTAGCAGTTATTCTCGTCAACAATTCCGAGGTCGCCTGTTTTGAACCAGCCGTCGGGTGTAAGTACCTGTGCGGTTGCTTCGGGATTTTTATAGTAGCCTTTCATAACCATAGGGCCTTTAATCCAAATTTCGCCAACGCCTAAAGCGTCCGGGTCGTTAATTCTTGCCTCAACATTTGGGAGCGGCGTGCCTATTGAATCCGGCAGCATCAGCTTATCGTGATTGCCGATAACCAACGGCGCGCACTCGGTAAGTCCGTAGCCGATATAAATATCAATTCCCATTCTGATAAAATCTTCTGCAACACGGGGGTCAAGTGCAGAAGCGCCTGTAATCAGCAGGCGAAGTCTGCCGCCGAAGTTTTCAATAACCTCGTTAAACAGCTTTCGGCCTAAATCCTTTGCGCCCAACGCTCTGCCCACAGAGGATGCCGCCTTACCGAATTTGAAAATTGCATTACCGCCCTTTTTCTCTTCGATTTTTTTGAGAATTCTTGCATAGAATTTCTCAATCATCAACGGAACTGTTATAAAAACAGTAGGCTTTATTTCAGCCATATCGTGTGTGATGTAGCGTAAGCCGCGGCAGAATGCAATGCAGGCGCCGGAATAAAGAATAAGCAAAAATCCCAATGTGCATTCATAGGTGTGATGTATAGGAAGAACCGACAAAAGCTGATCTTCGGGATAAACCTTAACCACACCTGCAAGATTATTTATAACACCGCAGATGTTGCTCATACTCAAGCAAACGCCCTTTGAAACACCTGTTGTTCCCGATGTGAACAGCAGAGCGGCGGTATCGTCCGGGTCAAGCGTTATATCGTTAAGGCTTTGAATACCCTGATTGTAGAGTTCTCTTCCTTTTTCAAAATAACTGTCATAAGAAACTACACCGTCAAGCTCTGTTTCATCAAAGCAATAAAACTTAAAACTGTCGGGAAGCTCGTTTTTTTTCTCATAAATAGCGGAAATGTATTTTTTATCGCCGAAGATTGCACAGGAGTCTGAATCGTTAAGAACATCAACAATGTTGTCAGCGGTCAGTTCCTTGTCAACAGGAACAACCACATTGTTACTGCAGGTAACAGCCAAATATGTGACAGACCATTTGTATGAATTTGCGCCTATAATTGCAATGTGCGCACGTGAATAGCCGTCGTTCACAATGCTGTTACCGAGGTAATAAATATCGTGACAGAGATTTCTGTAAGTTACATCATAGTAAACGCCGTCTTTATTTCTCAGCTTATAGGCAGGTTTGTCAGAGTATAACTGCCCGCTTCTGTCAATAAGCTCTTTAAATGTTGAGATTTCTGAAACCTCATAAAACGGTTTGTTTATCGGAAAATTTGCTTCGTAAGTCATTCCTTCACCGAACTTTCAATATTTTTGCAAAAATCTCTCATAATTATCATAAAGTATGTGCAAAAATGAAAATCAATGTGAGAAATTTTAAGATTTGTTGATTTATAAGAATAAAATTATTCCTGTGTATCTGCGTTTGCGGTGCTTTCTTCCGTATTTTCGGACTCAGCGGATTTTTGCTCATCAAGATTTGCTTGACGCTTGATTTTTTTCGTGGTTGTTTTAATAAACTCGTTTTCACGAACATCAAACTTCATAATCTTTTTGTAATTCGGAAGCTTTTTATTAACCTCTTTAATTGCTTCGGCAATAGAATTTCTTATTTCTTCCTGCGTTAACTCCTGGCGCTTGAGATTTTCTTTAATCATCTCATAGTTAGGATAAATCTGTGCAGAGACTGTTGTTTCGTCGTTTCCGCTTTCTTCGCCGTAAACCATACTTTCTTCAATGAAAGGATTGTTGTTAAGATAAAGCTCAACCTCTTCGGGGAATATGTTTTTGCCGTTCTTTGTAACAATAACATTCTTGCAACGGCCTGTTATTCTGTAACAGTTATGCTCGTCAACAATGCCGAGATCGCCTGTTTTGAACCAGCCGTCGGGGGTAATTACCTGAGCGGTTGCTTCGGGATTTTTGTAATAGCCGTTCATAACCATAGGACCTCTTGCCCAGATTTCGCCGATACCCAAATCATCGGGATTATGAATTTTCATTTCAACACCGGGAATGGGAGTGCCCACTGAATTTGTAAGCATAAGCTTATCATTGTTAACAGACAAAAGCGGAGAGGTTTCGGTAAGTCCGTAACCGATATAAATATCAATACCCATCGTTATAAAGTCCTCAATAACACGGGGATCAGCCGCCGAAGCGCCTGTAACAATAAGACGGATTTTTCCTCCGAAGGTCTGAATAACTTCGTTGAAAAGAGTTCTGCTAAACTTGTTTGAACCGAAAAATCTGCCTGCTTTTGAAGCATATTTACCGACTTTGAAAATAAGCTTGCCGCCGCTCTTTTCTTGAATTTTCTTCATAATTTTTGCGTGGAACTTTTCAATCATCAAAGGCACTGCAACAAAGATTGTGGGCTTAACCTCTGCCATATCTTGAACAATATAGCGAAGTCCGCGGCAGAATGAAATGCAGGCGCCGGATACTATAAATGCGAAAAATCCTACGGTGCATTCATAGGTGTGGTGAATAGGCAAAACAGAAAGACAGCTATCCTCAGGTGTAACCCTTACAACGCTTACAACGCTTGTTACATTAGAGCAGATATTGTATTGGCTTAAACAAACGCCCTTTGAAACGCCTGTTGTACCGGAGGTGAAAAGAATTGCTGTTGTTGCGTCTTTATCGAGAGTAACACCGTAAAGGTTTTTGTTGCCGTCGTGATAAATATTTCTGCCGATTTGAAGATAATCGTCAAATTTCAGAACACCGTCTAGTTCGATATTGTCAAAACAGCAGAATTTAAAGCCCTCGGGAAGCTCGTCTTTTCTCTTTTCAATTGCGGCAATATATTTCTTGTCGCCGAAAAGCATAACAGAATCGGAATCCTTTAATATGTCCATCATATTGTCAATCATAAGCTCTTTGTCAATGGGGACAATTACATTGTTACTGCAAGTAACGCCTAAATATGTCGTCTCCCACTTATATGAGCCTGCGCCTACAACCGCAATGTGAGCGCGCTGATAGCCGTCGTTTATAAGGCTGTTGCCGAGATAATAAATATCGTGACGGAATTTTTTATAGGTTACTTCATAATATACGCCGTCTTTGTTGCGAAGACGGTAGGCGGGGCGTGATGAATACAGTCTTTCGCTGTTGTCGATGAGCTCTTTAAAGGTTTGTACCTGCGGAATATCATAAAAGGGTTCGTTAATAGGGAAAATCTTTTCTTCTGTCATATTTGCACACCTCTGTATCGTTTTATGTATATACAATAACCATTGTATCATAAATCGGTAAAAAATGGAATACTGTTTACCGATTTTTTCCTTTTGCACGGCTTACCGCCGATTTGTATTCATCATAGGTCATATATGTGTTGATTATTTTAAGAAGCGATGACGCTGAAATCCTTTCGGGAAGATCCAATTCCTTTGCCAAAGCTTTGCGGATTTCACTGCTGTTTTCTCTTCCGCTTATTCCGTCGTCAAAAAAGTCAGTTCGGGTAATTTCATGGGTTTCGGTTTTGCTGTTTTCGGTACAAATAACGCCTGACTTGGCAAGAGCGGACATAATAACCTCTGTTTTCATACCTTCAACGCCCAGCTTGCCCTCTTTTGAAAACTCGGTTTTGCGTTTCTCTTTTCCGTAAATATCGGGAATATAAACATTTTTTATATTTTCGCTTTTGGTTATTCCTTTTATAAACGAGCGAATTTTAAATCCTGCCGAGTCAGAGTCAGTCATAATTATTATTCCGCGTTTTTCGCTTAAAAAACGGATAAGACGCTGCTTTTCTTTGTCTTTAAATATGGCAAAGCCATCGGTTTCAATGATAACTGTATCAAGAACAGCCGACAGCTTTATTTTATCGTATTTTCCTTCAACTATTACCGCTTCACTGATTTTAAGCATTCTGTTTACCCCGCTATTTTGCAATAATAAGCGACAAACGCACGATAAGCTTTTCAAGAATAAGTTCACCGCTCTGCGCTGTGCTTTTAAGTGCGCGGTCCGCCTCTGAAAAGCTGTCAAAGCAGTCACGAAGCTGTGCGTCAGAAAGCTTTGAAGCATATCTGCCTGAATTTTTAAGGCGGAATTCTTTGTTTCTGTAATCGAAAAACTTTGCAGGATATGTCACACTTTCACCTGCCGAAACCGATTGCTTTACACGGTAAATATCTACAAAGGACATTAAAATTACACCGAAAATATCAATCGGTTCGGCTTTTTGAAGCATAAGCGTGTGTAAAAGCTCAAGCGCACCCTGCGCGTTTTGAGCAAGAATAAGCTTTGATAAGTCAAAAACCTTTGCTTCAAGCGAGCGTACCGCTGTGCTGTCGATATGCTCACGGGTAATTTCATTGCCTTGACCTGCAAAATTGCAAGCCTTTTGAACCTCGTTGAAAAGTACATTCAGGCTGTCGCCCGAAAGCTCAATTAAATAAGAGGCAACGCTGTCGCTCATGAAACAGCCTTGCTTGCGGGCATAAGCGCAGATTATTTTTCGCATTTCTCTGCCGTCCGGCTTTTCGAACTCAACCGCAGACGCGAGCTTTGTAAAATTGTCAATAACCCATTTCCATTTCGCATTTTTTGGCTGAACCTCAATGCTGTCCATCCAAAAAATTACAATCGAGGTGTCAGACTGATTTTGTAAATATGCCAAAAGCTGATTTTTTTGTTCAGTGCCGAACGCATCCAAAGGAAAATCACGAGCGATTACCACACAGTATTCGCTCATAAACGGCAAAGACCCTGCACCCTCTAAAACCTCATCAAGAGTATTTTCTTTACCGTCATATTTACGCAGTGAAAAGGTTTCACTGCCCGGAAGAACAAACTTTGAACAGATTTTATTAACATAAAACTGCTTTAAGTAATCTTCACTGCCGTAAAAAAGATAGCAGTTTGACATATTATTCTCTTTGAGCTGTTTTTTAATGTCATACTCTTTGAGCAAAGGCATAGTTTTTCTCCTGTTCAAAAGTTCACCGTTACGGTTTCTCCGTAATAAGCCCTTAATAAATTGACGGCTTCGGGTGCGGATAAGTCTTTATATGTAATTATTGTATCATATACTTTTCCGTTTTTAAAGAGATTTTCTTCGGTTTCGCCGTAAATATAGATAATATTTTTGTCATAATAAGTAAATTCAATGTATTCTTCACTGTGAGAAAAATCAATTTTGAAATCTCCGCCGAGAGTAACCGAGGCGATATTCCTGTCGGAGTTTTCATACATTGAGAGTCCGTTTCCGCAAAAAGCCACATTTGAAAAATGAAAGGTTTGCTGATAATTTGAGATCTGCGAAAAGGTAAAGTCGTCAATGTGAGTAGCAATTAAAAGCTCGGGCGATTTCTGTCCGTGACGGTTAAGCATACTTTTAATCCATTCATTACTTGAACTGTCACTGCACCCGATTATTATGCTTTCGTTTTTATAATTGATATGAATCATAGGCTGTGAATTGATTTCGGTGATCTCCAAGGTAGGCGAATTATAATCGCGCAGTACAGAAAATAATGAGATCAAAATAAAAGTAACCGCAAGCGTCAATGCTGTAAGCTTTCGCAAAGACGGCAGTTTCTTTCGCAGGATATATGTCAGTATAACGCAAATTACTGCCGCGCAGATGAATCTTTTAAAATGTATATTTGACATCGGCAGGCAGGACCACTCCGCAAGCCCGATTTTTTCAGCACAAAACCGCATAAATCTGCCTAACGTTCCCGAAATTAAATAAGACATTTTTGCTAACGGATAAATATGCAGACAGTGAAAGAATGCGCCGAGTACCGTTGAAATCATAACCGACATTGCAGTTTCAGTCATAAGTATATTTGAAATGACCGACGCCCACGGCAGAAATTCAAACTTTATTATAAATACAGGCAGTGTGCATATAGTGGCGCTTAACGATACAGTAGAAGATGTAATTAAAAATCTGAACAAAAACCAACGGTTAAGCTTTCTGCCTAAAGCTGTTGAGTAAATATATCTTTCAAGCGGTTTTTGCAGAACTAATATTCCAACGGTAGAAAGCACGGTGAACCATAAAGACACCGAATATGCGGCGAAAGGATTTACAAGCATTATCAATGCGATGCCTGCACCGATTGAATTTAGACTGTCTGCGTCACGCCGGAAAGCTTTTGCAATCATAACAGCTCCAACCATTGCTCCTGCACGTATAACAGAAACTGAAAATCCTGTCAGCGCCGAATAAAACAGCAGTATTGCAAGAGAAATCGGCACGGAATATCTTCGTAAAAAAGAGCTTTTACGCAAGATTTTCACTGCACCGAACGTCCATATGCTTAAATGCAGACCCGATATCACAAGAAGATGTGACGAGCCTGCATAATTGAATTGTTCAATTACCGAAGAGCTTATTCCCGAACGGTCGCCGATTGTCATAGCGTTGGCAATTCCGCCGTTTTCACTCGGAATATATGAATATGTGAGATTTGTAAAGGCATTTTTAATTTCTCCGAAAATTTTGTAGAAAAGATTGCTTTTGCCTGCTTTTTCAAGCTTAAAATCTTCTGTTTCAAAAAAGGTGAAATATATTTTTGAGGCGAGAGCAGAGTCAAGATAATCAGTTTCATCATATTCGCCCGTTTCTCTTTTGACAGTTCCTTTTACTGTTGTACCCTCTGTGAAAAATCGGTTGTCCTCTGACACATACCTGATCTTGTAATTTTCTCCCTCGACTTTTATTATATAAGTATGGGCATAGTCCGAGTGAGTAGGCGTTTGGCAGACAACTCCGTATATGTATGCGGTTTCGCCCATATTCTGTACAGCGTAGGCATATTGGTATTGGCAAAATATAAAAGATAAAGAGAATACGGTAACTGAGATAAGCGAAAACATAGCGGTTTTGTATTTTCGCAATGCCTTTACAGACAGAAAAAGGCAAAAAATAACTATTGCCGCAACAGTAATGGCAATAGAAGCTTTAAATGAAATGTTATAAAAAATGAGAGCTGAAAAAAGCATTGAAAAACCAATCACAGCAAAAGGTCTTGTCATTGCTTCAGCTCCTTTTTCCTATTTGTAGGTACATTATCATTTTAGCTTCAATTTACTTTTTGTCAAGACTTGCAAATGTGAATTAACAGTTGTATAATACAATGAATTTAATTTTTAAGGCGAAGGGAGTTGAACCCAATACGGTTTAAAATGGCATATTTTTCCCTGAACTGCGTTAAAAATCTCACCATACGTCAGTATGCTTTCGATTTTGTGCTTTGTTCAGAAAAAATCTGTTCATTTTAAACTGCTTCGCACCGAAAAGGCAGAGAGTACGGATGAATTTTTGCTTTTAAGACAGCAGTCGGGCTGACGCCCGACAAGGTCGCAAAAGTGAAAATACGCCGTAATCGGGAGTTTTCGGCATATTGTGTTCGACTCACTTCGCCTTATGCAGGAGAATTTTTTACAATGGCAAGAAAACGAAGTATTGATATGACAGAGGGTCCCCTGTTCAGAGATATAATTTTATATACAATTCCGATAATCCTTACGGGAATTTTACAGCTGCTTTTTAATGCGGCAGACTTAATTGTTGTAGGTCAGTTTTGCGGCAGTATATCCCTTGCGGCAGTGGGCGCAACAGGTTCAATTACAAATCTTATTGTGAATTTGTTTATGGGTTTGTCAGTGGGTACGGGCGTTGCCGTGGCGCAGGCATTAGGTGCAGGCGACAGCAGAAAAGCATACCGCGCGGTACATACTGCTATACCCACGGCGCTTATAAGCGGAATAGTGCTGACGGTTATAGGCATCGCATTTTCCGAAACCTTTTTGACTTGGATGCGTACGCCCGAAAATGTATTGCCTTTATCTGCAATTTATATGAAAATTTATTTTGCAGGCATTATTTTTATGATGATTTACAATTTCTGCGCGTCAATTCTCCGTGCCACAGGCGATACAAAATCACCGTTAATATTCTTAACCGTTTCGGGAGTTATCAATGTTGCGCTGAATTTGGTTTTTGTTAAGGTGTTTGACCTTAATGTGGCGGGCGTTGCGTTGGCGACAACTATTTCGCAGGGAATTTCGGCAGCGCTTGTTGTAATGGCGCTTGTGAAGCGTGACGACGCCTGTAAGCTTTATTTCTCAAAAATTAAATTTTATAAAGAAGAGCTTTTGCAGATTATAAAAATCGGCTTGCCTGCGGGAATTCAAGGTTCGCTTTTCTCCATTTCAAATGTTATTATTCAGTCCTCAATAAATTCCTTCGGTGAGGTTTTAATGTCGGGCAATGCGGCGGCAGTTAATATTGAAAGCTTCATATATACAGGTCTTAATGCATTCCATCAGACCGTTCTTAATTTTACAGGACAAAATATAGGCGCAAACAATTACAGACGCGCTAAAAAGTCTTTGATTATAAGTCTTAGCTGTGTGCTTGTAATCGGCTTGAGTGTTTCGACATGCGCATATTTGCTGGGACAAAATCTTCTTGAAATCTATATTCCCGATTCTGCCGAAGCGGTTGAATGCGGTTTGATCCGCCTCAGATGCCTGTTCCTGCCCTATTTCCTGCTGGGTATGATGGATGTTTCAACAGGCGGACTTCGCGGTATGGGAGTTTCAATTTCACCTATGATTATATCAATTCTCGGTGTTTGCGGAATACGCATAGGCTGGATTTATACGGTATTCGCTATTCCTGAATATCACACGCCCGAGTGTCTGTATTTCTCATATACGCTTTCTTGGGCAGTGACCTTTATAGCCCAAACTGTCGCATATTTTATCATTTACAACAGGAAAAAGCCCAGGGGCATAAATAAAGCTTCTTAAAAAAACGGCGGAGATGCACACTGTATCTTCGCTGAATTTTTTTAAATAAACTGTGAGTTTCGTGAAAAAATACCCGATGTGAATTAGAGTGTCGTGACATAAATACGGCTGTTTGCTAAAATTGCAGTTGACAGGAGGTGAATTTTATGTTCGGAGAAAAGCTGAAAAAGCTGAGAACGGATAACGGTTTTACCCAAGAGGAGTTAGCAGAAAAAATCTTTGTGACAAGAACCGCTGTTTCAAAGTGGGAAACCAATAAGGGCTATCCGAGTATCGACAGCTTAAAAGAGCTGTCAAATCTTTTCGAAATAAGCATTGACAGTCTTATTGCAGACGAAGATATTGACAACAAGCGGATTATCGACGAAAAGAACAGCCGTAAATTTTATTGGTGCGCCATAGGCTGTTTGGCTGCTACGACACTTGCAACCGTAATATCATGTTTTGCAAGCATACCGTATTTCGGCATAATAAGCATATTAGGTTATGCAGGGTATGTGATTTTCGGATTTTTGTCAAAACCTAAATATAAACGAATATCCGCCAAAAAGATGATAATACCCTATGCTGTTTCAAGGTTAGTTATTTTTGCGGTAGTAATTATTGTAATGATTTCTGTTATTGTGCAAATGTAAAAAAAGAGGCTGTAAAAACTTTTGCTTTTACAGCCTCTTTTTGTGTTTCATTCTTCAATATAACATTTTGTGATTTCGCCCACATAAATTCTGTGGAAATCGTTGTTTGCATAATTTTTCATAATGCTGTCATCAAGAAATCCTTTGGGGGATATATCTTGATAAGCTAACTTCTTCATAACAATTGTGATTTTTGCCTGCTCAAAATCAACTGCGTTTTCTAATTCAACGGGAGTAAAGCCGGTAGCTTCCGTTTTGTCAATATCTCTGCCGGAACGGCTTCCGCAAATTCCTAACTCCTTTTTAAATTCGCCGCCGAAGAATGAAAGTGAAAAGTAACCGTTCCTTTCAATAAATTCATAGGTGTATCTTTGCGGGCGTACAAAAACAAAGCCAACATCCTTGCCCCAAAGCTCGCCGACTCCGCCCCAGCTTACGGTCATTGTGTTGAAATTATCTGCTGTACCCGATGTGAGCAAAGCCCAATCTTCGCTTATCATTTTAATGAAATTGCAGTCTAAATCTCTTATGCTTATTTCTTTTTTCATATTTAATACCTCACTGTAAAAATCTTTTGTCTTTATTAAATTATATACCCGAAATACCGAAAATACAACAGAAAAGTGTATAGATAATTTGTGTCTATACACAAATTGTTGAAAACTCTTGTAAAATCTCACAAAGTTTTTATGAAAACTTTGTATAGTTATTTTTATTCTATGACTTTAAATTAAGCAGTTTTTGTGGTAATATAGCTGCAGTCTTTTTAAAGACACAGATATGAGGGTGTATTAAAGAATGGAATTCAGTGAAAGATTAAAGTATCTGAGATGTGCAAAAATCCCTACAATAACGCAAAAAGATCTTGCTAACGCTTTGGGCATTACCCAACGCAAGGTTTCGTTTATGGAAACAGGCACAACCGAGCCGTCGCTTGCCGATATAAAGGCCTTGTGCAAGTTTTTTAATGTGTCGGCAGATTATCTTTTAGATTTGCCGAAAAATATGAATTATCCGGAGTAAGCTATGACTAAAAAGGAACGCGCAAAACAGCTTGTAGACGCTCTTAAAAATGAATATCCAGACGCTCTGTGCAGTCTGACGGCTGAAAATCCTTTTGAGCTTTTGGTGGCAACAAGACTTTCGGCACAATGTACTGACGCACGTGTAAACCTTGTAACTCCTGCGCTTTTTGCAAAATACAAAACTCTTGACGATTATGTAAATGCCGATGTTCGGGATATTGAAGATATTATTCACTCCTGCGGATTTTATCACGGCAAAGCAAGGGATATAATTGAAATGGCAAGGGGAGTGCGCGACCGCTTCGGCGGAGTTGTACCCGATAATATTGAAGATTTGACATCGCTTCAGGGCGTCGGCAGAAAAACTGCCAATCTGATTGTGGGCGATGTTTACGGCAAGCCTGCTGTTGTGGCAGATACTCATTTGATAAGACTTACCAACAGAATGGGGCTTGTGGACACAAAAGACCCTAAAAAGGTTGAAGCAGAGCTTCGCCTTATTCTTCCGCCGGAAGAAAGCAATAAATTCTGCCACAGATGTGTTTTGCACGGCAGAGCAGTCTGTACGGCGCGTAAGGCTTATTGCGAAAAATGCTCTGCAAGCGAATACTGCAAAAAAATAATTTAATTTGTTAAATAACAGGGTTTTCCCTTTGTTTAAAATTATGAAAAATGAGGTAATTTTTTTATGGACCCAATCAATGTTGATTTCGGCGGCAAAAAAGCAAAAAGCGTTGAGCCGAGCGGCAGTACACTCAAAAGAGTGATAATAAGCCTTGTGCTTACGGCAGTTATTGCGGCGGCTGTTTATTATTTTATGCTTCCTGCACTTAACCCCAAGGCGCTTGAGCTTTACCTTTATATTGCTATTGTTATTGTTGCATATATCGGTATTTTCGGTATCGTTTCAAAGGCATATTTCCGTCCCGAATATATGGAATATGCAAAAAACAAGGTGAAAATTCCCATTGCGCTCATTTTGGTTCTCGCAGTTGTTGTGGGTATCGGTTATCTTACAGGTGCGGCAATTTTCCGCGCAAAGGATTATTCAAAGATCATCAATGTAAAAGAGGGCGACTTTGCAGAAGAGATTGCTGAAATTGACTTTTCAAGCGTTCCCCGTCTTGATAAGGAATCTTCAAATATGATTGCTACCCGTGCTCTCGGTGAACTTTCAGATTATGTTTCGCAGTTCACTGTAAACAGTTATTACTCAACACAGATTAACTATAACGGAACTCCTGTTCGTGTTCAGTCGCTTGATTACGGCGATATTTTCAAATGGATTAAAAATACAAAAGACGGTATTCCCGCATATATCATTGTTGATATGACTACACAAAAGGCCGAAACAGTAAGACTTCCGGAGGGTATGAAGTATTCTCCTGCTGAACATTTTAACGAATACCTTATCCGCCATGTGCGTTTTAAGTATCCGTCGCTTCTTCTTGACGAGCCGTCATTTGAAATTGACGACAGCGGCAGACCTTATTGGATTGTTCCCGTGCTTGATAAGACGATCGGTCTTTTCGGCGGTACAGATGTAGTAGGCGCAGTTATTGTTGATTCAATAACCGGTGATACAACCCTTATTTCAACAAGCCTTGACGGAACAACAAAGCTTCCTACCGACAAGTTCGTAACAGATAAAGAATATCAGTGGCTTGACCGTATTTATTCAGCAGATATTGTTAATCAGCAGTATAACTACTACGGCAAATACAATAACGGATTCTGGAACTCAATCATCGGTCAGGAAAATGTAAGAGTTACCTCATCGGGCTATAATTATCTCGCTATTAACGACGATGTTTATATGTATACAGGCGTAACCTCAATAAGCTCTGACCAATCCATTATCGGATTTGTTCTTATCAATCAGAGAACCAAAGAGGCAAATTATTATCAAGTTTCGGGCGCTCTTGAAGATACCGCAAGAACATCTGCACAGGGTAAGGTTCAGCAGTACGGTTACACTGCAACATTCCCTATTCTTCTTAATGTAAGCAGTGAGCCAACATATTTTATGGCTCTTAAAGATTCAAGCCAGCTTGTTAAAATGTATGCAATGGTTAATGTTAAGCAGTCAACCGTTGTAGGCGTAGGCTCAAGCCTTGCAGAATGTACTGAAAATTATGCAGCCGAGCTTAAAAAGAACGGCGTAAGCGTTGTAGTTGATGTTGATTCAATGGGTCAGGATAATGCAACTGATACGCCTAAGATTGAAACTGTTGATGTAACAGGTACGGTTGAAGAAATCCGTAGTGTGATTACAGGCGGCGAAACTTATTTCTATATCAAACTTGCCGATAATGCTTCATATTATAAGGTAGCAGTGAAAGATGCTGAAAAGATTGTAATTCTCAATGTTGGCGACAGTATTACCTTTGTTGTTGATAAAGAGGTAAAGGGCGAAATTATAAGCGTAAATTCGGTAAAATAAAACACAAATAGGTTCAGCGGGGCAAATAAACTGCTCCGCTGTTTATTTTTGCTTTATAAAATGCTTATTTTTATACATAATACAGTGAATAGATGTATAAAAATGAATATAAATTCATAAAAATACAGGATTTATGAATAAAAATACAAAATTATTGAAAAAAATATGCAAAAACACTTGATTTAATGAAATTTATGTGTATAATATATCTTGTTCAAAATTTATACGGCAGTTTGCACAAAAGAAATGCCGTTTTTTCGGAGGAATATACAATGGATAAAAAGGATATTAAAAAGGTAGTTTTAGCTTATTCAGGCGGTCTGGACACATCAATCATCATTCCTTGGCTTAAAGAGAATTACAATAACTGTGAGGTTATCGCAGTTTCGGGCGATGTGGGTCAAGGCACCGAGCTTGACGGACTTGAAGAGAAAGCGCTCGCAACAGGCGCTTCAAAGCTTTATGTTCTTGATTTAAAAGACGAGTATGTTGAAGATTACATTTGGCCCTGCCTTAAAGCAGGCGCAGAGTATGAAGAATATCTTCTCGGTACATCTCACGCACGTCCCTGCATTGCAAAGGGTCTTGCAGAAATTGCAATCAAAGAGGGCGCAGACGCAATTTGTCATGGCTGTACAGGCAAGGGTAACGACCAAGTTCGTTTTGAGCTTACACTTAAGGCTTTCGCTCCCGAAATGGCAATTATTGCTCCTTGGCGTGAGTGGAATATTAAGTCTCGTGAAGAAGAAATTGAGTATGCCGAGGCGCATAACATTCCTCTTAAAATCAACCGTGAAACAAACTATTCAAAGGATAAGAATGTTTGGCACCTTTCTCATGAAGGTCTTGACCTTGAAGACCCTGCAAACGAGCCTATGTATTCAAAAGAAGGCTTCCTTGAGCTGGGCGTTGCTCCCGAACAGGCTCCCGATGAACCCACTTATGTTACACTTCATTTTGAACAGGGTGTTCCCACAGCTGTTGACGGCACAGAAATGAAGGCTCTCGCAATTGTCGAAAAGCTTAATGAGCTTGGCGGCGCAAACGGCATAGGACTTCTTGATATTGTTGAAAACCGTCTTGTAGGTATGAAGAGCCGCGGCGTATATGAAACTCCCGGCGGCGCAATTCTTTACAAGGCGCACGAGCTTCTTGAGATGATTACGCTTGACCGTGAAACCTCACATTACAAAAAGCTTGTAGCACAGAAATTCGGCGAGCTTGTATACAACGGACTTTGGTTCACTCCTCTTCGTGAGGCTCTTTCGGCTTTTGTTGACGAAACACAGAAAACAGTTACAGGCGATGTAAAGCTGAAGCTTTATAAGGGCAATATCATCAACGCAGGTATTACTTCTCCTTATTCTCTTTATGATGAAAATGTTGCGTCATTCGGCGACGACGGCGGCGCATATGACCAAAAGGATTCAGCAGGCTTTATCAACCTCTTCGGTCTCTCAATCAAGGTAAAGGCATTGCTTGACAAACAGAGAAACGAGAATAACTAAAATTTAGAATTATAATTTTTGTTAAAAGATTTTAACGGCAAAGGGCATTTTTGCTCTTTGTCGTATTCTGCTAATTAAGGTTACGGAAGTTGAACACGATATGCCGAAAATCCCAATTACGGCGGCTTTTCAAACTTTCAACATTGAGGGGAGTCAGTCCGCCCGCCGTCACCTTGAAAAATAAACCGAAAGGATATGGCGATTGAAATGCAGCTCTGGAAAGGCAGATTTTCAAAAGAAATTGACCCTAAAACAAATGATTTTAACTCTTCAATAAAATTTGACAGCCGTATGTATAAAGAGGATATTGACGGCAGCTTGGCACATGCGGCAATGCTTTGTGCGCAGGGCATTATCTCAGCAGAAGATTTAACCGCTATTACCGACGGGTTAAAGGCAATTAAGGCGGAAATTGAAAGCGGAGAATTAGAAATCGACCCCAATGCCGAGGATATTCATACATTTGTTGAGGGCGAGCTTACATCAAGAATAGGCTCGGCAGGCAAAAGACTTCACACTGCAAGAAGCCGTAACGACCAAGTTGCAGTTGACATTCGCCTTTATCTTCGCCACGAGTGCGACGCGCTTTATGCGCAGCTTACAGAGCTTGTCGATGTGCTTTGCAAAAAGGCGGAGCAGTATTCAGACGCAGTTATGCCCGGCTACACACATCTTCAGCGCGCGCAGCCCATAACATTCGGGCATCATTTAATGGCATATGCTGAAATGCTTATGCGTGACAAAGAAAGACTTCTTCAGGCATCGGACAGAATGAATTATTCGCCTCTCGGTGCTTGCGCATTGGCAGGCACTACATATAATACCGACCGTGAAATGACGGCAAAAGCACTGGGCTTTAACGGCGCTATGCAGAATTCGCTTGATTCGGTTTCAGACCGTGATTTCTGCATTGAGCTTGCCTCTGTTCTTTCAATAATTATGGTTCATCTTTCACGCTTTTCTGAAGAAATTGTGCTTTGGTGTTCTTGGGAATTTAAGTTTGTTGAGCTTGACGACGCATTTTCAACAGGCTCGTCAATTATGCCCCAAAAGAAAAATCCCGATATTACAGAGCTTATCAGAGGTAAATCGGGCAGAGTTTTCGGCGATTTAACAACGCTTCTTACAATGATGAAAGGCTTGCCCCTTGCTTATAATAAGGATATGCAGGAAGATAAAGAAGCTATTTTTGATGCTTTTGATACCGTAAAAATGTGCCTTACTGCATTTATACCTATGCTTGACACTATGACGGCGCTTCCCGAAAATATGAGAAAAGCGGCGGCAGGCGGATTTATAAACGCAACTGATTGCGCCGATTACCTTGTGGGTAAGGGAATACCTTTCCGTGACGCATACAAAGCAACAGGCGAGTTGGTGGCTCTTTGCATTAAAAAAGGGCTTACGCTTGAAACACTTCCACTTGAAGAGTACAAAGCGGTTTGCGATGTTTTTGATGAGGGTGTTTTTGACGCAATAAACCTTGATAAATGCGTGAATGACCGAACATCATTGGGCGGTCCTGCGCCGCAGAATGTTCTTGCGCAGGTTGAGCGTATAAGAAATTTAAATAAATAAACCGACTTATACGGAGGATTTTCAATATATGACCAAGATATTCATTGACGGAAGCCAAGGAACAACAGGACTTAAAATATTTGACCGTCTTGAAAAAAGAGATGATATAGAGCTTATAACTCTTTCTGAAAATTTAAGAAAAGATATAAATGCCCGAAAAGAAGCGCTGAACAGCGCCGATGTAGCGTTTTTGTGCCTTCCCGATGCGGCGGCAGTTGAGGCGGTAAGCCTTATTGAAAACAATACAACAGTGGTGATTGATACATCAACCGCACACAGAACTAACGAGGGTTGGGCCTACGGATTTCCCGAGCTTTCAAAGGAATTTGAGGATAAGCTGATAAATTCAAAAAGAATTGCAGTCCCCGGCTGTTACGCAAGCGGATTTATAGCGCTTGTAAAGCCCCTTGTTGACGCAGGAATTGTGAGTAAGGATATCTGCATTGCCTGTCATGCAATTTCGGGATACAGCGGTGCCGGCAAAAACGGAATTGCACAGTATGAAAACGCTGAAAGAGATTATCTTCTTGATGCTCCCCGTGAATATGCGCTTACCCAACAGCACAAGCATTTAAAAGAGATGAAAGCAATTTCGGGTCTTGATAACGAACCTATTTTCAGCCCATATATCTGCGATTATTTCAGCGGTATGGTTATGACAGTGCCGATTTTTAAAAAGGACTTGCAAAACGGCAAAACTGTTGATGATATTAAGGCTCTTTACAAGGACAAATACAATTCTGACATTGTAATGTATAAAGAGAGCATTGACGAGAACGGATTTATCGCAGGTAATAAATTAAGCGAAAATGACGGTATGGAAATCACGGTTTGCGGAAATGACGACAGAATTCTTTTAATCGCAAGATATGACAATTTGGGCAAAGGAGCCAGCGGTGCGGCGATTCAGTGTCTGAATGTAAAAATGGGAAATAAACCCGAATTTCAATTAAATTTATAATGGTGAACAGTATGGAATTTATCAATGGCGGTGTTACTGCACCGAAAGGCTTCAAAGCAAGCGGTATTCACTGCGGAATTCGTAAAAATAAATCAAAAAAAGATTTAGCACTCATTCTTTGTGAGGTTGAGTGCGATACAGCGGCGGTTTATACGCAAAATCTTGTTTACGGCGCGCCCATCACCGTTACCCGTAACAACATTAAAGACGGCAAGGCCTATGGTGTAATCTGCAACAGCGGAATTGCCAATACCTGCAATGCGGACGGTATTGAAAAGGCAGAGTTGATGTGCGAAATCACAGCAAAGGCAACAGGACTTAAACCGACCGATTTTGTTGTTGCCTCAACAGGTGTTATCGGTCAGCCAATAAATATTGAGCCTATTGCAAACGGTATGGCGCAGCTTGTCAGTGAATTGAGCACAGACGGCTCTGACAATGCGGCTCAGGCGATTATGACCACCGATACCGTGAAAAAAGAATTTGCAGTTTCTTTTGAACTGGGCGGTAAAGAGTGTAAAATCGGCGCAATATCAAAGGGAAGCGGTATGATTCACCCCAATATGGCAACGATGCTTGGGTTTATCACAACAGACGCCGATATTTCAGCCAAAATGCTTAAAAAAGCACTTTCAGAGGTTGTTAAAGACAGCTTTAATATGCTTTCTGTTGACGGCGATACATCAACAAACGATACGGTTGCGGTTTTAGCGTCGGGACTTTGCGAAAACGCAAGAATTGAAACTGAGAATGATGATTATTACGCTTTTGTTGCTGCCTTATCGGCAATCTGCGAAAAATTGGTTAAGCTTATGGCGAAAGACGGCGAAGGCGCTACCAAGCTTGTTGAATGCCAAGTGAGCGGCGCTAAATCTAAAGAAATTGCAAAAATTTGCGCAAAAAGCGTAATCTGCTCTTCACTTGTTAAGGCGGCAATGTTCGGCGCTGATGCAAATTGGGGCAGAATACTGTGCGCTCTCGGTTATGCAGGCGCGTATATTGATGTAAATAAAGTTGATGTTTCATTCAAATCAGCAGGCGGAGAAATCACAGTTTGCAAAAACGGCGCAGGCATAGAATTTTCTGAAGAAATTGCAAAGAAAGTGCTTATCGAAGATGAGGTTTATATTATAGTTTTTCTTAATGACGGCGATTTTTCAGCCACGGCATACGGCTGTGACCTCACTTACGAATATGTAAAAATCAACGGCGACTACCGCACCTAATGGGTAGTACCTGTTTGGAGTGAAATTTATGGATATTTCAAAGCTTACTCATGCTGACCGCAGTGAAGTGCTTGTACAGGCTCTTCCGTATATTCAGCATTATCACAATAAAACAGTTGTTATTAAATACGGCGGTAACGCTATGATAAACGAGGACTTGCAGGATGCCGTTATGACTGACATCGTTCTTCTGCGTTCGGTCGGTATAAATGTTGTGCTTGTGCATGGCGGCGGACCGGAAATCAACGAGCTTCTTAACAAAATAGGCAAAGAATCAAAATTTGTTGACGGACTTAGATACACAGACGAAGAAACCGTTGATGTTGTGCAGATGGTGCTTGCAGGTAAGGTCAGCAAAAGACTTGTTAATCTTCTTCATCATCACGGAGGCCACGCAATCGGTATTTGCGGACTTGACGACGGTATGATTAAGGCTAAAAAGGTTGAGGATAAGGACATAGGTTTTGTGGGCGATATTGTCAGCGTTGACACAACCCTTATAAACGGTATTCTCGATCAGCATTATATTCCGGTAATTTCAACTGTGGGCGGCGGAGAGAACGGCGAGGTTTATAACATAAATGCCGATATTGCGGCGGCGAAAATTGCGTCGGCTCTCGGTGCTGAAAAGCTTTTGCTTATGACAGATGTCCGCGGACTTTTGCGTGATAAAGACGATGAAAGTACTTTAATTCATGTTGTAAATGTCAGCGAAGTACCGAAGCTCAAGCGTGAGGGCGTAATCAAAGGCGGTATGATTCCTAAAATCGACTGCTGTGTTGAGGCTGTTCGCCGAGGGGTTAAGCGTACACATATTATTGACGGCAGAATACCTCACTCAATCTTGATAGAAATGCTCACAGATTCGGGTATCGGCACTATGTTTTTATAATGATTTAAGAAGGTATTAGTATGGTTTTAGATACAATTAAAAATAAAGCTGACAATTCTTTAATGCCCACTTATGCGCATTTTCCTGTTTCAGTTGAAAAGGGTAACGGTGCAACATTTCAAGACAGCGAGGGCAACGAGGTTATCGACTTCGGCTCGGGTATCGGCGTGAATTCTCTCGGATATAATAACGAGGGCTGGATAAATGCCGTGACTGAACAGCTTAAAAAGGTTCAGCACACATCAAATCTTTATTATAATTCAACTGTTGCAGAATATGCTCAAATGCTCTGCAAAAAAACAGGCTTTGACCGTGTTTTTCTTTGCAATTCGGGAGCTGAGGCAAATGAGTGCGCAATTAAGCTTGCAAGAAAGTACAGCTTTGAAAAATACGGCGAAAACAGATATAATATAATTACTTTGGTAAACTCTTTTCACGGCAGAACAATGGCTACCATTACTGCAACGGGTCAAGAGCATTATCACAAGTTTTTTAATCCCTTTGTCAATGGTTTTAAATATGTTGAAGCAGGCAATACAGATGAATTTCTGAAAGCCGCCGACAATACTGTTTGCGCAGTTCTCCTTGAAATCGTTCAAGGTGAGGGCGGAGTAGTTCCGACTGATTTTGAATACCTCAAAGCAGTTGAAAAGGTTTGCAAAGAAAAAGATATTCTTCTTATTATCGACGAAGTTCAAACAGGTATGGGCAGAACAGGTAAGCTTTTTGCCTATGAACACGCAGGAATTTCACCGGATGTTATAACAGTTGCAAAGGGTATAGGCAACGGTTTGCCCATGGGCGCTTGCCTTTGCGCTGAAAAATGCGCAAATGTATTGACCGCAGGTACTCACGGTACAACTTTCGGCGGAAATCCCGTAGCCTGTGCAGGCGCAAAATATATTCTTGAAACCATCACAGATGAATTTTTAAATGAAATTGCTGAAAAAGGCGAATACATAAAAAGCGAGCTTCTTAAAATTGAAGAGGTTAAGTCTGTCAGCGGTCTCGGTATGATGATAGGCATTGAGTTAAGGACAAAAAATGCAGGCGAAATCGCAAAAAAATGCAGTGAGAACGGACTTCTTATTCTCACCGCTAAAAACAAATTGAGAATGCTGCCGCCTCTTGTAATCACAAAATCAGAAATCGACAGGGGACTTGAAATTCTTAAAAAATTCTTGGGGGTATAATTTATGAAACACCTTTTAAGTATGTTGGCTCTCACAACCGAAGAAATAACGGATATTCTCAACCTTGCGGACCAGCTTAAATATGAAACAAAGAATAATATCAAGCATCATCGCCTTGAGGGTCAGACGCTCGGTATGATTTTTCAGAAATCATCAACAAGAACCCGTGTTTCTTTTGAAACAGGTATGTATCAGCTTGGCGGTCAAGCGCTCTTTCTCTCAAACCGTGATTTGCAGATAGGCAGGGGCGAGCCAATTCAAGATACCGCTCGTGTTCTTTCACGCTATCTTGACGGTATTATGATAAGAACCTTTGAGCAGAGCGAGGTTGAAAAGCTTGCAAAATACGGCTCAATCCCGATAATCAACGGACTAACCGATTTTTGCCATCCTTGCCAAGTGCTTGCCGATTTAATGACGGTTCGTGAACATAAGGGACATCTTGACGGACTTAAAATGTGCTATGTAGGCGACGGTAATAATATGGCAAATTCCCTTATTGTGGGCGGTCTTAAAACAGGTATGACAGTTTCGGTTGCCTGCCCCGAGGGCTACGACCCTGATAAAAAGGTTCTTGATTTTGCAAATGAAAACGGCGGATTTTCTCTTCACCGTGATCCGATGGAAGCTTGTCAAGGCGCTGATGTGATTTTCACTGATGTTTGGGCGTCAATGGGTCAAGAAGAAGAAGCCGCAGCACGCCGTAAAGTGTTTGAGGGCGTTTATCAGATTAACCGCAAGCTTCTGGGCGTTGCAAACAGCGGCTGTATGGTTCAGCACTGCCTGCCTGCACACCGTGGTGAAGAAATTACCGAAGAAGTATTCGAGGCATACGCAGATCAGATTTTTGACGAGGCAGAAAACCGTTTGCACGCACAAAAAGCTGTAATGGTAACCTTGATGGAGAAAAAATAAAATTAGCTGATTACAGATAAAAGGTCAGAACAGATAAAATCTGTTCTGACCTTTTTAAGGTGAAGGGAGTCGAACACAATATGCCGAAAACTCTTGATTACGGCGTATTTTCACTTTTGCGACCTTGTCGGGCGTCAGCCCGACTGCTGTCTTAAAAGCAAAAATCCATCCGTACTCTCTGCCTTTTCGGTGCGAAGCAGTTTAAAGTGAACAGATTTTTTTCTGAACAAGGCACAAAATCGAAAGCATACTGCCGTATGGTGAGATTTTTAACGCAGTTCAGAGAGAAATATTCCATTTTAAACCATATTGGCTTCGGCTCTCTTCACCTTATGTTTTATTCGATTTCGATTTTAAAGCAAATCGGCAAATCGTTTTGAGGCTTGGTTTCAAGATCTATAATCATTTCTTTGTCTGTGCGTTGAAAATTTTTAACATTATTATTACCGAGAACTGAAACAGATTTAACCAAAAAATCGTGACGGCCTTTTTGGGCAAAGGATTTAATTTTAATTTTTTTGCCGTTCGCTTTCATCTGAAAAGCATATACATACCCATTTTTATAGGTGAAGCGAAAATCTTTATCAGTAAACTTCTTTTCAGCATTATCTTTAAAAAATCCGCCCTCATTATTAACCTTTCCTTCGCCGAAGTTTTTCCAAAATGTTGTGCCGTAAATTCCCTCGCCGTTTACATCTAACCATTTTCCTATATCAATAAGCACCGAGGTTTCTTCGTCGGTAAAAGTGCCGTCTGCCTTTGGTCCTATATTTAAAAGTAACATTCCGTTTTTGCTGACTATATCAATCAGATCACAGATTATCTGCCTTGACGGTTTATATTCGTTATCTGCTCTGTACCCCCACGAGCGTTTGCCTATTGCAGTGTCTGTCTGCCACGGAATAGGGGAAATATCCGTCAATGCGCCCCGTTCAACATCAAATGTAGCAACTGTCGGAGGAAAAGCCTCGTGTTTATAGTTAATTGTTACATCTTCACCCCATTCTTCAGCTCTGTTGTAGTAGTATGCGCACAGCTTTTTGAGGTAAGGCTTAAATGCGTGATTGTGAATCCACCAATCAAAATACAGAATTTTTGGCTTGTAATTATCTATTATTTCACAGGTGCGAACCAGCCAATCCTCAAGCCATTCTTCCGTGGGAGCTGTTGAAAAGGTATCCGCTGTGGTTGCGTGCAGAGTGTCGCTGTGAAACTCTTTGCAGTAATATGCAGGACCGTAAAAATCCCTGTAATTATCATCATTGACATCACTGTCAAAGGTTCTGCCCATATTCATAAAGAAGTAATGCTCTGCCCTGTGTGAAGAAGCGCAAAATGTCAGTCCCTCTTTTTCACATGCGGTTTTAATTTCGCCTGCAATATCTCTGCAAGGTCCCATTTTTTTTGCGTTCCAACGGTTAAAAGCCGTGTCATACATTGCAAAGCCGTCGTGATGCTCCAAAACAGGCATAACAAATTTTGCGCCCGACCTTTTGAATAAATCAACCCATTCTTGAGCGTTGAATTTTTCAGCCTTAAACATAGGTATAAAATCTTTGTAGCCAAAATTCTTTTGGTCGCCGTAGGTTTTTTTGTGATGCTCAAATTCCCTGTGATTTTTATCATACATCGCTCTTGAATACCATTCATCGCCGTAAGCAGGAACACTGTAAATGCCCCAATGAATAAATATACCGAATTTGTCACGGTAGTACCATTCGGGCGTTTTGTGGTTTGAAAGAGACTGCCAATCATCCTTGTATTTTCCGTTTTCAATTACTTTGTCAATTTTGTTAAGATATTCTTTAATCATAGTAATCGCCTTGCGATACAGAATCCGCGCAAAGAGTCATTAAAAATGACTTTTTATGCACGGTATCGTTCCTTTCATTGTATTTTTCACGCTATCGCTCTATTTGATTATACAATTTAATCATAAATAATAAAAGGGAATATTTATGATAAACGATAAACATTTTAAAAAGTACATAAGCGGCAACAACGCTTTGCTTTGCATAAATTATATGCAAAATCAATTAAATTTCGGCAAATAATCGCCGTGCGCATCAATCAAATCATCACACATTTTGATGATTGTATCTATATCCAATTCCGCCGATGTATGCGGATCAAGCATTGCGGCAAGATAAACATCATTTTTCTTACGGCTTCTTGCAGCTTCTATTGTCATTAACTGACAGTTTATATTTGTCATATTCAATGCGGCGCAAGCTGTCGGCAAAGCACCGATTGCAGTCGGATGAATACCAACGCCGTCAATAAGGCAAGGAACTTCCACACATGCTTCTTCGGGGAAATTTGTAATCAGGTGATTTGTATTAAGAACATTTCCGCCGATTTTGTATGGTGTGTTTGTAACTACTGCTTCCATTATGCGCGACGCATATTCATTTGAACGGCCGAATTCTTTTATTCCGCTTACTTTCAATTGCTCAAATTCCTCTTTCCAGCGTTTAATTTGGTCAACACACCGTCTTGGGTATTCGTCAAGCGGAATATTGTGTCTTTCAATCAATTCTGGAAATTTGCTTTTAATAAAATACGGATTATATTCTGCATTATGTTCACTGCTCTCTGTGCAGTAATAGCCGAATCTTTCAACATATATATTTCTAACTTGATCGTCAAATTCAGTATCATTCAAGAGCCTTTGATGCACTCTTTTTCTGATTTCGGGATACAGATCATTGCCGAACTTATCTTCAATTTTAAGCAGCCATGCCTGGTGGTTTATTCCTGCAATCAGTTCCTTCCTTTCAGCTTCATATTCCTCCATTCCGACTCCCTTGAGTATACTTTGCGCGCAGGTCTGTACGGAATGGCAAAGACCAACCGTGTTTGGGAATACATATTGTTGAATATACCCTGTAATCATTGCCATGGGATTTACATAATTAAGGAATATTGCATCCGGACAAACCTCGTTCATATCGTTACAGAAATCCTCAACAACAGGGATTGTGCGTAATGCTCTCATTATACCGCCAATACCAAGTGTATCACCGATAGTCTGACGCAAACCGTATTTTTGGGGAATTTCAAAATCAGTGATAGTACAAGGGTCATATCCTCCCACTTGAATTGCATTTATTACAAAAGCTGAATTTTTTAATGCCGCCTTTCTGTTATTCACTCCAAGATAGGTTTTAATTGTCGCGGGATTTCCCAAAAAATTGTTCATTGCCTCAACAATAACTCTGCTTTCGTTAAGCCTTGACGCGTCAATATCGTACAGAGCAAATTCGCTGTTTTTTAAGCAATCTGTCAAAAGACAGTCGCCTATAATATTCCTTACAAATACCGTACTGCCTGCTCCCATAAAAGTGATTTTCATTATAAGTACCTCTTTCTGCAATATTTTGATTATTTACTTCAATGTAAATAAGTGGTATAATTATTTAAGTAAATCGACTTAAATACAATAGCTTTAATTCTATATTACAAAATGTCAGACTGCATTTCAACTGTAATGATTTGATAAAAAGAGGTAATATTTTGATGTTAGAAACGATAAATGATATTTGTAACAATTACGCCTTTAACTTTTTAAGCAATGTTGATAATCCGGTGATTAAGCTTGTTAATGTAGGCAGAGAAATACGGCGCAGCAAAAAATATTATTGGGATAATCAAGAAAGATTTTCCGGTTACATATTTCAATACACATTAAACGGCGGCGGTACGCTTAAAACAGAAAATCAAATTTACACAATGAAAAAAGGTGATGCCTTTTTTATTGCAACACCCTCTGACACCACTTATTATTTTGATGAAAATAATGAAGAAACCGAGTGGGAATTTATATATATTACATTTGAGGGAAAAGCAGTTTTGCCGTATTATCAGTATGTTATCAACCGCTTGAACAATGTGATGCATCTTTCAGAATATCATCCTGCCGTGAAATTGCTTTTTGATTTGTACGATAAAGCAAAAAACGGATTGATAAAAAATACGTTTTCGGCTGACAGCGAAGCATTTCGCTTTTTATGCCTGTTATGCGATAATGAAATCAATTTTGATACTATGTCAAACCTCATTAACAATGCAAAAAAATATATTGATAAGAATTATTCAAAACCGATTTCATTAGCTCAGACAGCAAAATATTTAGGCGTTTCACAAAGCCATTTATCAAGAGAATTTGTTAAATATACGGGTGAAAATCCAATTTATTATTTAACAAAAGTAAGACTTGAAAAATCTGTTGAACTGCTTAATTCAACAGATATGAATTTAAGCGATATAAGCGAAGCCTGCGGTTTTTCTAATGACAATTATTTCAGTAAGGTGTTTAAAAAGCATATGAAAATATCGCCAAGTGAATTCAGAAAACAAATTCGTACTCAAAACTATATTTGTGTTAAAGTTTGATTAAGGGTTGCTTTAATCGTAACTCATTTTTAGAAAGGAAAAAGAACAATGACAAACGATCAATATTTCAAAAAGTGCATAACCTTCGGCAGAGCGGCAGAAGGGCTGCGTGCAGATTTTCAAGAGCAGTTAAGGGAGTTGCAGTCGGAAATCGGCTTTGAATACATACGCTTTCACGGTCTTTTTCATGATGATATGGCAGTATATGATGAGGATGAAAACGGCAAGCCTGTTCTTTGGTTCGGCTATATTGACAAGCTGTTCGATTTTCTTTTGTCAGTCAATATCAAGCCCTTTGTCGAGCTTGGATTTATGCCGATTAAATTAGCTGCTGTGCCGAATACTACATTTTGGTGGAAAGCTAACGGCTGTCCGCCGACCGACTATGACAAATGGTATTATTTAATCAGCGAAACAGTTAAGCACTTTACTGAAAGATACGGAACCGATGAGGTTAAACAGTGGTATTTTGAGGTGTGGAATGAACCTAATTTAGGCTCATTTTTCAGAGGAACTCAAGAAGAATATTTCAAGCTTTATGAGGTGTCGGTTGACGCTGTTAAATCCGTGTGTGAAGATTACCGTGTAGGCGGACCGTCAACAAGCGGCGCGGATTTCAGAGAGAATTTGGGTTATCTGAAAGAATTCATTAAATTTTGTAATAATAAAAAACTGCCTGTTGATTTCTTTTCTGCTCACCCTTATCCGACCTGTTGGGCGCTTGACGGTGACGGCGCAGAACAAATGGGATATATCAGCAAGGATATATGCCTTGATTTCCTTAACAATATCAGAAACATTGTTGACAATTCGCCATACCCGAATGCAGAAATACATCTTACTGAATGGAACTCCTCACCAAGTCCGAGAGATTTAATTCACGATACACCGTTTATGGCGCCGTTCATTTTGTATAACATCACTCACAATTTCGGTAAGGTTAACAGTCTTGGTTTCTGGACATTTACCGATATTTTTGAGGAAAACGGACCGGGTTTAATTCCTTTTCACGGCGGTTTCGGCTTAATCAATACAGATAATATTAAAAAGCCGTCATATTGGGCATATTATTTTCTCAATATGCTCGGTGATGAAATTGTTGAAATTGCTGACCGTTATATCATCACAAAGCAGAATGATGAATACAGAATTATTATATGGAACTACTGTTACTATACAGATGAATTTGCGAACGGTGACAGGTCAAAGCTGACTGACACTGCAAGAGACGATGTTTTCGTTCTTAATAATATTGAAATATATATTGACCTTGGCGCAGAATATACAGGCACTGTCTATACTCTTAATGAAAGTACATCGGCTTATCACAATTGGTTGAAGCTTGGTGCGTCACAGTACCCGACAACAACAGAAATTGAAAAGCTGAAAAAATACTCAAAGCCAAAGCAAGAGCAAATTACACTTTCAGCTGTAAATGAAACTCTTAAACCGCACGAGGTAAAAATGTATATTATTTATAAAAATTAAGAAATCATACTAAATTGCATTTTTAATGTGAGTATAAAAAATAAAGAGTACACGAAAGTGTACTCTTTATTCGTGGTGACCCGGACGAGAATCGAACTCGTGTTACCGCCGTGAAAGGGCGGTGTCTTGACCGCTTGACCACCGGGCCGTATTTGGTAGCGGCAACGGGACTTGAACCTGTGACCTTCCGGGTATGAACCGGACGCTCTAGCCAACTAAGCTATGCCGCCATAATCGCCGCTGCTTTAACGGCTTGATTATTATAATATACGATTTTGAATTTGTCAACAGCTTTTTACAAATATTTTAAACAATTTTTTAAAAATATGTATGTCATTGATTTAAATAAGCATTTATGATAAACTGATACTGTAAATAATTAGGGGTGGCTTATGAAAAAATCAATGTATGGTGCAACGGCACTTTCAGTTTTATTTTTCGGTTTATTTTATACGGCATTTAGATTTACTCAAAATGAAATTTTTGAAATTCTTTACATAACCGCTATGACATTTTCTTATCATTTTGTAATGCGTCTTACTGTCGGATTTGCAATTAAAAAAATCTGCAACAGCAATTTTGATTACAGCGCAAAGCGATTTTTGCCTAAAAAGTTTGAAAAGAAGCTGTATAAACTGCTGAAAGTAAAAAAGTGGAAATCACATATTCCCACTTGGAGTCCCGAAAGCTTGGAGATTAAGAACAACAGCCTTACTGATATTGCAAAAGGTATGTGTCAGGCAGAAGTTGTTCACGAAACTATTGCGGTTTTGAGCTTTGTGCCTATTCTTTTTTCACTAAAATACGGAGCATCTGCAATGTTTATAATCACATCGGTCATTGCCGCCGCATTTGACACGGTATTTGTAATTGTTCAGCGATACAACCGACCGAGAATTGTGAAGCTCATAAATAAAAAGTAAAAATAATTCAGGTGATGAATATGAAAGCTACACGCTGTGATATGTGCGTAAACTATTATTATGATGACGAAAGTCAAGAATACTGTTGTGATATAAATCTTGACGAAGACGAAATGATGCGGTTTTTGACTTCGCCCAATTATGCCTGCCCGTATTTTCGCCTTGATGACGAATATGGAATTGTCAAAAAACAGAATTAGTTTTTGTTTATAGTGATAATTGAATTCCTATTAGACAAAGTGTATAATATTTTAATTGAAACATTTTGTTTGGGGGATTTTTTTATGTTGCTGTATTTGGCAGTAGGGGTTATCGGCCTTGCGGTTACCGCTGTATTTCTCGCTATGCGTGTTAAAGAGGGCGGTATAAGAGCAATGTTCACAAAAGCGGCGGCGTCCATTTGCTTTATCGGCACGGCTGTGGCAGCGTTTGCGTACAACAAGGTGAATTTTGAATATGCGCTTCTGATTATTTTGGGTCTTGTGTTCAGTATGCTCGGCGATATTTGGCTTGACCTAAAATATGTTCATAAAGAAAGCTCTGATATATACACCTTTGTGGGTTTCGGCAGTTTTATGTTCGCGCACGGATTTTTTATTCCTGCTGTTCTTATGGGCTTTCACAAATACACTTGGTGGTATTTCCTTATAGACGCGGTTGTGTGCCTTGCGCTTGTAATAAATACAGTTTCAATGGAAAAACGCCAAAAGGTCAGCTATGGCAAATTCCGTATCATTTCAATTATTTATACGGTTTTTGTAATGGGTACAATGCTTTTTGCGGTCAACGGACTTATTGCCAGCGGATTTAAGAGTGTTAAATATATAATTCTTTCTGTCGCAGGCACATTGTTTGCCGCTTCTGACCTGGTGCTTTGTTATATTTATTTCGGAAACAGAAACAACAGTAAATATGTTCTTGCGAACCACATTCTGTATTATTCGGCTCAGTTCCTGTTTGCAAGCTCTATTATATTTGATTAAATGGGGGATTTTTATGGAACAGAAAAAATTTGTTCAGAAAAAGGAATTGACAGCGTTCTGCGTTGCAGGTATGGGTCAAGGTATGATTTATGCTTTAATGTCAAGCTATATCAGTGACTATTACCTTAATGTTTTACAGTTGGCACCTATGTTTGTTCTTTTGCTTATGCTTCTTGCCCGTGTGTGGGATGCGATAAACGACCCGCTTATGGGTATGATCGTTGACCGAAGCAAGCTTAAAAGTGGAAAAATGCTTCCTTTTATCCGCTTTGCGCTTATTCCTATTGCGTTAGTCACCATTCTGATGTATTTAAGTCCGAATCTCAACAAAACCGAGCTTATGATATACTCGGCAGTTGTTTATGTTGCTTGGGGTATGATTTACACAATAGGCGATGTTTCATTCTGGGGACTTCCCAATGTTATGACCCCAAATTCAGAGGAACGCAGTTCGGTTATTTCTGTCAGCAAAATTTTTAACAGTATAGGTTCGGCAATTCCCGAGGTGCTTTTCCTTGTTGTCGGTCTTATAATGGCTGCTTGGGTTGAAAATTCTTCAGAGCCTATTGACGCTCTTACGCTTCAAAAAAGAAAATATCTTATAATGGCGGTCGTAACCGTCGGTTTTGGCACAATTCTTTATTCTTTTGTATGTGCAGGTGTTAAAGAAAGGGTTAAAATGCCTGTCCGTCAGCGTCAAAAGGGCGAGCCTTCACAGCTCAAGCGTATTTTCAAGTGTAAACCTCTGGTGCTTGTACTTTTAATGGGGGTGCTTTCAAGCGGTCGCTATATGGTTTCAGCGGCGGCAATCCATGTTGCCCGCTATTCGTTCTACATAGGACCTGAAATTTCAACGCTTGCAACCGAGGCAGAGCGTATTGCGGCGGTTGAGGCAAGTATTTCAACAGTTAAAACTGTTTTTCAAATCAGCTCAATTATCGGTCTTTTCGGTGCGACTTTGTTTATGCCGAAGCTTATGAAGAAGTTCGATTACAAAAAGCTTGTTATTGTAAGCTGTCTTGCAGGATTTGCCGCAAGTATTGTTACAACGGTTGTGGGCTGGTTTACAATGAACCTTTACGCTTGTATTCCGTTTATTATCATTTCGTGTATCCCTCTCGGCGTTATCAATACGGTTTGCTTTGCCATGATTTGCGACTGCCTTGATTATATGGAGCTTACAACGGGATTCCGTGATAATGCTCTCGGCGCGGCTTGCCAGGGCTTTATCAATAAAATCGGTAATGCTTTTGCAACATCCGGTATAGTTGTAATGTATATGGCAATCGGTCTTGACCCTGCTCAGATGCTTTCGTCTACCGCAGTTGTTTCAGCACTTGAAATGCCCGAAAATTTGCGTTTTGCAATGTTCTCTCTTGTTTCAATTGTACCGGGTATAAGTATGCTTCTTTGCGCAATTCCTATGTTTTTCTATAAAATTGCAGGCAAAGAAAAGAAAGATATGCTTCAAAAGCTTGCCGAAAAGCGTGAAGCTGACGGATTTATAGTTCAAGAATAATTTATAATTTTTTCAAAAAAACAGGAGTAACGGAGATAGGAAATGGAAAAATTAAAGTTTTTACTTTTAACTGACCCCCATTTTTTCGACACTGATTTAGGGTGCAGCGGAAAAGATTATGAGGAATTTATGCACTATGAGCAAAAATGCTTTGCCGAGACCGAAAGCATAAATAAAAGTGTATTTAAGTATCTGGGTGAAACTGATTTGGCAGACACCGTGCTGATTGTGGGCGATTTAACTCAAAACGGAGAACGTAATAGCCACGAAAAATTCATTAAGCTTCTTTATGAGCTTAAAGAAAAAGGCAAAAAGATCTATCTTATCACTGCCGATCACGATTGGAAAAGCGACCCCTTTGCATTCGGCGAAAACGGCAGATATATGCCCGAACCCACACCCAAAGAAGAGCTTATTAAGCTTTATAACGATTTCGGCTTCAGCGACGCTGTTGCAGTTGATGAAGAACATCTTTCATATGTAGCACAGTTAAGCGATAATGTTCGACTTCTTGCCATAAATGCAGATATTAAAACAAACGGCCAGTTCAGTCTGACCGAAAAGCAGGTTGAATGGATTAAAGAACAGGCTAAAAAAGCCCGTGATGACTCGCAGACAATGTTCGCAATCTGTCATTATCCTGTTTTGCCGATTCAGCCCGTTTTCTCAATAATAAAATCATCGCTTATGTATGATTATAAGAGCGTGGCAACACTGCTTGCGGATGAAGGCATACACCTTGTTTTCACAGGTCATATGCACAATCAGAGCATTAACGAATTTGTTACAGAAAATGGCAATAAACTTTACGATGTAACAACAGGCTCAATTATTGCAGACCCGTCATACATAAGACTTGTAACCCTTGACGGCAATAAGGCAGAAATTGAGAGTATTCCAACTCCCGATTTTGAATATGATACCAACGGATTATCCTGCAAGGATTATTTAACATCTGTTTTTGACGCAATGATAAGAAATATTTTGCTTGATTTGCGTGACGATACTACCCGTGCAATGCGCAAATTTCATATTAAAGAGAGCAAGGGACTTGTTTTTGCACTGCGTTTGGGCGGTAAAATACTTTGTTCGGTCAGCCTCGGCACTCTCGCAAGACTTCTCTTTATCAAATGCGATAAGAGCATAAAAAAGGTTAAGCTTATTGACTATGCAACTGTGCTTGTGCGAAATGTGTTCAGAGGAAATCAAACCTATGTTGAGGGCACGCCCGAGGGCGACCTTTTCATAGCATTTTTAAAGAGAATGAATCCTATTCTCAAGAAAATCAGCGTTAAAGACCCATACGGCGAAAAGGCTGATTTGGCAGAGCTTCTTAAAAATACTGCCGGCAATTACGGCTATGACGATTATAACGAAACCCTTGAGTGGTAGGCATTGTTCATAATTTTTTAAATTCCTATTGCAATTCACTGATTTAATGTGATAGAATATCTCTAATCTTTTTGTGAAAGAAGTAATTTCTATGGTAACACTTGATAAAATCTATCACGCATCGTTTGTTTTAAAGGATTTGATCCGCAAAACAGATATGATTTATGCGCCTAAAATCAACCCTGATTGCGAGGTTTATCTCAAAACCGAAAATTTGCAGGTAACGGGTTCATTTAAGGTTCGCGGTGCGGCTTATAAAATCAGTCAGCTTTCGGCGGAAGAAAAAGCGAGGGGCGTTATTGCCTGTTCGGCCGGCAATCATGCGCAGGGCGTGGCTTTGGCGGCAACAAAAAACGGTATTAAATCTCTTATCTGTCTGCCGGACGGCGCTCCCATCTCAAAGGTTGAGGCAACCAAAAGTTACGGCGCTGATATTTGTCTTGTTGAGGGTGTTTATGACGACGCATACAATAAAGCCTTGCAGTTAAAAGACGAAAAGGGCTATACCTTTGTTCATCCTTTTGACGATGACGATGTTATTGCAGGTCAGGGCACAATCGGCCTTGAAATTCTTGACCAGCTTAAAGACGCTGACGCTGTGGTAGTACCTGTCGGCGGCGGCGGACTCATAAGCGGTGTTTCGTTTGCAGTAAAGGCGCTTAATCCCGATATTAAGGTTTACGGTGTGCAGGCAAAGGGCGCGCCGAGTATGTATAACTCTATTAAAGACGATAAAATTGAAAAGCTTGACTCCGTTTCAACTATTGCCGACGGTATTGCAGTTAAAGAGCCGGGCGGAAATACATTCCAATATGTAAAGAAATTCGTTGATGAAATCGTAACTGTTTCAGATGATGAAATTGCGGCGGCAATTCTTGCGCTTATTGAACAGCAAAAGCTTATTGCAGAGGGCGCAGGCGCAGTTTCTGTTGCGGCTGTAATGTTTAATAAGATCGATGTTAAGGGCAAAAAGGTTGTTTGCCTTGTTTCGGGCGGTAACATTGATGTTACTATACTTTCCCGAGTAATCAAGCGCGGCTTGCTTACATCGGGTCGTACATATTCGCTTACAATAGAGCTTGTTGATAAGCCGGGTCAGCTTAAAGGCGTTTCAAATATTATTGCAGATTTGGGAGGTAATGTTATTTCGATTCACCACGAAAGAGCCTCTGAAAATTCAGATATTAATGGCTGTTATCTGCGTATTTTGCTTGAAACAAGAAACTTTGAGCATATTGAAATAATTAGAAATGAGCTTTTAAGACAAGGCTACAAATTGGTATAAGGAGAGTTATTTATGATTGAAACAATATATACAGACAAAGCGCCTGCTGCAATCGGACCTTATTCACAGGCAAAGGTTGTGGGAAATTTGGTTTTCACATCGGGTCAAATTGCAATTAACCCTGCTACAAGCGAGGTTGAGGCTGATACTATTGAGGGTCAAACTACTCAGGTTTGCGAGAATGTTAAAAATCTTCTTGAAGCTGCAGGCAGTGATTTGGAAAGCGTGGTAAAAACTACCTGTTTTCTCAAAAATATGGAGGATTTTGCCGCATTCAATGCGATTTACGCTGAATACTTCACCTCAAAGCCCGCGCGCTCATGTGTAGCCGCAAAACAGCTTCCTAAAGATGTTCTTGTTGAGGTTGAAACCGTTGCGGTGATTAAATTATAATTCAATGCTGCCTTACCATTTGTTTGGTAAGGCTTTTTCATATTAAAATTCAGTTGACTTTTAATATAATAAATTTAACATTTATTTTGCGGGAGAGAATAGATGAATACAAATAAACGGGAAATAGAGCGAGTATATATAGATGTAATAAAAGGCATTGCTGTTTTTTTAATGATATGGGGTCATTGTATTTAATATTGCTTAAAGGGAAGCGATATGAATGTATTTGAAAACGGTGTTTTTAAATTCATCTATTCTTTTCATATGCCCTTATTTATGCTTGTAAGCGGTTATTTATTTTTCTTTTCATTTCAAAAAAGAGGATTAAAAGAATTGATTGTTCATCGCAGTAAGCCGTTGCTGTTTTCAATTGTTTTTTGCGGTTTTTTTAATTACTATATTTCAACAGGTGTTAAAAGTATTTTGCAAGGTAATTTCAGCGCATTGATTTCAGGTGAATGGATGTCGTCTTTGGCTGATTTGTGGTTCTTGTGGAGCGTTTTAATTTCTTCGGTATGTGTAGCGGTAATCTGCAAAAAGGTAAAGAGCGTTCCTCTTCAAATTATACTTTTATGTATCGCCTCGGTTGTGTTTTTTGTTTTTCCGGGAATAAATCTTAATTTATTTATGTATCCTTACTTTATAATAGGATTTTACTTTGCAAAATATAAAGAAAAAATTCCTCAAAAGCTTATGCCCGTAAAATATATATCTATTGTTTTGTTCCCTTTAATGTTGATGTTCTATAAAGAAAAGCATTACATATACACTTCGGGAATAATCGGCGGAGCATACTCAATAAAAGAATATATTTTTATTGATGCGTTTAGATATGCTATCGGATTGATAGGCTCAATTTTTGTGCTTACCGCAGTTGATGTCTTGTTTAAACTCGCTTATCCCAAGTTTAAGTTGACTTTCATTTGCAAAGGTTTAACTAATATCGGCAAGACTTCGCTGCAGATTTATTGCTTATCAAATGCAATGCTTTCAGGTTGGTTAAGCTTTGGCTTCCCGTTTATTGTGAACGCTGTCGGCGGCAATATTTTTACCCATAATACGGTGGTGTATAACTTCTTGTTTACACCGATTTTGGCATTGCTGTATTGCGTAGGTCTGTATTATGTTGTGAAATTGTTTGATAAAATCAAGTTAAGTAAAATTTTGTTCGGCAGGTAATGTTATGTATAAAAAAAGGACGGAATTTTTATTCCGTCCTTTTTTATATGCTTATCTGATTATTTAATCGGCTTGATTCTGAATGTATAGGTATATTCTTTATTGGGCTTCATCTGATATTTTTCACGAACCTGCGCGTCACCCGGCATATCGCCGCCCACACCTATTTGGTTAAGGTCAACATTAAAGGTTGTAATGTCACGGTGCTGAAGCTCGTGAATATGCTTTGCAAGGTGCAGTTCGTCCTGTGTGTAATGCCATGCGCTGAAGCAAATCGGTGTATCGCCCATTGCCTCAAAGCGAAGTCCTTTACCGTCTTTATTTGTGATTTCAACCCAACGGACGTCTGTACGGTTTGCGTTTTCCTGAGGCCGCATATAGTGATGCTCAAGGTCGGCAACGCTCTTTTTATGAAGAGTAATTTTACCGCCTGTTTTTCTGTCGAAATATGTTTCCTGCGGACCTCTGCCGTACCATTTTACTTGATCAAATTCACGAAGAAGTCCCATCATTGTACCGAAACGGGTAAGATTAAGCATTTTGGGAGTACCTGTATGCGTAAGCTCAAGACTTCCGTCGGGATTTACAACGATTACAGATGTAACATTTGCAAAAAGCTGAACATTCCATTCAATTTTCACAATAAGCTGACCGAGAGAATTCTTTTCGGCACTCTTTACAGTTCCTTTTGCACTCTTTGTAGCTCTCTTCCAATTAAGATACGGAGCAAAGGGAAGCAGGAACGGAACAAAGTTAAGATTTGAAAAATCGTTGTCTGTAAGCGCACGGAAATAGTTGGGCGCAACGGCCGCTCTCAAATACTCTTTGCCGTCATATTTAAGAGAAGTGATTTTACCGCCGTCAAGCTTAACGCTGAATTTATCTCCGTCAACAGTGACTGTGTTGTTTTCTTGGATATAATTGAGATTTCCGTCAAATGCCTTGGGAGCTTCTGCTTTGGGCGCATCCTTCACAATGAATTGGTCAAAGCCCTGTTCATAGCCTGCATCGCACCAAGCATGGCTTGTTTTGTTAAGGAATGAGATAATAAGCACGCATTCCTTCTCGGGAAGTGCCGTCAAATCATAAGGAATTGTGAAATCGGTTTCAGAAAGGGGGGCGCAGTTTATGACAACAGTACCGTTCTGTACTTCGATACCCTCTGCCTGCAAGCTCCACTTAAATTCAAAGTCAGCAAGATCTGTAAAGAGCTTTTTGTTGATCAATGTAAATTCGCCCTTATTTAAATCCTTTTCTTTAACCTTGATTTCACAGTAAACCTTTTTAACCTCATAATATGACGGATGTGGTTTTCTGTCAGCGGCAATAATACCGTTGGCATTAAAGTATGTATTTGAACCTGTCATAGCCGTTGTATTGGGAAGATGTGTATATCTGCCCGGTTCATAAGGCTCAAAATCAGTGCCGTAAAGCCATTGGTCGCCGTTTTCGGTCTTTTTGCGGATTGCCTGGTCTACAAAGTCCCAAATATAACCGCCGCACATATGGTCATAAGCCTCAAAATCGTCCATATATTCCTGGAAATTGCCAAGGCTGTTTTCCATTGCGTGTGCATATTCGCAAAGAATAACAGGTCGGCAGTAATCTTCTTTCTTAATAGGCTTTGAATCAGCGGCAAGTGCGTTTGCAATGTTGTCATAAAGAGTGATTTCAATAGGCTCTTTGTTGCAAAGCTTTTTCATAACGCTTTCAACAGGATACATTCTTGAAATAACATCGCTCTTTGTGAAGTTAAAATCGCCTTCATAGTGGAACTGTCGGGTTGCGTCAAGCTTCAGAGCGGCTTTTTTCATTTCGGCAAAGTTGCTGCCGTCGCCTGCCTCATTGCCCAATGACCACATAAATACGCAGGCATGGTTTCTGTCGCGAAGCACCATTCTTTCCATTCTGTCCACTACCGCGTTTGTCCAAACGGGGTTATCTCCGGGAACACCCTTACGGCGGACACCATGGGTTTCTAAATCGCATTCGTCCATAACATAAAAGCCGTATTCGTCGCAAAGCTCATAAAAATATGGATCATCGGGATAATGTGAAGTACGGATTGAGTTGATATTCGCCTTTTTCATAAGGTTTAAATCTTGATGGTATCTCTCTTTGGGAACAGCCCAACCGTTGTCGGGGTCAAAATCGTGACGGTTGACGCCTCTGATCATCATCGGCTTGCCGTTGAAAAGAAGCTTTTCGCCGATAATTTCAACCTTTTTAAAGCCGAAACGAATACATTTGTATGTAGTATTGCCGTCAGCGGTGATGCTGATAAGAAGCTTATAAAGATAAGGTGTTTCAGCAGACCATTTTTTCGGATTTTCAATAAGCTTATTGAATTTAAGCGTTGCAGAACCGTCAAACTCCGCCTCACCGATAACAATTCTTGTGTCGCCGTCAATAATTTCTGCTTTAACAGAGGCACTGCCGGTTGTATCATAGCTGTTAATCTTGATTTCAAGTTCTGTGTTGCTGTTTTTGTATTCGGAATCTAAATCGGTTGTTATAAAGAAATCACGGATACATTTTTTAGGCTCTGCAAATACATAAACCTCTCTGTAAAGACCGCAAAGAAGCCACATATCCTGATTTTCAAGGTATGCGCCGTCAGAGTAGCGATAGCATTTCACTGCAACTCGGTTTGAACCTTTGCGCGCAAATTTTGTAATGTCAAATTCGTGCGGAGTCATTGAGCCTTGCGAATAGCCAACATATTCGCCGTTTAAATATACCTCAATTGCAGATTTCGCCGCGCCGAGATGCAAGAAAATTTCTTGACCGTCAAAGCTTTCGGGCATATCGAAATCACGCACATAAATACCTATTTCCTGCATTGTGTGGTCAATAGACGGAATTTTATTTTTGCTTCGGCTGATAGCACGGCAGAAGGTGCTTGCGTAATAGTATGGGTAACTGCCTGTATCTTCAGTCTGCCATACTGACGGAACTTTAATATCTCTCCAAAATGAAGTATCAAAGCTGTCTTTATAAAAATCTGTCGGGCAGTCGTTAAGCCCTCTCTGCCAATGGAATTTCCAAAGGCCGTTAAGCGTCATTTTTGATGCAGGCTCAACTCGGTTTAAAGCGTCAGCTTCATCATCGTATGAAAATGCGATGACATGGCCGTCTTCCTTATTTCGCTTAAAGACTGCGGGATTTTCCCAATCATATTTGTATTTTTTCATATTTTCCCTCCGACTATAAATTGCTTTTTGATGCAAGATATTCTATAAATTGTTTCGCTGTGCGCGGACTTCTTCCGCCATTGCGAAGAGCAAAAGCTTCTGCCGACAAAAACAGCTCGTTCTTATCTATACTGATATTATACTGTAAAGAAAGATTTTCCACAATAGATAAATATAAATCCTTATCAGGTTTTGAAAAAGTAATTTTCAAACCGAACCTTGCAGAAAGGCTCATAATCTCTTGGATTGTGTCTTGAAGATGAATGTCATCGCCGTTTCGGTCGCTGAAATTCTCTTTAACAAGATTTCGGCGGTTGCTTGTGGCGTAAATTGCAATGTTTTCGGTTTTGCCTGCAACTCCGCCTTCTAAAATTGCCTTTAATGCGCCAAAATCACTGTCATTTGAAGAAAAACTCAAATCGTCAATAAAGATAATGAATTTCAGCGGATTATCAGCAAGCTTTTCAATGACATCTGCCAAGGAATAAAGCTGATTTTTCTTGATTTCAATAAGGCGAAGTCCCATTTCCCAATATTCGTTTACAATCGCCTTAACTGTACTGCTTTTTCCGCTGCCTGCGTCGCCGTAAAGAAGTACATTGTTGCAGGGCTTGCCGTGAAGCAGAGCCATTGTGTTATCTATGACCTTTTGCCGTTCTGATTCATATCCGCTCATTTGCGAAAGACTTTGAGGATCAGGGTATTTAACAGGTACAATCTCATTATCCTTATATAAAAACATTCTGTGTTCGGCATAAATGCCATAGCCTGTGGTTCTGATTTTTGAAATTTTTCGGTCATATTCAGCTTTTATACATATATTACTGTTTTTCCATTGCGGAAGAAAAATTTTTACGCTGATCTCATCGCAAATTTCTTCGCTTGTGATTTTTGAAAGCTTCTCAAAAAATTCAAGTTCATTTTCGCAGGCTTCAAGCATTAGGGGAGAAGCCTCGCCCTTTGCGGCGGCCTTTACAAATGCGTTTTCATCATTTTGTAAGAGCGAATTTATATATTCGCTTAAATCGTCGGTGGTTTCGTAAAGAACAGAAACAAAATCTGAATACATTGAAATTATGGTTTCTTCATTTTCGCTGTCAGCATTTAAAAGTTGAAGCAAAGCCGAAACAACATCATCTTTTACTGCGTTTTTAAAAATTGCAACCGACATTGCAGACAGGTTTAATTCTTCATATTTCTTCATATTTAAGGTTCCTTTGAAAAAAATTCTCAACTTTTTTAATTTCACTATTGACAGATTGACTTGACTGGTCTATAATAATAAACTGCTATTAAAGTGGAATTGTATACGCTGGAGTAAATTATGCGAAACAAATTGTACCATAATTTACATCAAAAATCAAGCGTATATACAACAAATTTAGTAATCTCCACGCCTTACATATTATGTATATTAGTATTAAGGCTCAGGAATAAAAAACGAACGGAGAGTGATAAGCCCTATGGTAAATGTCAAACCGGTAAAACTTGGCAGAAATACCCGTATGAGTTTCTCAAAAATCAATGAGGTTATGCAGATGCCCAATCTTATTGAGGTGCAGAAGAACTCTTACAAGTGGTTCCTTGAAACAGGACTTAAAGAAGTGTTCCGTGATATCGATGCTATCACCGATTACACGGGCAACCTCGAACTGACCTTTGTGGACTATCGTATGGACGATAAGCCCAAATATACGGTCAAAGAGTGCAAAGAAAGAGATGCAACTTATGCCGCACCGTTGCGCGTAACTGCTCGTCTTCTTAACAAAGAAACGGGCGAGGTCAAGGAAAACGAAGTGTATATGGGCGATTTCCCGCTTATGACAGACAGCGGTACCTTCGTTATTAACGGCGCAGAGCGTGTTATTATTTCACAGCTTGTGCGTTCACCCAGCGTTTATTACGGTATGACTCATGACAAGACAGGTAAAGAGCTTTACACAACAACAGTAATCCCTAACCGTGGTGCTTGGCTTGAATACGAAACCGACCAAAACGATCTTTTCTATGTAAGAATTGATAAAAACAGAAAAATCTATATCACAACATTTATCCGCGCATTAGGTTTAAGCTCCAATGACGAAATCCGTGAATTTTTCGGATATGACGAAAGAATTGAAGCTACACTTGAAAAGGACACAACTGTTAATACCGAGCAGGCTCTTATTGAAGTATATAAGAAGCTTCGCCCGGGCGAGCCGCCTGCACTTGAAACTGCACAGGCTCACCTCAACGGTCTTTTCTTTGATGCTCACAGATATGATTTATCAAGAGTAGGCAGATACAAATACAATAAAAAGCTCGGCGTTGCATCAAGAATTGCAGGTCATACAGTTAAAGAGCCTGTTGTAAGTAACCTTACAGGTGAAATTATGGCAGACGAGGGCGATGTAATCAGCGAAGAGCTTGCATACAGAATTGAGCAGGAAGGCGTTGACACCGTTATTCTCGATGTTGAGGGTAAAGAGGTTAAGGTTTTCTCAAACGGTATGGTTGACATTGTCGAGTATGTTCCTATGTGCAGTGTTGATGAACTTGAAGAAATCGGTATCAATGAAAAGGTTAGCTTTAAGGCTCTTATGGAAGTTCTTGATAAATGCGGCGACGATAAAGACGCTCTTTTAGAAGAAATGGCTCTCCGTGCAGATGACCTTATTCCTAAGCATATTACAGTTGAAGATATTTTTGCAACTATCAACTATCTTAACGGCCTTGCTTACGGCGTTGGCGTTACTGATGATATTGACCACCTCGGCAACCGCCGTATACGTTCGGTAGGCGAGCTTCTTCAGAACCAGTTCAGAATAGGTTTTGCAAGAATGGAGAGAGTTGTTAAAGAGAGAATGACCCTTCAAGGTCAAGAACCTGATAAGGTAACTCCCGCAGCTCTTATCAATATCAGACCTGTTATGGCTGCTATTAAGGAATTTTTCGGTTCATCACCGCTTTCACAGTTCATGGATCAGACAAACCCCTTGGCAGAGCTTACACACAAGAGAAGACTTTCGGCATTGGGTCCAGGCGGTCTTTCACGTGACCGTGCAGGCTTCGAGGTTCGTGACGTTCACTATTCTCACTACGGCAGAATGTGTCCTATTGAAACTCCCGAAGGTCCCAACATCGGTCTTATCTCTTACCTTGCAACTTTCGCAAGAATTAACAAATACGGCTTCATTGAAGCTCCTTTCAGAAGAATTGATAAGGAAACAGGCACTGTACTTGATGAAGTTGAGTATATGACCGCTGACGTTGAGGATAACTACATTGTAGCGCAGGCTAACGAGCCTCTCGATGAAAACGGTAAATTCATTAATGCAAAGCTTACAGCCCGCCACAGAGATAACTTCCTTGAGGTTGCCACAACAGAGGCAGACTATATGGACGTTTCTCCCAAGATGGTTGTTTCAGTTGCTACTGCAATGATTCCTTTCCTTGAAAATGACGACGCTAACCGTGCATTGATGGGTTCAAACATGCAGCGACAGGCTGTTCCGCTTCTTAAAACAGAATCTCCTATCGTCGGTACAGGTATGGAGTATAAGGCTGCCGTTGACTCGGGTACAGTTGTACTTGCAAAGCGTGCAGGTAAGGTTACTCAAGTTGATGCAAAGACAGTAACAATCAAAACTGCCGACGGTGAAATTGATAATTACGAGCTTATCAAATTTATGCGTTCAAACCAGGGTACTTGTATCAACCAGCGCCCGATTGTTGAAATCGGTCAAGATGTTGAAGCAGGCGAGGTTATCGCTGACGGTCCCGCAACCTCAAACGGTGAAATTTCTCTCGGTAAAAATGCCCTTATCGGCTTTATGACTTGGGAAGGTTATAACTACGAGGACGCTGTTCTTATCAATGAAAAGCTCGTAAGAGATGATGTTTATACATCACTTCATATTGAAGAGTATGAAATTGAGGCCCGTGATACAAAGCTCGGACCGGAAGATATTACAAGAGATATTCCCAATGTGGGTGAAGACGCTCTTAAAGACCTTGACGAAAACGGTATTATCCGTGTCGGCGCAGAGGTTCATTCGGGTGACATCCTTGTAGGTAAGGTTACTCCTAAAGGCGAAACCGATGTTGCAACTGCAGAAGAAAGAATTCTTCGCGCAATCTTCGGCGAAAAGGCAAAAGAAGTCCGTGATACATCTCTTCGTGTTCCTCACGGTGAATACGGTATCATCGTTGATGTTGAAGTGTTCACAAGAGAAAACAGCGACGAGTTAAGCCCGGGTGTTAATAAGATTGTACGCTGCTATATCGCGCAGAAGAGAAAACTTTCTGTCGGCGATAAAATGGCCGGCCGTCACGGTAATAAGGGTGTTGTTTCACGTATTCTTCCTCAAGAAGATATGCCTTTCCTTGATGACGGTACTCCTCTTGACATCGTTTTGAACCCGTTGGGCGTTCCTTCACGTATGAATATCGGTCAGGTGCTTGAAGTTCATCTCGGCTTTGCTTACAGAAAGCTCGGTCAAAAGATTGCAACTCCCGTATTTGACGGCGCTCACGAGGTTGATATTCGTGAGGCTCTTAAAGAGGCAGGCTACCGTGAAGACGGTAAGTCAATTCTTACTGACGGCCGTACAGGTCAGAAATTCGATAACCCTGTAACAGTCGGTGTTATGTATTATCTTAAACTTCATCACCTTGTTGACGATAAAATTCACGCACGAAGCATTGGTCCGTATGCGCTTGTTACACAGCAGCCTCTCGGCGGTAAAGCGCAGTTTGGCGGTCAGCGTTTCGGTGAAATGGAAGTTTGGGCGCTTGAAGCTTACGGCGCCGCTTATACACTTCAAGAAATCCTCACAGTTAAGTCTGACGACCTTACAGGCAGAAGAAAGACTTATGAGGCTATCGTTAAGGGACTTAATATTCCCAAACCCGGCGTTCCCGAGTCATTCAAGGTTCTTATCAAGGAACTTCAAGCTCTTGCTCTTGATGTTCGTGTTCTTGATGAAGACGGTGAAGAAATCGACATCAAAAACGGATTTGATAATGACGATTTTGATTTCGTTCCTCCCGCAGATTCTGATGTTCAGTTTGAAGAAGTAAACGACGCTACCTATGATAACGGCTTTGTTCTTGATAATGAAGACGGCAGCGAAATAAATGAAGATGACGATTCTGATTTCTATGACGAAATGGAATCAGCATTTGATTTCGGCGACGGTGACGATGACGACTTTGCTGACGAAGAAAACTATTGATTGACTTAACCTATTTTTGTGAATAGATATAAGGAAGAAGGGCTATATTTAATGGAAAAGAAACCATTTGAAGCAATAAAAATCGGTCTTGCCTCTCCCGACCAAATCAGAGAATGGTCTTATGGCGAGGTTAAAAAGCCCGAAACTATAAATTACCGTACATTGAAGCCCGAAAGAGACGGACTTTATTGCGAAAGAATTTTCGGACCGCAGAAGGATCTTGAATGCCACTGCGGTAAGTATAAGAAAATCCGTTATAAGGGCAAGGTGTGCGAGCGTTGCGGCGTTGAGGTAACAAAGAAAGAAGTACGCCGTGAGAGAATGGGCCATATTGAGCTTGTTGCTCCCGTTTCTCACATTTGGTACTTCAAAGGCATCCCCTCAAGAATGGGTCTTATTCTCGACATTTCTCCCCGTGATCTTGAAAAGGTACTTTACTTCGCAAAGTATATCGTTATTGATCCCGGCGATACTGAACTTACCAAGCTTCAGATACTCAACGAAAAAGAGTATCTTGATATGGTTGAAAAGTATGACGACGAGTTTAAGGCAGGTATGGGCGCAGAGGCTATTAAAGAGCTTCTTCAGGAAATCGACATTCCCGAGCTTTGCAAACAGCTTCGTGAGGAGTTAACAGACGCAATGGGTCAAAAGAGAACAAGAATTCTTAAGCGTCTTGAGGTTGCTGAAGCATTTAAGCAGTCCGGCAACCGCCCCGAATGGATGATTCTTGATGTTGTTCCCGTAATTCCGCCCGACATCAGACCTATGGTTCAGCTTGACGGCGGCCGTTTCGCAACATCAGACCTTAATGACCTTTACAGACGAGTTATCAACAGAAATAACCGTCTTAAAAGACTTTTAGAGCTTAATGCTCCCGATATTATCGTAAGAAACGAAAAGAGAATGCTCCAAGAAGCTGTTGACGCTCTTATTGACAACGGCAGACGTGGCAGACCTGTTACAGGTCCTAACAACAGAGCGCTCAAATCTCTTTCAGATATGCTTAAAGGTAAGCAGGGCCGTTTCCGTCAGAACCTTCTCGGTAAGCGTGTTGACTATTCCGGCCGTTCGGTTATCGTTGTAGGTCCCGAACTTAAGCTTTATCAGTGCGGCTTGCCTAAAGAAATGGCACTTGAGCTTTTCAAGCCCTTTGTAATGAAGAGCTTGGTTGAAAAAGGCCTTGCAAGCAATATGAAATCTGCAAAGAAAAAGGTAGAGCGTGCAAGCACAGAGGTTTGGGATTGCCTTGAAGAGGTTATCAAAGATCATCCCGTAATGCTCAACCGTGCTCCCACTCTTCACCGTCTTGGTATTCAAGCATTTGAGCCTGTACTTGTAGAGGGCAGAGCTATCAAGCTTCATCCCCTTGTATGTACAGCTTTCAACGCTGACTTCGACGGCGACCAGATGGCTGTCCATGTTCCGCTTTCAGCAGAGGCGCAGGCAGAAGCAAGACTTCTTATGCTTGCTGCTAACAATCTTCTTAAACCGTCAGACGGTAAGCCCGTTGCAGTTCCTACACAGGATATGATTCTCGGTTCTTACTATCTTACAATGGATAAAGACGATGAACCCGGTAACGGCAAGGTGTTCCGTGATGTTAACGAAGCTACAATGGCTTATGACGAAGGCGACATCGGACTTCATTCAAAAATTAAAATCCGTATGACTAAAGAAGTCAACGGCGAAATGGTTACAAAGCTTGTAGATACAACTCTCGGCCGTGTAATCTTCAATAATCCCATTCCGCAGGATTTAGGCTTTGTTGACAGAACTAACCCCGACAATGCATTTAAGCTTGAAGTTGAGTTCCTTGTAAATAAAAAGACACTCGGTCAGATTATCGACAAGTGCATTAAGGTTCACGGTGTAACAATTGCGGCTGAAATGCTTGATAAGATTAAGGCGCAGGGTCTTAAATATTCAACAAAGAGCGGTATTACAGTTGCCGTTTGCGATGCAAAAATCCCCGAAACCAAAAAAGACCTTCTTGCAGAGGCTGAATCAAGAGTCGACGTTATCAACGATTATTTCAGTATGGGTCTTTACAGTGCAGAAGAGCGTTCAAGAGCAGTTATCAAGGTTTGGGAAGAAACAACTAACGCTGTTTCTTCAGGTATCTTGGAGAATCTCGGCAAATACAACCCCATTTATATGATGGTTGATTCAGGTGCCCGTGGTTCTAAAGCGCAGCTCCGTCAGCTTGCAGGTATGCGTGGTCTTATCGCAAATACAGCAGGTAAAACAATTGAAGTTCCGATTCGCGCTAACTACCGTGAGGGACTTAACGTTCTTGAATACTTCATTTCTTCTCGTGGTGCTCGTAAAGGTCTTGCCGATACAGCTCTTCGTACTGCTGACTCCGGTTACCTTACCCGCCGTCTTGTTGATGTTTCACAGGAGGTTATTATTCACGAAGAAGACTGTCATTGCCACGACGGTATTGAGGTTTACGATATTACCGAAGGCAAAGAAATGATTGAGCCTTTGAGCGAAAGACTCACAGGCCGTTATCTTCTTGAGGACTTCTATGATGCAGAAGGCAATCTTGTTGCTTCAAAGGACGAAATGGTTACAGAAGATAAAGCAAAAGAGATTGCATCGATTGTCAATGCAAGAGAAAATCCTGCTGACCGCAGAATTAAAATCCGTTCACTTCTCACTTGCGACGCTAAACACGGTGTATGTATTAAGTGTTACGGTGCTAACCTTGCAACAGGCACTCCTGTAACTGTTGGTGAAGCAGTAGGTATTATTGCCGCACAGTCAATCGGTGAGCCGGGTACACAGCTTACAATGAGAACATTCCATACAGGCGGTGTTGCTTCGAGCCAGGATATTACACAGGGTCTTCCTCGTGTTGAAGAATTGTTTGAAGCAAGAAAGCCAAAGACCTTGGCAATTCTTTCAGAAATCGACGGTCAGCTTTCATTCCGTGAGATTAAGGGTAACGAGCATATCGTTATTACTGACCACGAAAACGGCGACGAGCGTGCGTATATGATTCCTTACGGCTTCCACAAGAAGTTCAATACAGAAACTGATGAAAACGGTAATCCCATTTTCGTTAAGAAAGGTACAGCTCTTACAGACGGTTCTCCCAACCCCAACGATATTCTTGCTATCAACGGTGTTGACGCTGTTCATGACTATCTTATTAAAGAAGTTCAGAGAACATACCGTATGCAGGGTGTTGATATCAACGATAAGCATATCGAGGTTATTGTCCGTCAGATGATGAGAAAACTCAAGGTTGCAGAAGCAGGTACAACCGATCTTCTTCCCGGTGCAACAACAGACAAGCGTGAGTTTGCACTCGCAAACGAAAAAGCCCGTCTCAGAGCAGAAGAAACAGGCGAACCTTTCGTACCGGCAACCTGCATACCCGTGCTTCTCGGTATTACAAAGGCTTCACTTGCAACAGACTCATTCCTTTCAGCCGCATCATTCCAAGAAACAACAAGAGTTCTTACAGATGCTGCTATTAAGGGTAAGATTGACCCGCTTATGGGACTTAAAGAAAATGTTATCATCGGTAAGCTTCTTCCTTCAGGTACAGGTATGAAGTGCTACAGCGATGTTGAAATTAAAAAGTCAATTTCAGATGTAGTTGCTGCTGAAGCATAAGGCTACGGAATTCAAACCCGATACGGTTTAAAGAATCAATATATTTCTACTTGAACTGAATTAAAACTCTCGTCATACTGCAGTATGGCGAGAGTTTATGCTTTGTTCAAAAAAATCTGTTTGATTTAAACTGCTATGCACTGAAAATGCAGAGAGAAAGGAGACACTTCATAAAGAAGTTGTCTCCCTTTAGTTTTTCTGACCGGTCAGAAGACAATATTTTTATTGGAATGATAAATTGGAGTTTATGAATAAAAAATGGATATTGAATTTAGAAAAATAACGGAGTTCCCACGAGGAACACTTGCAACTCTTTTGAAAGACAGTTATTCTTTTGAGCCGAAATTCAAGCGTGATTGGCATAGACAATGGCAAGAATTTGATGACTTTTTTTATGATAACCCCCATATTGCCGAGTTTAGCGGATTTATGACTGTCTTGGAAGGAAAGCCCATCGGGTTTGTTTCGTGGAATCCAACAAATCTACCTGAATCAACAGACGTAGGACACAACTGTATCTTGACGAAATACAAGGGAAATGGCTATGGAAAACGGCAGATGCAAGAGGCAATTCAACGCATAATTGCACAAGGAGCAAAAAAGATATTTGTTTGTACAAATGAGATTTTAGTTCCTGCTCAACACACTTACGAAAGTGTGGGTTTTCAATTTGTAAAAAAGAGTCCGGAAACATTTTGCTCCGAATATGCAGGGCAAAGAATACATTACGAAATTGTAATAAGATAAACTACGATTTGTTTGAAATATCGAAAATATCCATAGATTTAGCAGCAGACAGGCTGCCGCCCGTCAATGTTGAAAAAGTAAAAGCCGCCGTAATAGGGAGTTTTCGGCATATTGTGTTCATTAAGTAAAACAGCAAAAAAACAGAGGACTGAATTTCAGCCCTCTGTTTTTTGTATCTGTATAAGATATTAAATATTTGCTTTGTATTTCTTTAAAAGCTCGTTCCAATCCTTATAGGAAGTATCACCACGGCGATCATCAAGAATATTCTTATCGTGTAAGTAATTGCCGAGATATTGCGTAACCTTTACTGCGCCGTTGTGATTAACATGGTCGCCTCTGTCACGGGTATCATTTGACCAATCAATACCTATATCAATAATATTCAAATCAATATAATCAATTCCGTATTCCTCTGCTAAATTGGCAATGCCGTTGTGCTTTTCATAATTCCAATTTATTTTACTTGGAGAGTTGAATAAAACTATTTCAATATTTCGTTCTTTGCAAAGCGTATACATTTTGTCAAAATAATCAAGATTTTTTTGAGGTATGTGTTTAGCTGAGTTAGTTTTGACCATATACTGCGTATTGTTGGCAGAAAGAATTTTCTTGTTCAGCAAATAGCCCTTATAACTGTAATTATAAGTCTTTTCATACTCTTGATTTGGATTAAAATATTTTTTCCACAAATCGTGATATTCAAAGAGAGATAATCTTTCGCTTATTCTGTCATAAACGATGTATGCGGAATTGTAATTTCGGTAAAGAAAATTTGCTTCTAAAAATACGATTTTCGGATTTTGCTTTGAAAGCATTGATTCCAGAAAATCATAGGATTCATAGCTCTTTATGGCGCCGTGACTGCAATCGTAGGTTGAATAGCCGTATTTCTCCCACAGCTCAAGGGGAGAAACCGAACTGTAAACCTCACTGTCGCCGAGAAAAACAGCGTCAATTGAATTTTCCCTTTCATCCATAGCCCACATTTTCGCCTTGCCGTATTTGCTTATACATACATTTGAGCTTTCGGGCAGAATAACCTCTGAAAGCAATAGAACAAGGGCGACTGCGATGGCGGTAAATGAAATGATTTTTACATATTTAAATTTTTCTGTCATAAATACCGCCTCCTAAAAATCAGCATACATCGGCTCAACCGGTGTGTAGCCCGGTCCGTAAGCGCCGAAAATGATTATAATGAAAATCAAAGCAAGCAGAACAGCCCAACGGACAGCTATATTCTTTTTGCTTAGTTCTTCCCTTACAGCTACACCTTTTTCTCTTAAAATGCCGATAATAAATACAATTAGTACAACAACTGCCACAACGGCAATGTCGCATATATCAAGCCCTGTTTTGGTTATTTGACCTGAAGCAATGCCCGATAACGTGAAATCGGTAAATATTTTTTTGAACATTTTAAGTCCTGCTAAAAGTCCGTGAGCTCTGAAAAACAGCTCGCCGATAACCACAAGTACTGATGTTTTTAAAATTCTGAAAATCACATACGGACCGTGATTTCGGTCAATATGTAATGTGTCGGCAACTTTTGCGAATATCGGCTCGCATATATTGGCAGAGAGTATCAGTGTAAAGTGATACATTCCGAAGAATATGTACATCCATGCAGAGCCGTGCCACAGACCGTTGCAAAGCCAAACGCAAAACAGCGCGACAGAACCTGCAAGTAACGGACCGAAGTGGTTTCCAAAATGCTTTCTTCCGAAAGCCGTTACCTTCTTTAACCCTTTTGAAAGCGAAAGAGGATAGAAAATATAGTCTTTAAACCATGTGCCAAGTGTAATGTGCCATCGTGACCAAAATTCTGAAATGCTCTTTGAGAAAAACGGCTGACGGAAGTTTTCGGGCAGTTTAATGCCGAATATTTCAGCTGAACCTATAACAACATCCATTGCACCTGAAAAATCCATATATAACTGGCAAGTATAAGCAATGGCAACAACAGCAATTATTCCGCCGTCATATTTTTCATATCCGTTAAAAACAGAAGTCACAAATTCGTTCAGTCGGTCTGCTACAACAACTTTCTTGAGCATTCCGTAGGCAATTCGCTCAACACCGAATACAAAGTTTTTGTATTCAATTTTTTTGCCCTCAAAAAGTGAAATTGCAGTGTCGTTATATCTTACAATGGGACCCTCCATAATCTGCGGAAAAAATCCCATAAACAAAGCAAGTCTCGGCAAGCTTGTGTCTGCTTTTATAACCTTTCTGCGTACATCAGTCATATATGAAATGCCTTGAAGAGTGTAGAATGATATGCCGATAGGAATTAGGAAATGAGGTTTAGCCATTCTGAAATCCACATTAAGCAATTCAAGCAGATTGTTGACATTAACCGCAAAAAATGGCGAGTATTTAAGTACCAATAAAATACCTATGTGAATAACTACTGCTAAAGCGAGAACGCCGTTTTGACGCATATCATATTTCTTTTTCAGCGGTTTCCGCTCTTCTTTGGGAACAAGCTTTACTGCCGTGCTTTTTTCTGTCTGTATTTTGTCAAGCCACAGTCCGAAATGGTGAATCGACATAGTTGAAAACAGAAGATATATCAAAAGCTTTCCGCTGAGCATACAGAAAAACACATAGCTCGAAACGAGCAAAATATATGGTTTTGCCTTTTTTGGCGCAACGCTGTAAAGCAGAACCACTATGGGCAGAAAAAGTGCAAAATATATGGGGCTGAAATAAGACATCAGTCGTCTTCCTCCTGAAGGCGTGTTATAAGTTCCCATATAGCTTCTGCGCTGTTGAAGTTTTTAGGTACAATTTCAACTGTCGGGATTGTAATGTCAAATTCATCTTCAATTTCTGCAATAAGAGAAAGAATTGAAAGGCTGTCAAGCCGATGAGCGTCTATAAGATCTGTGCAGGTTTCAAAATCAACCTCGGGCTGAATTTCCTCTAAAATTTCAATTAAAGTTTCCATAATAAAATCTCCTTTGTTTTTAATAATTCGGATTGTTTAAAATGCTTGTCTTGAAATGATCTCTTACAAGCGTGTACTGTTCATCACCGTCTGCAATAACGACGGCGGGAAGTTCTCTGCTGAGAAAAAGCGATATTCCCTCGCACATACAGTAAGCGCCTGTGTTTTTAAATACAAGCACATCGTTTATTTTCAAATCGGAAAGCGGAAGCGCTTTTACGATAATATCATTGACTGTGCAAAGCGAACCGCAAATATTCCAGACATCAGCATTATCATCTTTTCTTGTAGGGTAAAGGTCAATATGAGGGATCTTCATAGCCATAGACTGACCAAAGTAGACAAGATGATTTATTCCACCGTCAACAATGGCAAAATTCCCCGCTTTATTAACCTTTTTGTCAACAACGCTTGTGAAGTAATAACCGCAGCTTGCTGCAATGCTGCGACCCACTTCAAGAGTTATTTTAATATTGTCGGGAAGAGTTTTCAGCATTGCGCTGAATTCCTCAAAATAGCTTTCCTCATTAAATTCATCATCTTTGAAATAAAACACAGGAAAGCCTGTTCCGTATTCCAACTCTTTGACATCAAACGAATAATCAGCTTTAAGTCTTGCAATTAAATCGTTAAGATATTCAAATTCACGCTTAAACTTCTTCAGCGAGGTTCTTTGAGTAGATGAGAAATACTGAATACCTATTATATTCAGAAATTCTGAACCTTTATTGTCGGTAATAATATCGAATAAATCCTTTTCGGAAACTCCGAACTGATTTTTGCTGGTAACACGGACAAAAACATTTATTTTTCTGCCGTGTTTTGCGGCAAGCTCTTTAAGAAGCTCATATTGTGTTAAAGATTCGACTGTATAAGCTCCTATATTACCGTAACTGACCATAATGCGCTCAATAAATGCAGGGGTTTTGTAAACGCCCGAAATAACAAGCTTTTCCATAGGCGTATTGAGATTTTCGCACACCTCAAATTCACCCGGAGAGCAAACTTCAAGCCTTGCAACGCATTTTTCGGCTTCTTTTATAATAAAAGTATTGGCTTTTACGGCGTAACAGAGGTCTATATCCCGCGGAATTGCCGATTTGATATATTTAATTCGCCGGCGGAGAGCAGACATATCAAATGCGTAAAACGGAGTTTCAAATTTTTTCAGAATGCTTTCATACTGCATTATCTTCTGCCACCTGCCGTTTCAAGCAATTTTTTTCTGTCAATCTTGCCGTTTTTGGTAAGAGGCATTTCATCGACATTTCTCAAAGCGCCGGGTATCATAAATATCGGCAGAGTTTCCTTCATAAGCTTATGAAGTTCTTTTTTATCAATATTTCCGATATAAAAGCCGTATAATTTGCTTTTTTCTCCGTCAAATATACAGCAGGCGCGTTCAATTCTGTCACAGTTTTCCATTGCCTTTTCAATTTCTTCAATTTCAATTCTGTGACCCATATGCTTTATTTGAAAATCTTTTCTTCCTTGAAAAACAAGATTTCCGTCGCTGTCATATTTGCCCAGATCGCCTGTGCGGTAAATAATATCAATGTATTTATCGTTAAGCGGATTTTGAACAAAACTTTTTTGCGTTTGTTCGGGATTATTGTAATATCCAAGCGCAATACTTGTTGCCTTAACATATATTTCACCTGTAATATTCTCGCTGACTATTTTGTTATTGCTTTCATCAAGCAGAAAAACTTCTCTGTTCTTGAAAGCCTGTCCGATGGGAATACCGTTTTTATAATCTCGGCTGTTATCAATAATATGATAAGTGCAGTTGCAGGTTACCTCGGTAGGACCGTAAAGATTTACAAACATTGCGTTTTTAAGGTGCTTCTGCCACTCTTTAAGATGCTTCATCGGCATTACTTCACCGCTGAATAAAATTTTGTTCACGGTTTTTGGGACTTTATAGTCAAGAGCGTGAAAGGTTGTTATAAGACAAAGTGCTGAAACAGCCCATATCATTGTCGTGATTTTGTTGTCGCATAAATAATCGAGCAGTTGAGTAGGTGCTGAAAACAGTTCTTTCGGAACTAAAACAAGGGTTGCGCCTGTCTTGAGCGCCGAATAGATGTCTTTTACTGAAACATCAAAGTCGAAGGGAGCTTGATTGGCAATAATATCGCCCTCACTTATTGAGAATGTCTCGTCAAATATATCAATAAAATCAATAACGCTTCTGTGCGATACAAGAACGCCTTTGGGAATTCCGGTTGAACCTGATGTAAAGTTTGCATAAAGCGGGTCAACATCTAAAACCTGCTTTCTTACACTTTCAAGCTTCGATTCTGAAATTTCGCTTTTCATCAGTTCCTCAATAAATAAAATTTCGCTGTTATGGCTGACAGCCTCGGCAAGCTCACGGTTTTCATTATCGGTGACAATATATTTTGAACCGAGAACTGATAATATCTGTTCAATTCTGCTTTTCGGTAATTGAGGATTTACAAGCACATAAAAACAGCCTGAATATGCAATTCCAAAGAACGTTGCAAGAGTGTCAATTCCCTTTTCTGCTAAAACAGGGATAGGCATACGCACTTCGCTTTTTGCGGCGAGCGCAGAACCGATTTTCTTTGCTGACAAAAGCAACTCCTGCCAGCTTATATTTTTTTCTTTGCAGATTACTGCGGTTTTACTGCCGAAATTGACAGCAGTATTTTCTAAATATTCAAGTATGTTTTTCATAAAATCAAGTACCTTTTTATGAAGATTTGCTGTTGGTTTTCAAGTAGATTATAAATAGTTTGCAGGCTTTTTCAAGCCGTTTTACCGAAAACTAAAAATACTTTAATAAACCTTAAAATTTTCTTAAAATATTCTCATATCTCACCCCTTGTATTATTGTATTAGTGTATTAACACAATAATATAACTGCTGTCGAAATATGTCAATACTAAATTTTATTATTTTTATTTTCGTTAAGGTGACGGAAGTCGAACCCGATATGGTTTAAATCAGCATATTTCTCCTTGCACTGCGTTAAAACTCTCGCCATACGGCAGTATGGCTTCGACTTTATGCCTTGTTCAAGAAAAAATCTGCTTGATTTAAACTGCTCTGCACCGAAAATGCAGAAAGTATGGATGAATTTTTGCTTTTGAAACAGCAGACGGGCTGACGCCCGTCAATGTTGAAAAAGTGAAAAGTCGCCGTAATATCAAAGTTTCGGCATATTGTGTTCAACTTTCGTCACCTTAATTGTAAAAAAATACTTGACAATAATTGTGCATTCATGATAAACTAATCAAGCATGCGGACTTGTGTCCGTTGGTAAATTATGTGTATGGAGGTGAAAATAAGTGCCAACCTTTAACCAGCTCGTTCGTAACGGAAGAGAAACTCTCGTAAAGAAGTCGAAAGCTCCCGCTCTCGGTAAGGGTCTTAACTCAAAAAAGAATGTTATGACAAATAACAATTCTCCCCAAAAGAGAGGCGTTTGTACTGTTGTTAAGACAGATACTCCCAAAAAGCCTAACTCAGCTCTTCGTAAACTTGCCAGAGTTCGTTTGACAAACGGAATTGAAGTTTCTGCTTACATTCCCGGTGTCGGACACAATCTTCAGGAACACTCTGTTGTTCTTATCAGAGGCGGCCGTGTTAAGGACCTTCCCGGTGTTCGTTACCACATCATCAGAGGAACTCTCGATACTCAGGGTGTTAACGGTAGAATGCAGAGCCGTTCTAAGTACGGTGCAAAGCGTCCTAAGGCAGCAAAAAAATAATAGGTTAATGTTAAAAGACAGAATCTTCTTGTAAGGCAATATTCTTTGAATATTTGTCCAACGAGAGTGTATATATAAATATATATGCCTCTTTCGTTGGTGCCACGGGGTTTTGTCACTCGAGTACCTATGATATCATTAATATGAAGGAGGGAAGCGCAGTGCCAAGAAGAGGCCAGATTGCAAAACGCGATGTTTTGCCAGATCCGCTTTATAATTCAAAGCTTGTAACAAGACTTATCAACAGCGTAATGTTAGACGGTAAGAAGGGCGTTGCTCAGAAAATCGTTTATGACGCATTCGACATTATTGCTGAAAGAACAGGCAAGGAAGCTCTTGAAGTTTTCGATGCCGCTATGGAAAATGTTATGCCGGTTCTTGAGTGTAAGGCTCGCCGTGTAGGCGGTGCAACATACCAGGTTCCTATGGAGGTTCGCCCCGAAAGACGCCAGACACTCGGTCTTCGTTGGATTACTCTTTTCGCTCGTCAGCGTTCAGAGAGAACAATGAAGGAAAGACTTGCTAATGAAATTCTTGATGCTACTAACTCACAGGGCGGAGCATTCAAGAAACGTGAAGAAATGCACAGAATGGCAGAAGCTAACAAAGCTTTCGCACATTTCAGATGGTAATTTTTTAGAGACATTTAAGTGGAGGATATTATGCCAAGAAAAGTATCTCTTGAACAAACAAGAAATATTGGTAT
>CAZIMO010000006.1:0-134365 GCA_964540535.1 uncultured Eubacteriales bacterium | reverse complement strand
TGAGCGTAGATGTTCATTGTGGTACTGACATCAGCGTGTCCGAGAAGCTCCTGCACATCTTTCGGCGCCGCCCCATTTGAAAGCAGATTGCTCGTGAATGTGTGGCGAAGCTGGTGGAAATGAAAGCCCTCCAAGCCCTCGAGCTTTTTGCTTGCTGTCCTGCACATAATCCCTACTGTACTCGGTGATTCGTATGCTCCGTCATGTCTAAGGCAGACAAAGGATATTTCCTTGCAGCCATCGGGGATTTCTTCCATTCTGGGTAGGCTGTAACCCTCGTAATAGGTGCGGTCTTTTTCTTTGACCTCTTTGTAATAGTTGAGGTTGTAAAGCTCGCCGTATCGAAAACGGTTTTTGTGCTGTTCGGTTTTTGCTGTCCGCAGGATTGCCGCCAGCGTGTCGCAGAAGTCCACGGTGCGGACTTTCTTCCGCTTTGTCGCCCCTATCTCGGTTTTGTGCCTTGCCCCGTTGTAGCGCATACTGCGGCGCACCGTGAGGTACTGCTTGTCAAGGTTGATGTCCTGCCAAGTCAAGCCGCAGACCTCGCCAATGCGAAGTCCCGTATAGTAGGCGATTTGAATGGGGAGCAATGCGGGATTGTCCTTTGCTTTCAGAAATTCCTCCAGCTTGCAGAATTGCTCATGGTTGAGCGTGGGTGCAGAAGCGGTATCGCCGTCCTCGTCCGAGAACAGGTCATAATCTTCTTTCTTGCCCCGCCATACCACATACTGCATAGGGTTAAAGGTAATCATTCGCTTCGGGAATACCGCAAAGCGGAACGCTCCTTGCAGGACTGCCGAGAATAACCGTAAGTACCCTTTGCTAAGTGCTTTAGCCAATCTGTTCCGCAGTATCGTAAACAAGGCGAGGGACTTTTTACAAACCCTTATCCGTGAACACAGTATGCCGCCGAAGCCCACGCTGGATATTGATATGTCGGAGTTCCGCACTATGCAAAGTCTGATGATACGGGTGCAGGACGAGGCAAGGGCAATTCGCAGCTTGCAGGAGGAAGTCCCCAAACTGAAAGAACAGCTTTCCGAAGCAAAGGGTATTTTCAAGGGTAAGGAGCGAAAAGCCATTACCGAGCAGATACAGCAGACCGAAAAGGAAATATCCGAAAGACTGGATAATCTCCCCGATATTCTCAGGGAGGACGGTTATCCCAATGTGCAGGCATTTATGGCGACCTATCGGGAATCGGAAGCCGTTGTGGAGCAGTACAACCGTGACCTTGCTAAGTGGAAGCGTCAGGTAAAAGAAAAGCGCAGACCGCCGAAACCGCCCGAAAGGGAGAGCATCCGAAACAGGCTCAGACAGTTGCAGGAACAAGGCAGACAACAGAAACCACGAAAGAAATCCTTTGACAGAGACAGCCGATAGACAAAGAAAACCGCCGCTATGGTGTTATCCATAATCGGCGGCATACATATAGGATTATATCTCCTGTTTTTGAATGACGGTTATTTGTAAATCCTTTGCATTGATGACCGTTTCCTGTTTGCACTTTGGGCAGTATAAAGGAAAGTTTATCAATATGGTATCTTCTCTGACTTTATTATGAGTTTTCCGACCACATATGGGACAAATCAACCATTCGGTTTTATTCATAGAAAACTCCTTTCAAACTTTATGAAATATAAAATGAAGCTGCGTGACAGATATGCCACACAGCTTCCGCAAATTATGCAACGGTATAGATTTTCACATCGGGATCAGCGCTCCAAAGCGGTTTTAGTCCAACAAACACATCGTTTTGAAACATTGCGCTTGAAAGATAAGCCTGTGCGTGTTCTACACTGTCAAAACCGTGAAGAACCTGAACATCTTCGTCACGAATGAGAAGCTCTTTCGTCAAAGCCCCTTCAATCGTATCAAGGAACGGCTGGCGATAATCGGTATAAACCTTTGCGGCAGCAGGACGATTCACCTCGTCGATTTTCATTGTAATTTCCAGATAAGCGTTTACTTTCATGAGAACAAGCCTCCTAATTATTTTTTTGCTCATCACTGAGCTTGACTTTATTATAGCGGTATTGCTTATCGCAAACAAGATATAAGCAAACTTATGAGTAACTAATAAATTTAATAGTAGCTTGAAATTTCAAAGTATATTTGATATACTATGAACAGACAGGAGGTTGGAATATGTATAAGCCTAAATTAGAAAAAGATATTCGCTGCCCATTAGAATACGGACTTGATATTTTCGGTGGCAAATGGAAATCAAGAGTTATCTGTGTTTTAGCTGCAAAAGAAACTTTACGGTATAGTGCATTACGCAAGGAAATGACAAATATAACGGACGCTGTTTTAGCCGCTACCTTGAAAGAGTTAATTGTGGATGGCATTATTGAACGCATACAATTCAATGAAATACCGCCGAGAGTTGAGTACAGTTTGACGGATAAGGGACGCTCTGTTGTTCCCATTTTGCAAAGTATCTGTAAATGGTCTGGCGCATATCACAAGGAAGATAACGAGAATACATTATTGCAATGTCAAAAATGCGATTATATCTAAAAAAGTAACAGGCAAATATAAGCCTGCTACTTTTTAGTGTAAGTATATTCTTGTTAGATATAAATCAATTCTGCATTGACAATTTCTTTTGCTCTATTTTGGATGTTGCCCATTTTTGGCACCCACAGCATTTGATTTTCAGCTTTGAGTGTTTCGGTTACTCCTTCTTTTTCGGCAAGTTGTTTTACCAGCCGAGAAAACATTTTTTCCGCCTGCTTATCAATATTGGCAAGATAAGTGTTGAGCTTGCCGCTGGTCAAAAGCGTTGTGTAGGTCGCTTTCTTATGCTCTTTCAGATAGCGTTTGTGTCGCTGTCCCCAAATGCCGATAGGTCTTTCTTTTTGGGTGGGTAATGTAAGGCAGGGAATATAATAATCACCTTGAAGTTCATACCATAACTCATTATTCTTATCGTAAATATACTTGTCCATTTTGAAATCCTCCGTTATAATATATTCGCACATATGTCACAGTTTCCCGATTGCCACTTGTTATTATAACTTGTTATCAGATTTTTCTTCCCTTGTTTTTGCCCTTATGAGGTAGCGAGGGAAGCATAAACGCAAGTGAAATCGTATAAAGGGATAAGGCGGGCACATTGCGATAAATTCTTTGTTTTCAAGCGTTTTGGAGGATTTTATTAACACCCTATGAGGGGCAGTAACCACTTATGAAATCGTGGTTTTCAAATTCCGGTTTATCTTGATATTACTCATTAAAAAATACAGTTTTCTACATCTAAAATACTCAAAAAGTTTTAAAAATATATGTGTATAAACCGTATGTTTTTAAAACTTTTCTTTTTATAATTATATGAAATCAATTTTTATTCACTGTTATAATTTGCGTATCTAATTTTATTCATACAATAATAATATTTCATTGATTATTTGAATTTTTAGTGATATAATTTTTGTGTCTATAACAAATAGTAAGGAGTTGGAAAATTTGGATATCAATTCTGCTAAAAATACAATTCAAAGCGGTAATGCGATAATGGGTATAGAAATGGGTTCAACCCGCATAAAAGCGGTTTTGATTGACGAAAATCATAATCCCATTGCTTCTGGAAGTCACGATTGGGAAAACCGCCTTGAAAACGGTATTTGGACTTATCATTTAGATGATGTATGGACAGGTATTCAAGATGCCTATAAAAATCTCAAGGCAGAGGTAGAAGAACAATACGGAGTAAAGCTTACGAAACTTAAATCAATAGGCTTTTCCGCAATGATGCACGGTTATCTTCCTTTTGATAAAGACGGTAATCAGCTTGCCGAGTTCAGAACATGGAGAAATACTATTACAGAACAGGCTTCGGCAAAGCTTACAAAGCTTTTTAATTTCAACATTCCTCAGCGTTGGAGTATTGCTCATCTTTATCAAGCAATTCTTAATGGCGAAGAACATCTTCCTAATATAGATTTCTTGACGACTCTTGAAGGATATGTTCATTGGATGCTTACAGGTCAAAAGGTAATCGGTATCGGCGAAGCCGCAGGTATGTTTCCGATTAACAGTACTAAAAACTGTTATGATGAAAAAATGGTAGCGGATTTTGACGCTGAAATTGCTGATAAAGGATATAGCTGGAAGCTTCTTGATATTCTTCCTAAAATTCTTGTAGCAGGCGTAAATGCAGGTAGTTTAACAAAAGACGGTGCTTTGCTTCTTGACCCGACAGGTGAGCTTGAAGCAGGAATTCCTCTTTGTGCGCCCGAGGGTGATGCAGGTACAGGAATGGTTGCTACAAACAGCGTTGCCGCAAAAACAGGAAATATTTCGGCAGGAACATCAATTTTCGGTATGATTGTTCTTGATAAATCCCTTTCAGATGTTTATACAGAAATTGATATGGTTACAACACCTACCGGCAAGCCTGTTGCAATGGTTCATTGCAATACTTGTACTTCGGACCTTGACGCTTATGTGAAGCTTTTTTCAGAGGTACTCTTAAACAGTGGCGCAGAAGTAAATAAGCCGGCACTTTATGATATGCTTTATGCCGAAGCTCTTAAAGGCGACGCAGACTGCGACGGTATTATCAGTTTTAACTATTATTCAGGTGAGCCTGTAACCGATACTTCCGAGGGCAGACCTTTAACAGTAAGAATGCCCGATTCTAAATTTACTCTTGCAAACTTTATGCGCGCTCAGCTTTACGGCACAATGGCAACTCTTCGTCTTGGTATGAATATTCTTTTTGATAAAGAAAATGTCAAAATTGAAAAGCTCCTCGGTCACGGCGGACTCTTCAAAACTCCCGTTGTGGGTCAAAAATTTATGGCAGGTGCTATGAATACTCCTGTTGCAGTAATGAAAACCGCAGGCGAGGGCGGTGCATGGGGGATTGCTCTTCTTGCCGCTTATATGAGTAATAAATCGGAAGATGAAACGCTTGAAGCTTATCTTGAAAACAAAGTTTTTGCTGATTACAAGGCGAGCGTTATTGAACCGGACAAAGCTGATGTTGACGGATTTAATGCGTACATTAAGCGTTATGAAAAGGCAGTCGCAATAGAAAAAAGTGCTGTCAATATTCTTAAATAAGGAGAAAAATAAAATGAGTTTAAAAGATTATGAATTTTGGTTTGTTGTAGGCAGTCAGTTCCTTTACGGTCCTGAAGTTCTTGAAACAGTTGCAGCCCGTGCACAGGAAATGGTTGACGAGCTTAATAAGTCAGACCTTCTTCCCTGCAAAATCGTTTACAAGGTAACTGCAAAAACAAATAAAGAAATTACCGATGTTGTAAGAGAGGCAAATTATAATAAAAAGTGCGCAGGCATCATCACTTGGTGTCATACCTTCAGCCCCTCAAAAATGTGGATTAACGGTTTTGTAGATTTGCAAAAGCCTTACTGCCATCTTGCGACACAGTATAATGTGGAAATTCCCAACGAAGAAATTGATATGGACTTTATGAATCTTAATCAAGCTGCACACGGCGACCGTGAACACGGGTTTATTGCCGCAAGACTTCGTATGCCACGCAAGATTATCGCAGGACATTGGACAAAAGATTCAGTTCGTGCCCGCCTTGGCGATTGGATGAGAGCCGCTGTCGGTGTTGCAGTAAGCAAGGAACTTAAAGTTATGCGTTTCGGCGACAATATGCGTGAAGTTGCAGTTACAGAAGGCGATAAGGTTGAAGTACAGGCAAAGCTCGGTTGGCAGGTTAATACTTGGGCAGTCGGCGACCTTGTAAAAGAAATGAATGCTGTAACAGACGCAGAAATCGATGCTCTTGTTGATGTTTATACATCTGAATATGATGTTGCAACAGATAATATGGAAGCTATTCGTTATCAAGCTCGTGAAGAAATCGCAATGAAGAAAATGTTAGACGGCGAGGGATGTATGGCATTCTCAAATACATTCCAAGACCTTTACGGTATGGAACAGCTTCCCGGTCTTGCAAGCCAGCATCTTATGGCTCAAGGCTATGGATACGGCGGTGAGGGTGACTGGAAGGTTGCCGCTATGACTGCTATTTTAAAGGCTATGTCAGAGGGTAAAGACGGCGGTACAGGTTTTATGGAAGATTATACATATCACCTTGTTGATGGTGAAGAATACAGCCTTGGCGCTCATATGCTTGAGGTTTGTCCGTCAATGGCATCAGGTAAACCGAGAATTGAAACTCATCATCTCGGAATAGGTATGAATGAAAAAGATCCTGCCCGTCTTGTTTTTGAGGGGAAAGCAGGTTCTGCAATCGTTGTAAGTCTTGTTGATATGGGCGGCAGACTTCGCCTTATCTGTCAAGATATCGAATGTGTTAAGCCTATTATGGAAATGCCTAATCTTCCTGTTGCAAGAGTAATGTGGCGTGCAATGCCTAACCTTGAAACCGGTATTGAGTGTTGGATTACCGCAGGTGGCGCACATCATACTGTTCTCAGCTATGATGTAACTGCTGAACAGATGAAGGATTGGGCAAATATGATGGATATTGAGTTTGTTCATATAAATAAAGATACAACAGTAGCAGGCCTTGAAAAAGATTTATTCCTTGCAGATCTTGCTTGGAAATTAAAGTAAGGAGAACACTATGCTTGAACAGTTAAAAGAACAGGTTTGTAAAGCAAATTTACTCTTACCTAAATATAATCTTGTAACCTTTACTTGGGGCAATGTTTCGGGTGTTGACAGAGAAAAAGGCTTAATGGTTATTAAGCCGTCAGGTGTTGAATATGATGATATGAAACCGTCTGATATGGTTGTTGTTGATCTTAAAACAGGCAAAAAAGTAGAGGGTGATCTCAATCCGTCGTCTGATACTGATACTCATATTGTCCTTTACAATACTTTTACCAATATCGGCGGTGTTGTTCATACCCATTCACGCTGGGCAACAACATTTGCGCAGGCAGGCAGGGGAATACCGGCACTCGGTACAACCCACGGCGACTATTTTTACGGCGAAATTCCCTGTACCCGTAAAATGACTCCTCGTGAGATTAACGGAAAATATGAGTTTGAAACAGGCAACGTTATTGCAGAAACCTTTGAACGCATTGATGCAGATGATATTCCGTCTGTACTTGTTCACAGTCACGGTCCGTTTTCATGGGGGACAGACCCGTTTAATGCAGTGCATAATGCAGTAGTTCTTGAAGAACTTGCTTTTATGGCTTGGCATAATCTTATGATGAATCCTAATCTTCCACCAATGCAGCAAGAGCTTCTTGATAAGCATTATCTCCGTAAACACGGTGTAAACGCTTATTATGGGCAGAAAAAATAAAATATAATACATATAACTTATGGGAGTCACATTAGTGACTGTACAATAAGGAGTTTTTAGAAAACTGTCAACATAGTTTCACTGCCTGGTTGCTAATATCAAAGACAAATTGCAAACGGTTATTTCAGATAGTTATCCAATACCGTTCCAAATATATTTTTCTTTCCGGTTCATAGACTGTAGACTCATATATACCGCCATTGTTCATAATGGTCTTTCGGCTGCCCTCGTTGTCGGTCGCGCATGAAATTAATATCTTATTTATTCCAAGATCTTTACATTTAGTTAAAACTTCTTTTAGCATTTGCGTTGCATATCCCTTTCTGCGTTCGTCGGGACATACAGAATATCCGATATGACCGCCATATTTTTCCAAATATTCATTAAAATAATGCCGTATCTGAATTGTTCCGATAATTTTACCGTCAGATTCTCGTACATAAATATATTGCGTACTGGGAACCATTGGGGATATTTCCGTTCTTTTCAGAGATTTTACATAGTCAATCCAGTCCTGTGTCTTCTTAAATTTCCTAAGTGAAGAACTTCCGTGTATTGAATCTCCGAATTCAAGGAATTCCTGACGGTATGTTTGTATTTGTTTATCATATTCCATTGTAGGTTCTATTAGTTTCATTTATGCGCACACTCCTTGCAAAATTCTGATTTGTTGCACAACAAAATATCAAGATACAGTTTATACCGTTAGTTTATGTGTGTTATTTTATGATCAGCCATAGACCAAAGTTTAACGCTAAAAATACAATATTTACAATTGAAAAAATCAGTATATATTTTCCAATGCTAACCTTTTCTTTCAAAACAAATTTAAAAGAAATTAAGCTTGCCATAGACGCTATCAGTGTGCCTAATCCGCCTAAATTCACACCGATAAGTAGGGCTTTTGCATTTTCAGTGAATGATGAAAGTAAAATTGCGGCAGGAACATTAGAAAAAATCTGACTTGAAATAATGCCTGCTGCAACTTCGTTTCCGCTTACAATGTTTTTAAGAAAATCGCTTATAGATTCGATTTTTCCAAGATTTCCAATAAATATAAACAGAAAAATAAATGTGAAAAGTAAACTGTAATCAACCTTTAGAATAACTTTTCTGTCAAAAATTATTATTGCGGCAACCGTAATAATAAGAGTTACGGTATAAGGGATTATATGAAAAACCGTAAGTAAGCTTAATAAAAATAAAATTAAATATACAGCAATATGCAACTTTGAGAATTTATAATTGTTTTCATTATTTTGAATACTTATTTCACCGCCGCCTGTTAGTAAACAGAAAATTACAACAAGAACAAGTGAAAGTAGTGCGTAGGGGAGTATATTAAAAATAAAGTCTTTAAAAGTCATCGAAAAAGCAGAGAATAAATAAAGATTTTGCGGATTGCCGATAGGCGTCAGCATACTGCCTAAATTTGCCGCAACAGTTTCAACTGTCACAATCCAAATAAGCTTATTCAATCTGCCCGAAAGCTTCAATGCGGTGATTGTAAAAGGAACAAAGGTAATCAATGCAACATCGTTAGTTATAAACATTGATGTGAAAAAACACAGTAATCCTAAGATAAGAGAAAGTCCGGTAAGGCTTTTTACTTTTGACATCATTTTTTCGGCTATGAATTTAAAGAAATTAAGCCGATTTAGCCCTGCCATAACAGACATCAAACAAAAAAGTAATCCTAAAGTGCGATAATCTATGTAATCAATATATTCTTTATTCGGTGTAACAAAAAATGCTGAAACAGCCGCTAAAATAAGCGATACAATCAATACAATTTCATTTTTAATAAATATTTTAATTCTTTCCATATCAATCTATTTCTTTCATAAGTTTGTAGAACTCGCCGTATTCATCTTTTCCGTCAAACAAAATATTTGTAAATCCTTTCTTTTGATAAAGATGCAGTGCAGCTAAATTATCCTTATCTACGCCAATAGACGCTTCTTTATATCCCATTCCTTTGACTTGTTCTAAAATGTAATCAATCAAAATACCGCCGATACCTTGGTTTCGGTATTCCTTTTTCACAATAAGACGGGAGATGTATATTCTTTGGTTAGGAATTGTATAATCACTGTCATTCATATCAAATACATAAGCGATTTCACCGATAAACTTGTTATTAACTTTATAAATGAAAACAACACGGTTGCCGTATTCAATTTCATGACGGAATTTTTCGGTAAATTCGCAATTTTTCATATTCCATATATTATTGCATTTCTTATAATCTTTAATATCTAATTTTTCAATTGTATAATTCATAATTTTATATCCCAATTTTGTATTTCGGTTATTTTGTAAGATTATATTAACATCATTATTTAAATAAATCAATATAAACTATTGCCTCATCATTTTATTTATCACAATCCGACAGTAACTTAAAAATCAAGAGCTTCATTGTATTGACAAAACACTTTAGATTTGATAAAATACATTAGATTTTGAAATATGGAGATGTACCCAAGTGGTTGAAGGGTCCGCACTCGAAATGCGGTAGGTCGGGAGCTCCTCGGCGCAAGAGTTCAAATCTCTTCATCTCCGCCAAGAAAAAATCCGTTCTCATAAGAGGGCGGATTTTTCTATTATTCACCGAAATAGATTTTTCAATAAATACTGAATATTGAAATTGATTTACTAATGAATGGTTAATAATTCCTTTTGTTAATAAAAGTGATAAAACCACGCAATTTTCAAGCTATCCTAAAAAACTATAATATTTCTTTTTCGATTTATTAACCTCTAAAACATCAAATCCCCTCGGAACATCATATTCCAAGGGGATTATTTAATAAAGCGCTTAAATTATAACTGACTTTCAATAACTTCTTGTAAATCTTCATATTCAAGGGCTTCAAAGAATATCTTAACTATTATGCCGTTTTCATCAATAACAACGGTATAAGGGTAAGTTCCTCTTCCGCCGAGCAATGAATAATATCCTTCTTCCTCTAAATCGCAGGCAAAGGTAATCTTGCTTTCTGGATAGTGTGAAGCGATATATGCGGGAGCTGTGTCTATAATCATATTAGTATGAACGGCAATAACTGAGACTTTATCCTCATAATCACTTGCAATCTGATTAAAATAGGGGAGTTCATTTACACAAGGCGTACACCAAGTACCCCAGAAGTTAATTATTGTAATTTTATCAGTTTTTGTTGGATTGACAGTATTTTCTGTTATTCCGTTTACGTCAATCACTGTTAAATCAGCATCATAACACATATCGCCAACCTCAGTGCCTTTTTCTGCTATTACATTTTTAGGATCATTCCAATAATATACAACAGAACCGATAAGAATTGCAACAAGAAGCACACAGGATACTCCTCTTGTAATAAGCCTTGCTTTTTTGTGACCTTTTACTGTTTCGTTGAGCGTTTCATCTTTCTTTTTAAGTTTTAAGCCTTTCCATACAATCGCATTTGTGGGGCAAACATCAATACATTCACCGCAGCTTATACATTCTTGATCGCTGACATGCTTAATATCCATTTTGCAGTGATTTACGCAAAGATTGCAGTTTGTACATTTTGATTGCTCAACCTTAACACCGAAAAATGAAATTTTGTTAAACAATCCGTATAATGCACCGAGTGGACAAATGAATCGACAGAACATTCTGAATATAAATATACTTCCGACAGTAATACTTACAAGCAACAGGAATTTCCAGGTGAAAAGTGGACCGAGCATTGAAAAATAACTCTCATTGACCTTGTTTGAGAGAAGTCCTATTCCGCCCTCAAGCGTACCTGCAGGGCATATGTATTTGCAGAACGAGGGCAAAGGAGTATCGCGAAAAGCATAAGTAATAGGCACAATAAATACAAAAAATACTAAAATTACATATTTAAAATATGAAAGTATTTTTGTAACTTTGTTCTTTTTAAGTTTTGGAGTTTTAATTTTATAAAGTAACTCCTGAATAAGTCCGAACGGACAAAGCCAACCGCAAATCCAACGGCCAAACATAAGCGCATAAAGCAACACGATACCGCACACATAGAATAATGTGCTTCTGTCTGCGCTGAAAGAGCCTTGCAATGAACCTAACGGACAAGCTCCTACAGCACCTGGGCATGAGTAACAGTTAAGACCGGGTACGCAAAACTGTTTTGAGTTGCCTTTATGTATATTTCCCGAAATAAATCCCTTAATATTTGCGTTAAAAAGTACTGCGGCATAAAGCTGAATAATTTTACGCTTTGAGGGGATAAGTCTTTGTATTTTTTCTGTAAATTTTTTCATAGTTATTACCTCATTAACCTAAGCCGATACATTCAGTACAAATATTTATTGCCTTTGTAAGCACATCAACAGTACCGCCCGCAAAATATCCGTAGCATACAATTCCGATACCGACAAAAAGAAGTGCAAATCTTACAACAGTTACCGCATTTTCTGAATTTTGAATTTTTGTTTCTTCTGAAATTTCTTTTGCAGGAGCTTTTTTCATAAGCTCAATTTCTTTTTTCAGACTTTTTTCATTATAATATGCTGTGAAAATTGAATATGCAAAAGGAACTATTAAGCATGGAACAAGCACCTGCATTGCTTTAATTACAGAAGCATTGATGTCGGTTTGATAATTATTACTGTTAAGCGCATAAGAAAGGAATACCGCACCTGCTATACATATTATAATAGTGTTAATTATTGTATTGATTTTTCTTGATTTTCGTTCTTTATAAATAGTATTCAAAAGCTGTTCATCGCAAGCGTTTAAATCCTTTTTTTCAATTAAAAGGTTAAGGATATGCTTATACGGCATATATTTCTTTTTTTTATCCGATTTTGACGGAATAATAAACTCCAAAATAAAGCCTATTACCGTAAGCACAATACATAAACAAACAGGAACAGCAATTTTTGAAAATGTTTCTGCTACTATCTGTCTTGAATAAGGATGATCTCCCGATGAATAAATCGACAGACATCCAGCCATTAGACATATACCTGCAATAACAATGGAGATACTGTGCAAAATATGATATATTCTCTGTGCGAGAATAATTTTGTTATTTGTCATAAATTAGGCCTCCGTGTAAAATTTACATATATAACAGTATAGCACGCTATGATATAATTGTAAATGTTATAAAACTAAAAAAATTCAAATAAAAATTCCCAACTAAATTTTTTCAATTTAATGCGTTAAAATACTTGCTTTTTTTGTCAAAATGAGGTATTATAAACTGAATATTAATGTTTATAATGTATTTGTATGCTGATTAGGAGGAATTACAACCAATGAGTAAAACAAAGCTTGTAAAAAAGATTAGAAGCACATTGGCTGCATTTATGGCTTTGGCAATACTGATGGGAACTGTTGCCGTGCCGGAAGCAGCCGCATTAGATTTTAAATCTAATAGTGCTGATACTTCTTATATCAAAAAGACAGACGATTATGCGTCAAATTACACCCAATATCTTGATGATTCAGTAATGTTTCAATTGCCGGAGGGCGTAGGCGCAAGCGAAAAGATTTCGATTATCGTCACTCTTGATGAAGTAAGTCTTATGGATGCTTATGAAAGTACCAACAAGACTATGAACTTCAAAGAGTATGTAACTTCAAGCAATGACGCAGCAGCATTAAAAAGCAGAATTGCCGATCAAAAGGCGCAACTTTTAAAAGCTCTTGACGAAAAAGAAGTTTCATACACAACAGGCGAAGAATATTCAACAGTATTGAGCGGTTTTGAATTAGTTATTAAAGCAGGTGACTTTGAAGCTACATGCAAATCACTTGGCGACGGTATGAATGTAATCGTCGGCGAAGTTTATAATACTTGTGAAACTGAAGTTGTTGAAAACGAAGTCAGTGTTTTTGATACAGGTATTTTCGACAGTTCAAAATCTGGCTATGACGGTTCGGGTATGGTTGTTGCTGTTCTTGATACAGGTCTTGATTCAAAGCATACTGCATTTTCAACTGATAATTTCACATCTGAAAAATTAGGCCTTACATATGAAGATGTTGCAGCCGTGCTTGGCGACACAAAAGCAAGTGAGCTTGCTGAAGGCATTACGGTTGACGATGTTTATATAAACAATAAAGTTCCTTTCGGCTTTGACTATGCCGATAACGATTCCGATGTTTATTCAACACATAATAATCACGGTACTCATGTTTCCGGTGTTATCGTTGGTAATGATGATACAATCCGCGGTGTAGCTCCCAATGCACAGCTTGTATCAATGAAGATATTCTCTGATATTATGGAAACTGCAAGAACTGCTTGGATTCTTGCAGCTCTTGAAGATTGCGTTGTTCTTGGCGTCGATGTTATCAATATGTCGCTCGGTACTTCCTGCGGCTTCAGCCGTGAGTCAGATGAAGAGGCTGTTGACGGAATTTATGATAAAATTCGTGAAGCAGGTATTTGTATGGTTGTTGCCGCTTCTAACAGTTACAGCTCTGCATACGGTTCCGAAGCAAACGGTAACTTAGGTCTTACTTCTAATCCGGATACAGGTACAGTAGGTTCACCGTCAACTTATGACGGAGTTATGTCTGTTGCTTCAATTGCGGGTACTGAAACTCCTTATATTAAATTCGGCAATAAGATTATCTACTTTGATGAAACAACTGACGGAGCTACAAAAGAAAATAACTTCTACGATTCACTTCTCGGCGACGAGAAATCAATGAAAATTGATTATGTTCTTATTCCGGGTGTAGGACGTACAGCCGACTATACAGGAATTGATGTTAAGGGCAAAATTGCTCTTGTTCGCCGTGGACAGAATACATTTGAAGAAAAAGCCATTATTGCGCAGGAACAGGGCGCAATAGGTATTATTATCTATAACAATGTTTCCGGTGACATCAAAATGAATGTTGGCGACGCTAAATTAGCGGCTTGTTCAATTTCACAGGATGACGGTGAAATGTTGGCGGCTGAAGGTAAGGGTACTCTTAAAATCAACCGCAAACAGACTTCAGGTCCGTTTATTTCAGATTTCTCATCATGGGGTCCTACTCCCGATCTTCGCATTAAACCGGAAATTACAGCACACGGCGGAAGCATTCTTTCATCAATTACAGGCGGCGGTTATGACCGTCTGTCCGGTACATCAATGGCTTGTCCTAACCTTGCAGGTGTTGTTATTCTTTTAAGACAGTATGTTGTAGAAAACTTCCCCGAAATTGCAGATGACAATCAGAAAGTCAATACAATGGTTAATTGTTTGTTGATGTCAACTGCTGATATAGCTCTCGGTAAAAACGGTTTACCATATTCTGTAAGAAAACAAGGTGCAGGTCTTGCAAACCTTGAAAATTCTATTAAATCTCCCGCTTATATCACTACTACAGATGCTGACGGTAATGTAAGCGATAAAGCCAAGCTTGAGTTGGGCGATGATCCGCAAAAGAGCGGCGTTTATGAAATGAGCTTCACAATCAATAATGTAGGCAAGAAAAAGCTTTCTTACAAAATCGGTGCTTATGTTATGACTGAAGGTGTAAGTGAAACAAAGACCAATGCTGGTGAAACAACTGTTACAGAAGAAGCTTATATTTTAGATGGAGCTTCAATTGAAGTTGTTTCTGTTGAAAACGGAAAACTCAGTGGCAATAAAGTTAAGGTTAAAAAAGGCGAGTCAGCTACAGTAACTGTTAAAATTACTTTGAGTGATGAAGATAAGCAGTATCTTAATGATTCATTTGAAAACGGTATGTATGTTGAAGGTTTCATTACTCTTGAGGCAAAGTCAGGCACAAAGATTGACTTGAACGTTCCTTACCTTGCATTTTACGGCGATTGGACAAAAGCTCCTTTATTCGACCTTACATATTTCGATACCAATGCAGACGAGCTTGACACAGGTATTGATGAAGAAGATAAGGTAAAAGCAGACGCTTATGCAACTCGACCTGTCGGCGGTGTAAGTGATGACTATGTAAGCTATTTAGGTTCTTACTATTTTGTTAAAGACCCCAATGATATGGTCATTTCTGCAAATGAAAATTATATTGCATTATCAAATCAAGTTGGTACAATTCATTCGCTCCGTTTTGTTTGGGCAGGTCTTTTGCGAAACGCTGCTAAAATTGATATTACAATTACAGACGATGTAACAGGTGAGGTGGTATTTGAGCGTACCGAAACTAACATCCGCAAGTCATACGGCGACGGCGGCGCTTCGATTTATCCTGCCAATGTTGAAATTGAATTTGATACAACAGAACACAGTTTAGAAAATAACAGTGAATATACAGTTAAGCTTGTAGGTTATCTCGATTACGGCGACGGCGGTCTTGAAACTAATGAGAACAATGTGTTTGAATTCCCGTTGGTTGCGGACTTTGAAGCTCCTACAATTACAGATGTGCAGTATCGCTCCGAATACGATAAAACACTTGATAAAAACCGTCTCTATGCGGATGTTTATATCTATGATAACCATTACGCAATGAGTGCACAAATCGGTTATATAACAACGGGTGAAGATGAAAACGGCAATGCTTCACCTGAAATGAAAGCTTTTGAACAGTATTTAACTCCTGTTTATTCAGAGAGAAACAGTACAACAAAGGTCACATACGAGCTTACCGATTATATTTATGACATTAAAAACTATGCAACAAATAAGAATACATATGTTATAAATGTTTATGACTATGCTCTTAACTATGCAACTTATGAAATTGAACTTCCCGACAATTTTAAAGACTTCTATTTTGAAGGACTTGAAGAGGGTCTTACATTAAGTCCTAACGAAGTTTATACACTTGAGCCTGTTGTAACTCCCGATACAGAGTGGGCAGAATTGCTTGAATATTCATCATCCAAGCCAAGTGTAGTTCGTGTTGTTAATAATAAGCTTGTCGCAGTACACAGCGGTAATGCTATTATCAAGGCACAGGATCCTACAACTAATAAGAGCGTTACATTTAATGTAACAGTTCTCTCTGAAGGTGATGAGGGTTACAGAAGATTTGATAAGCCTGTTGCAGATGTATTTACTCTTGACGGATATAAAACTTTAAAAGCATATTATATCCTTGAAAATGAAGATAAGGATATTGGCGATACAGGTGCTGAAAACTTCTTTGAAAATAATTTCAAATTATCGCTTTATCCTTCTGAAACAGTATTACTCAATTACTCATTAGACTCGTATTTTCCCAAGGATACAAGAATTGAGTATGAAAGCAGTAATGAAAACATTGTTAAGATTGACGAATACGGTAATGTTACAGGCGTTGCCGAAGGCTTTGCTTCGGTAACAATTAAAGTTCTTCTTGACGGACAAAGTACCTACTATTCTGAAACAGTTTCAGTAGAGGTAAAGGATCCATATGTAACAAACGGTGCAACTCTTACACATTACTACGGTAACGGCGGGTTGGTTACTATTCCTACTGACCTTTCGCTTACTGAAATCGGTGCGTTCTCATTTGCAAACTTTGAATATGTTATGAAAAACGAAGAAGAGCTTGCATTTGATGACTCTGAAAAATCAAAACAGTGGTTTATCGGTGATACTACAATTACTAAAGTTGTAATTCCCGAGGGCGTTGAGAAAATCAGTAATTACGCTTTTGCAAATCTTACATCGCTTGAAGAAGTTGTTTTTCCCTCAACGCTTCAATCTATTGAATACGGTGCATTCTACGGATGTACTGCACTCCAAAAGATTACATTTAGCGGTGAGAATAATCTTAAAATAATTAACCAAAACGCTTTTGAAAATTGCGATCTTCGTGATACAATTGATTTAAGCTCAATCTGCGTTATTTCTGACTATGCATTTGCAGGTAACCAAAAGCTTAAAGGTGTTGTTCTTGGTGATTCTTTATTCTCAATCGGTCAGTACGCATTTGCCGCTTGTAAAGCACTTGAAAATGTTGAAGTAGGTAAAGTAAAGGTTAAATACGGTGCATATGCGTTCACAGGCTGTGAGACATTAAAGGATTTCTATGTAAATTCTGCAGTTATTCCCGAGGGTATGTTCTACGAGTGTAAAGCTATGGAAAGCGTTACAGTAGGCCCGGATGTTAACGACATCGGTGTATTTGCTTTCCGGGATACAAAAATTTCAAAATTTGAGATTTCAAAAGATAATAAAACATACAAATCACAAACTGCAAATTACATTTTGTCAGCAGACAGTAAAAAGCTTGTTGCTGTTTCACCTCTTGTTGAGGGTGAGTTCACAACTGCCAATATCGGCGGTACAAATGTTAATGAAATCCGCAAGGGTGCTTTTTCACACAACAAAAAAATTACATCGGTTAATCTTCCCAATGTTACCGCAGTAGGCGATTACGGTCTTGCTCATAATCAGAGCCTTGTATCTGTAACCTTGGGCGAATTGAAAACAATAGGTGCATACGCATTCTTTGAAGCTTCAATTACAACTATGCCAAGATTTACTGCAAAAACACAAATCGGTAAATATGCATTTTCATTTACAAAGATTACTTCCGTTACAATTCCCGATAAGATGAAGATTGCAGAGGGTACTTTCAGTGAATGTTCTGCGCTTACTACTGTTGTAATCGGCAACGGTGTAGAAATCGGCGATTATGCATTTAGTATGGATAAAGATTCTGTATTTAAAATTGTAGAGTTTGTTGAAGATGATACAAAGCTCTTTAAATATGAATTCTCTTCACCGTTGACCTCGCTCACAATCGGTAACGATGCAGTAATCGGTGAAAATGCTTTTGCAAATGCTGCAAGTCTTGAAACTGTTACATTGGGCTCAAATGCCGAAATCGGCAAGATGGCATTCTACAATATGTCAAGCCTTAAAAATATTGACCTTTCAAAGGTAAAATCACTTGGTGATTATGCTATTTCCGGTGATGTTTATTTCGTTTGTCTTGACAGCAGTATGAGCGTTGCCTCTGTAACAAACAGCGGATATTACAGATATACATATCACGGTCCGCAAATAACCTCTGCCGACATTTCTTCAGCAAAGAGCATAGGCGAATATGTATTCTCATATTGCCGTAGCTTGGTAAATGTTAAGTTAAGTGATGCAATTGAAGAAATTCCGCAGTATGCATTTGCAGGCTGTGCTTCACTCAAAAATATTAACCTTGAAAATGTTAAAACTATCGGCGATTATGCATTTATGGAAAGCGGTCTTGAAACAGTTGATCTTTCAAGTGCAAAGACAATCGGTGATTACGCATTTGTTTCCGCTACAAATCTTAACAGCGTCAAGCTTAATGCAAAGGGTTCTGACATCGGCGAGGGTACATTCTCATATTGTGATAAGCTGGCAAAGGTTGAAAATCTTCAAGCATCTAAAAATATAGGTGATTACGCATTTGCATACTGCGCAATTACTGACATTGACCTCACAAATGCTGAAACAATTGGTAAAAATGCATTTATTAAAGAAAATCTTACTAATGTTAATGTAAAATTGGGCGATGACCTTGAAAAAGTAGCGGATAACCCATTTGCAATGTGTAAGGTAGCTCCTTTCAGTATTAAAAAGATTGAAAGAGAAAAAGGCAAAGAAAAAGAAGTTATATCTTACAATTATGAAATCAGCGATACAGTGTTTGTTATTGACGGTTCACTTTACTGTATGAATGAAAAGGGTCTTGAACTCATTACATTTGCAGGTAGAGAAATCAACGATGTTGTTGTAGCAGACGATACAGTTCGTATTTCAGCATTTGCATTCGCAGGCAGTGATGTTGTAAGAGTTAAGATGCCTTACACAACAACAGCAATCGGACATAAAGCTTTCTTCGGTTGTAACAAGCTTGAAATGGTATTGTTCGGTAGCTATAACGCTCCTAATTTTGAAGAAGAATTTGATCCTGCATATTATGAATCTTTAGCACATATTCCCGGTAATGGAGAATACGGCGAATATACCGATTATGACGGTACAAATGTTATAATCAACGGTATGGGTGTTGTTCCTTATTATATGTGGAATGTTACTTCTGGAATGTATTCAAATGTATTCTACGGTGCAAATTTCGTAGATTATATTGGCTATGTTAAGAACAAGCTTACAATGGTTAAGCCTGTTAACGGTGTTGGTTATGATTCATTTATTTGCGATCAGTATTTTGATTTAAGAATTGATGGTCCAGCTGCTCCGGATGATGTTGCAGTTGACGCTATCAATGCAATCAAAGCTATCCCGGAAAGAGTTACCTATGACGATAAGCCGTTGGTAGAAACAGCTCGTGCGGCTTATAATAAGGTTGCTACCACAGAACAAATGGCTTTGGTAACAAATTATAATGATTTAGTATCTGCTGAGCAGAGAATTAAAGCTCTTACCCCTGCAAAAGATGAAGGCACTAACAAAAATCCTGTTGAGGAGAAAAAATCAAACGGCGGTGTAGCTGTAATAGTTATTCTTATTCTTCTTGTTCTTGCAGTTGCTTTAATTGTTATTTACAAGAAAAATAAAGAAAAAATACAAAAAGTTACTAAACCTGTTACAGATAAAATCAAAAAGGTAGTTAAACCTGTAACCGATAAGATTTCAAAGGTTTTAAAGCCTGTTACTGATAAGCTGAAGCCTGTATTTAATAAAATTACTTCAGTTATTAAACATGTTGCAGCTAAAGTATCAAACGCTATTAAGCCTGCGTTTGTAAAAATTGCGGTTGCTTTAAAGCCTGTTGGAAAGAAAATTGTTAAAGCTGTTAAAAATGTAAGTGTTAAAATTGCAAAAGCAGTTAAATCAATTGCAAAAAAGCTTTCTGAGTCATTAAAAAATGCAAAAACAAAATCAAAAAATAAAAAGAAATCAAAAACATCGGAAGTGACTGTTGAAGAAACTGATGATGTTGTTACAGTCGCAGAGAAGGAGGATGTTCAGAACAATGAAGATGAAAATTAAAGCAATCGCATTTGCATTGCTTGGTTTAATGGCAATTCCTTTCATTACTGGCTGTAGCGGAGACGAAACTCCTTATAACACAAACAATGGTGATAATTACACCGTTAGCGTTAAATATGACGCTAACGGTGGTACATTCACAACAAACACATCTGTAATTGTTGACTCTTTTAATATCTTTGATTTAGATAAAAGCAGTAACGGTCATATTGAAATTTCCTTAATTTCACCCGATAATTCAAAACGCGGTAACGACGCTTTTAAGGCAGTTAAGAGCGGATATTTCCTTGCAGGGTGGTATGCACAGCGTACAGAAAGCACCGACGGTAACGGCAATGTATCCTATGTTTATTCAGATAAATGGGACTTTGAAAATGATTTGCTTGATGTTGACCCTGCAAAAGATTATTCAGCCGAAGAACCTATAATTACTCTTTATGCTGCATGGGTTCCTCTCTTTAAAATTGACTTTTATTCTCTTGAGTCCGGGGAATATATGGATAGTATGATATTTGACCCAACAACTATCGGTGATATTTCAGTACCTGTTTGGGATAATGAAACAGGTGCAATTGAAATGTATAATTTCCCTGAAAGAAAAGGATACACATTCAATAAAGCTTATTACGATGCAAAAGGTGAGCAGCTGTTGGATACTCCAACTGTGAACCACCCCGGTGTTATTAATTACGAAACGGGAACTGCCGAAAATTCCGTTATGAAGCTTTATGTTGATTGGACTGAAGGCGAATGGTACCGTATTTATAATGCCGATCAGTTAATTAAAAATGCAAGTCTTAACGGACATTATGAAATATATGCTGACCTTGATTTTACTGATAAAATTTGGCCTACAGCATTTATGTACGGTAATTTTAACGGCGAAATTAAAGGCAACGGTCACAAAATTAAAAATGTTGATGCAGTACAGACAAACAATTCTAAAGTTAATGCAGGACTTTTCGGTTATTTAACAGAAACTGCAAAAATTTCAGATTTAACACTTGAAAATGTTAGCTTTACTGTTAAAAACGGTACCCGTGTTGTAGGTACAAGCTACGGTCTGTTTGCAGGCAGTATTTCTAATGATGCTAAAATCAGTAATGTCAATATCCTTAACAGTACCTTGAAGATTGACTCTTCTTGCTACTTTGGTGTTGATGATTATTCAATCGGTCTTGTTTGCGGTATGGGTAATGCAACAGCAGTTGAAAAAGCAGAGATTAACTGTGTTGTTGTCGGCGATGATCCCGAGAATGTGGATGTCACTGTAAACGGCAATACAGTTACAATAAATTTTGCAAATTAAATGCAATAAAATAAATAAGGAGCGAACAAAATGAAAAAGAAAATTATTTCTCTGTTCCTGTGTTTGATTCTCTGCATGGGAATACTCACCTCATTCACTTCCTGTTCCGGCAGTAATGCTGATGCTTTTGTTATTATGACAGAGCAGCTTGACGGATTATTTAATCCGTTCTTTTACACATCGGCAAATGACGGAACAATTGTTGCAATGACACAAATCAGTATGCTTTCTTCAAAGTATGTTGACGGTAAAATCGAAGTTGCATACGGTGAAGATGAAGCAGTAGTTGTTAAGGATTACGAGATTGTTGAAAACGATAACGATACAACTACTTACAATTTTGTTATTAAGAACGGCATTAAGTTCTCTGACGGTCAGCCTTTGACTATGGAAGATGTTCTTTTTAACTACTATGTATATCTTGACCCTGTTTATACAGGTTCATCAACTCTGTATTCAACAGACATTCTCGGTCTTGCAGAATACAGAACTCAGACTGTTGGTTCTGCTTCTGATGACAGTGATACTCTTATCACTTCTCAAGCAACATCAAGAGCAAATGCAAGAATTAACGAATTGATCAACCTTTTCAATTCAGAGGTTAAGGCTTCTGCAACAAATGAGGTTGGATATGAAGCAATGAAAACAGCTATTTCTAACTATTCAGTAAGCAACGGTTATAAAACAGCTATTTCAAACAATCCTAACGATGTTACAAGCAAAGATTTACTTTCTGACTATGAATATGCATTAAAGCTTTTCAAAGAAGAGCTTGAAACAGACTATGTAAGCGCTCAAGAGTCTTATATTGACGAACCTTATAAGTCATATGAAGAATTTGCAGATGAAATCTTCTGTTTTATGTATTCAGAAGGCTATGTTGATGTTAAGTATGCAGAAGGCGACGACGGTAAAATTGACCGTACTAAGATTGAAACATTAACTCCTGCTTATCCTTCTTCGATCAAATCAAAAGATGATGCTGTAAATTATGTTTACAATGATAAGATTTCAAGAGAGTTAAATGTTATTCTTCAGTATTGGGCAACAGCAGCAACACTTAATACTGAATTTACTGCTAAAGCAAAAGAAGTTATTCTTCACGAAAATGTTTCTGATGACGGTAAATTAGCAGTTGAAAACATTTCAGGTATCGTTTCTCTTGCCCACACGGATAAAGCCGGTACAACCATTAATGTCAATGGTACAGATTATAAGATTGCTTCAGCTCATAACGATGACGGTACAGTAGCTAATGACGGCGAATACGATGTATTGTCAATTACAATTGACGGTATTGATCCCAAAGCTATTTGGAACTTTGCAATCACTATTGCTCCTCAGCACTATTACGGTGAGGGAAGTAAGGTTGGCGTTGACATCGCTAACAATCAGTTCGGTGTTGAGTTTGCGAGCTTTGACTTTATGACAGACATCGTTCAGTCAACAAGAAACATTAAAATCCCTATGGGTGCAGGTTCTTATAAGGCTACAAACACAAAGAATAGCGATACTCCTTCAGAGAGCGATTTCTACACAAACAATGTTGTATATTTCAAGGCTAACGAATACTTCAATACAGTAGGCGAGGGTCTTGAGAATGCAAAGATTGAAAAGATTCGTTATCAAGTAGTAAGCTCTTCAAACGCGATTGCTGTTTTGGAAGAGGGCAATGTCCACTACATTACTCCCAATCTTACAAATGACAACTATGAAAAACTCGGTCAGCTTTCAAAGAAGGGTATAGTTACTCTTACAACCGATCAGCTCGGTTACGGTTATATCGGTATCAACGCAGCCAAGGTTAAAGACATAAATCTTCGTAAAGCAATTATGTGCGCTATGAATACATCTCTTGCCCTTGACTATTACCGTGCAGGTACTGCTGAACAGATTTTCTGGCCCATGTCAAAGGTTAGCTGGGCATATCCTACGGGTACAGACGCTGAAGATAATGGATTTGACTATCCGCCTCTCGGTGCATGGAGCGAGGATATTGCTGTTAATAATATTGAAAAATATATGCAGGAAGCAGGCGTTAGCGCAGGCGATTCAGAGCTTAAAGTTAAGTTTACAATTGCAGGCTCAAGCTTGCAGGAACATCCCACATATAAAGTATTCAGAGATGCAGCTTCACTTCTTAACGATATGGGCTGGAATGTTGAAGTAGTTTGTGATACACAGGCTCTTACAAAAATCAATACAGGTTCTCTTGATGTTTGGGCAGCTGCTTGGACATCTGCGTTGGATCCCGACTTGTACCAGGTTTATCATAAAGATTCAACAGCAACAAGCACACTTGCTTGGGGTTACCCTTATCTTAAAGCAAGTGGTACTGCTGAAGAATTGAATATCTTGGATGATTTAAGTGACCTTATTGACGAAGCACGCGAAACAAACGATCAAGCAGAGCGTTCAGAGCTTTATAAAGAAGCTATGGAACAGATTCTTGACCTCGCAATTGAACTTCCTGTATATCAGAGAAGTGTGCTTTATGCATATAACTCAAAGGTTATTGATTCTTCAAGTCTTCCCACAGAGTCAGAGTTGAATCCTTATTCATCTCCCATAGACAGAATTTGGGAAGTAGAATTTGCAAAGTAAGAATCGGTGTAGCTTATGGCAAGTTTAAAGTATATTTTAAAAAGAATAGTTGCATCCATATTCATTCTTTTGGGTGTATCTATGATTATCTATTTTCTCATTCGATTGATGCCCGTTGACTTTATCCAAGATAAAATCAACGCCATCAATCAGGGCGGCGCAACAGTTAGCGAAGAAACCGTTAATGCAATGTATGAGATGTACGGTTTGGGTGACAATAGCCTTTTAGGTATCCTTAAAGGCTATGTCAGCTGGCTTGGTGCATTGTTTACATTCGATTTGGGAACAAGCTTTGTTTACGGTATTCCCGTTGCCGATGTTATTTTTGAGCATATGGGCATATCCTTTGCAATTTCTTTAATTGCAACAGTATTTGAGTTTATGATTGCAATTCCTTTGGGAATTACTGCTGCAACTCATCAATACAGCCTTCGCGACTATATCGTAACAATTTTCGTTATGATTGGTATTTCTCTTCCATCATTCTTCTTCGGACAGATGTTAAAGGATGTATTTGCTTTTAAATTAGGTTGGTTCCCCGCATCCGGTCTGGTCAATGCTACTGCATCTTATACAGGTGCTGAACTGTTACTTGATTATGTAAGACATATGTTTATTCCCATTCTTACTATTGTTATCTTGAGTATCGGTGCAAGAATGAGAATGACAAGAACCAATATGCTCGAGGTTATGAATTCTGACTATATCAGAACAGCCAGAGCAAAGGGATTAAAAGAAAACGTTGTCATCAATAAGCATGCTTTCCGTAATACATTGATTCCGTTGGTTACATCATTGGCAGGACTTCTGCCCTCACTTTTCTCGGGCGCAATTATCACCGAGCAGGTTTTCGACTTGCCGGGTATCGGTAATATTGCTCTTGATGCGATGAACCGAGGCGATATCCCGTTTATTATGGGTTACAATATGTTCCTCGCAATTTTGAGCGTTGTCGGCGTATTGCTTGCCGACCTTATGTACGGTCTTGTTGACCCGAGAGTTAAATTGGAGTAAGGAGGCACATTATGGAAGAAATTACAACTAAAGAGCCAACTCAAGAAGTAATTGATAACGAAGTGCCTCTTGATAAAAATGTACGCTTAATGTCGCCCACACGAATGGTCGTGCGCAGATTTTTCCGTTCAAAACTCAGTATTATCGGACTTATTATGGTTGTAAGTCTTTTCGTATTCAGTTTTTTAGGACCGTTTATTTATACCGAATGGGGCGAAATTGAACTTGATGAAAGCGGTAAAACAGAGTATTCAGTTACTGAAAATACATATGAGGTAAACGGTCAAGAATATACTGTCCGTCAAACAACTGAAAAATATCTTAAAGATAATTTCCTTGCTCCGCCTTCATCAGAGCATATTTTGGGAACAGACAATGAAGGCTATGATATTTTTGTCCGTCTTATGTACGGCGGCAGAATTTCTCTGACAGTAAGCTTTATTGCAGTTTTCTTGATAACCATTCTCGGTGTTTTACTTGGCGGTATTGCAGGTTTCTTCGGCGGTGCAATCGACAATATTATAATGCGTGTTTGCGATGTTTTGATTTGCTTACCGGGTATCCCGATTTTGCTGATTATCAGTACCATTCTTGACGCGTCTGATATTGATGCAAAATACCGTATTTATCTTTTGATGATTTACCTCACATTTATTTCATGGCCGGGTACAGCCCGTCTTGTGCGAGGTCAAATCCTCTCACTGCGTGAGCAGGAATATATGGTTGCCGCAGAGGCGATGGGTTATTCAACATCAAGAAAGATTTTTAAGCATCTTGTTCCTAATGTTATGCCTCAGCTTATTGTTGAAATGAGTTTGAGCCTTGGCAGTATGATTCTTTATGAAGCAACTCTTTCATATTTGAATCTTGGTGTTAAAGCGCCGTATGCCGCTTGGGGTACGATGATAAACATTATTTCAACTAACCAGGATATTCTTCAGAATCACCTAAATGTTTGGGTTCCTGCCGGTATCTGTATTGTTATTGCCGTTTTGGGCTTTAACTTCATTGGTGACGGCTTGCGTGATGCTCTTGATCCGAAGGCAAGGAGATAAGTTATGAGTAAAAAGACTAATAAAAACTATCTTTCCGGTAAAGAAATCCGTGCAATTGCTAAAGAAAATAAAAAGGTTATGAAGCGTCTTGAGGCTGAAAAGTACCGCAAGGCAGATGAATCTGAATATACAACCGAAATGCACAATCAGGAAAATATTTTGGAAATAGACGATTTGCATACATATTTCTTTACAGAGCAGGGCGTTGTTAAAGCGGTAAACGGTGTATCTTTTGACATTCCTAAAAATTCAACTGTGGGCGTTGTTGGTGAATCCGGCTGCGGAAAATCAGTTACAAGTATGTCTGTAATGCGTCTTATCCAAGGTCCTACGGGTCAAATTTATTCCGGCGGTATCCGTTTCAGCGCTAAAGAGAAAACAGGCGAAGAAAAGGTATATGATATTGCCAAAATGCCCATTCACGACATTCATAAAATCCGCGGTAATCAGATTGCAATGATTTTCCAAGAGCCAATGACCTCTCTCAATCCTGTTTTCACAATAGGTCAACAGCTTGATGAGGTAACATTCATTCATAACAGTAAGGCTACTAAAGAAATGGCAAAGAATAAGTCAATTGAAATGCTTAATCTTGTCGGTATTGCAATGCCTGAACGTGTATATGCCTCATTTCCTCATGAATTGTCAGGCGGTATGCGTCAGCGTGTTATGATTGCAATGGCACTTGCAAGCGACCCGCGCCTTATTATTGCAGACGAACCTACAACTGCTCTTGATGTTACAATTCAAGCGCAGATTCTTGATTTGCTTCGTGACCTCAAGACTAAAATTGACGGTTCTATTATGCTTATTACTCACGATTTGGGTATTATTGCTGAAATGGCAGATTATGTTGTTGTTATGTATGCAGGCAGAGTAATTGAAAAGGGTACTGTGTCAGAGATTTTTCACAATCCTATGCACCCCTATACAATCGGTTTGCAGAAATCAAAGCCTACTCTGAATTCTGACAGCGATACTCTCTTTAATATTCCGGGTAATGTGCCTAACCCAATCAATATGCCCGATTACTGTTATTTCAAAGAAAGATGTGCACAGTGCACAGGTAAATGCTCCGGCGACTATCCCGAAATGATTCAGGTAAGCCCAACTCATTTTGTTGCCTGTCACTTGTACGATGAGGATAAAGACAATGGCTGATGAAAAAAGAATAGACACATTTGATTCGGAAGCCATTTTAGATGTTCAACATCTTCGTAAATGCTTTCCGATAAAGAAAACAATAACAGGTAAGGTTACACAGGAGCTTGTGGCTGTTGATGATGTTTCATTTTCGTTAAAAGCAGGCGAAACGCTCGGAATAGTAGGTGAGTCGGGCTGCGGCAAGACTACTATGGGTAGAGCTATTCTTAAATTGCATCAGCCGACAAGCGGCAGAATTATCTTTGAAGGTAAGGATATTACAGATTATAAGTCTGCGCAGATGCGTGAAATTCGCAAAAAGATGCAAATTATATTCCAAGATCCTTATTCATCTTTACCGCCGAGAAGTACCGTAGGCGGAATCCTTTCCGAACCTGTTATGGTGCATAATATTGTACCTAAAAGTGAAGTTAAAGACTATGTTCTTGAACTAATGGAAAAATGCGGACTTCGTGATTATTATTATGAGAGATATCCTCACGAATTTTCAGGCGGTCAGCGTCAGAGAATTTGTATTGCCCGTGCGCTTTCAGTTAATCCGCGACTTGTAGTCTGCGATGAGCCTGTTTCGGCACTCGATGTATCAATTCAAGCGCAGATTATCAATCTGCTTAAAAAATTACAGCAGGAAATGAATTTGACATATTTGTTCATTTCGCACGATTTGTCGGTTGTTAAATTTATTTCAGATAAAATCGGTGTTATGTATCTCGGTTCGATGGTTGAATTTGGTACAAAAGAAGATATCTTCTCAAATCCGTTGCATCCTTATACACAGGCGCTTTTCTCCGCAATTCCTCATCCGGATCCCGATTTCAAGATGAACCGTATTATTCTTAAAGGAGATATTCCTTCTCCGGCAAATCCACCTAAAGGATGTCGTTTCCATACTCGTTGCCCTCATGCAAAGGATATTTGCAAAGAGGTTACACCCGAGTATAAAGATTACGGTAACGGTCATTGTGCGGCGTGCCATTTGTTAGATTAAGAAACAGAGGAGTCACTACCTATGGCTAAAAAGAAAAAAGAAAAAATAACATATGTAGATGACGGCAGAACAATCGCCGATATGTCCAATCTTTCAAACAGAAGAAATAATTGGACAAAGCGCGGTACAACATCAAGCCCGAAAGATATTTGGAGAACATATTGGAGTGCTGTTAAAATGATGGTAAAGCCAATGCTCGTAACTATCGGTTTTATCTGCGCAGTATTTTTGATAGTATCAATACTTTTTTGGCTGATGTAATAATTCAATGTTAAAGTACGAAACAATGAACTGTTTCGTACTTTATTTTATATTGTAATTTGGAAAAAAATGTGGTATACTTTATTCAGTATTAAGTAATTACTGAAAAGAGTGATGTTTGTGTTCAAAAGTGCAGGATATGTTCTTAAAGAAAACTTTCAAAATTTCTTTAGAATTTATTCAATTGCGAAATATGAGCTTCTTGCTGATATGCACAACAGCAAGTTAGGTCTGTTTTGGAATTTTGCCAATCCCGTTATTCAGGTTTTAACATATTGGTTTGTTTTTGGATATATTATGAACCGTAAAGATGTTGACGGTATTCCCTATATTCTTTGGATGCTCGGCGGAATTGTGATTTGGTTCTTTTTAAGTCCTTGTATAACTGACGGCTGTAATGCAATTTACAGAAAAATTGATGTTATTACAAAAATGAAGTTTCCCGTTAGTATTTTACCGATGACGGTGGTCCTAAATAAACTTTTTGACCATTTTTGTATGATGATTGTACTTGTAATTGTATTTGCGTTTTTTGGGTATTTTCCAAGTATTCATTGGTTAGGCTTGATTTATTATCTGCTTTGCTCAATTATCTTTGCTGCGTCGCTTTCAATGACAACATCAGTGCTTAATATGCTTGCGCGTGATACACGAAAGCTTATTCTCGCTTGCATGCGACTTCTTTTGTATCTTTCACCAATTCTTTGGAGTATCGATAGTATCAAGCATCCCACTATAAGCAAAATTATTGCCTGCAATCCGATTGCCTACATTGTCAGCGGATACAGGGATTGCTTTTTCTATCATGAGAACTTGTTTCAAGTGCATTGGACCGGAATTGTTTTTTGGTGCATCACAATTGCTTTGTTTATGTTCGGAAGCAAAATGATGTATAAATTCCGTACAAGATTTATTGATATGATTTAAGAGGCTGTTATGGGAAAAGAAGTAGTAATTGAATTTAAAAATGTATCAAAAATTTATAAATTAAAAAGAAAAGATAAGCAGGTTGCAAAAGACCAAAAGAATCAAAATTTTTATGCATTAAAAGATATATCTTTTAAAATTGAAAAAGGTCAGGTTGTAGGAATTTTAGGAACAAACGGCTCGGGTAAATCCACAATGTCGTTGGTACTTGCAGGTATTGCTGCTCCCAATGAGGGAACAATTGAAATTAAAGGCGAGCAGGCTCTCATTGCAATTCAGACAGGTCTTAACAATCAGCTTACAGGTCTTGAAAATATAAAGCTTAAAGGTGCTTTGCTTGGTCTTTCAAAGAAGAGAATTCAAGAAATTATCGATGGTGTAATTGAATTTGCTGAAATCGGCGATTTTCTTTATCAGCCTGTAAAAAAATATTCGAGCGGTATGAAATCACGCCTCGGTTTCTCAATAAACCTTTGTCTTGACCCCGATATTCTTATTGTCGATGAGGCATTGTCAGTTGGCGATAAGGGATTTGCAAATAAGTGTCTAAAAAAGATGAATGAGCTTAAAGAAAATGGTAAGACAATTGTCTTTATCTCTCACTCGTTACCGCAGGTGCGAGAATTCTGCGACTCCGCAATGTGGCTTGAGGGTGGTAAGCTTAAAGAATACGGTGATGTTCAAACTGTTTGCGACCATTATGCTGATTATGTTGAACGCTATAACAAAATGAGTGATGCTGAAAAGAAAGCAGAGCTTGAATCTAAATTTAAAGATCGTGTAATCAAGGGCGCTGAATTGACCCCACTGCATAAGCTCGTAAGAAAAATTAGAAAGAAACTGAAAAAATAATTTTATATTTATATATAATTGTAAAAAACATAACAAAATGGGCTATCTCTTAAAATGAGATAGCCCATTATTCATATTTTTTTAGTTTTTTAAGCTTTGTAACGGCGCAGGAATTCTGCCGCCACGGTTAATGAATTTGGCAGGGGAGGCTGTGTTCAGTTTCATTACAGGACCGTAACCTAAAAGTCCGCCAAAATCAAGTGTATCGCCGATATTTTTGCCAATTGCAGGAATAAGACGAACTGCAGTGGTCTTCGAGTTTACCATACCGATTGCGGCTTCATCAGCAATAATTCCCGAAAGAACTTCGGCCGTTGTGTCACCCGGTACAATGATCATATCAAGACCGACAGAGCAAACACAGGTCATAGCTTCAAGTTTTTCAATTGTGAGCGTACCGCTTGTGGCAGCCGCAATCATACCTGCGTCCTCTGAAACGGGAATAAATGCTCCCGAAAGTCCGCCGACATGGGACGAAGCCATAACGCCGCCTTTTTTAACCGCATCATTAAGAAGTGCAAGGCAAGCAGTTGTGCCATGTGCACCGCACTGTTCAAGTCCCATTTCTTCAAGTATATAAGCAACCGAATCGCCGACAGCAGGTGTAGGTGCAAGTGACAAATCGACAATACCGAATGGAACATCAAGTCTTTTTGAAGCCTCGCAAGCAACAAGTTGACCCATTCTTGTAATCTTAAACGCAGTACGCTTAACAGTATCAGCGATTTCTGTAATGTTAGCGTTAGGCATTTTTGATATTGCTGAACGCACAACACCGGGACCCGAAACACCTACATTTATTACGCAGTCGGGTTCGCCTACACCGTGAAATGCGCCTGCCATAAACGGATTATCTTCCGGCGCATTGCAGAATACAACAAGCTTTGCAGGACCGATACAGCCTTTATTTGAAGTAACTTCTGCGGACTGTTTAATAATCTGTCCCATCATTTTAACTGCATCCATATTGATGCCTGCTTTTGTTGAACCTATATTGACTGATGAGCATATGTGTTCTGTCACATCAAGTGCCTCAGGAATACTGCGGATAAGAGCTTCATCACCCGCGGCGAATCCTTTTTGAACAAGCGCAGAATAACCGCCGATAAAATTAACTCCAACAGTTTGTGCAACTCTTTCAAGCGTTTTTGCATAAAGTACAGGGTCACCCTTGCCCGATGCTAAAATCATTGAAATCGGAGTAACTGAAATTCTTTTATTGATGATCGGAATGCCATATTCCTTTTCAATATCTTCGCCTGTTTTAACAAGATGTTCTGCTTTGCGTGTCATTTTTTCGTAGATACGGTCACAGGTTGATTTTACGTCACCCCTACAGCAGTCAAGCAGAGAAATTCCCATTGTTATTGTTCTAATATCAAGATTTTCATCTTGAATCATATTGATAGTTTCAAGTATATCGTGAGTATTAATCATTTTTGTTGTTGGCATAAAGAGCCGTAAAATTACTTTTTATGCGCAGTACCGTTCCTTTCATTGTATTTTTTGCACTAAATTCTCAAATTCTGTGCATTGAATTGAAAATATCCTCGTGCATTACATGAATTGAAAGCGCCATTTTGTCACCGATTGCAGTAACTTTATCTGAAAATTCAGTAAACGGTACAGTTGCTTTCTCTAAATCAACAAGCATAATCATACAAAACATATCCTGCAAAATTGACTGTGAAACCTCAATAACATTAACGCTGTTTTCAGCGCAAACAGTTGAAACAGAAGCTAAAATACCAACCATATCTTTACCTACTACGGTAATAATACCTCTCATAATAATTCACATAGCCTTTCCAACTACAAATAGTATTTTTAATCACGGATTTCCTTGTTGTAGTTGACAAGGCGTGATGTGGTTTGCCGTATTTTAAGGCAGTTTAATTATTATATAGTTTATCATAAAAAATCTTTGTTGTGAATATCAATATTTTTCAAAATTTGTTGAAAAATGTGTTGGATTTATAGTAAAATAGGCATATATAGATAGGAGGCATAGTAAATGTATAAAAATATAGTTGATTTACATGTCCATACCGATAATTCTTTTGACGGAAATCACTCTGCAACATTCTTTTGCGAAAAGGCAGAATTTATGGATTTAAGAGCAATTGCCTTTACAGATCATTGTGAGGTTGATCAGTTTAAAGGCGATGACAATTATGAAAAAAGAATATATCAAGCTTTCTTTGAGGTTGCAAAGGTGCGTTCTGCATTCAGAGGTAAGCTGATTGTACTTAACGGAATTGAGCTTGGTCAGCCTGTTTATGATATTGAAACAGCAGAAGATATTATAGGCAGATATGACTATGACCAGATTATTGGTTCCGTACATAATCTCCGGGATAAAGAAGATTTTTATTTTATGGAAAATCTTAAAATGCAAGAAGCTGAAACTCTGCTCAAGGAGTATTTCGACGAAATTCTTGAAATGTTAAAATGGGGCAATTTTGATGTCCTTGCACATCTTACATATCCGTTGAGATATTTTTATTCAAAATCAAATCTTAATATTGATTTGAATAACTTTAAAAAGCAGATTGACGAAATTCTTTTTATGACAGCAAAAACCGATAAAGCTCTCGAAATTAACACTGCGGCATTGCGTCAGCCGCTCAATAAGCTTTCGCCCGAGGTCGATATTCTTAAAAGATATAAAGAGCTTGGCGGTAAATTAGTATCTGTCGGTTCTGACGCTCATTTTGCCGAGCATTTGGCGGCTGATATTGATAAAGCTTATGATGCGGCTCTTGAAGCAGGTTTTAACAATATTGCATTCTACCAAAAGCGTACACCAATGTTATTAAAAATTGAATCTGAGGTGTAATTATGAAAGTAAAAGCAGCGGCTAAAATTAACTTGATGCTTGATATTCTTAAAAAGCTTGATAACGGTTATCACAGCCTTTTTATGATTATGCAGTCCGTTGATTTGTACGATACTGTGACAGTTGAACAGAATGGTTCAAATGAAATAATTATAAAGTGCAATAAAGAGGGCGTTCCCTGTAACGAAAAAAACATTGCCTATAAATGTGCAAAAGCATTTTTTGATTTTTGCAATATCAGCAAAAGAGGGGTTACAATTGAAATTGAGAAAGTAATTCCTATGGCGGCTGGCGTTGCAGGCGGCAGTGCTGACGGTGCGGCAGTTCTTTACTGTCTTAACAGTATTTATAAAACTAATCTTACCAAAAAAGAGCTTTCTGCAATCGGAAACAAGGTCGGTGCGGATATCCCGTTTAGTTTAGTCGGCGGTACTGCAATTGCACTCGGTACAGGAAATGTTATTGCTCCTGTTACAGATTTGTCAGATTGCTATATTGTACTTGTAAAACCCGAACAGGATGTTTCAACACCAAAAGCCTATGCAGAATTTGATGCGCTTAGCCGTGTCCGCCATCTTGACAGAGCTTCAATGATAGAGGCAGTATCAAATGGTGATTATAGTAAAATCTGCTCTCTTTGCGGAAATGTGTTTGAACAGGCGGTTGAGGTCCCCAAACGACCTCATATTAAAGGTATTATGCGTAAATGCGGTGCAGATGCAACCTGTATGAGCGGCAGCGGACCAACAGTTTTCGGCTTGTTCAGCGATAAAGATAATGCTGAACTTTGCTTTGAAAAATTAAGCGAAAAATATAAAAATGTATTTATGTGCCACCCTGTTAAAAAGGGAGTATTTGAAGTATGAAATTAAAGAAATACAGTGTTGAAATCCTCGAGAGAATAAATAAAATTCTTGCTGATTTCGCTTTGAATAACGGCAATCTTAGTTTTAATCAAATAACTAAAAATGATAATAAAGAATATGTCGGTTCAATGAAATTCGATTTCTTTACAGCTCATTTCTTCTTTGGCGAAGAATACCCGATGGGTTATTCCTTTATGGAAACCCCAATGTCTTCTAATTACGACTCGGTTTCTTTAAACCGTAATATTACTTTTCTTACAAGATTTAAGTTCGATTTTTCAAAAATTCTATTTTCACCCTATGATATACACAATGCAATCAATTCACACGATTTTCAAACCCTTGATTTTCACGAAATCAGAACTTTTGAAGAAGCTGAAAGTGATTTAGCAATTATTCTCGGTTTTATACAGAAAAATCTTGTTTTAATAAACAGTATCAATACCGATGTTAATTTGCAGAATAAGATGTTATACAATTATTTCAGCGATTGCAATGCGCTTATTAAAAAGTTTAATAAAGAAGAATTTTATGCAGAATTTGAAGAAGATTCTTTAGATTACTGCGAAATGTTGCAATATCTTCACAGCGATTTGCAAGAGGGTGTTGAACAGTTTCTTAATACGGGAAGCTATTCGGCTTTAGTAAAAAAAGCAATTAAGCTTGAGAAAAAAGGCAAAATCACTGTATTTGAGAAAAGATATACCGATTATCTTGCTGAAAACGGTTATCCTGCACCGAATAATAATGTAAAGCAAAAAGCACTTAAAAATAAGCGTAGCAGAAATTGGGATATGGGTGTAACAGCTTTTTCAGCTATTTTGGCAGGCATTATTGCAATCTTTGCAGATATATTTATTGAAGAACAAGCCATAAAGTATTTTTATGGGCAAAAATTTTATATTACGGGAATTGCTGACGAAAAGGTATTTCCCTTAATGATTTTTAGCTTGTTTTTATTGTTCAGAGGAATTCTCCTTTTAATTCCTGCGGTTCATAAAAAAATATATAGAAATGAACCGTTGAGCAACAGCAGAAAATATATTAGAATAGTTGTAACCGTAATCGCTTTGGTTATAGCTACTGCTTCACCGCTTATTACAATATCAAATGTAAAGAATAATTCGTTTGTATTTGAGAATAATCAGATTTATTTTAGTAATGAACCTGTTGATAAGTCCGATATTGAAATAGTTTACATTGAGGGATATTATATTGTTGATGATAACGGCAACGAGGTTCTCGTAACAGGTGGAGATGCTGTCTGCTATTATATGGTGCTTGACGGAGATTATAACTTTTTATATTGTGACGGACTTCTCGACGATGACGGATACGAAAAAACTGAAATAGTCCAATTACTTAAACAAGCAGGATATACATTTACAACCTATAAATGCTATGATGACTTTTTAGATTCATATTAAAAAATAAGGCTGGCGGATTTTCACCCGTCAGCCGATTTTATATATTCAAATAACCTTTGACAGCCTAAAGAAACATCATCGTATGTAGCTTTAAAATCTCTTGTGTACCAAGGATCTGCAACATCGCGGTCAATGTTGGCAAATTGAAGTAGTTTATATACTTTATTCATACTGTCAAAACCGATAATTCTGTTAATATTCCTTATATTAGCACTGTCCATTCCGATTATGAAATCATATTTTTCATAGTCGGATTTTTTTAATTGAACTGCCTGACGTTTGCTGTAAGGAATTTTCATTTCATCAAGAATTTTTTTGGTTCCCCAATGAGTATCGTTGCCGATCTCTTCAGTGCTTGTTGCACTTGAACAAATAAGAAAACCGTTTTCACAACCGTTTTTCCGAACAATATCTTTCATTACAAATTCAGCCATAGTTGAACGGCAAATATTGCCGTGGCAAACAAACATAATTTTAATCATAATATCACCATTGATATTCTATCATAAAAATCATATTTTGAAAATATGTAACTTGGGTATATTCAGCTCTTTTTATTCATATTTATTTATGACCGATAAGGAGGGCTGAACATTGAAAGATTTAGTTGAAGAAAGAGCGGCAATGCTCGGTGAGTATATTGTTGAGAATGAAGCGACAGTCCGTGCCGCCGCAAAGGTGTTTGGAATAAGCAAAAGCACAGTACATATGGATGTTGCTCAAAGGCTGAAAAAATTCGACCCTGCGCTTTACGGTCAGGTACGCAAAGTCCTTGAGGTTAATAAGGCGCAGCGCCATATTAGGGGCGGTCTTGCTACAAAAGAGAAATATTTAAGTAAAAAATAATATGATTGCCATATTTTTGTAATAAATCACTTGAATTTTCACTGCATTCGTGTATAATATTATCTGTAAAATTAGGTATTATCACTTGAAAGGTGGACAATATAGTGGCAGACGAGAAAAATCTCTTTGTTGACCTTGAGCATCAGGTTATGGAGCTTTGGGATAAAGAGAAATACTACGATAAGCTTGTGGAAAAAAACAAGGGCAATAAAATGTTCCGTTTCCTTGACGGACCTATTACTGCAAATAACCCTATGGGTATTCATCACGCTTGGGGCAGAAGCACGAAAGATATTTTTATCCGTTATAAGTCTATGCAGGGTTATGATTGCCGCCGTCAGAACGGCTTTGACTCACAGGGGCTTTGGGTTGAGGTTGAAGTTGAAAAACAACTTGGCTTCAAAACCAAAAAGGACATTGAAGAATACGGTATGGACAAGTTTACACGCCAGTGCGTTGACCGTGTTAAGCACTTCTCGGGAATTATTACCGAGCAGTCAAAGCGTCTCGGTCAGTGGATGGATTGGGAAAACTCATACTACACAAATACAGACCTTAACATTCAAGGTATTTGGCACTTCTTAAAGGAATGTGATAATCACGGTTGGATTCAGCGTGAATATAAGCCTATGCCTTGGTGTCCACGTTGCGGTACATCTCTTTCAGAGCATGAAATGACAGGCTCTTATAAGATGATGACACATAATTCAGTTTTCTTCAAGCTTCCTGTGGAAGAAATCAATTCAAAAATTCTTGTTTGGACAACTACTCCATGGACTCTTTCTTCGAATGTTGCCTTGGCAGTTAATCCGGATATTGATTATGTTGAAGTTAAAGTTGCAAGTGATGACCAAACCTTAATTCTTGCTAAAAACGCTATCAAATATCTTGGTGACGATAAGCTTGAGGTTATTCGTGCGCTCAAGGGTGAAGAGCTTGTAGGACTTCATTATGAAACATGCTTTGCTGATTTAGAGGCACAGGCAGGCATCGAGCATAAAATTGTTGCTTGGGAAGATGTTGCCGCTGATGAGGGTACGGGCGTTGTTCATATTGCACCGGGTTGCGGTGTTGAAGACTTTGAACTTGGAGAAAGACTCGGGCTGCCCAAGGTTATGCCTATTGATGATATGGGTATTTATCTTGAAGGCTTTGGATTTATGACAGGTAAAGACAGTCATACAATTGCTGACGAGGTATTTGAAAATCTCAAAGCTCAGAATAAGCTTTACAAGGTTGAACCTCACGAGCATAGCTATCCTGTTTGCTGGAGATGTAAGAGCGAGGTTGTATTCCGCCTTGTTCCCGCTTGGTATATCAGAACAAGTGAAATCAAACCTAAACTTATTGAATGCGCAAATACGGTTAAGTGGGAGCCGGCTTCAAACGGTAAGCGTATGAACGATTGGCTCAATAATATGGGTGATTGGAACATTTCCCGTAAGCGTTATTACGGAATGCCTCTTCCGTTCTATCCCTGCGATTGCGGTCATGTAACAGTTATCGGTTCAAAAGAAGAGCTTCGTGAAAAAGCAGTTGATCCTGCTCAGGTTGATGCGCTTCCGGAGCTTCACAGACCTTGGGTTGATGAGATTAAAATTAAATGTCCGCATTGCGGCAAAGAAGTTTCAAGAGTTCCCGAAATCGGCGATGTTTGGCTTGACGCAGGTATTGTTCCGTTCTCAACTCTCGGTTACTTTACAGACCGTGAATCATGGGAAAAGAACTTCCCGGCAGAGTGGGTAACAGAGATGCACGAGCAGGTTCGTCTTTGGTTCTATTCAATGCTGTTTATGAGTACCGTTCTTGTCGGCAAAGCACCTTATGAGAGAGTTGTTACAAACAGCGCAGTTGTTTCTGAAGACGGTTCAAAATTCTCAAAAACAGGCTTTATGATTAAGTTTGACGAGGCTGCTGAAAAAATCGGTGCAGATACTGTCCGTTATCTTTATGCAGGTGCTTCAAATACAAATGATGTCCGTTTCGGTTACAATCTTGGCGACGAAGCAAGAAGAAAAATGCTCGGTTTCTGGAATATTTATACATTCTTTGATACCTATGCACAGATTGATAAGCCTAATTTCACAAATTATAAACCCGATTTTTCACTTATGACGCCTACTGATAAATGGCTTCTTGTGAGAACTAACGAATTCATTAAAAAAGCAACTGCTTCAATGGACGATTATAAGTCATATATTCTTATTAAAGACTTTGAAGTATTTGTTGACGATATTTCAAATTGGTATATCAGAACTAACCGCCGCCGTTTCTGGAAAACAGGCGATGAGCAGGATAAGATGATTGCTTATTGGACACTTTTCAATGCGCTCAAAGCCTGCACACAGGTTATGGCTCCGATTATTCCGTTTATGACAGAGTATATTTGGCAAAACCTTATCAAAAAGTGCGACCCCAATTGTCCCGAATCAGTTCATTTGAGTGATTGGCCCACAGCATTTGAAGGTGTTGAAGATGATGGCATCATTGAGCAGACAAAGCTTGTCCGTGAAGTGATTGCAGTTGCAATGCGACTTCGTAATGAACAGCAAATTAAGGTTCGTCAGCCTCTCGCAAAGCTTTTTGTTTGCTGTGATGCAGATAAAGCGGATAAAATCAAAACTTTTGAGAAAAATATTCTTGATGAGCTTAATATCAAGTCAATTGAGTACATTGATGACATCAATGTTCTTGAAGATAAATTCTTAACAGTAAACTTTAAGGTTGCAGGCGCAGTTCTTAAACAGAATGTAAATAAGATGAAGCAAACATTGGAAAATCTTTCTGATGATGAAATGTCAGCTCTTACTTCTGCTGTTGTTGCAGGCGGTGAGGTTTCTGTTTATGGATGGGAAGAAAAATTTGACGCTTCTATTTTCAATGTTCAGTCAAAGACCAAAAAAGGTATTGTTTCAGCTGAATTTGATTCTGCAGCAGTAGTGGCACTTGATGTTGTTCTTACTGACGAGCTTCTTAAAGAAGGTGTTGTTCGTGATATTATCCGTCAGTGCCAGGTTGCCCGTAAAGAAGCAGGCTATCAAGTTGAACAGCGTATCAATGCTTCAATTACCGTAGATGATGATTTTATTATCAGTGCGCTTGATGAAAAGCTTGATTATGTTGCAAGCGAGCTTCTTGCAAATTCTCTCGTTCTTAATGAAGAGATTTCAGCAGATTACACAAACGAATTTACAGTAAACGATAAAAAAGTTGCTGTTTCAGTTGCAAAAGGAGAATAAAAATGTTTCAAGTTACTAAAGATATGAATATTGGCGAAATTCTTGATAATGCAAGAGAAACCGTACCGTTCTTCCTTGATCTTGGTATGCACTGCCTTGGTTGCCCATCTGCAAGAGGCGAAACCGTTGAGCAGGCTTGTATGGTTCACGGTGTAAATCCCGATGAATTTGTTGAAGGAATTAACAATTTTCTTAAAGAAAATGCAAGCAAATAAATAAAAAAATTCCCCCTATACTTAATAGGGGGATTTTGTTAAAGAAGGTAAATTATATGCAGTTAGATTGCAGACTTTCTGCTGTGACAAGCTTAGTAAGAAAAGGTACAAAATTTGCCGATATAGGTACAGATCACGCTTATTTGCCTGTTTTTTTAATTAAAAATGGAATAATTGATAACGCCATTGCGGCAGATTTAAGAAAAGGACCTCTCGAAAATGCAAGAGAAACCGTAGAAGCATACAATCTTGCTGATAACATTCAGCTTCGTTTGTCTGACGGTCTTGACAATTTTTCAGATGATGAGGTAAATGAAATTGCTGTTGCCGGAATGGGCGGATTGCTGATTTCTCAATTTATAGAGCGTACAAATTGGCTGAAAAACGAAGCTATACATCTTATACTTCAGCCTATGACCCACGCAGAAGAACTACGTAAAACACTTTTAGATAACGGCTTCCATATTGATAAAGAAGTGGCTGTGTCAGATAAAGATAAGCTATACATAGTTATCAGTGCATATTATCAAGGCAATAAAACCGAATACACAGATTATGATTTAATTGTGGGTAAATTGCCGTTTAATAACGATTTAGACTCTGAAATTTATCTTAATCATATTTATAAAAAGTATGATAAAAAGCTTACTGCATTAAAAAATGCAAATAAAAAATGTGATAGACTTGAAAAAATAGTTGGAGAGCTGAAACAATGGCAACCGTAAGAGATATATATAATTTTATAGATTCAATTGCACCATTTAATTCATCGGAAGAATGGGATAATTCGGGGTTTTTAGTAGGCGATAAAAATAAAGAATTAACTAAAATTTTATTTGCGCTTGACTGCACGGAAGATGTTATAAATCAAGCGATTTCTTATGGTGCAGAACTTATTGTAACGCATCATCCTATAATTTTCAAACCGATTTCAAGCGTTTCTTCTGAAAGCTTAGTGTACAAGCTTATTAAAAATGATTTGAGTATTATTTCGGCTCATACTAATTACGATAAGGCAATCGACGGAGTAAACGATATTCTTTGTGGTGCTTGCGAGCTTCAAAATATTGTCCATCTTGACGGTGTTTGTCTTAATATCGGTGATCTGAAAAATGAAATGAGTTCAAATGAACTTGCACAATTTATAAAATTAAAGCTTAACGGAATTGTAAGATACAATTCTATTGATAAAACAATAAAAAAGGCGGCAGTTTGCAGCGGATCGGGCAGTGATTATTTAACACTTGCTAAAGAGTTGAACTGCGATGCACTTATAACAGGCGATGGCTCACATCACGATTTTCTTGATGCTGATGAATTGGGCTTGTTGCTTGTGTGTGCAGGTCATTTTGAAACAGAAAATATCGCAATCAAACCGCTTGCCGATAAAATTAAAATGAAATTTGATATTGAATGTGTTATTGCGGCTCAAAATTCCCCGATAAACACGATATAAGAGGATTTATGGCACTTGACGGAATTACATTAAGAATAATTAAAGATGAATTGAAAAACTATATAATCGGAGCAAAGGTCGAAAAAATACATCAACCCTCTAAAAACGAGTTGGTGTTTATTTTGCGTACCCGAAACGGTGCATACAGATTATACTCCTCTTGTGACGGGCAAAGTCCTAGGGTACATTTAACAAGATATTCCCTTGAAAATCCTAAAACTCCGCCAATGCTTTGTATGTTGTTTCGCAAAAGACTTGTCGGTGCGACACTTGTTGACATAAGACAAATTAAAAATGACAGAATTCTAATATTTGATTTTGACGGCACAACAGAAATAGGGGATAAAACGGAATATCATATCATCTGCGAAATAATGGGACAGAGAAGCAATATTATTCTTTGTGACTGCAATTATAAAATTCTTGATGCAGTAAAAAGGGTAGATGAAACTAAATCCCAAATTCGTGAAATCTTGCCGGGCATTTTTTATGAATTTCCGCCTTTGCAAGAAAAGAGCGATATTGTTAGCGACGATATATTTACAATCGTTAAAAATATTCTAAATAAAAGCGAAAAAATGATGTCAAAAGGCATACTTGATGTTATTGAGGGCTTTTCTCCGATTGTTTGCCGCGAAATTGCATACAGAACTGTTTTCGGCGACAAGCAAATTGGGTTATTGACTGAAATTGAAATTGAACGGCTTGCCAATGAGCTTGAAACAATAAAAAAAGAAATTACCGAAAATCCAATTCCGCAAATTCTTATTAATAGCGATAATACTCCATTTGATTTTTCATTTATCAATATTCGCCAATACGGAAAAGTTGTTAAAAAGAAAGAGTATGAAACATTTTTTGAACTTCTTGACGATTTTTACTTTGAGCGTGACAAGGTCAGCAGAATTAAACGGCGGGCATCAGACCTGTTCAAAATTCTTAACAGCTCGGTTGAACGAACTGCACGCAAAATCAATAATCGAAAAGCAGAGCTGGAAAAAAGTGAAAACCGTGAACAGCTTCGGATTTTTGCCGAACTCATAACCGCAAACCAATATCGCTTAACTGAAAAATCATCTGTTTACAGCGTAGAAAATTATTATGATGATAATAAAATAATAGATATTCCCGTTAATCCTGCACTTACCGCGCAGCAGAATGCCCAACGGTATTTTAAAGAATATAAAAAAGCCGCAAACGCCGAAAAATTGCTTCATTCCCTTATTGAAGACGGCGAGCAAGAGCTTCTTTATCTTGATACGGTTATGGATAATCTTTCAAGAGCCAATACGGAGCGTGAAATATCTGAAATCCGTGAAGAACTCGAAAACGGCGGATATGTAAAGTCTAAAAAAGGCAGTAAGCAGAAAAAAGAAAAGCCTCTTTCGCCATTGGAATTTGTTTCAAGCGACGGATTTAAAATTCTTGTTGGTAGAAATAATATACAAAATGATGTCTTAACATTGAAAACTGCTAAAAATTATGATATGTGGCTGCACGTTCAAAAGCAGGCAGGCTCGCATACGATTATTATTGCTGATAAGAAAGAAATAACCGAAAATGCAATTTATGAAGCAGCTTGTATTGCAGCATATCATAGCAAATCAAAAGACTCTTCTTCCGTGGCAGTTGACTATACAATTGTCAAAAATGTAAAAAAGCCTGTTGGCGCAAAGCCCGGTAAGGTAATTTATAACACCTACAACACCATCTATGTAACACCCGAAAAGACTTTAATTGAAAAATTGACAGTAAAATAAAAAAATGAACCGAGAAGCCATTGACTTCTCGGTTTATTTTATACTTCATCAGAAACGAGAATCTCGTTACGGCGGAATAAAAGTGACAAGCACCAAATTCCTGCAAGTGCTACAAGGGTATAAACAATTCTGCTAATAATTGCTCCTTGACCGCCGAAGAGCCATGCAACAAGGTCAAATTGGAACAATCCGATTGCGCCCCAGTTAATAGCACCGATTATAACAAGAATTAAAGAAATTCTGTCAAGCATTATTTTCACTCCTTAAAAATCAATATATACTGCCTGCACGATTATTATGGTTTAAAATAATGCTTTTATTCTTGCTATAAAAAGTAAAAAAATTTAATTTAATTTTGATTTTTCTTTTAAAATTTCAGCCTTATCAGTAACTTCCCACATTACATTACAGTCTGTTCTGCCTACATGGCCATAGGCGGCAAGCTGTTTGTAAATCGGTTTGCGAAGCTGTAGGTGGTTAATAATTGCGGCTGGGCGAAGATCGAACACTTCATTTATAATATCGCCAAGTTCTGAATCTTTAAGTATGCCTGTTCCGAATGTATCAACCATTACCGATACAGGTTTTGCAACGCCGATTGCGTATGCCAACTGAATTTCACACTTCTTTGCCAGACCTGCAGCAACAATATTTTTAGCAACATATCTTGCGGCATAAGCTGCCGAACGGTCGACTTTTGTAGGGTCTTTACCGGAAAAAGCACCGCCTCCGTGACGTGAATATCCGCCGTATGTATCAACAATAATTTTGCGGCCCGTAAGACCTGAATCGCCCATAGGTCCGCCTATAACAAAACGACCTGTCGGGTTTATGAAAATTTTTGTATCGCTGTCCATAAGCTCATTGGGAACAATTGGAGTAATTACATATTTTTTAATGTCATCACGAATTTGACTAAGCGCAACATCTGCACTGTGCTGTGAAGAAACTACAATTGCGTCAATTCTTACAGGCTTTCCGTTTTCATCATATTCAACTGTAACTTGTGTTTTGCCATCCGGGCGAAGATAGGGGAGAGTACCGTCTTTTCTAACCTTTGTGAGCTGAACTGCAAGCTTGTTTGCCATTGATATCGGCATTGGCATAAGCTCGGGTGTTTCATCACAGGCAAAACCGAACATCATACCTTGGTCGCCTGCACCGTTAAGATTGTAAAAATCATCGTTACCTTCTTTAATTTCCATGGAATTATCAACACCCAATGCAATGTCAGCAGATTGCTTGTCCAACGCTACAAGCACGGCGCAGGAATTTCCGTCAAAGCCTTTTTCGCTTGAGTCATAACCGATTTCGCAAACAGTTTTACGAACGATTTCGGGAATGTTTACCTGTGCTTTTGATGTGATTTCACCCATAACAAGCACTTGACCTGTTGTACAGCAGGTTTCGCATGCAACACGGGACATATCGTCCTGTTCAAGCATTGCGTCAAGAATTGCATCAGAAATCTTGTCGCATATTTTATCGGGATGTCCTTCTGTTACAGATTCTGATGTGAATAAAAATTTAGCCATAATGTTTCGCCTCCAAAAAAATTAGGCACCCATAAGGGTGCCGTAAGAAACAACCTTATATCTCGGAAAATCCGCAGGAATTAGCACCACGCAAAAAGCAGGTTGCCGGGTTTCACAGGGCCAGACCCTCCACCACTCTGCATAAGGGAAATATTTAGTTCTTATATATTCTATCACAAAATACGACAATGTCAACTACATTGTATATTTTTTCGCAGCTTTTTCAATTGAAAAATAAACAGGATAGAAAGGAATGATATTGAAGCACGCTTTAACCGCATTAAGAACAGTTGAACCCCAAACTCCGGCCCAATAAGTTTCACTTTCAAAGGGTATGCCCATAATAGAAAAATAAATGGGAGTAAATACCATATTTGTAAGCCAGCCTAAAATAATTGTGATTGCAATTGTTATTATTGCCGAGATTATATATGTTTTTGCAGAAAATCTTTTTTCTTTAAAAATTTTTGCAAAAAGTTTTGTGAATAAAGATATAGAAAGCACTACACCGCTACCGATTACAACATTCATTATTTCACCGATGCCTACAGTGGTAGTTTTTGTAAGATGAATAATATTTTTAACAACTTCAACCAATACACCTTGAACAGGACCGAAAACAATACCTGTAAGCACTGCCGGGAAATCGGAAAAATCAATTTTCAAATGGCTTACACCCGGAATAATTTGAATTTCGGGAAAAACCATATAAATTATTGTTCCTATGGCTGCCATAACAGCAGTGATTGTTAAATTAAATACCTTTTTGTTTCTTTTGTTTGACATTAAAATCTTCCTTTCGTTCTTGATTAGTTGTCAAACAGAAAATGCCCCGCTATAAATCATAGCAGGGCAAATGTAACTCAAAATTTAAGTTGCATCTTCTTTCATCCGGACTATACCGTCGGTACAGGAATTTCGCCTGTTCGGCCTTTCGGCTCGTGGACTTTACCACCGGTGGAGAATTGCACTCCGCCCTGAAGACAACTAATATATTTTATGCTTAAATTATACCATTGTTGCTTGTTTTGTCAATACTTTTTTTCTTCAAATTTAAAAGCATTACAGCAAATATCATTATGATGGGGAATAAAGAACCGAAGCCGAGTCCCGTTTTAAGTGTTTCGCCTGATTCTAAACCGTGTGAAAGCTGAATTGACATAAAGCTTACAAACCATGGTCCGAGAGTACATCCAATATCTCCTGCTAATGCAAGTACACTGTACATTGAACCGCCGCCGTTGGGAAATAATTTTGCGGCAAGGCTCAACGTTGCAGGCCACATTAGACTTACGCTGAAGCCTGTTAATGCACACATTAAAAGCGAAATAGCAGAACTGTTAATTAAAGAAGCTCCTAAATAGCATATTATACACAGAATTGCAGATCCGCATAATGCAGTTTTAAGCTCAATTTTTTCTCCGATAAATCCAAATATCATTCTGCCTATTCCCATAAGAACTGCAAAAAGACAAGGTCCCAACAAATCGCCTGTTATTTTTGTAACTTTAAGTCCTGTTTCTGCAAAATACGATGACCATTGTGACATTCCGATTTCAGAAGCACCTGAACAGATCATAATTATAATGCAGGCAATAAACTGATTTGAAAACAGCATCTTAAAGAAAGGCGCTTTTTCTTCGTTTGTAAGATTGGGCTGAATTGGTACTGTGAAAAAGTTAAAAGTATTGATAAGTGGGATGGCTGACCAGATTATAGGAGCAATATACCACAAATCATTACCAAATAACTTAATCATAAGTGTTGTAAGTAATACTACAACTACTTGACCCCAACAGTAAAAAGAGTGTAACAGGCTCATTTCTGCGGTTTTCTTTTCACCCGGTATTGACTCAACAATCGGGCTTATAATTACTTCTGTTATTCCGCTGCCGATTGCAGAAAGTATTATTGAAATTACAATTCCGATATATGCGTTATCCATAATATTCGGCAGCGTTCCCAAACAGAAAAGACCAATAAATGCAATGCCTTGTGAAGCCACTGCAAGTTTTTTATAACCTATAATATCAGCGAATTTTATTGACAGTGCGTCTACAGCTAATTGCGTTGCAAAATTTATTGTAATAAGAAGTGAAAGCCTGCCGAGAGTGATGTTGAACTTGTCACTGAAGATTACAAAGAGGAGAGGAGCAATATTATTTATTATGCCCTGAACAATGTAACCTGTATAGCAGGCAATTTTTGTTCCTTTAAATGTTCGTTTTTTCATTAAACACGAGTAACAATAGTCTCAATATTTCCCTTTACAGTATATTCACCGTAATTTGCAGGAATAAAAAGACTGTCTCCTTTTTTTATTTTAATACCGTCAACAGTACCGTTGCCATCAGTTACAAGGAGTGACACGAAAGATTTTTCATCGGCAATGTCTGTGTATTCTGTACTTACAGATACCTTTTGTACATTGAATAAATCGCATTTTGTAAGCAATTGAGTTGAACAGCCATCATAATTTATTAAATTGCCTTCGGGCTTTGTATCTCTCGTGGGAGGAACACAACTTGTAACATCAATAGCTTTGTTAATATGCAAGGCTCTGGGATTACCGTTAGAGTCAAGTCTGCCGTAATCGTAAACTCTGTATGTAGTATTTGAATTCTGCTGAATTTCTGCAAGCAAAATCCCTTTTCCTATTGCGTGAAGTGTTCCTGCCTCAATAAAGAATAAATCACCCTTTTTAACCTTAACCTTATTCACTGTATCAAGAAAGGTGTTGTTTTCAATTCTCTCTTTGAATTCTTCGCTTGAAATTTCACGGTTAAAGCCGTAAATCAATTCTGCGCCTTCATCACAGTCAAGAATATACCAGCATTCGGTTTTGCCGTATTCGTGTTCAACTTTCATGGCGTATTCATCGTTTGGATGCACTTGAACAGATAAATCATTTTTAGCGTCAATAAGCTTAATGAGTATTGGAAAATACTCAAATTTTTTACCGTTTGAACCGAGAAAGTCACGGTTTGAATTTACAATTTCAGTTAAAGTTTTACCCGCAAATTCACCGTTTTCAATAGTGTTTTCACCGTCTTTGTGGCAAGAGAGCATCCAACCTTCTGCAAGCTTATCAAGTTCCGATTTGAAGCCGTATTCATCGCGTAATTTTGTTCCGCCCCAAATGTAATCTTTAAAAACAGGATTTAATTTAAAAATATACATATAAAAACTCCTTATTTAAATTTTAAATAATTTTAGCACAATGTAGTTCTCTTTTCAATAATATCATTGCTAAAAATCAGCTTGTGTGCTACAATTATTTCAAGATATTTTCGGAGGATTGCGATGATGAAAGACAATATTATTTTTTATTTTTCCGATCAGCAAAGATATGATACGGCAAATTCCGAAGTAATGCCAAATCTTACGAAACTTGCAGAAGAAGGCACTTTTTTTGATAATTGTTATACCTGCCAACCTGTTTGCGGACCTGCAAGAGCCTGCTTACAAACAGGCATATATCCAACAGAATGCGGCTGTCATATTAATGGTATTCCGCTTCGTGACGATGCAAAATCCTTAGCCGATTATTTTAACGAAAACGGATATGATACTGCATACATTGGAAAGCTTCATTTGTCATCGGGCAAAAACGGCGGTGAAAGAATTAAATGTGAAAAAACCGCTATTCCCGAAAACCGCTTGTGGGGATATAAGTATTTTCGGGGCGCAGATGTTCTTGAGTTTACTTCGCACGGTTATGACGGATATGTATTTGACGAAAAAGGTAATAAAATTAATTTTACCGGTTACCGTGCAGACAGGATCAATGATTTTGCAATAGAATATATTGAGAACCATAATAGCGAAAAACCGTTCTTTATGTTCGTATCTCAGCTTGAACCGCATCATCAGAATGACCGTAACAGATTTGAAGGTCCGAAAGACAAAATAGAGAAATATAAGGATTATCCTATCCCGGACGATTTATCGTTTTTAAAGGGGAATTATAAAGAAATGTATCCCGATTATTTAGCTGCAATTGAAAGTCTTGATGATAATTTAGGCAGACTTATTGATACATTAAAAGCTAAAGGAATATATGATAACACTACAATAATTTATACTTCTGATCACGGCTGTCATTTTAAAACAAGAAATATGGAGTATAAGCGAAGCTGTCACGATGCGTCCATTCATACTCCGCTTGTTATTAAAGGCAACGGATTTGAGGCGGGCAAGAGAGATAACCGATTGGTAAGTCTTGTAGATTTAACTCCAACGCTTCTTTATTCAGGAATGATTGATATTCCTGAATATTATCAAGGCGAAGCAATTCAGCGAAAAGACGATTGTGATTCTGTTTTTGTTCAAATCAGTGAAAGCCAGTGCGGTCGAGCAATAAGAACCAAGGAGTATACATATTCAGTATCGTCACCCAAAAATTTGTCAGCATTTTCAAATATTTATTTTGAAGATTATCTTTACGATAATGTCAATGATAAAGCACAGAAAAATAATTTGATTAAATCAAAAGATTATATAAACATAAAAAAACAATTAAGAACAGTTTTGCTTAATAAAATTGAAAAAATTGAAGGTAAAAAGCCTAAAATTTTGCCAAGAATAGTAGCAAAACGCAAGTAATTGCACGGTTTATCGTTAAATTATGCAAATGCAAATATATTTAAGGCAAATATTTGACTAAAATGCAGTTTTTTAAATAATTACTTGCAAATTTTGACTTAATACTATATAATAAATCAAAATTGTTTTTGGAGGATATTCAATGCTTTATAATCAGATGAGTAGAGAAGAACTCGTATCACTTAAAAATGAACTTGAAAAAAAGTATGAGGAAGTACAATCCTTAGGTCTTTCTCTTGATATGTCACGTGGCAAGCCCGGTGCAGATCAGCTGGATTTGTCTGTTGATATGCTCAATGTTATGTCAAGTGCCGATGATTGCAAGGCGGAAGACGGACTTGATTGCAGAAATTACGGTATGCTTGACGGAATTCCTGAATGCAAAAGACTTTTTGCAGAGCTTTTAGAGGTTGAGCCGAAAAATGTTATTATAGGCGGTTCTTCAAGCTTAAGCCTTATGTATGATTATCTTAATCAGTGTATGTTTTTAGGTGTTGCAGGATGTGAACCGTGGAGTCAGCAGGGCAAGGTTAAATTTATATGTAATGTTCCCGGCTATGACAGACATTTCGCTATTGCCGAATTTTTCGGTATCGAAATGATTTCTGTTGAAATGGATGAATTCGGACCGGATGTCAAAAAAATTGCAGAATTAGTTAAAGACCCAATGGTTAAAGGTATGTTCTGCGTTCCTAAATATTCAAATCCTAACGGAGTAACTTACAGTGATGAAAGAGTGAAAGCTCTTGCAGCTTTAAAACCTGCCGCAAAGGATTTTAGGGTAATTTGGGATAACGCATATATTATTCACGAATTAACCGATACGCCGGATACACTTATGAATATTTTTGAGGCTTGCAAAGAATTCGGAACAGAAGATTATTTTGTTGAATTTACATCAACATCCAAGATTTCTTTCCCAGGTGCGGGTATTTCAGCTATTGCGGCGTCTGACGCAAATATTGCAGAAATTAAAAAGCGTCTTGGTATGCAAACTATCGGTTATGATAAGCTTAATCAGCTTCGTCATGTTAAATATTTTAAGAATGTTGATGGAATTCGCGAGCATATGAAAAAACATGCTGAAATCATAGCTCCCAAATTTGATATGGTTCTTAATATGCTTGAAAAAGAAATTAAGCCTTGCGGTATAGGCGAGTGGATTAAGGCTAAAGGCGGATATTTCATCAGTTATAATACAGTAGGAAGCAGTGCAAAGAGAATAGGCGAGCTTTGCAAAGAAGCAGGACTTATCCTCACAACGGTAGGCGCTACTTATCCTTACGGCGTTGACCCGAATGATAAAAATATCAGAATTGCGCCTACTTTCCCAACTGTTAAAAATCTTGAGAAGGCAATGGAAGTTTTCTGCCTTTGCGCTAAACTTGCAACTGTCGAAGAACTGTTGAAATGACAGCTGAACGGTGTTACATTACAGCCGAAAGGACTGTGTGATTATTATGAACTGTGAAAAATTTGTATCTGCTGTAATTGTATCGGCAGGTAATTCCTCAAGAATGGGAAAAATAAATAAGCAGTTTATTGAAATAGGAAATATGTCTGTTATTGCCCGTTCAATAAGCGTTTTTCAAAAATGTCCTTTAATTGATGAAATTGTATTAGTGACACGGACTTCTGATATTCCAACAATTAAAGAAGAAATTGAAAAATTCTCATTTACAAAGGTTTCGTCAATCGTTGAGGGCGGAGAAACAAGACAGATAAGTGTATATAACGGTGTAATCGCAACATCATCACAGTCTGATTTTATTGTAATTCATGATGGCGCAAGACCGCTTGTAACCGAAAAGATTATTGCAGATACACTTTCAGCGGCTGTTGATTTTGGCGCTGCAACCACAGGAGTTAAGGTAAAAGATACAATTAAACTTGTAAATGCGGATAACGATATAATCAGTACACCGGATCGTAGTATTATGCGTGCTGTTCAAACTCCACAGATTTTTTTGAAAGACTTATACCTTAAAGCTATTAAAAGCGTACCGAACAGCAAAGATTTTACTGATGACTGTATGCTGATTGAAGCTTATGGAAAAACAGTTAAATTTGTTGACGGTGATTATAAGAATATAAAAATTACTACGCCCGAAGATGTGGCTCTTGCAGATTCTTATTTGGCAGAAAGGGATATATAATTATGTTTAGAATCGGTCACGGCTATGATGTTCACCGTCTTATTTACGGCAGAAAGCTTATACTCGGCGGAATAGAAATTGAAAATAACGGTATCGGTCTTTTAGGGCATTCCGATGCTGATGTTCTTCTTCACGCTGTTTCAGATTCTTTACTCGGCGCGTGTGCTTTGGGCGACATAGGCAAACACTTTCCTGATACAGATGATGCTTTTAAGAATGCGGACAGCATTTTGCTTCTTAAAAAAGTTGTTGAGCTTATAAAATCAAAGGGATATTCTGTTAATAATATTGATGCCACGGTCATTGCTCAGTCGCCGAAGCTTGCGCCGTATATCGACTTAATGCGTGAAAATATTGCCAATGCACTTGAAATCCCTGTTGACTGTGTAAGTGTAAAAGCGACTACTGAAGAAAAACTTGGATTTACAGGTGCAAAAGAGGGAATTTCAGCTCATTGCGTTTGTCTTGTTGAAGAAAAGAAGAAAATCAAATTTATTTAAACTTTCGGAGCTGTAATTTTCACAGCTCCTTTTACATTACCTTTTATCAAAAAAGTAATACCGCCATAGTATATAACAGGTGGTGTTTACAATGAAAAAAGCTGTAATAAGGTTTTCCTCCGTGACATACGCCTTTAAAGCAAAGGAAATAGCTGAAAAAAACGGAGGCAGAGTAACCGTAAGAAAAAATCCGCACCCCAAGAAAAGCGAAGGGTGCGGATACATTCTTACTGTTACAGGAGATACAGAAAAAATAATAAATATGATAAATATTAACAAAATAAAATATATAGGATATGAGATGATATAATTGATTTATCTTGATAACAGTGCAACTTCATATCCTAAACCACAATCTGTTGTTACGGCGATTACTGAAGCATATTATAAATACGGTGGCAATTCTGGTCGAGGTTCATATAATATGGCGCTTGAAACAACAGAACAGATTTATCTTTGCCGAAAAAAGCTGGCTGATATGTTTGGAATAAATTCGCTTGAAAATGTGATTTTCACATATAATTGCACAACTGCTTTGAATATGGCAATAAAGGGAATTGCGAGGAATGGATCACATTTTGTAATTTCAGATTTAGAGCATAATGCGGTTTTAAGACCTTTAGTAAAACTTAAAAATCAAAAGATTGCAGATTTCAGTATTGCCCGTATTGAGAACGATGCGTATAAAACTGTGCAGAACTTTAAAAGCTGTATAAGAGATAATACAGTAGCAATTATTTGCACGGGAGCGTCTAATGTATTCGGCATTATTCCGCCCTATAAAATGCTTGCAAGACTTGCTCACCGCAACAATTTGATCTTTATTATGGATTGTGCGCAGATTGCAGGTTCATTACCAATCAATATGACGAATGATGAAATTGATATTCTTTGCTGTGCAGGACATAAGGGTCTTATGGGTCCTGCCGGGACAGGCGTAATGATACTGCGTGATGATATCAGTCTTGATACCGTAATTGAGGGCGGTACAGGCAGCAATTCTGCTGATAGGAACCAACCGGAAAATCTTCCTGACCGTTTTGAGAGCGGAACGCCTAATGTGCAGGGGATTATAGGTCTTTCAAAGGCCGTCGACTATGTAAACAGTATAGGAACAGAAAATATTTACAGTCATGAGCTTTCGCTGATGAGATATTTGCAAAACAGACTCTATCTAAACAAAAATATAATTTTTTATACCAATTTTTTTGATAAACGGCAAAACTTAATACCCATTTTATCTTTTAATATTAAAAATAAACACAGCGAAGAGGTAGCACAGATACTTTCAGCAGACGGTATAGCCGTACGTGCAGGTCTTCACTGCGCGCCGCTCGCTCACCAAAAGTTTAAAACAGACGCTACGGGAACAGTAAGAATTTCGCCGTCGGTTTTCACTAAAAAAAGTGATATAGATTTTTTAATAAATTCTATAAGAAAAATTGCAAAATAGAATAAGTTGTGATACAATATATTGTGAATATTTGTATCTGTATGTATTTGATGATTTATTTACAGATTTTTTACAATATATTGTATTTTTATTTTGAAATGAGTGAGAAAATATTATGTCAGATTTTGTTATAGATTTATATGAACAGGTAAAACGGGCGTTGGCATCTTTCAGCGGTGTAAGTGATTTGCTTGATGTTTTGCTCGTTGCTTTTGTCATTTACAGTGCAATTAAGCTTATTCGTGAAACCCGTGCTTTTCAGCTTGCAAAAGGTGTTCTTATACTTGCATTAATTTATCTTGTGGTAACTCTTCTTGAAATGCAGGTAAGTGAATTTATATTGAGCTTTATTTTCGGAAATCTGCTTATGATTCTCGTTGTTGTTTTTGCGCCCGAACTTCGTCACGCACTTGAAAGTATGGGTAGAAGTTCAGTGTCTGTTTTCAATGTATTTAATTTTAAAAATCGAGATGAAAGCGAACTGCAAGAAAATATCAGAAATTCAATAAACAGCGTTTGCAGAGCCTGCACGGATATGAGCGATAAACAAGTTGGTGCGCTGATTGTGTTTGAAAAAGAAACTTTGCTCGGTGAAATTTCAAAGACAGGAACTCAGCTTGATGCAAAGGTTACTACTGAATTGATAGGAAATATTTTTTTTCCCAAGGCACCTATGCATGACGGAGCCGCAGTTATCAAAGACGGCAGAGTAATTTCGGCAGGCTGTATTTTACCTTTAACAAGCAATGCAGATTTAAGCAGCGAGCTGGGTACTCGTCATCGTGCCGCAATAGGTATGAGCGAGTCAAGCGACGCAATAGTAGTTGTTGTGTCGGAAGAAACGGGCGCAATTTCTGTTGCTGAAAAAGGACACTTGAGAAGAAATATTTCTGTCGGCGACTTGAGAGAAACACTTACAAAGAATTTTACAAACGAAACTAACGGCGATACAAGTAAAATTAAAAAGATTTTTAGGGGTGGAAAAAATGGAAAATAAAAAAGACAGCGCAAAAAAATCAGGATTTTCCTTTTCTGCTTTAATAAGAAACAACCGTTTTTTAATGATTGCTTCAATTATAATTGCATTTTGTTTATGGATGTGGGTAGCAATTGAAAAGAGTCCCGAAGTAACAAGTGTTATTACAGGTGTTCCTGTTCAGATTAACCTTGAAAACAGCATTCCGGAGCAGTTAGGGTTACAGATTTTCGGTGAATCCGAATTTACGGTTGATGTTACCGTTAGAGGTAAAAAATATATTCTTTCATCACTGGATGCTAATGATATTGATGTTGTAGCAAACACAAATTATGTTGACAGTTCGGGTACAAAGACACTTCAGCTCAGAATTACGCCTAAAAACGGCTCTGACGACTTTAGTATTGCTTCATCATCTTCAACCTACATTGAGGTGTATTTTGATACATACAAAGAGGTTGAAATGACTTTAACAGGTAATATTGATTCTTCGCTTGCTTCATTTGTTCCTGATGATTGCTTGATTGGTGACATTGTATTTTCAAAAAATACGGTTTTGATAAGCGGTCCTGCAACAGAAATTAACAGAATAACAAGTGCTTCTGCTTCGGTAAATCTTGATAATGTGCTTGAAAAAACAACAACCTTTGATCCCGAAATCAAAATAATTACAAATGACGGTTCAACACTTGAATATTCAAAAATAAATACAGTTGATGATATTACAATGACCGTTCCGGTATTAAAAATTGTTACCTTGCCCACTGCTGTTGAGTTTAAAAATGCTCCTGCAGGATTTATAAGCAATCCAATCAAATATACTATAAGCCCTTCGAGTGTTAAAGTTGCCATTCCTGTTGATGCGGTTGAAACAACAAAGTCGTTTATTGTTGATACAATTGATTTTGCAGATATCGGCGATAGCTATAATACATTCACGGTTGATGCTGATACAATAAACACATATAAAATTATTGATTCAAGTATTAAACGTTTTAAAATTGCCATAAATGCGTCGGCAATGAGTTCAAAAACACTTTCAATTCCTGCATCAAGTATTGCAATTAAAAATTCACGTGATGATTTTGATGTAATGCTTAATACAACAAATAATATTACGGTAACTGTTGTCGGTTTGAAAGAGGACATTGATGCAATAACTTCTGCTGATTTATCAATTGAAATTGATACAACAGATAAAACTATAACAGGCGATACAAAAACGCTTCAAGGCACAATAATCGTAAGCAATGAATATGATTGTTGGGCATTCGGCAAATACGATATTAAGGTTTCTGTTGAAGCCAAAGAATAAGAATTAGAGGTGACAGACAATGAAAAAAATAATTGCAGTTATGTTGGTGATAATTGTCTGTCTTACTCTTACGGGCTGTGATTTCAATATGGCATCTGTTTATAACCTTATGCGGCCGCCTAAACTGAGCGGTGATAGCAGTCTTTTGCAAAAGGCATTTGAAAATTCAGCGAATTTCAGTGAGAGCGTTATAATGAAAACACCTATGAGCGGTGAAAACCGCTCCTCATATTTATTTTACGATTTAGATAATGATGAGACACAGGAAGCTTTTGTTTTTTATTCAGACCCTGCAGTTGAAGATGCGGCTTATGTAAGTGCATTCAAAAAGATAGATGAAAATTGGACCTGCGTTTCAAATATCAAGGGAAGAGGTGAAGATATTTACGAGGTCAACTTTGCCGACATTAACGGGGACGGAATTAAAGAACTTGTAATAAGTTGGAATTCAACATCGCAGGTTGAGCTTGCAAATTTTTCTGATTTTGGTTCCTCACGCAATCGAACAATGACTATTTACAGCTATAATGGAAGTGCTTTTACTCTAATAAAAACCGAGGTTTTCACCAAAGCTTTTATTGATGATTTGAACGGTGATAATTCAGATGAGCTTTTTGTTTTGAATATTGCTCTTTCAAATCAAACTAAAAATACTGTAGGCAGAATAATCAGCTTTAATTCATCATATGAGGTTGTAAACGAAGAAGAATTTTCAATTACAGGTATGCTTGAAATTTTAAATATTGTTACTGATAATTACATTGCAGGAGAAAATGTGCATACAAGACTTTATATTGACGGCCTAATAAGCGAAACAGGTGTTCTTACCGAAGTAATTGATATTGCACACAGCGATTTTGAAATCAGTTTGCCTTTATATGAAAGCAATGTTTCTGAATCGCCGTTAACTCTTCGCGATGTTCGTACAAGCTCGCGGGATATTGATAATGACGGTATTGTCGAAATACCAACGCTTGAAACTCTTCCTTTAGGTACAAGTATTTCAAAGAATTCTGTTGATACTATGCCTTTGAATTTGACAGTGTGGTCAGAACTTCAAGATAATTCGTTAATTACTGACTTTAAGTGTTTGCTTAACTTGACATACGGTTATATGTTTGTTTTCCCTGAAGAATTTCTTGATAAAGTTACAATAGTTTATAATACTGATACAGCAACGCTCACATTCCATTCATTGGATGAAAACGGAACATTTGGCGGTGAGATGTTTTCGTTCAGAGCCTTTTCAAAGCTTAATTGGGATGAAAACAATTTTGGATATACAAAGCTTGATGAAAAAGGCGCATATGTTTACGGTTATGTTATGCTGGATAAAGACGATGCCGAAAGTATCAGAGAATACATTACCAAAAATTTTGTTATTACAGAGCAGGTGTAATTTATGAAATGCGTTTTAATTGCAGAAGATGAAGCTTCTATCCGTGATTTTGTGGTAATCAATTTAAAACGAAGCGGATACGAAGTATTTGAAGCTTCAAACGGAGAAGAGGCTATAAGTCTTTTTGATGAACACAGCAACAAAATTGATATAGCAATTCTTGATATTATGATGCCTGTTATCGATGGACTTGAAGTGTGCAAATATCTTCGTGATAAGAGTAAACGCCTTGGAATTATAATGCTTACTGCAAGAACACAGGAAATGGATAAAGTAACAGGACTTATGGTTGGTGCCGATGATTATGTTACAAAGCCTTTTTCACCGTCAGAGCTTATGGCGAGAATTGATGCGGTTTACAGACGGGTTTCGCTTACCTCAGACACTTCTTCTGAAAAGTCAGTTGATAATTCCATCTCGCTTAATGAATTTGTTCTCGATTTGAGAAGTCATACCTTAACAAAAAACAGCATTCCTATTGATTTAACGCAGGTTGAATTTCAAATTATGGAATACTTTTTTACCAATCCTAATGTTGCTCTCGACAGAAATGAAATTCTGAAATTTGTTTGGGGCGAATCATATTACGGAGATGAAAAAGTAGTTGATGTTAATATTCACAGATTAAGAAACAAAATTGAAGATGAACCTTCACAGCCCAAGCATTTAACTACAATATGGGGTATGGGATACAAGTGGATGGTGTAAATTTTTAAAAGTTATTGAAAGGCGGTGCCGTTATGATAAAAAACAGTATTGTTAAACGATGGTCTTTAACTGTACTTACAGGAATAATAGTTTTAATTATTACTATCGGCATTGCAATCGGATATATTTTTAAATCGCAGTATTACAATTCAGTAAGAATGACATTGAATTCCCGTGCCAATTCAATGGTATTGTCAAACTTTAATTCATCTGCGGCTGTAAGTGATGAAAATTTTATCAAGATGAGTAAAAACTTTGTTGATAATTTTTCCGATAAGAATATTATGGAGGTCTGGGTAATTGATAAGAACGGAAAGGTTGTTGTTTCATCAACAGGGTTTTCTGTTAAAGGCGAGAGTTATCCGGACTATAACTATGCTAAGGATGATGAAAGCGGTAAAGCCGAGTGGATAGGCGAAATGCAGAACGGCGAAAAGATTATGGCAATGACCTATATTTTACCCGAAAATGAAAACGGTATAAGCGGTGCAGTGCGATATATCATTTCACTTGAAGATATTAATATACAGCTTTTAAAAATATGGATTTTAATATTTGTTTTGATAATTGTTTTTGTCGGCTTTGTTGTTTTGTCGGGTGCATTTTTCATCAATTCGATTATCAGACCTGTTCAAAAAATAAATGAAACTGCTTCTAAAATTGCGAAAGGTGATTTTAGCGCTTCAATTGAAAAATATAAGTATGACGATGAAATTGGTCAGCTTTGCGATACTATTAACAATATGGCACGTGAAATCAGTGAAACAGAGCGAATGAAGAATGAATTTATTTCAACAGTTTCTCATGAACTGCGAACTCCTTTAACCGCGATTAAGGGTTGGGGGGAAACAATTCGTTCTGCCAAAGAAAATGAAGAAATTGTAGATAAGGGAATCAATGTTATTGTTAATGAATCAGAGCGTTTAACTGATTTAGTTGAAGAACTTCTTGACTTTTCACGAATGGAAAGCGGAAAAATGTCCCTTAAAACATCTTATATTGATATTGTTAAAGAGCTGTCTGAAGTACTTGAAGTTTTTCGTGAGCGTTCAGAGCGTGAAGGGATTGAACTTTTGATTGATATTCCGAAAAATGCAATAAACATTTACGGAGATAAGAACCGATTGAAACAGGCTTTTGTAAATATTATTGACAATAGCTTTAAATACAACAAAAAAGGCGGATTTGTTAAGATTCAGCTTGTATGTACCAATAAAACAGTAAAAATTAGTATTTCTGATAATGGCTGCGGTATTTCAAAAAATGACTTGCCGAGAATACGAGAAAAATTTTATAAGGCAAATAACAGTGCCAGAGGTAGCGGAATAGGACTTGCGGTTACTGATGAAATAATTAAGCTTCACGGCGGTGAAATGATTATTGAAAGCAAAATCGGTGTGGGAACAAAAACTGATTTGATTTTAATGAGAAATATAAAATAAGGGAGTAATAGCTTTGAATAATATCAAACATAAGACATCTATCGGCGGACAAGCACTGATAGAGGGAATAATGATGCGTGGACCTAAAGGCAATGCTATGTCTGTTCGTATGCCAGATGGTTCAATTGAAACCGAAGTTGACAAATATGTTTCAATCCAAAAAAGATATAAGGTTTTAGGTTTGCCGATTATCAGAGGAATTGCAGCGTTTGCAGAATCTATGATTACAGGTTATAAATATATGATGAAATCGGCTGATAAAGCGTTAACCGAAGAAGAAAAAGTTGAAGATATATCAAAGCTTGACAAATGGATTTCAGAGCATTTCGGCGAGAAAATGATGGCAGTTGTAGGTGCAATATCAATGGTGTTAGGGGTCGTGTTAGCTTTCTTAATTTTTATGTATTTACCGACGCTTACTGTTGATTTGTTTGACAATTATGCACTTAAAAATGTTGATATTGATAAGTTCCACCCGTTGATTGAGGGGGTAATGAGAATAATAATATTCATACTTTATATGTATCTTGTTTCTAAAATGGATACTATAAAAAGAACCTTTATGTATCACGGTGCAGAGCATAAAACTATTTTCTGTTATGAAAACGGACTTGATCTTACCGTAGAAAATGTACGCAGAATGTCGCGTTTTCACCCGAGATGCGGTACAGCTTTTATGTTCGTTATGATTATTATCAGCGTACTTATTTCTTCTGCATTGGTTTTAATTTTCCCAGGACTTGCAGAACTTAACCGTGTGCTTTGGATTGCAGTTAAAATCGCAATTATGCCTTTTGTAATGGGCTTGGGATATGAATTTATAAAATACGCCGGCAAGCATGATAACGCAGTTGTGAAATTTCTTTCGCTTCCGGGTTTGCTTATGCAAAGAATTACAACTGTTGAACCTACTGATGATATTATTGAGGTAGCTATTGAATCTATTAAGGCTGTAATTACAGATAATCCCGAGGATGATAGAATATAATGACGCTTAAACAGCTATATAAATATTGCTCAAATAAGCTTTCATTCGGCGGATGCGGGGAATTTGAAGCACTTTGTATTTTCAATGACTTACTCGGCATCCCAAAGCAAAAAATGCTGATGTCTGATGATTGCGCAACCGACGAACAAATAAATCTTGTTGAAGATATAATTAGTCAAAGAGTAAATGGCGAGCCTTTACAATATATTATCGGCAAATGGGATTTTTACGATTTGACATTTGCTGTAGGTGAGGGTGTTTTAATTCCAAGACCCGAAACAGAAATGCTTGTTGATTTTGCTTTAGAAAAACTTGAAGAATTTGAAAATCCAATTGTATATGACCTTTGTGCAGGAACGGGCTGTATCGGTCTTACGATGGCCGCACACCGCTCAGATGCAAAAGTCTATCTCATTGAAAAAGAAGCTAAAGCATTTCACTATCTTAAAAAGAATAAAGATTTGTTAAATCTTGAAAATGTCGTTTTAATAAATGCAGATTTATTTGATTTCGATTTTTCGGTCTTGCCTAACTGTGATTTATTGCTTTCGAATCCGCCTTATATTAGTTCAGACGATATTAAAACACTTCAAAAAGAGGTTCTTAAAGAGCCGATAACCGCACTTGACGGAGGTACCGACGGCCTTGATTTTTACCGTTGTATTGCAGAGCGTTGTACTAATAAAATTAAAGAAAACGGTTTTTTTGCCTTTGAATGCGGCGAACAACAGAGCGACGGGATAATTGAGATTTTTAACGGAAAATTTTCAAAAAAAGAATGCCTTTTTGATTTTAATAATATTGACAGAATTATAACATTTAGAATATAATATTCTTTTAGATAAACAGAAAGGGGAGCACTATGCTTTTTGATATTTTCAGTGGTGATGCCGACTTTTTCGCATTGATGATTAAACTGTTTTCAAGATTGTTTGTAATATTTTGCACAATGCCTATACACGAATATGCACACGCATTAGTTGCTACGAAGCTTGGCGATCAGACGCCTCGTCTTTCCGGCAGACTTACTTTAAATCCAATGGCACATATTTCACCGATAGGTGCACTTATGATTATCCTTTGCGGTTTCGGTTATGCAAAGCCTGTCAGCGTAAATCCCCGCAATTTTAAAGACAGCAAAAAAGGAATGGCAATGACAGCAATTGCAGGACCTGTTTCAAATCTTATAATGGGATTTATTTTTACATTTGTTGCAATAATATTCTTACATTTAAATTCAACAGTTATAACAAATGCTTTTTATACATTCTTCTTTTTTGCGGCTCTCGTTAATATCAATTTGGCGGTATTTAATTTGTTGCCTATTCCGCCTCTTGACGGTTCAAGAATTCTTCAACTGTTAATTCCCGCAAAACATTATTACAAATTTCTTCAGTATGAGAGATATATTGTAATTGTAGTGTTTATTCTTATTCTTACAGGTGTACTTTCAACGCCATTGTCTTTAATTTCTTCGGGAATTTTAAATTTATTTGTCAGTATTGCAAGCTTACCTTTTAAGCTTATTGGTTGATTATATGGAAACAATTTCTTACAAATTAGATGTTTTTGAAGGTCCCATGGATTTGCTTTTGCATCTTATTTCAAAACATAAACTGAATATTTATGATATACCTATCTTAACTCTTGTAGAGCAGTATGTTGAATATGTACGTCGTATGCAGGAAGAGGATATGTATGTTGCGTCTGAATTTCTTGAAATGGCGGCTCGCTTAGTTTATCTGAAGTCAATTTCGTTATTGCCTGTTTATAAAGAAGCAGAAGAACTGAAAAAAGAACTGCAGGGTGAGCTTATTGAGTACCGTGATATGAAAATGATGGCTGAAAAGCTTTCTGAAAATACAGAGGGATTTTCAACATTTATCAGAAAAACAGAAAAAATTGATCCGGATCAGACTTATAAAAGACTTCATGATCCGTCAGAACTTTTTAATGCATATGTTTCTGCGGTAGGCAAAAAGCTTAAGGCTTTGCCTCCTCCAATTGAAGCGTTCAGGGAAATTGTTGTTAAAAAAGTTGTGTCAGTCAGTTCAAAGATTTCTAAAATATTTAAGAAGCTTACAAAAAAAGGACAAAAAACTATGCTGAACACTTTTTTTGACGATGCTGAATCCCGTTCTGATATGGTGGCAACCTTTTTGGCTTTGCTTGAACTTACAAAGTCGAAAAAGGTTAAGGTGGTCGGTGACGGCGAAGAAACACAAATCGAACTTTTAGATTCTGATTTTACAAATGTAAGTGAGGAATGGAATTGATGAAAGCAAGTAAATTACAATCCGCGGTTGAAGCAATTCTTTTTGCGTCTGGTGAACCTGTTGAGCTTGAAAAAATAGCAGAGGCTCTTGAAATTGATTCAGAAGCCTGTGAGCAGATAATTTTGAATTTGTCTGCAAAGCTTGATGAACAAAACAGTGGAATTTGTGTGCTTAAACTTGACAATATGTATCAGCTTTCATCAAGAACTGAATATGCAGAGGTTATTCGTGATGTGCTTGAACTTCGCAAGAACACCCCTTTGTCTCAAGCGGCTTTTGAGGTTTTGGCTGTCATAGCATACAATCAGCCTGTAACTAAATCATTTGTTGAGCAGGTGCGTGGTGTCGATTGCAGCGGTGTTATTTCAACACTTTGCCAAAAGAAGCTTATTGAAGAAAAGGGCAGGCTTGATTTGCCCGGAAGACCTTTGGTTTACGGAACAACTTCAGATTTCTTACGGTGCTTTTCAATTTCTTCCCTTGATGAGTTGCCTGCAATTCCCGAAAAAACCGAAGAAACGGAACAAAGTGAAGAAAATTCGGCAGAAATTGTCGAATAATTTATACATATTACATTTAAAGGGGGTGCTTTTTTGACTGCATTATATATAATTTTAGGTATAATTGCTTTTTTTGTGTTATTATTTAGTATCCGCATTACAATAAAAGGCGAATATTTTGATGAATTCAATTTCAGTGTTAATTGGCTGTTTTTGAAACTTCAGATTTTTCCGCTAAAGAAAAAGAATAAACCTAAAAAAGAGAAAAAGCCTAAACCGCCAAAAAAGAAAACGGAAGAAACAGCAGAAGAAGCACCTGCCGAAAAGAAAGAAAATATTTTTGTAACATTCTATAAAAATCAAGGCTTTGACGGTGTAATACAGCTTCTTAACAACGCCGCAATATCTGTCGGCAAAATGTTATCATCATTAAAAAAGCACATCATTATTCGTGAGCTTTATTTGTGGATAACTGTTACAGGTGACTGCGATGCGGCAGAAACTGCACTTCAGTATGGCAGAGCCTGTCAAAAGATTTTCCCTGCGATTTCTTTTATTTGTGCAAATATGAAGGTTAAAAAGTATGATGTTGAGGTTGAACCGGACTTTTTAGGCTACAATAACACGGCTCAGTTCTCATTCAGAATATCACTGCGTCCTATATTCTTAACGAATGCTTTGATTGTTCTTGCGTTCAGACTTTTAGTCAAAGTGGTACTGAAATTCCTTAAGGGAATTAAAAATAAAACAGATAATAATGAAATAATAAATGAAGGTGGTGCTTTATGATGAAAGAAAAATCATCAGCAGCAGGAATTCTCGAAACTACAATCGAAAAGGTTAAGGACCTTGTTAATGTCAGCACAATTATCGGCGACCCTATGAAGCTTGACAGCGGCATTACAATCATTCCTGTGTCAAAAGTAACTTACGGTTTTGCATCTGGCGGTTCAGATTTCCCGTCAAAATCAAATCAAGATATTTTCGGCGGCGGCGGTGGAGCGGGTGTTACAATTATGCCTGTTGCTTTCCTTATAATTGACGCTTACGGAAATGTTGACATTAAGCATATTACTGCTTTTGACAATGCAGCAGAACGCATTGTAGGTCTTGTTCCCGAAATGTTTGATAAGGTTTCAAATGTAGTTAATAAGTCTAAAATGGACAAAGCGTTTAATTCAGCAGTTAAGAGCGTAGCAGCTGATTCAGCCGAAGAAGTAACAGAAGCTTAAAAATACAATTCTTATCAATTGCCATTTTGCATATTATATTGTGGTGATTGTTCTTGAAAAAAATATTTTCTGCTTTTTGTATTTTGATACTGTTATTTAATATTTTCGTTTTTCAGTCCTTTGCGGAAAATCAACTTGATGTTTCCGCAAAGTCTGCTGTCGTAATATGTGCAGAAACAGGCGAGGTTGTTTATTCAAAAAATATGAATGAATGTCTCTCAATGGCAAGCACAACTAAAATTATGACGGCTGTTCTCGCACTCGAATACGGTGCAGATGATAATTATATGACTGTGACCCACAGTATGATAGCTGTTGAAGGCACATCAATGGGACTTCAAGACGGCGACAGCGTTTCATTAAAAACTTTAGTTAAGGGTATGCTTTTGGCTTCTGGAAATGATGCTGCAAATGCCGTAGCGAATATTATCGGCGGAGATATACCGACATTTGTCAATATGATGAATGAAAAAGCAAAAGAAATCGGTATGTACTCTACATCATTTGAAACTCCATCTGGTCTTGACGGCGAAAATCATTATTCAACAGCATTTGATATGGCTCTTTTGGGTGCTTATGCAATTAAAAATCCCGAATTTCGCAGTATATGTTCAGCTGAAAGTATGGCAGTTTATTACGGCTCTCCGCCTTACAGGCGAGTTTTAACTAATCATAACAAGCTTTTGAAAATGTATGACGGTGCTTTTGGCATTAAAACGGGATTTACCAAAAAGAGCGGAAGATGTCTTGTTTCGGCTGTTGAAAAAGACGGTAAAACTCTTGTGGCGGTAACGTTAAATGCTTCCGACGATTGGAATGACCATATCAAAATGTATGATTATGCTTTTGAAAGAGTCAGCGCTGTAGAATTATCAACTAAAAAAGATAATATTAAACTAAATATTGTTGGCGGTACAAAAGACTGTATAGCTGTAAAAACAGAAAAAAATCCGATAGTCACGGTCGCAAATGATGATTTTAACTATTTAACAGAAATCTATATAAAACAGTTTGAATACGCTCCAATCGAAAAAGGGGAAATAGTCGGAAAGATTGTTTTTTATTCAGATAACGTGAAAATAGGAGAAACGAATTTGGTTGCATCCGAATCTGTTTCTTATGTAAAAAAATAAAGATAAAATTATAGGTGAAATTATGACAGACAACCGAATCAGACTTCAAAAATATCTTTCTGAATGCGGAGTAGCTTCAAGAAGAAAGGCTGAAGACTTGATTTCTGCGGGTAAGGTTAAAGTAAACGGTAAACCTGCAATGATTGGCGATAAAATTGACCCGAAACACGACACAATTGTTGTAGCAGGTAAAAAAATTAAAAGAAGTAAGAATAACACATATATTATGCTTCATAAGCCCCGCGGTTTTATTACTACTCTCAGTGATGAAATGGGCAGAAAATGTGTTGCGCAGCTTGTTGAGGACGTAGGCACAAGAGTGTATCCCGTTGGCAGACTTGACCGCGATTCTGAAGGCTTGCTTTTTCTTACAGATGACGGCGAATTTGCCAATGCGCTTACACACCCTGCACATCATGTACCGAAAACTTACCGAGTGACGGTTCGCCCATCAATCAATGATGAACAGATAACCGCGCTTACTACGGGAGTAGAAATTGATGGAAGAATGACATTGCCGTCAGAGGTGCGTGTGCTTGAAAAAAAAGAAGGTAGAGTTGTTCTTGAAATCATAATTTATGAGGGTCGCAACCGACAAATCAGAAAAATGTGTGAAGCTTTGGGGCTTGAAGTTGCGCGCCTTAAAAGAACTCAAATTGGTTCTGTTAAAATGGGTATGCTGAAACAGGGCGATTGGCGTAAGCTTACAGATGAAGAAGTTCATAAGCTTATGACTGCCGCATCAATAGAGAGAAAGAATTTGAAATAATGATATTTTATAAACCTGAAACTGAAATTGAAAATATATCAGTTTTATTTGAAAATGTTGAGTTTGAACAAAACGTTATTTACGGCGCATATATAGGATTTGACCAAGACAGAAGCAATGTCGGAAAATGCCTTATGAAAATTGATAGTTATAATTGTGAGGTTGTAGCTATTGATTGTGATTATTCGGACAAGCTTCTTGTTGAAGGTTTCTTGCGTGCCGCATTGAATTTCTGTGCTAACAGAAGTGCGTATATGGCATATTGCAGTATTTCTGAAATCAGCGATGTATTATTATATTTAGGATTTGAAAATGAAAACGGTGTTTACAGCGGCGATATTCCCACGCTTTTAAAGGGAAGCTGTTGTAAATAGGTTTGGAGTGGAATAAATGATTAAAAGTATGACAGGCTACGGCAGAGCGCAGGCAACTGTCGGTGAGATCAATGTTACAGTAGAACTTAAAAGTGTTAATCACAGATATTTTGAGTTCAATTCAAGAGTTCCTCGTAATTACGGTTTTCTTGAAGAAAAGCTTAAAAGCTTTGTAGGCTCTTTGATTTCAAGAGGTAAGGTTGAATGCTATGTATCCGTAGAAAATATGGAAGAAAGTGATGTCGAAATTCTTGTAAATCACGGTTTAGCATCTTCTTATCTTAAAGCATACCGTGAAATTGCAGATAAAAATGAGCTTGTTATTCATGATGATTTGGCATTGTCATCGCTTGTCCGCAACAGTGATATTTTTACTGTTCATAAGCAAGAGGCAGACGAAGAAAAAATTTGGAATGCTGTTAAATTGGCAGCTTCAGAAGCCGTTGCAAAGTTTATTTCTATGCGTGAGGCGGAGGGTGAAAAATTAAAGAGTGATGTTCTCTCCCGCGCAGAATTTATTCTTAATAAAGTTTCTGTTATTGAAGAGCGCTCTCCCGAAACTGTAAAAGAATACAATGATAAGCTTTTGTCACGCATAAATGAATTTCTTTCTGATGTTCAAGTGGATGAGCAGAGGTTGCTTACTGAATGTGCAATTTTTGCCGATAAGATAGCTGTTGCAGAAGAAACGGTTCGTCTTCGCAGTCATATCGACCAACTGGGTCAGTTCCTTAACAGCAATGAAGCTGTCGGCAGAAAAATTGATTTCCTTGTACAAGAAATGAATAGAGAAGCCAATACAATCGGTTCAAAAGCGCAGGATGTTACAATTGCACGTTGTGTAATTGATATTAAAGCAGAAATAGAGAAAATCAGAGAGCAAATTCAAAATATTGAATAACGGGGTTGTTTTATGAAGCTTATAAATGTGGGGTTTGGCAATGCTGTCAACGCTGACCGAGTAATTGCTGTTGTTTCAACAGATTCAGCTCCTGTAAAAAGAATTATTGCGCAGGCTAAAGAGAATCATATGCTTATTGATGCAACACAAGGCAGAAAAACTCATGCAGTTCTTATTATGGACAGTGACCATATAGTTTCAAGCTATCTAAAGGCAGAAACAATTATCAGCCGTACAGAAGCTATTGAAAATGCGGAGGAGTCTGGATATGGCGAATAAAAACGGTGTGTTAGTTCTTTTTTCAGGTCCGTCAGGCGTGGGCAAAGATACGGTACTTGATGTAGTTTTCAGTAAAGATAATACAATTCAAAAATCAATATCTCTCACTACACGGGATATTCGTGAAAATGAAGTTGACGGTAAAGACTATTTTTTTATTAATGCTGACACTTTCAAAGAAATGATTGATAACGGCGAAGTTCTTGAGTTTGCACAGTACGGCAAAAATCTATACGGAACTCCCAAAGCACCTATCGATAAATGGCTTTCTGAAGGTAAGACAGTAATTTTGAAAATTGAAGTTCAAGGAGCAAAGCAGATTAAAAGGCTTTATCCTGATGCTGTTGGAATTTTTGTTTTACCACCGTCAATGGATGAGCTGGAAAAGCGTTTGCGTTCGAGAGGAACTGAAAACGAAGACGATATTCAAAAACGTCTTGAAATTGCAAAAAATGAAGTTGAAAAAAGTGTTGATTATGATTTTGTCGTTGTAAATGATGACCTTGAAAGTGCATCAAACGATGTTCTAAAAATTATAAACGCACTTTGATATACATAAAAAATTATATGTGAGGTAATGAATAATGTTTAATCCCGATTTAAGAAATGTGCTTAAAAATCATACAAGCCGCTATTCTCTTGTTACAGCAGTTGCAAAAAGAGCAAGAGAAATGTCAGCAGACGCACAGGAAAACGGCGAAATACTTGCAGAAAAGCCCGTAAGTATTGCACTTGATGAAATTATTACAGGTAAATATGAGGTTGTTGAACCCGAAGAAATAAGAAATATCTAAAATTAAATAAAAATCTGAAAGGGGGCAGAGTATGGGACTTTTAACTGTTGCAAAGGTTGCCGTTGAAAATACGGCTTTTTCCTTTGATATGTTATTCGATTATTCTGTTCCCGATTATTTATGTACCGAGGTTTGTGCAGGCAAAAGAGTTCTTGTACCTTTCGGAAACGGTTCAAAAAAGCGAGTTGGTATTGTCTTTTCAGTGTCCGAGGGCGTAATTACGGAAAAAAAGCTAAAAAAAGTTGACAGTGTAATTGATGATGAAGCTCTTCTTACCCGAGAAATGCTTTTAACAGCGAATTATATTCACGACAGAACATTTTGCACCTATTTTGAAGCTTGCAAAATGTTTTTACCGCTTGGTTTTTCAATATCTGTCAGTATGCTTTATGCAGTTAATCCCGATTTTGACGGTATTGTCAACGGCGAAAGTGAAAATAAAATTTATTCTTATTTAAAAGAAAAAAACGGTTTTCTCAAATCAGAAACAATTGCTGTTGCCTGTAAGATGAAAAATTCTTATGAAATATTAGACAGAATGGTCGCTGACGGTGTTCTTCTGAAAAATATTGATACCCAAAGAAAAATAGGCGATGCCGCCGTTAAAATGGTACGTCTTAAAATTGATACCGAAGAGAATTCTGATATAATCAGCAAGCTTACTAAAAAACAAAAAGAAATTGTAAAAATTCTTTCTGATGTGGTTACAGCTTCTGTTAAAGAAATCTGTTATTTTACAGGCTATACTGTTGCAGTGGTAACTGCACTTGCTAACAAAGGCATTGTTGAATTTTATGACGATGAGGTTTACCGTTCGCCTTATAGTGATATTGACGAGCCTAATGTAGATGAAATTGTGCTTTCAGACGAGCAAAATTCTGCATTTAGCGGACTTCTTGAGCTCTATAACAGTGATAAGCCTAAAGGTGCGTTGCTTTACGGAGTTACAGGAAGCGGTAAAACCAAGGTATATATGAAGATTATTGATGAGGTTATAAAAAAAGAACGCGGTATTATTGTTTTGATTCCCGAAATTTCTTTAACACCTCAAATGCTGTCACTGTTTTATGAGCGTTACGGCAGTAAGATTGCAGTATTTCACAGTGCTCTTTCATTAGGGCAACGTCTTGATGAATGGAAAAGGATAAAACGCGGTGATGCAAAAATTGCAATCGGTACACGCTCTGCGATATTTGCGCCGTTTGACGATATCGGTTTAATAATAATCGACGAAGAGCAGGAACACACATATAAATCTGAAATGACGCCAAGGTACCATGCCCGTGATGTGGCTTCATACCGCGTTGGATGTCATAATGGTTTGCTCTTACTTTCTTCTGCAACTCCGTCAATAGAAACATATTCTAAAGCAAAAAACGGTGTATACTCACTTTTTGAGCTTAAGAACCGATACGGCAATTCAGTTTTACCGCAAGTTGAGACTATTGATACAACTTATCATAGTGATATGGTTCTTGAAAATGTGAGCAAAAAGCTTGCAGAAGAGTTACGTATAAATTATGAGAATAATAAACAGTCCATTCTTTTGCTTAATCGCCGTGGGTATAATACTTATGCAGCCTGTACCGAATGCGGTGCAGTTATGACCTGTCCCAATTGCAGTATTTCATTGACTTATCATTTAAAAAATGGCAGGCTTATGTGTCATTACTGCGGATATTCAGTGCCGTCTACTAAAAAATGTACTAATTGCGGTAATGATACGGTTAAATTTACAGGTATAGGCACACAAAAGCTCGAAGAAGAGCTTCAAATGATTGTTCCAAATGCAAAAGTTTTGAGAATGGATACTGATACAACATCGTCACGCTTTTCATATGAAGAAAAATTCGGAAATTTCGCGAAAGGCGAATACGATATTCTTGTTGGAACACAAATGGTTGCTAAAGGATTGAATTTTCCCGATGTTACACTTGTAGGTGTATTGAGCGTTGACCAAATGCTTTATAATGATGATTATAAAAGCGGTGAGCGTGCCTTTGATCTTATTACTCAAGTTGTCGGCAGAAGCGGCAGGGGAGATTTCCCAGGAAAGGCATATATACAAACTGCCTTTACTGACAGTGAAATTGTAAATCTTGCCAAAGAGCAGGATTACAAGGGATTTTACGATATAGAAATAGAAATGCGAAAAACTATGGCATATCCGCCTTATTGCGATTTGTGCGTTATCGGTTTTTCCGGCGAAAAAGAATTTTCTGTGAATAATGCGGCAATTGATTTTGTTGAGTTTCTAAAAAAACTGCATACTGAAAAATTCAGTGATGTAAAAATCATTGTACTTGGACCTGCAACGCCTAAAATTGCAAAAATCGGCGGCAAGTTCAGGAACAGAATTATTGTTAAATGCCGTTATGGAAAGCGATTAAGAGTTTTTATCAGTGAACTGTTAAAGGATTTTATGAAAAATAAAAAATATGATGATGTGAGCATTTATGCTGATATAAATCCCGAAAGTTTAATGTGAGGTTGAGTGAATTATGGCTATAAGAAAAATAAGAACAGAAGAAGACCCTATTTTAAGAAAGAAAAGCCGTATTGTTGAAAAATTTGATGACAGGCTCGGTGAAATTCTTGATGATATGGCTGAAACTATGTATGCTGCTGACGGTGTAGGTCTTGCAGGCGTTCAAGTAGGAATATTAAGAAGAATAGTCGTTATTGATGTTGGTGACGGACTCATAGAGCTTGTTAATCCCGAAATTATTGAGCGTGAAGGTGAACAGTGCGGTGTTGAAGGCTGTCTTTCCCTACCGGGTAAGCAGGGATATACAGTGCGTCCTATGACGGTAAAGGTTAAAGCACAGAACAGACACGGCAATTGGTGTGTTTATAAGGGTACCGAGTTGAAAGCGAAAGCTTTCTGTCATGAGCTTGACCACCTTGACGGAATAATTTATACTGATGTACTTGCAAGCAAAGACGATCTTGCAAGATTTAATATAGAAAACGAGTGATTTTATGCGTATAATTTTTATGGGGACGCCGGATTTTTCCGTTCCATGTCTTGAAGCGTTAATAAACAGTGATAATGATGTTGTAGGTGTGTTCACTCAACCCGATAAACCCCAGGGCAGAAAAATGCAACTTACTCCTCCGCCTGTTAAGATTTGTGCGGCAATCAATAATATTCCTGTGTTTCAGCCTGCGTCAATGAGAAACGGCGAGGCTCTTGAGATTATCAACTCGCTTAATGCAGATTTAATAATCGTAGTAGCTTTCGGAAAAATTTTGCCTAAAGAAATTCTCGAAAGCGTAAAATACGGATGCATCAATATTCATGCATCTTTGCTTCCTAAACTTCGCGGCGCGGCACCAATACAGTGGAGTATTCTTAACGGAGAAACTGAAACAGGAGTTACTTCAATGCAAATGGATGTCGGTCTTGACACGGGCGATATGCTTATAAAAAAATCAATTGCTATTGATGAAGATATAACATCAGAAGAGCTTTTTAACGAGCTTTCCGCAATGGGTGCCGAGGTTTTAATGGAAACTGTTGAAGCTTTAAAAAAGGGGGAATTACAGCCTGTAAAGCAGGATAATTCCCTGTCAAATTATGCGCCTATAATTACAAAAGAAATTTGTCCTATTGATTTCACAAAATCCGCAAGCGATGTTCATAATAAGGTGAGAGGATTATATTCTTGGCCTATTGCAACAACGGTCATTAACGGTAAAAAATTCAAAATACACAAATCCCAAATATTGGAAGAAAACTTTTCGGGAAATCCCGGCGAAATTGTAGATAATAATAACAAACTTGTTATTATGTGCGGTGACGGCAAATGTGTTGAAATTCTTGAAATTCAAGCAGAGGGCAAGAAAAAAATGGACACACAAAGCTTTTTAAGAGGACAGCATATAGACAAAGGAACTATCGTAGGAGTGTAAAATATGAAGTACTTTTCATATTACTATTTGTCTAACTATTATTATATAATTCTTGTTTTGCCAATGATGCTTATATCAATAGTGGCTTCGGCAAGAGTTAATTCTTCATTTAAAAAGTATTCGCAGGTTTTATCAGCCCGAAGAATTACGGGATCTCAAGCTGCTTTTGAAATACTTCGCTATTATGGCATTACAAATGTGCAAATTGAGAGGATTTCAGGTAATCTTACCGACCATTATGACCCAAGGTCAAATATTATAAGGCTTTCTGACAGTGTATATAATTCAACATCTGTGGCGGCGATTGGTGTAGCTTGTCATGAAGCAGGTCATGCTGCACAATATGCGCAAGGATATGCTCCCATTAAAATCCGCAATTACATTTTGCCTGTGGCATCTCTAGGTTCAAAGCTTGGTTTTCCGCTTGCTGTCTTTGGATTTTTTCTTGGCTTTCAGCCTTTGGCAATGTTTGGCGTAGCGTTTTTCTCCTTTGCTGTTTTATTTCAGCTTGTAACCTTGCCTGTTGAATTTAATGCAAGCAGAAGAGCGTTGAGAGTTATCGGCGAGATTGATTTGCTTGGTGATGAAGAAAAAAGGTGTGCAAAAAAAGTGCTTACTGCGGCGGCTATGACTTATGTTGCGGCTCTTGCTGTAAGTATTGCTAACCTTCTAAGATTGATTTTAACAGTAAATAACAGAAGAAAGTAACTATGGACGACAGATTATTAGCTTTTAAAATTTTAAGTAAAATTGAATACGATAAAGCATACTCAAACATAGCGCTTGACCATGTTTTAAGCAATAATCAGGCCTCATCTGCACCGTTTGTATGCAGTCTTGTTTACGGTGTGATTGAACGCAAAATTACTCTTGATTATTTTTTGTCACAATTCCTTTCACAGCCTTTAAAAAAGCTTAATCCGCAAGTGCTCACCATTTTGAGAATGGGTACATATCAATTGAAATTTATGGATAAAGTTCCTGTTTCGGCGGCTGTTAATGAGAGTGTTAAGCTTGTAAAAAAAGCGAAATGCTCATATGCTTCAGGACTTGTGAATTCGGTTTTGCGCAAAATTGCTTCCGAAAAGCTTGAATTTCCCCAAACAGACGATAAAGCATATGATTTAAGTATTTCTTATTCCTGCCCACAGGAGCTTGTTTTGCATTATATTAATGATTACGGCTATGAAGATACCGAAAAGTTTTTAGAAGCTTCTTTAGGTACAGTGCCGTTGGTTATTCGTGTAAATACTTTAAAAACTAATGCCAATGATCTTCAAAATTCTCTTGAAATTGAAGGCATTGAAACCGAAATAAACGAATTATTTCCACATTCACTAATAATAAAAAACGGAAATTCAGTATTCAAAACTGAAGCATACAAAAACGGATTATTTCATGCACAGGATTATGCGTCACAAATATGTGTGGAGCAGTTAAACCCTCAACCAAATGATATAGTATTTGATATGTGTGCTTCACCCGGCGGAAAATCATTTACAATGGCAGAAATGATGAACAATAAAGGTGAAATATACGCATTTGATTTATATGAACACCGTGTAAAACTTATAAATGACGGTGCAAACCGATGCGGTATCAGTATAATTAAAGGTATGATTTCCGACTCTTCCGTTTATAATAAAATTTTTCCTTTGGCAGACAAAATTCTTTGTGATGTTCCTTGCAGCGGTTTGGGAGTTATCAGAAGAAAGCCTGAAATAAAGTATAAGAATTTGGGATTTGTTGACAAATTGTGTGATTTACAGTACAATATATTAAATTGTGCATCAAAGTATTTAAATAAAAACGGTGTGCTTGTATATTCCACCTGTTCTTTAAATAAAAAAGAAAACCAGCAGGTCTGTAATAAATTTCTATTGTCAAATCCTGATTTTAAGAAAATCGAATTAACTGATGATGACGGTTATATGACATTGATGCCTCATAAAAACGGAACCGACGGTTTCTTTGTTGCTAAATTTACTAAAGGATAATAATTATTATGCTCAAGGATATTCGCTCAATGAGCTTTTGTGAATTGTCAGAAGAAATATCTGAACTTGGTTTTCCTCCCTTTCGAGCAAAACAGGTATATTCTTGGATTCACGAAAAATGCGTTTTATCTTTTGATGAAATGACAAACATTTCAAAAGATATGCGTGAAAAACTTCAACAATACTTCTGCTTCAACAATTGTGAAATCAATACAAAGCTTGTATCAAAGATTGATGATACGGTAAAATATCTTTTCACGCTTGCTGACGGCGAATACGTTGAAAGTGTTGTAATGAAATATAAATACGGTTATTCTATTTGTATTTCAACACAGGTTGGCTGTAAAATGGGCTGTACATTTTGTGCGTCTGCTATCGGCGGATTTGTAAGACACTTATCTGTCGGAGAAATGCTTTCAGAAATATACTCTGCGCAGCGTGACCTTGGAGTTAAAATAAATCATCTTGTGCTTATGGGTACTGGTGAACCTCTTGACAACTACAATAATGTTATGCGTATGCTTGAACTTTTAACTGATGAAAAAGGGCAGAATATGAGTATGCGTCATATTTCATTGTCAACCTGCGGTATTGTTCCTAAAATATATGATTTAGCAGATAAAAAGCTCGGTTTGACACTTTCTGTATCTTTGCATGCACCTAATAATCAAATTAGGTCAAAATCTATGCCTATCAATAGTAAATATGATATTGATGAGCTATTAAAAGCGTGTAGATATTATGCTGACACAACAGGGCGCAGAATTTCTTTTGAATACGCTATGATTCGTGATATAAATGACAGTGATGCCTGTGCGATTGAACTTGCAAAACGGCTTAAAGGTATTTTAGCTCATGTGAATTTAATTCCTGTAAATAATGTCCGTGAAACTGATTATATAAAAAGCACTGTTGAACGCCAAAAGAAGTTTATTCAAATTTTAGCTTCGAGAGGCATTACGGCAACTGTTCGCAGAACTCTCGGCAGTGATATAAATGCTTCGTGCGGTCAGCTTCGGGCATCTAAAAGAAAAGTGGGTGATATGAAATGAGAATAGTAGCAAAAACCGATATTGGGTTAAAGCGAAGCAGTAATCAAGATTCATATGCTGCTGGCGAATTGCCCGGTTCGGTGGCGTGGGCTGTCGTTTGCGACGGAATGGGCGGTGTCGCAGGAGGAAACCTTGCAAGCACGACAGCTGTAAAAATCATTTCAGAAAGAATATCTTCGGCTTACCGTCAAGGTATGGGTTTCAATTCAATAAGAAATATGCTTATTTCTGCAATAACAGCCGCAAATATCAGCGTCTATGAAAAAGGTCGTGAGAATCCCGAATTAACAGGAATGGGTACAACGGTGGTTGCCGCTATTGTAGTGGACGGCATGGTTTGCGTTGCTCATGCAGGCGACTCAAGAGCATATATTTTATCTGATAAAAAACTGCATCAAATTACGAAGGATCATTCCGTTGTTCAGGAAATGGTTGACAGCGGAAGTCTTACACCTGATGAGGCGAAAGAAGATCCTCGTAAAAATATAATTACAAGGGCGCTTGGCGTTGAAGATGATTTAAGAATCGACTTTTGTGAAGAAGAAATTGACGAAACAGATGTGCTTATGATTTGTACTGACGGTCTTACTAATTATGTTGATCCGCAAGAAATTTATGAGCTTACTGATGACGGTAAGTTTTTTGAATATGCCGAAAGACTTGTAAACAGAGCAAATGAAAACGGCGGCGGTGACAATATTACTGTTGTTACCGTATCATATTGACTTGTGAAGGGAGCAAAAAAATAATGGATAATTTTTGCGGTAAACGCCTTGACGGGCGTTATGAAATCAGAGAAATAATAGGCGTTGGCGGAATGGCTGTTGTATATAAGGCGTATGACAACATTGACGACCGAATTGTTGCTATTAAAATTCTTAAAGACGAATATCTTACCAATGAAGAATTTAAGCGCAGATTTAAAAATGAGTCAAAAGCAATTGCTGTTCTCTCACATCCTAACATTGTCCGTGTTTTCAATGTGAGCTTTGGTGACAGACTACAGTATATTGTTATGGAGTATGTTGACGGCATAACTCTTAAAGAGTATATCGAACAGCAGGGTGTTGTTAATTGGAAAGAAGCAGTTCATTTTATGGGGCAAATCCTTGCTGCACTTCAGCATGCTCATGATAAAGGAATTGTGCATCAAGATATTAAACCGCAGAACATTATGCTTTTACAAGACGGTACAATAAAGGTTACTGATTTCGGTATTGCAAGATTCAGCAGAATGGATTCAAAAACTACATCTGAAAATGCAATAGGTTCTGTTCATTATATAAGTCCCGAACAAGCCCGTGGCGAAATGACCGACGATAAAGCCGATATATATTCAGTTGGCGTTGTAATGTATGAAATGCTTACAGGTCAGCTTCCTTTCCAATCAGACAGCGCAGTTTCTGTTGCAATTATGCAGCTTCAGCAGGATCCAAAGCGTCCAAGAGAAATTGTTCCCACATTGCCTTTGGGACTTGAGCAGATTACAATTCGTGCTATGCAGAAAAATCCTAATGACCGATACCGTTCTGCCGCCGAAATGCTGATGGATATAAACGAATTTAAGCGTAACCCGGCTGTTAAGTTTAACTACACATATTTTGTTGATCAAGAGCCTACAAAGTATGTAAGAACCGGCGGTGCAACAAGAGTTCAGTCTGCCAATGATGAACAGCAGGGTGAAACAGAAAAGAGAGCAATAAATAAGACAACGGCAATTATGATGGGTGCAATTGCAGGCTTTGTAGTGCTTGTTCTTATTATTGTTGCAGTTATGGTCGGTTTTAAAAACAAAAAGGTTGAAGTACCTAATTTCATAAATCTCAATTATTACGATCAGATTGAAAATAATTCTGAATACACAGATAAGTTTAAATTTAAAATTGAATTTACTGAAAGTTCAACTCTTGATGACGGTACTGTAACAGATCAAAATCCTTCAGCAAGCGAAAAAGTGAAAAAAGGTTCTGAAATAACATTGACAATAGTACAGAAAGACAGTGTTGTTATAGATTCTTCACTTTTGAGTATGAATGAAGAGCAGGCAAAGAGCTATCTTATGTCACGCGGATTGATTCCTACAATTATGTCAGAATATTCTGAAACAATTGCGGCAGGTCTTGTTATTAAAACATCTCCTGAAATTGGTTCTTCGGTGAGAACTGGTTCAGAGGTTATTGTGTATGTTGCAACCGATAAGCAGGAAACTACTAAGGTGCCCGAAATTGAGGGATGTAGCCGTGAGGTTGCCGAACAGCTTCTTAAAGCTTCCGATCTTGAGGTCGGTACAGTAAAAGAGGTTGACAGTAATCTTGAAGCAGGTATGGTTGTAGAGCAGAATATTAAAAAAGATACACAAGTTCCTGTCGGTTCAAAAATTGACTTTACCGTAAGTAACGGAACACCAAGCGAATCTTCGGTTGATATTACAATTACATTGCCGGCAGTTAATAAGAGTGGTATTTTAAAGATTTTTATCAACAATGAGATTTTCTATGAGTCAAAAGAACTTTATCTTGACGGTGCAACCAAGACATATACATTAACAGGAAAAGGTGCAAACGGAACTTATAAAGTTATGATTGACGATATTCTTGTTCAGCAGGGTAAGGTTGATTTTACACAATCTCCCGCAGTTGTGAGCGGTGTTGAAAATGTTGCCTTTGATAATGTTGAAGTTCTTCCAAATGTTGTCGGCAGCACGAAAAATATTGCTCTTGATGATTTGAACAGTGCAGGCTTTACAAATGTAAAAGTTGTTGAAGAGGTTAATGAAAAACCGGCAGGTGAGGTTATTGCTCAAACTCCTACATCTGACGGTACCAAAAAAATTTCAACAAGCACAGAAATTGTTATAACTGTAAGCTTGGGACCAAATGAGTAATATGGAAAAACTAAAAGGTATTATTACCAAAGGTATTGGCGGCTTCTATTATGTTGAAGTCGCCAATACAACTTATGAATGTAAAGCAAGAGGGATTTTTCGCAAAAAAAGAATAACTCCCATTGTGGGCGATACAGTTGATATTACGGTTAATGAAAACTTTGAAAATACCATTGACTTAATTCATAACCGAAAAAACTATCTTAACAGACCGCCTGTTTCCAATATTGATAATTTAATAATTGTGGTTGCAACTACGGAGCCAAAGCCGAATTTTCTTGTAATTGACAAACTTATTGCAATTGCAGAGTATAAAAGTATTGAGCCGGTTATTGTAATTTCAAAAACTGATTTATCTTCTGAAAAAGAAATTTGTAAAGTGTATAAAAAAACCGGAATTCGTGTTATTTCGTTAAATTCTGAGAATTCGCTTGAAAAATTAAGAAACATAATGAATGGCAAAATCAATGCTTTTACAGGTAATTCAGGAGTTGGAAAAACTACTCTGCTTAACCGACTCGCTCCAACGCTTCAGCTTGCCACAGGTGAGATAAGCGACAAATTGGGCAGAGGAAGGCACACTACTCGTCAAGCACAGCTTTTCAGCGTTTGCGGCGGATATATTATTGACACACCGGGTTTTTCTTCGTTTGAATTCGAGAAAAACGGCATAATCAAAAAAGATGAATTACCATATTGTTTTCGTGAATTTCGTGAATATCTCGGTACTTGTAAATTTACAAGCTGTGCTCATATAAATGATAAGGGTTGTTCGATATGTGAAGCTGTTAAAAACGGAGAAATAAGTGAAATTCGCCATAAAAATTATATTTCTATGTACAGTCAAGCAAAGGAAATTAAGGAATGGGAACTTTAAAAGACCGTTGTGTTATAATAGGCGGCGGTGATTGTACTGCTTCGCTTTTAACAGAAAATATTGATGCCGAAAATGATTATATAATATGTGCCGACAGCGGTTATGACTATGCTGTTTCGGCAGGTTTTACTCCCGATTTGCTTATTGGAGATTTTGACTCTATTTCTGCTATTCCCCAAGACGCTAATAAGATTACACTTCCCGTTGAAAAAGATGTTACAGACTGTGTAGCGGCCTTTGAAGAAGGTATGAAAATGGGATTTACATCGTTTGTCCTTTTCGGCGGAACAGGCGGAAGATTTGAACACACATTTGCTAATATTTCTTTAATGGCAAATGCCTCAAAATCAAGTTTAAGTTTCGTAATTATTGATAGTAAGCATATTTTCAGAAGCATTACCGATTTTTCAATAACAATATCGCGTAAAGATAATCAACAGATTTCAGTTTTTGCTTATGGCGGAAAAGCTTTCGGAGTTACTGAAAAAGGATTTCATTATCCTTTGAACGATTACACTTTAGATCCATTCGACGGAGCGTTAGGCACAAGTAATGACATTGTTGAAGAGTTTGGTGAAATTTCTGTCAAGTCGGGAACTCTGATTATTATAGAAACTAAAATGTAACAAAAAAATGCTCCTTGCGTATAATGTAGTAAATACATCAGCAGGGGGCTTTGTTATGGGAAGAAAACGCGGCAACTCTAAAGGGATTGTTTTCGTTGCTCTTGGGTTAGGACTTTTAATGTCCTTAATTCTTCCCGAAAAAATGATAATTATATTGTTGGCAGGTTCATTGGTATTGTGCGGCGCCGCCCTCTGCAAATCATAAGGAGGAGTTTTTATGAAACTTGTAGTGGTAAAAAGTCCAAAGTTTTTAGGCGGCATTTTAAGATTGATGTTCGGCATAAAAAAAGAAAATTGATGTATGAAAAAGCGGGAGAACCGATTGGTTTTCCCGCTTAAATATTTTATTAGCTTATTTTAGTTGAAATAACGTTCTAAAAGACCTTTGAATGCCTTGCCGTGTCTTGCTTCGTCACGAGCCATTTCGTGAACTGTGTCGTGAATTGCGTCAAGACCAAGCTCTTTAGCACGCTTTGCAAGATCAGTTTTACCTGCTGTTGCACCGTTTTCAGCATTAACTCTCATTTCAAGGTTCTTCTTTGTGCTGTCTGTTACAACTTCGCCGAGAAGCTCTGCAAACTTCGCAGCATGTTCTGCTTCTTCATAAGCAGCTTTTTCCCAATAAAGACCGATTTCGGGGTAGCCCTCACGGTGAGCAACTCTTGCCATTGCAAGATACATACCAACTTCTGAACATTCGCCCTCAAAGTTTGCGCGAAGATCTGCAAGTATGTCTTCGGGAACATCTTTTGCAACGCCTACAATATGTTCAGCAGCCCAAACAGTTTCCTCTTCTTTAACTTCAGTAAACTTGTCACCGGGAACCTTGCACTGTGGGCATCTTTCAGGTGCAGAATCACCTTCGTAAACATAACCGCAAACCGGACATACAAATTTTTTCATAGTAAAAATCCTCCAAAATTAAAATATTAATTATTTAAACGGTATTCGTCGCAGCTTTTACATTTACCGAAAAGCATTAAACTGTAACCGTAAATTTGACTGATATTTTCATCGACACAATTAAAATTGTAATTTTCAATTGACATCACATCATATACTTTACCGCAGCAATTGCATTTGAAATGTGCGTGCGGAGCAGTGTTTCCGTCAAAACGGTCTTGTGTTTCATCGGGAATTTTAATAATCTGACCGCATTGCTCAAGCTGTGACAGATTTCTGTAAAGAGTACCAAGACTTAAATTGGGTATTTTTTCTCTCACAGATAAGTAAAGTTCCATAGCTGTTGGGTGGTCATATCGCGATTTAAGTTCCGCTATAATAGCATCTCTTTGCTTGCTTTTCCTTTCAATCGCCATTATACAATCTCCTAAACAGTAATGATTACTGTTACAATTATATCACCGTAATAATATATGTCAAGCATTTTTTTTAAGAAGGTGGCAGTTTTTTGAAAAAACTTATTATACTGTTTTTAACTATTACAATTTTATTTACTTCTTGCAGTAATGTTTCTAAATCAGAAGAGGACAAGATACCCGATAATGAAAAATTTGTAGGGGTCTGGTTTACATATAAAGAGATAAAAAGCTTATGTGATAATAGCAAAAATACAGAGGAATTGATAGAAAACATAAATAATATTCTGATGTCCTTAAAAGAATATAAAGTTAATAATATTTTTTTACATGTTAGAGCATTCGACGATTGCTTTTATAATTCTTCAATTTTTAATGTAAGCGACTATTGCAAAGGCGAACAGGGAAAATTGAAATTTGACATTCTTAAATATTTTATAGAGATTGCAGAGAAGCAGGAGATTGCTGTTCACGCATGGCTAAATCCTTACCGCATACGAAATGATAATGATACCGATAAAATATTTCCTAACTCTTTTGCTGGAAAAATACTTAAAGAAAACAGCGAAGATGAACGGATAATCATAACCGATAATTCAATATATTATAATCCGGCGTATTCAGAGGTGCAAAGCTATATACTTAACGGAATAAGAGAAATTATTGAAAATTACAATGTAAGCGGAATTCATATTGATGACTATTTCTATCCGACCTCTAATGAAAATATTGATAAAAATATTTATAACGATTATTTAAAGAACAGCGGTGAATTAAATCTTTCAGATTTTCGCAGAAATGCCATTAATAGTCTGGTTTCCTCAATCTATTCATTAGTAAAAAGCTACAATTATAATATTGTATTTTCAATCAGTCCGTCTGCCGACATTGATAAAAATTATAACAGCTATTATGCAGATGTTAAACTTTGGTCACAGAAAAGCGGATATGCAGATATGTTAATTCCGCAAATATATTACGGATTTAATCATTCAACAATGCAATTTGATACTCTGCTTAATGATTGGATAAGTTTACAGGATGATGATACCAAAATAGTAATCGGACTTGCCGTTTACAAAGCAGGTAGTGAAGATATATATGCAAAAGAGGGCAGTGATGAATGGCTTAAAAATAATAATATAATAGGTGAGCAGATATACAGTTTAAATAATGCCAATGCCTTTGGATGGTCATATTTTTCAGCGTCATATTTATATAAAAGTATGAATACAGCGGTTGAAAATGAAAAAAGTAATATAATCGCTTATACAGATAGTATTTGGAAAGATTATATAACTTGACGATTATATGGTTTTTTGATAAAATATAAATGAATATTGACGAAGGATGTGAAAAACAATGCAGAAAAAACTGCTGAAAAGTATGGTTTCTGTTATTTTATGTATTTCTATATTGTTTTCATTTGCTTCTTATTTTACTGCAAGTGCGGCAACGCAGCAGGGGTTAATTACTAACGACTCAATTCGTGTAAGGACAAGCCCATCTACCAACCCGGGTGATACTAACCGTTTAAAAGACAGCAACGGCAGTTATGTAATGCTCAATACAGGTCATTCAGTTACTGTTTTAGAAACTGTTAAAAGTAATCCTACAGATACTGCAAATCCTACTTGGTGCCATATTGAGTTTACATACAATAATGCAAAGCTCGCAGGCTATGTTGCATCAAATTATGTCCGTATTCTTTCAGATGATTATGAAATGCCGGATGGGGTTCCGGAACTATACAAAGAATATATTGAAAACCTATTAAAAATTCATCCAAATTGGAATTTTGTTTTCTATGACACCAAGTTAGATTGGAATGATTTGTTTACCGATACTGCTGAATGTGCTTTCGGCAGAAGCGTTATTTATTATACACAGCCCATTTCTTACCGTTCAACTCAATCGGGAGCATATGATTGGCGAAATGACAAATGGATAAATCCCGGAAATGAGAGTGGTTGGTATCAAGCAAATAAAGAAACAGTTGCCTATTATATGGATCCGAGAAATTTCTTGAATGAGTCAAATGTTTTTATGTTTGAAGCTCTTTCTTTTGATAGCAAAACCCAAACTATTAACGGGGTAAAAAAGAGCATAAGCGGTTCCTTTATGGAAAATGTTAATATCACAAATACTGATAACAAATCTGTTTCGTATGCGCAGGCATATATGGATGCCGCAAAAATCGCAGATGTAAGCCCGTATCACCTTGTTGCCCGCACACTTTTAGAAGTAAGTAAGAAGGGCAGCGGCGCTACAAGCGGAAAATACATTGCGAAAGACGGAACGAATTATTCGGGATATTATAATTATTACAGTATAGGTGCTTCTGCCGGCAGTGACCCAATAGCAAACGGATTAAAATATGCGTCCGGAGTTACTTCTACTGATGCAAATAAGACAAAATATATGTTACCTTGGAATACACCGTATAAAGCAATTGTCGGCGGTGCTAAATGGATTGGTAACGGATATATAAATAATAAACAGGATACATTATATTATCAGAAGTTTAATGTTGTAAATGAAGTTTGGTGGCATCAGTATATGGCTAATATAATGGCACCTTATACTGAATCAATCACTATTAAAAATTCATATTCAAACCTTGGAATGCTTGATAACAGCTTCACATTTATAATTCCTTATTACAGAAATATGCCTGCAAAAGCCTGCAAACTGCCTGCATCAAGCAATGACAGCCTCAACAATTGGCTTTCTTCACTTAAAGTTGACGGTTACAGTTTTGAATTTGACGCAGGTAAAACAAGCGGATATACAATTAGTGTACCTAATTCCGCTTCTTCGGTAAAGATTTCTGCAACAACCGTTAATTCAAATGCAAAAGTTAACGGAACAGGTACAGTATCTTTAAAAGAGGGCAGTAATACGGTAAATATTGTTGTAACGGCACAGAACGGTAATAAACGCACATATACGCTCAACATTATCAGAAGTGATAGTATTCCGCTTACGGGTATTTCTTTAAGCAATTCTTCCGCTTCGCTGTTTACAGGCGATACGAAAAAGCTTACGGTAACATATAAGCCCACTAATACTACTGATAGCAAATCTGTGACTTGGACTTCATCTGACAGTTCAGTTGCAACTGTATCAAAAGACGGTATAATAACCGCTATCGGTGTAGGAACAGCAACAATAACCGCAAAGGTCAGCAATTACACTGCAACATGTAAGGTGAATGTTATAAGCAGTACTAATTTTCTTTTAGGCGATATTGATGCTGATAACACTGTAACAATTGCTGATGCTCTTATGATTTTCAAATATAAATCAGGTGAAATCACGCTTTCAAATACAGCTCTTAAGGCAGCAGACACAGACAAGAACGGCAAAGTAGAATTGGCTGACGCATTGAGAATTTTTAAGTTTAAAAGCGGAGAAATAGATGAACTGTAAAAAATTACCCCAACCAAGCGGTTGGGGTTTTTCATTATATGTACTTGTTTATAAATTCTATAATCGAGTTCCAATAAAGCTCCGGGTTTGTACAAGCGTTTCTTGCGTGAGGAGAATTCGGTATTGTAACCTTGGCTTTTTCACAAGCCGCTGCCTCGTAAACCTTATCAAGCATTTCGTAAGGAACAAATGTATCTTTGTCTCCGTGAACGAATATTGTAGGAATTTTTGATTTCTTCAACTGCTCAATCGCAGAGGCTTCTTTAAAATCAAATCCTGAATAAATTTTATTTACGGTATTTGCACAGTAAAGTGTGGGAAATTCATCCATTTTAAAGCTGTTTTTCATTTTATTGCTGAAAATATCCCAAACCGAAGTGTAACCGCAATCTGCTACTGCAACCTTTACATTGTCTGGAAGATTTTCGCCTGTGGTCATCATTGTTGTTGCAGCGCCCATTGATTCGCCGTGAAGTATAATTTTACTTTCGGGATAATTTTCTGCAATGAAATTTATCCAATCAATTATATCAAGTCTGTCATTCCAGCCCATTGTAATTGACCCCAATTCACTGTCTGCATGACCGTTAAGACTCGGCATAAGAACATTATAGCCTAATTCGTGATATTTTTGTGCGTACATTCCCATTCCTCTCGGAGATGAAGTATAGCCGTGAATAATTATCACAAAAACATTGCTTTGTTTTTCTGGAAAAAGAAAATCAGCATAAAGATTTTTGTTGAAATTTGAAGATTTAATTATGAGCTTTTCTTTGCTTGCGTTGTCAAACCATTCTTTGCCTTGATCTTTGATTGCATCAAGCTGAAGCCTATTTTCGTCTTTTTCTGTTGTACCGCTTGCAACCTTGGCTACAATGGGATTTTTAAGTCCGCTTTTAGTCAAAGTTACATAATAAAAGACATTGCCTATTAAAAAATAAGTTGCAGCAGCCGTTGCACCGACAATTCCTGCTGTTTTCAGTGCGTTTTTTGTTTGCTTTTTCATAAAATACTCCTCCTTATATATATTTTACAACTAAATATTTCAAAAGTCTATTATTTTTTACTTGAATCAATAATTTTTTTAATAACGGTTGTTTTATTATAAAAAATCTGTTAAAATAAAGTATATTTTACATAGAGGAATTTGTTATGAGCAAAGAATTCACAATTATGAAAACAGCATTATTCGGTGGTTTTAAAAAATCTGATGTTCTTGCATATGTTGAACAGCTTCAAACAGAAACTGCCGATATTAAATCATCGCTTGACGAAAAGCGTGAAGAAGCACTTGAACTTAAACGCAAAATAGACGAGCTTGAAATTAAGCTTGATAATTTGTCAGCCGTAAACGAAAAACTGAACGAAAAAGAAAAAGAAGCTAACAGTCTCGCAATAAAGCTGGAATCAACTCTTAAAGAAAATCAACAGTTTCGTGAAAAGATTGCCGAATATGATGAAAAATCAGAAAAGCTCCGCCGTGCAGAAAAGCAAATCGGTGCGGCATATATTGATGCCCGCCGTTATACAGACGACCTTGTTGACAATGCAAAGTCAAAGGCTAAAGACATCGGTGCTATCGCTTCACAGGATGTTAAAAATCAAGCTAATGAGATTGAACAGCTTTTAAAAGATGTTGACGCCATTTCAAGAAAATTCAATTCATCACTTGAACAGCTTCATAAAGATGTATATGCTTTAGGGACAAAACTAAACTCTTCCGCATCATCACTTCTTAATCTTCATACGGATTTAACAGGTATTGAAGCGCATACACTTGAATATGAAAGTGATTTTTCAGATGAAAATAATTTCACGGTAATCTCATATTCCGAACATTCAAATGATTTTAGTTCTGATATTAAAGAAGGTTAATTATGTCTAATTTTGTTTTAAATACATTAGAAATAACTGAATTTTCAGAAAAATTTAAAGCAGGCGACAGGGTTTTGCTTTCCGGCACTATTTATACTGCTCGCGATGCCGCGCATAAAAGAATTAAATCATTGATTGACAATGAGGAAAACTTACCCTTTGATTTAAAAAATGCGGTAATATATTATGCAGGACCTACGCCTACACCTGAAAATCTTGCAATAGGCAGTTGCGGTCCTACAACCTCAAGCCGAATGGATAAATTTGCCCCCGAATTTCTTGATTTGGGTCTTAAAGCAATGATTGGTAAAGGTCCGCGTTCAAATGAAGTATGCGAAGCTATTGTACGCAATAAGGCAGTTTATTTCTGTGCTGTCGGCGGTGCAGGGGCTCTTGCTTCAAAATGTATAACCAATGCTGAAGTAATTGCTTTTGAAGATTTAGGATGTGAATCCGTAAAAAAGCTTGAATTAAAAGATTTTCCGCTTATAGTAGCTATTGACTGTAACGGCGGTAATTTGTTTAAATAGGAGAAAATATAATGTATTCACAAATCTGTGAGTTGAGAGATAAAATTATAAAAGAAGAATTCAGCAGAATGAACGATATGCAGTTAAAAGCGGTCTTATCAGTTGACGGACCGCTTTTAATTCTTGCAGGTGCCGGCAGTGGTAAAACTACAGTGCTTGTCAACCGAATTGCCAATCTTATGAAATACGGCAGAGCATATGGTTCAGAACAAATTGATTGCCGTATATGCGAAAACACTGCTGATTTGCTGAACAGTTATTATAATGGCGATTCATCTGCCTATGATCAATTGAAATATGTGCTTTCTGTTGATGCACCGAATCCTTGGGAAATTTTGGCTTTTACATTTACAAATAAAGCAGCTAATGAGTTAAAAGAAAGACTTGTTTTGCGTATCGGAGAAAAGGCAAACGATATTTGGGCAGGCACATTCCATTCAATATGCCTGCGTATTTTAAGAAGAAATGCCGAACTTTTAGGGTTTTCACAGCATTTCACTATATATGATACCGACGACAGCAAGCGTGTTATGAAAGACTGTCAGCGACTTCTGAATATTGACGATAAATTTTTGCCTCATAAATCAATTCTTGCAGAAATAAGCCGTGCAAAGGATATGCTTATTTCACCTGAAGAATTTTTGAATTTAGGCAGCGGTAATTACCGAGAAAAGCAAATCGGTGACTGTTATAAGAAATATCAAACTCTTCTTAAAAATGCTGATGCAATGGATTTCGACGATATTATTTTCTATACGGTTAAGCTTTTGCAGGAAAATGACGATGTTCGTGAGTATTATCAGAATAAATTCAAATATGTTTTGGTTGACGAGTATCAAGACACCAACCATGCACAGTTTGTTTTGACAAAACTTTTGTCAGAGGGATATAACAATATTTGTGTAGTCGGTGATGACGATCAGAGTATCTATAAATTCCGCGGTGCAACAATTGAGAATATTTTAAGTTTTGAGAAGAATTTTAAAAACGCACAGGTTATAAGACTTGAACAGAATTACCGTTCTACTCAAAATATTCTTGACTGCGCCAATGCGGTTATCTCAAACAATGAGAACCGCAAAGGCAAAAATCTTTGGACTTCAAACGGTGAGGGTGAAAAGATAGTTCTCAATACTCTTGACAATGAATACGATGAAGGTAAGTTTATCGCTGATGAAATAATGAAACAAATGGGTTCAAACGGAAAATCCAGTGATTTTGCTGTTCTGTACCGAATGAATTCAATGTCAAACTCTGTTGAGCGTGCCTTGGTGCGAAGTGGTATTCCTTACAGAATTATCGGCGGACATAAATTCTATGACCGTATGGAAATAAAAGATTCTTTGGCTTATCTTTCGGTTATTTCCAACCACGATGACAGTGTGCGTCTTGAAAGAATTGTGAATGTACCCAAGAGGGGAATAGGTGCAACAACAATTGCGTCTGCAAAAGAAATAGCAGATGCCTTGGGAGTAAGCTTATTCCAGGTTTTTAAAACTGCTGATGAATATGAAAAGCTTAAACGAAGTTCGGCAAAACTTATTGAATTTACTCAAATGATTGAAAGCTTTTCAGAGCTTCTCACACATGAATCGCCGTCATCGGTATTTATTTCCTTGCTTGATGAAACGGGTTATAAAGAATCTTTGGCATCTGATAAGGAAAAGTATGAAGAAAGACTTCAAAACCTTGATGAACTTAATTCTAACTTAATCAGATATAAAGAAGAAAATCCAGAAGGCGAATTATCGGATTTTCTTGAAGAAGTTGCTTTGCTTACAGATATTGATAATTATAATTCGGATTCTGACACAGTTGTTCTTATGACACTGCACGCGTCAAAAGGCCTTGAATTTCCTGTTGTGTTTATTCCCGGACTTGAAGAGGGCGTATTCCCGGGAATGCAGTCAATTTATGACCCAAGCGAAATTGAAGAAGAACGCAGGCTTGCCTATGTCGGCATTACCCGTGCAAAAGAAAAACTATATCTTCTCAATACACGCTCAAGAATGATTTTCGGTTCAACAAAGTATAATATTCCCTCGAGGTTTTTAGAAGAACTTCCAAAAGAATGCTGTCATTCACTTGTTAAACCTAAAATTCCTGTATATAACAAAGCAGCACAGGTGAAAAATCAGCCAGCCAAGCCTTTATCAAAAGGATTTGGTGTTGGATTTGGCTCTGCTCCTAAAAAATCCACAGAAACTTTTATGGTTGGCGAAGAAGTTACACATCGCATATTCGGTAAAGGTATGATTATTTCGCTTAAACCGATGGGCAATGATACTCTTATGGAAATCGCATTTGAAAAAGTAGGGACTAAAAAGATTATGGCAAATATGGGTGCTGTTAAAAAGGCATAAAGCAGAAATTTCGTAAGAAATCTCTCGGTGTTATCTGTGAAAGATGGTCAATTTTAAAGAAATGAGGATTTTTTGATATGTGTCTGATTTGCGATAGAATTGAGATGATTAAAAGAGGAGAAAATCCCTATTTTGTCAAGGAACTTGAAACAGGTTATGTTGTTATAGGCGATTTTCAACATTTTAAAGGATATACTTTATTTCTATGCAAACAACATAAAACGGAGTTATTTTATCTCGAATGTGATTATAAATTAAAATTTCTTGAAGAAATGTCAATTGTAACTGAAGCCGCATATAATGCTTTTGGTGCAGATAAAATGAACTGTGAACTTCTTGGAAATGGTGATTCACATCTTCATTGGCATCTTTTTCCAAGATATAACGGTGATCTTGCTGGATATGAATGCGGTCAAAAAGCTGGTCCCGTATGGTGGTATCCAATAGAAAAAATGAACTCACCCAAAGCAAGACCGTCAGATGATGAGCTTATTGAAATGAAGAATGCTTTATCAAAGGAACTTGATAAATTATTAACATTATAAATATTATTTGCAAAGAAACCCATTATGATGATTTCAAATTTGAAATCATCATAATGGGTAATTATTTGTTTTAAATTTATTTATAACTATACTTCAGAAAATGGATTATAGATATTCGACTGGCTTACATCAATTAGTTCTCTTTGTTGGTTATATCGGTAAAAGCTCAAAATTAAACCGATTGCGATGTAAATGCAAAGGTTAGATGAACCGCCTGCACTGAAAAACGGAAGTGTGATACCGATAACAGGCAAAAGCATTAAGCACATACCAACATTGATGATAACTTGTCCGCCAATCATAGCAGCAACACCGAAACACATAACTTTTGTATTGCCTATCTTGTCATATTTTCCTGTTCTCGCTATTCTTATAACTATTGCAGTCAGCAGTAACAATGCCGCAAAACATCCTACCAGACCTAATTCTTCACCGACAACAGTAAAAATCATATCGTTTTCTGCTTCTGGAATAGCATCAGGAGTTTGAGTAAGAGTTCCGTGGAATAATCCCTGTCCTGTTATTCCGCCGCTTCCCATTGCCGTCATACCGCGTTGCTGTTGATAAATGACATCGGGGTAAAGTTCGGGATAAATGAGCGCTAAAAAGCGATTTTTTTGTATATTATCAAATAAAAATACCCACGCAAGAGGAGCAGCAGCTATTACTAAAAGTCCGCCGCCGAGAAAATACAACCAATGAAGTCCTGCAACAAAAAGCATTGCAACAGCAATAATCATAAAAACCAGAGCGGAACCCATATCACCCGATTTGACAACAAGAGCGACAGGAATAAGAGCATGTATTCCAAGCTGAATAATTGAAAGTGGATGATTAATATTGTTTTTTAACTTTTCAAGATGAACTCCGAATGTGATAATAAAACCGATTTTAACAAGCTCTGACGGCTGAAAGAAAATTCCTGTATTACCTATTTTAAGCCAAGTTTTTGCATCAGGACGTTCAATAGGACCTACACCGAAAAGGAGTGTTATCACCATTATTCCTATACAAAACAGTCCAATAAGCGGTGCCATTCTCATTATAAATTCATAGTCAATCAGAGAAATGATAAGTGCCATAACAATACCTGCTGTAATAGCCAATGCCATAACAGTAAAGTCACGAGAGAATTTTTCACCCTCACCGACTGACCATAATGTTGCACTTAAAACGCTGACACAGCCAAATGCTGAAGCAAAAACGCAAAGTAACAACAATATCTTATCGGTTTCTTTTATGAAATTTTTTACGATTTTAAAAAATTTCTTCATATTATGTGTTCCTTAATTTTAGAATTTATTTTTTCTCTTGCAGTGAGTAGCCATTCGTCTGAATGAGGATATTCAGAAAAAGTAATTGAATACTTACCGTTTTCTTCAATAATATCGATACAAGTCTTTTTGTCAGTGAGTTTTTTTAGAGCATTCAGTGCCGCCAAATCCTGCAAAGCATCATAAAATACCTTTAATCGTATCGAATGGTGGGCAGTACCGTCGTTTGCCGGGTAAACTACATAACTGTCGCCTGACGGAAACTTTCCGCCGGCGTCGCTGACTTTATATGGGTTAATAACTGCTTTTGAAAGCTGCGTGTAATAAAAGTTATATCCCCAATGCAGAAAGCCTTTAACATCAAACTTGAACATTTGGTATCCCAATACTCTATTGCGGATCGACTCATTACAGAAGAATCTGTTTGACACATATTTTTTGTTTTGCGCACTGCAATAATATGTCCACAATTCATCTGTCTTTCCGATGAATTTGTCTATATGGTCATTTGATGGAATCGGTGTTGTGACAATACCCAATTTATAAAGCCAAATGTCCGATAATGCGTCAACAATTTTATATCCTTTATATAGCTTATGTATAAGCCTTGAAGCCTTTGAATACGAATAGATCATTGAAAAATTAGGTTCATCGCTGATGTGAATTAAAACCTTATCTTTTAGATTGTTTTCTTCGAGATATTTTTTAAATTCTACAGAAAAATCAGTTAAAAACTTTATGTATTCTTTTGATGATGCTTTTATTTCCCAACCGAAAATCTTTTTGTATTCACCGTCAACAGTTGCAATAACTTTAGGTGTATAGCGCGCTCCCCACTGTGTAAAGAAATGTGCCATTTCAAAATATTCTATTCCGCACCGTTTGCTCATTTCAATCCATTGTGTAAGTTTATCGAATTTAAAAGTATATTTACCGTTATCAAGAAAAACATCAACTAACTGTACCGTAGGTCTTTCTTTACCCTTTTCAGTGTCAAGCGGGGGAGTAAAGATTGGAGTAAGAACACAGTTCATTCCGTACTCATTAGCTGTTCTTAAAAAGTTTTCTGTCACTCGCCAATATTCATCGGAAAACGCCTCAAAATTGTAATGCGACATTAAACAATCAGTATGGAACCAACAAGTGTAAATAAATCCGTCAAAATCAAGACTGTAATCAATAATTTCAATATTCAATGAAGCTTCTGCTATATGATGATTGTTTCTGATTATTGTAATTGTAGTTTCATTGTTACCGATATTATTTTTATCGGCACAAACTTCAATCCAAAATACATTTATACCTTTAGTGATATTGATTTCATCGCCAATCGGCAAAAGTAAATCCGGGTAATATCCGTCATTGCTGTATCTAAAAAAATCATCGGAGTCCTTAACCATTGGAAAATCAGATTTTATATATTCAACTGAATACTTGCGGATGTTTTTAATATTACTCTTTATTTCAATTGAACCTGTAAATTCTTGCTCGCTGTCTATGATTATCTGAAATGATTTTTTCTCATTATTAAGCATAGAAAAATTAGATAAAGAATTTTTCGGAATACTATCGATGTGATACAACTTTTCAAGCGATGAGATTATTTTAATTTTTACTGAATTATCCAAATTATATCACTCCACAGCAGTTTATATAAATTTTAGCCCATTTTTACGGATTTGTAAAGATATATAGCTCTATTTTAGTATTATTTTATCCTTGCAGAATGAAATATATAGTGGTAAAATATATAGTCGAAATTATAAACGAGGGTGAAAATCTTGAAAAAAAGAGAAGATGTAAGAAATATAGCTATTATTGCTCATGTTGACCATGGTAAAACTACATTGGTTGATGAACTATTGAAACAGAGCGGTATTTTCAGAAGTAATGAGGTTGTTCAAGATAGAGTTATGGACTCAAATGACCTCGAACGGGAACGCGGAATTACAATTCTTTCAAAAAATACCTCTGTTCATTATAATGATATTAAAATCAATATTGTTGATACTCCCGGCCACGCCGATTTCGGCGGCGAGGTTGAGCGAATTCTTACAATGGTTGACGGCGTATTGCTTCTTGTTGACGCATTTGAGGGCTGTATGCCTCAAACACGGTTCGTTCTTAAAAAGGCTTTGGGACTTAATAAAAAGGTTCTTGTAGTTGTCAATAAGATTGACCGACCTGGCGCTCGTCCCGCAGAGGTTATTGATGAAGTTCTTGATTTGTTTATTGAGCTCGGCGCAAGCGATGAGCAGATTGAATTCCCTGTAATTTATGCATCAGCTCGTGATGGATATTCGTCACTTGACCCCGATGTGCGTGAAGGTGATATGAGACCTTTGTTTGACGCGATTATCGAAAACATTGAACCGCCAAAAGGTGATATTGACGCACCGTTACAGGTTCTTTTCTCAAGTCTTGATTATGATGATTATGTTGGCAGAATTGGTGTAGGCAGAGTTGAACGCGGCAGAATTAACCGTAACGACCCTGTAACACTTTGCAAAGTTGACGGCACACAGGAAAATGTGCGAATTTCACGGCTTTATCAGTTTGAGGGTCTAAAACGCGTTGAGGTTGAAAGTGCGGCGATAGGCGATATTATCTGTATTTCAGGTATTACCGACCTCAACATCGGCGAAACTATTTGTTCACCGGATTGTATTGAGCCCCTTCCATTTGTAAAAATTGATGAGCCGACGCTTTCGATGAATTTTATTGTTAATGACAGCCCTTTTGCAGGCAAAGAAGGTAAGTTTGTAACATCCCGCAATCTTCGTGACCGTCTTTTTAAAGAGGTTGAAACAAATGTAAGTATGCGAGTTGAAGAAACGGAGTCAACTGATACTTTCAAGGTTTCGGGACGCGGCGAATTGCATCTTTCAATTCTTATCGAAACAATGCGTCGCCAGGGCTATGAATTTCAAGTATCCCGCCCAAAAGTTATTACAAAGTTTGAGAACGGTGTGCTTTTAGAGCCGATGGAGCTTCTTATTGTTGAAGTTCCTGAAGAATATGTAGGTTCTGTAATGATGAAAATAGGTTCCCGTCGCGGTGAACTTGAAAATATGGGAACCCGTGAGGGCGGTTCAACACACCTTGAATTTAAAATTCCTGCACGAGGACTTATCGGTTATCGTTCAGAGTTTATGACTGATACAAACGGCAACGGTATTATGAATAACCTTTTTGCAGGATATGAAGAATACAAAGGCGAAATTGAAACCCGTGAACGAGGTTCAATTGTGGCTCATGAAACAGGTGAAAGTACCGCTTACGGTCTTTTCAATACTCAAGACAGAGGTCGTTTGTTTATTGGACCCGGTATTCCTGTTTATGAGGGTATGATTGTCGGCGAATGCGCAAAAAGTGATGATATTGTTTGTAATGTATGTAAAACAAAGCATCTGACCAATACGCGTGCTTCGGGCTCTGATGATGCCTTGCGCCTTGTTCCGCATACTACTTTGAGCCTTGAACAGTCGATGGAATTTATTAAAGATGACGAGCTTATGGAGGTTACACCCGTAAGTATAAGACTTCGCAAAACAATTCTTTCCAAAGATTTAAGACTTAAACAGCAGTTTAAGAAAAAATAATCTATTTTATTTTGGGGGTGACGCCGTGAAAGGCATGAAAATCGGCATTGATTTTGGATCATCTTCATTGAAAATTTTTGCTGAGGGTAAAGGTGTAGTTGTTGACGAGCCATCAATTGTTGCAGTAGAAACTGAAACAGGCAGACCAATAGCTTTTGGCAGAGCGGCGGATGCAGTATACGGCAGATGTGTTGATGACGTTAAGATTGTCAAAGTAATTCACAACGGTGTTATTTCCGACTTTGTTATGGCAGAGCGTATGCTTCGTTATTATTTACAGCGCGTTTGCGGTAACAGAATTTATAAGCCAAATGTTATAATTTCGCTTTCAACCGACATTTCAACTCTTGAAAAAAAGATCTTTCTTGATGCCGTTACCCTGGCTGGTGCAGGCAGAGTTTGTATGGTTGACGGTATTTTGGCGTCTGCTTTCGGCGCTGATGTCGCAACTGATAAAATAGGCGGACGAATGGTTCTTGATATTGGACATCAGCTTACCGAATTTGCTGTTGTATCAATGGGCAGTATTGCCGCAAGTGGTGCTATACGGCGCGGAAGCGATGAAATTGACAAATCAATTGTTAAACATTTGAAAAGAGATCGTGATATAAACATCGGTCCGCATACAGCGCGCGAAATAAAAAATAAAATAACGTCTGCGCAAGGCAGAGATTGTGAAGTTGCTTTACTGATTTCGGGAAAAAGCAATCTTGATGAAATGCCAATCTCGTTTGAAATCACTTCAACAGAAGTTTTTCCTTTTGTGAATGAGCAAATATCTTCACTTGTTAAGGATATTCATGCCGAAATGCAAAATATTCCGCCTGAATTGTTGGCAGATGCGGCAGATCATGGAATATTTCTTTGCGGCGGCGGAGCTTTAATTTTTGATATTGCTGATAGAATTGAGAAAGAAACAAATATTCGGTGTGAGGTTATGGAAGAGCCGAGGCTTACCAAAATCAAAGGATTAGGCATCTTGATGATGAATGATAGGCTTCTCAATTCAAACGGATACAGCTTTATTTTTAAAGACGAAATAAGAGAAAGAATAAGAAAATTTGATAAGATATGAAAAAACAGTACCGATCTGGGTACTGTTTTTTCATTTAAAAACCTATCTGTTCTGTCGTTTCTTTTAAAAAATTGCAAGAATCAATAAAGGACTTTTCCTCATTATCCTTTAAATCTAATACAATAATATCTTCAACACCGTTTCTTCCGATAATTGCAGGTAATCCTGCATAAACTCCGTTTATTCCGTACTGTCCGTTCAATAGCACTGATGTTGTTAAGGCACTTTTTTCATCGCCGAAAATCGCTCTTACAATTCGCACAAGCGCCATACCTATTCCGTAATAGGTGGCTGATTTGGCTTTGATAATTTCTTGCGCCGCACCCGTTACATTTTTTCCGATATTGTCTAAATCTTCAATTTTGTATTTACCGTCAGAGTGAGAAATCACATCGAAAATGCTTTTTGTTGTAATATATGCCTGCGACCAAGGTACAATTTCACTGTCGCCGTGTTCGCCTATTACATAAGCATGAATATTTCTCGGGTCAATCGAAAAATAATCGCCGAGCAAGTAGCGTAATCTTGCAGTGTCAAGCGTAGTGCCGCTTCCGATAACTCTTGAAGGATCAAAACCTGACAGTTCAAGAGTTATTTTTGTCATAATATCAACCGGATTGGTAGCGACAAGAAAAATTCCTTCAAAACCGCTTTTTATAATTGGGTCAATTATAGATTTGAATACCTCATAATTTCGGTGCAGAAGCTCAATTCTGCTTTCGCCCTCTTTTTGGTTTACGCCTGCGGCGATTACAACTATGTCTGCATCACAGCAATCGCAATATTCTCCGTCGAAAATCAGCATATTTCTCTTTGCAAACGGAAGACCGTGGTTCAAATCCATAGCTTCGCCATGTGCTTTTACCTTGTTAATGTCTATGAGCACAAGTTGGTCACATTCACCGCTGTTTAAAAGTGCGTAAGCAAAACTCATACCCACAAAGCCTGTGCCTATAAGTGCAACTTTTTTTAAGTCCGTTTTTTTCTTCATTATTATTCACCTAATCATTCAATAACTATTTTATATTTTTCAAGCCAATAATTTATTTGTACAAAATACGCAATTGTCTGCGGAGTAGTCATAAGCTGACCGTACCATGGCTCTTGTCTTTCTGTGTTCAGTAGTTTTTCCAGTTTTTCTTTTTTTATGAATGTCAATACAGGCGAAGAAGGATTTTCTATAACTTCTTTCAGCATATCAGAAACAAATTTTAGGTATTCGGGATTATGCGTTTTAGGATATGGGCTTTTTTTTCGCCACAGGACTTCATCTGGTAAAATTCCTGTAACAGCCTGTCTTAAAAGACCTTTTTCATATGATTTGTAGTCTTTGTATTCCCAAGGTACGGAATAAAGATATTCAGCAATTCTGTAATCACAGAACGGCACTCTCACTTCAAGAGCGTTATACATACTCATTCGGTCTTTACGGTCAAGAAGTGTCTGCATAAACCAATCAAGATTAAGCTTCATCATTTCTTTCATTCTTGATTCAATGGGGGATATGTCGTTGATTTTTGATGTGTTTATTAATGTGTCTTTATATCTTGAATATACATAATCTTCGCCGTTTGGTATGCAAATATCATCATTAATAAATGATTTTCGGTATGCAGTCGATTGCGCCCACGGAAAACCGTTAATTGCTCTTATTTCTTTATCTCTGTACCAAGGGTAACCCCCAAAAATTTCATCTGCACATTCGCCAGATAATGCAACGGTACAATGCTTTTTTATTTCTTTGCAGAAGAGCAAAAGAGATGAGTCAACATCAGCCATACCAGGCAAATCACGGGCATCAACCGCATCTAAAAGGGCGTGTGCAAGGTCTTTATTGTTAAGTGTAATTAAATGATGCTCACAGTCAAGATAATCATTCATTCTTTTAATGTATTCGGTATCACTGTTAGGTTGAAATTTGCTCTTTTTAAAGTATTTGTCATTATCCTCGTAAGTCACTGAAAACGTTTTCAGTCGCTGGCCTTTTCCTTTAAAATATGAATTTGCAATTGATGAAATAATACTTGAATCAAGACCGCCCGACAGAAATGTTCCTACGGGGACATTGGAGACTAATTGCCGTGTAATTGCATCTTTAACAAGAAAACGCACTTTTTCAACTGTCTGTTCAAAATTGTCCGTATGTTCGCGGTCTTTAAGTGACCAATATTTTCGTATTTTTATTCCGCTTTTTGAGTAGTATCCGCAGCAAGCAGGCTTTAATTCATTCACGCCTTTAAAAACACCACAGCCCGGGGTTCTGCCTGGACCGATAAACATAATTTCCGCAATGGATTTTTCGTCAATTTTTGGCTCAACATATTCGTGTGCGAGCAAAGCCTTTATTTCAGAGCCAAATATAAATGAATTGTTTATCACTGTGTAAAACAGTGGTTTTACGCCAATTCTGTCACGTGCAAAAAACAGCCTTTTTTCTTTTTCATCCCAAATTGCAAAAGCAAAAATTCCGTTAAATTTTTCAACACATTTTTCTTTCCATTCTACAAAAGACTTTAAAACTACTTCTGTATCAGAATGTCCTATAAATTTGTGTCCTAAAATCTTTAATTCGCTTCTTATCTCATCAGTGTTATATAATTCGCCGTTATATACAATTGTGTATTCATTAGTATCGTATTTTGTTGTCATCGGCTGAATTCCGTTTTCAATATCAATAACACAAAGCCTTGAATGAACAAGGGCTGCGTTGTCTTTTATATATATTCCGTTTTGGTCAGGTCCGCGGGGAGCGAGTACCTTTTGCATTTTAAGAAACGAGTCTTTACTTTTGATTAAAGAGTGAGAAAATGAAACTTCTCCTGCAATACCGCACATAAAATCACCTCATAAAATATTGCTTCATAATAGAATATGAAATTAGATATAAAAAATGCTCCTATAATCTTTAATTTTAAAAATTATTATGATAGAATATCCGAGAGGTGATAAAATTGTCACGAATAATAAATCATATAGGTTCTTTTTTCCCTAAACTCCAAAAAGATTTTAAAGTTTATGACGGCGAAATTTTTTCTGAAGTCTTTATCGGAGATTTTTATAAAGATATTCCATATAAAAAATACATAAATTTTGATTTAAGACTTCCTTTGCATGACGCAAAATATATTCGAGATTTCGGCGCAAAAGCTAATGATACAACAGTTAATAATTCTAAAATGATCAATATAGCGATTGAAACCTGTCATAAAAACGGCGGTGGAATTGTAGTAGTCGACGGCGGTAATTATACTTGCGGAACAGTGTATTTAAAAAGTAATGTTGTGCTTTATATTGCTGACGGTTCTTCGCTTGTTGCATCACATAATTCAGAAGATTTTACAGAAAACGCATTGATATATGCTGATCACTGTGAAAATATAGGCATTGTGGGTCCCGGTAAGATTTGCGGTGAAGGAAACTTTTTTTCGCTTAAACCGCATTTACAGCCAAAAACTGAACCATTCAGCAAGACTTTAGATGTATGGGATATGCGGCAGGAATACAGAAAAAGAATTCGTTTTCCGCACAAAAGTAAATATGGATATTTAATGTATATTAAAAATTGCAATCACATTAAGCTTTACAATCTTATGCTTGAAAATTCAGCAATGTGGACGGTAAATATGAATTCATCAAATGACATCAATATCTCAAATGTCATTATAAATAATAACCGCCATGTTGCAAACTGTGACGGAATTGATATATGCGGCTCTTCAAATGTCATAATTAAAAATTGTTTTGTGTCAACAGCAGATGACGGAATAGTTCTGAAGAATAATATGAGTATTACTACATCCGGCGATGACGGACTAAAAATAAAAAGTAATTTTGATGCTGTTTGTAAGCGTGGTATGAGCAATATTTATATTCATGATTGTGAAGTTATATCTTGTACAAATGCCTTTAAAATCGGAACTGAAACATCATTGGATATAAGTGATGTAACAGTTGAAAGATGTAATTTTTATTTGAATGATTTTTATCCGTCGGGTGTCAGCGGAATTTCAATTGAATCCTGCGACGGTGCAAAAGTGAACAATATAAATATTTCAGATATTCAAATGAATTCAATGGCTTGTCCGTTATTCATAAGATTAAATAACCGTAACGGCGATAATAAACCCGAGCTTGACGGCCGCGGTGAAATCAATAATATTTCCGTGAAGAATATAATGGCGAAAAATGTTGAAATACCAGTGATGATTATGGGTATTCCAAATCAAAAGATTAAAGATATTTTCCTTGAAAATTTTGATATAAGATATGCCGAAGGTAAAGATTATTTTGATTTTAGATTTAAAATTCCTGAACAGGAAAAGGAATATCCCGAATGCAACAGATTTAGAAATATAAATGCTTACGGGCTTTTTGTACGCCACGCAGAAAATATCACAATTGAGAATTTCAAAGTTGAGCCAAGAAAAAATACTCACCGTAAATTTAAAAAGATAATTGATTGTAATAGCTTGCATATAAAATAAGGAGTTGCTATGGATATTCGTGAAAAAATGCACAGCGGAGAGTTATATCTTTCCGGCGATGAAGATTTAATTGCCGAACAACTGATATATGTTGAAAAATTGTATGATTTTAATGCAACACGCCCATTAGAACAGAAAAAAAGAGCAGAAATGCTCAAAGATATGTTTGCTGAAATAGGCGATGATTGCTATATCGAACTTCCGCTTCATTCAAATTGGGGCGGTAAACATGTGCATTTCGGCAAAGGAGTTTATGCTAATTTCAATCTCACTCTTGTTGATGATACTCACATTTATGTAGGCGACTATACAATGTTTGGTCCAAATGTTGTTTTAGCTACCGCAGGACATCCTATTCTTCCTGAATTAAGACCGCTTGCATATCAGTATAATATGCCTATACATATCGGTAAAAACTGTTGGCTCGGTGCAGGTGTAATAGTATTGCCGGGTGTTGCCATAGGTGATAATACAGTTATCGGTGCCGGCAGTGTTGTAACAAAGGATATTCCTGCCAATGTTGTTGCAGTAGGTAATCCTTGCAGAGTGCTACGCGAAATCAACGAGCATGATAAAGAGTATTATTTTAAGAATAAAAAGATTAAAGTATAAGTGAATCATGAAGAAGCAATTAGAGATTTTAAATGATGAATTAGTAACCTTGATATCTGATAAGAATATAGAAGGTGTTATGTTAATAGGTTCTGTTGCTTACGGAAACGCAACAGAAGATTCTGATTTGGATATTGTTGTGTTGTGTGATACAGATAAATTTGTCAGTAAATATGTTGATAATATTTTAGTTGAAATTCATTTTCAAAAGTACAATACAATGATTAGAAAACTAAAATCCAACCCGTCTGAAGTATATAAATATATATACTCAAAAATATTGTTTGATAATGGAAAGCTTAATCAGATAATAAATGAAGCAAATCAAATATATAATAGTTATAAAACTCCAAATGAAGAAATAGATGATATCAAATATTGGCTTTCATCCACGAAAATTAAACTATCGTCTGCATTAAAAAGTGAATATAAAATGCAAATATCGTATCTTCTTTCGACAAATACATGGAAAGTGTTAGAAGGAGTATTTGCATTAAATAATAAACCTATGCCACCGTCAAGTTTAGTTTTTCATAAACACGATATATTAAATGTTATTCCGGCAGGCAATTGGTTTGAAGAATTATTTGTCGGTGACCTTATTTCACGAGCCAATGCTATGATTGATATTATTGATTGGATTTGCAAATGATAAAGAATACCCACAGAGATTTTATTTCTCCGTGGGTATTCTTATAAATCTATAATATCTCAACAATAGTAAGCTCTTTTCTGTCAACCTTAAATTTTACCTGCATATTTCCGAAACTCATACCGTAAACCCTTTCGCTGTCATTGTGATATGACGGGCGTGGGTCGTGCCGTAATGTTTCAAATAATCCGTCTGCAATATCAGCAGGAATTTTATTTAGAAGCTCGTCACTGCATTTTATGTCAAGTGTTCCGTCGATATTATCCAAAGCAAAGCCGTTTGAGGCGTCAAGTCTAATATCGGTATACGGCAAATACGGTTTAATGTCAATGATTGGCGTACCGTTCATCAGATCTGCACCAAGCACATATAATGACTGCCCATCTCTATTATTCCAATCTGTTTTGACTATTTTCACACATGAAATTCCTATTCTGTTGGGTCTGAACGGAGAGCGTGTCGCAAAAACTCCAATGTGTTTATTCCCGCCGAGTTTTGGCGGTCTTACCGTTGGCTTAATGTGTTTATGCTCAACCTCTGAAAAATGCCAAATCAACCATAAATGCGTAAATTTTTCAATACCTTTGAAAAAATCGGGATTTTTATATTTTTCATCAAATATTATTTTGGAAATTACATTTTCCGATAATCCGCTTTGCCGTGGAATGCCAAACTTTTCTTTGTAATCATTTTGTATATATCCGATAGGCTCAATTATTATTTTTTCCATATTTTTCACCTCAAAAAAATTATAATATATAAAAATATTTTTTTCTACTTAATAGTTGTATTTCTTGAAAAATTTGGTAGAATAATATTATAAAATTATTAGGAGTGATTTTCAATGGAACTTAAAGGTTCAAAAACCGAAGCTAATCTTATGACTGCTTTTGCGGGTGAATCGCAGGCGAGAAACAAATACACATATTATGCGTCACAAGCTAAAAAAGACGGCTATGTGCAGATTGCAGAGATTTTTGAAGAAACAGCAAAAAATGAAAAAGAGCACGCAAAAATTTGGTTCAAACTTCTTCACGATGATGGAATTCCCACCACTGTAGAAAATCTTAAGGATGCGGCTGCAGGTGAAAATTATGAGTGGACAGAAATGTATGCTGAATTTGCCAAAGTAGCAAAAGAAGAAGGTTTTGACCGTATTGCTGCACTTTTTGAAATGGTAGGCAAAATCGAAAAAGAGCATGAAGAGAGATACAAAAAGCTTCTTGAGAATATCGAAGGCGGTCTTGTATTTTCACGTGATGGCGATGTTATGTGGATTTGCTCAAACTGCGGCCATGTTCATATCGGCAAAACTGCACCTGAGATTTGCCCTGTATGTGCGCACCCTAAGGCATATTTTATGATGAAGGCAGAGAACTATTAAATTTTACAAAAAAGTGGAGATTAAAATCTCCACTTTTTACATATATTGGGCTTGGATTTTATTGACATACAATATGTAAATATGGTATTATTTTATAAAATAGGAATTAAGCTTATCAGGTGATGAAATGAAACAGTTATTCTGCGGGGCAAATGTTTATTTTGACTCTTGTTTTTTGAATAAAGATATTTTGCTTGACAACGGTATAATTGCCGCAATTTCTGACTCATTAGCATCTGAATGTGCTGATGTAATTTATGATTTTAAAGACTGTTATATATTTCCCGGTTTTACAGATGTGCATGTGCATCTGCGTGAGCCGGGTTTTTCATATAAAGAAACTATTAAAACAGGAACTATGGCTGCGGCAAGGGGTGGATATACATCAGTCTGCTCAATGCCTAATTTGAATCCTGTACCGGATTCGGCTGAGCATATGCAAAAACAGCTTGATATAATAGAAAAAGACGCTGTAATCAATGTTTATCCCTATGCTGCGATTACTGTGAATGAAATGGGAGAAGAACTTTCTCAAATGGATGAAATGAGAAATATGTGTATAGCGTATTCTGATGACGGCAGGGGAGTTCAAAATGATAATTTAATGTTGAAAGCAATGAAAATTGCAAAAAAGCACAATAAAATGATTGTAGCACACTGTGAAGTTAATGATTTGCTTGACGGCGGATATATACATAAAGGTAAATATGCGGCTGAACACGGTCACAGAGGAATTTGCTCTGAAAGTGAATGGAAGCAGATTGAACGCGACATTGAGCTTGCGAAAAACACAGGATGTGCTTATCATGTTTGTCATATCTCTACTAAAGAAAGTGTGGAATTGATAAGGCAGGCAAAAAAAGACGGTGTTAATATCACGTGTGAAACAGGACCTCACTATCTTGTGCTCTCGGATAAAGATTTGCAGGAACACGGTAGGTTTAAAATGAATCCGCCGCTTCGTGATGAGAGTGATAAAGAGGCTTTAATTCAAGGTATGCTTGACGGTACAATTGATATGATTGCTACCGACCATGCGCCTCACAGTGCAGAAGAAAAATCAAAAGGTCTTGAAAAAAGCAATATGGGAGTTGTGGGAATAGAAACTGCGTTTCCTGTAATGTATACACATTTTGTAAAAAACAATATTATTTCACTTAAAAAGCTTGTTGAATTGCTTTCTGTAAACCCTAATAAACGTTTCGGTATTGGAAGTACGCTTGAAGTAGGTCAAAAGGCTGATTTAACAGTTTTTAATTTGAATGAAAAATATATTATAAATCCCAATGATTTTCTTTCAATGGGTAAAAGTACACCGTTTGAAAATACCGAAGTTTACGGTAAATGCAAAATGACGATGTGCAACGGCAATGTTGTTTGGGAGGATAAATAATGTATCAGGGGTTTTATGAAATAAAATCAAGTACAAAACTGACTGAAAGTATTTATAAAATGGTTCTTGAGGGCGATACCTCGTCAATCATTGCACCGGGGCAGTTTATAAACATAAAACTTGACGGATTATATCTCCGCCGACCGATTTCGATTTGTGATTATGATGATAACACAATTACAATAATCTATAAGGTTGTCGGCGAGGGTACAAATTTAATGAGTCAGATGAATGCAGGCGAAAAGCTTGATGTACTTTGCGGTCTCGGAAACGGATTTGACACCTCAAAATCGTTGGACAAGCCTGTGCTTATCGGCGGAGGCGTTGGTGTTCCGCCAATGTATAATCTTTGTAAAAAGCTTATCACTGAAGGTAAAAAAGTCACTGTAATTCTCGGATTTAATAAACAAGATGAGATTTTCTATGAGAATGAGTTTAAAAAGCTCGGTGCTGAAGTTTATGTAACCACTGTTGACGGCTCTTATGGCATAAAAGGCTTTGTAACTGATGCACTTAAAAATATTGATTATTCTTATTTTTACACTTGCGGACCAATGCCTATGTTCAAAGCCATTAAAGCCACGGTAGTAACAAGCGGTCAGTATAGTTTTGAAGAGAGAATGGGTTGCGGATTTGGTGCTTGTATGGGTTGTTCCTGCAAGACAAAATACGGAAATAAAAGAATTTGCAAAGACGGTCCTGTGCTTGAAAGTGAGGAGATAATATGGTAAACACAAAAGTAAATCTTCTCGGAATTGAAATTGACAATCCTGTAATACCTGCAAGCGGAACCTTTGGTTTCGGTTATGAATTTGCAGATATTTATGACATTAATATTCTCGGTACATTCTCATTCAAAGGTACTACCAAGGAGCCTCGTTTCGGCAATCCTACACCGAGAATCGCTGAATGCACTTCCGGTATGATTAACTCTGTCGGACTTCAAAATCCCGGAGTTGAAAAGGTAATTAACGAAGAACTTCCAAAGCTTGCAAAGGTGTTTCACAAGCCTGTAATGGCAAATGTAAGCGGTTTTTCAGTGGATGATTATGCTTATACCTGTGAAAAGATTGATGCTTGCGAGCAAGTCGGCTGGATTGAGGTCAATGTTTCATGCCCAAATGTTCATAACGGCGGCATGAGCTTCGGTACTTCAACCGATGCGGTTCAAAAAGTAGTTTCAGCAGTTAAAAAAGTTACAACAAAACCAATTATAGTTAAGCTTTCGCCCAATGTAACGGATATTGTTTCAATTGCCAAAGCGTGTGAGTGTGCAGGAGCAGACGGAATAAGCTTAATCAACACATTACTTGGTATGAGAATTGATATTAAGCGTCGACAACCTGTAATTGCTAACAAAATGGGCGGATTTTCGGGTTCTGCAATTTTCCCTGTTGCCGTGAGAATGGTTTATCAAGTTTATGACGCAGTAAAAATTCCGATTATCGGTATGGGCGGTGTGTCAAACGCTAAAGATGTTATAGAGCTTATGATGGCAGGCGCAACCGCTGTTCAGATTGGTGCGGCAAATCTTGTTGATCCTTTTGCTTGCAAAACTATCATAGAAGAGCTTCCGGATGAGTTAGCTAAACTTAATATAAAAGATATAAATGGAATTATAGGAGGAGCACACTAATGGGTAAGGATGTAATTGTTGCTTGTGATTTTTCAAGTAAAGCAGATGTTATGGCTTTTCTTGATAAATTTACAGATGTAAAACCATTTGTGAAAATTGGTATGGAGCTTTATTATGCTGAAGGTCCGTCAATCGTAAAAGAAATTAAGGAAAGAGGACATAAAATTTTCCTTGATTTAAAACTGCATGATATTCCTAATACAGTTAAAAAGTCTATGGCTGTCCTTTCAAATCTTGATGTTGATATGACAAATCTTCATGCGGGTGGAGCAATCCCTATGATGCAGGGTGCGTTAGAGGGTCTTACTCGTGCTGACGGTACAAGACCTATTCTTATCGCTGTTACTCAACTTACATCAACAAGTCAAGAAGTAATGGAGAGAGATTTGCTTATTAAAAAGCCTATTGACGAGGTTGTTATGCATTATGCTCAAAATGCAAAGATTGCAGGACTTGACGGTGTGGTATGCTCTCCGCTTGAGGCTGATAAGGTTCACAATAAATGCGGTAAAGAATTTGTTACAGTTACACCCGGCATTCGATTTGCTGACGGTGATATAGGCGATCAGGTTCGTGTTATGACGCCTGAAAAAGCCAAAGAAGCAGGCTCTGATTATATTGTTGTCGGAAGACCTATTACTGCCGCTTCAGACCCTGTTGCTGCTTACAAAAGATGCGTCGCTGAATTTGTAGATTAAGGAGAATTTGATTATGGAAAGCTATAAAAGAGAATTTATACAGTTTTTAGAGGGCGCAGGCGTTCTTAAATTCGGCGATTTTACTGCAAAAAGCGGAAGAAAAATCCCTTATTTTATAAACGCAGGCGATATTAAAACAGGAGATCAAATTTGCAAATTAGGTGAATTTTACGCTAAAGCATACTTTGATAAAGTCGGCAGCAAGAAAACAGTTCTTTACGGACCTGCATACAAGGGTATTCCGATTGCTGTTTCAGTTGCTGTTGCTCTTGCTAAAAACGGACTTGATGTGCCTTTCTTCTTCAACCGTAAGGAGGAAAAAAATCACGGTGAAGGCGGTGTTTTCGTAGGTTATAAACCGCAAGCCGGCGAAGAAATTATAATCGTTGAAGATGTAATCACAGCAGGCACTGCAATTCGTGAAAGTATGTCAATTCTTTCAAGCCTTGACGGAACAAAAGTTTCCGCTGCTTTTGTTATGGTTGACCGCAAGGAAAAGGGCCAGACAGAAAAATCAGCAATGGCGGAAGTAAGCGAACAGTTCGGGTTCCCCGTATATTCAGTAGTTGATGTTTATGACATTATTGAATATTTAGAAGAGGATGATAAAAACCGTGAAAATGTTGACAGAATTAAAAAATATCTCGAAATTAACGGCGCAAAAGAGTAAGGTAGGAAGCTTATGAGAAGTCTTATTGATATTCAAGATCTTTCAGTAAATGAAATTGATGAGCTTATTGCTGTCGCAAATGACATCATCGACAATCCTCAAAAATACAGTGAAAAATGTAAAGGAAAAATACTTGCCACACTTTTCTTTGAGCCCTCAACGCGCACAAGGTTAAGTTTTGAGTCTGCAATGTATAATTTAGGAGGTAATGTTCTCGGATTTTCAGAGGCGCAAAGCTCTTCATCTGCAAAAGGTGAAAGTGTAGCCGATACAATACGCACAGTAGGTTATTATGCAGACATTATTGCAATGCGTCATCCTAAAGAGGGCGCACCTATGGTTGCGGCAATGAATACGGAAATTCCCGTTATCAATGCCGGTGACGGCGGTCACAATCATCCTACACAAACTCTTACAGATTTGCTTACAATTCAGCGTGAGAAGGGTAGATTTAATAATATAACAATAGGTTTCTGCGGAGATCTTAAATTCGGAAGAACAGTTCATTCGCTAATAGGTGCAATGTCACGCTATGAAAATGTAAAATTTATACTTATTTCTCCCGAGGAGCTTAAAGTTCCGGAATATATTAAGCATACTGTGCTTGAAGCAAAAAATCTTGAGTATGTTGAAACCGCATCTCTTGAGGAAGCTATGCCGGAATTGGATGTTCTTTATATGACAAGAGTTCAACGTGAAAGGTTTTTCAATGAGCAAGATTACATTCGTCTTAAAGACAGCTATATTCTCACACCTCAAAAGCTTAAAAATGCTAAAGAGGATTTAGCAATTATGCATCCTCTTCCGAGAGTTAATGAGATTTCTGTTTCTGTTGATAAAGATTCGAGAGCTTGCTATTTTAAACAGGTTAATAACGGAAAATTTATAAGAATGGCTCTTATTATGAAGCTGTTAGGGGTAAAATAAAATGATTATCGGACAAATTAAAGACGGAATTGTTATTGACCATATCACTGCAGGCAAAGGAATGACGCTCTACAATTTTTTGGGACTTGATAAGATTGATTGTCAAGTTGCACTTATAAAAAATGCTGACAGTGTTAAAATGGGCAAAAAAGATATAATTAAAATTGACAGAGTAATTAAGCTCAATATGGATGCTTTAGGGTATCTTGATCCAGGGGCAACTGTTAATATTATTGAAAATTCAAAAATTGCCAAAAGATATGCAACTATTCTTCCCGAAAGAGTTGAAAATGTAATTAAATGTAAAAATCCACGTTGTATTACAACTGTTGAGCAAGAGTTGCCTCATATTTTTACTTTGCAGGACAAAGAAAGCAGGGTTTACCGTTGTCTTTATTGTGAAAGCAAGGCAAAATAAAAAATAACCAAAAAGTAGTCGAAAAACAGTCGAATTTTCGGCAGTTGAAAACCAATGTTTAATTGACTTTTGGTACTTGGTAATATTATAATATTACTTGTGATTTTATTATCGTGTGACTGACGGAAAAAGTGGAGTACCACAGAGGAGCACGAATAATAATATTTGCCGACCGTCTGGGCAGTTCTACTTAAAATTTTAGGGTAGGATTGCCCTTTTATAGATTTTTAGGAGGTATTTATGAAAAAAGTCGGAATTATTATGGGTAGTGACAGCGATTTACCCGTTATTAGAAAAGCAACTGCTGTTCTTGATGATTTAGGCATTCCTTACACTGTCAATATCTATTCTGCACACCGTACACCGGAGCAGGCAAGAGATTTTTCTGTCAATGCCCGCAAAAACGGATATGGCGCAATAATTGCTGCGGCAGGTATGGCGGCACATCTCGCAGGTGCAATCGCAGCAAACACAACATTACCTGTTATCGGTATTCCATGTGCTTCTCAATATCTTGATGGCATGGATGCCCTTCTTTCTACTGTTCAAATGCCTTCGGGAATTCCTGTGGCAACTGTTGCAATCAACGGCGGTGCAAATGCGGCTTTACTTGCCGCACAAATTATTGCGGTTGAAGATACGGCGCTTGCAGAAAAACTTGATGCAATGCGTGTATCTGCTGCAGAAACAGTTCTTAAAAAGAACGATGAAGTAATGTCAAAACTTTAATTTGCAATAAAGGAGTATTCTATATGGGTGGCTTTTTTGGGGCAGTCAGTAAAAATGATACAGTTTTAGATGTGTTTTTCGGAACTGACTATCACTCACATCTCGGCACTCGTCGCGGCGGTATGGCGGCGTATGATGATAGCATCGGATTACAGCGAAAAATTCATAAAATTGAAAATTCGCCTTTCAGAACTAAATTCGAAAATATTTCAAATCAGATGAAAGGTAACTCTGCAATTGGCTGCATCAGTGATTCTGATGCACAGCCGTTGCTTGTGCGTTCAAAACTTGGTTTATATGCAATTTGCATTATTGGTCTTATTAACAATAAAGAAAAGCTTGTTGAAGACTACCTCTTCTCAAACGGCGGTCATTTCGGTGCCATGACTAATGAAGGTATTAACTCTACCGAGCTTGTTGCTGCAATGATCAATCAAAAAGATAGCTTTGCCGATGGTATTGCTTTTGCGCAAAGTCTGATTGACGGCACAGCTTCTATTCTTATTCTTAAAGATAACGGCAATATTATTGCCGCCCGTGACCGCTTGGGCAGAATTCCTGTTTTAATCGGTCAGCGTGATGACGGTTATTGTGTATCATTTGAGGATTTCGCTTATAAAAAGCTTGGATATTCTGATTACAAAGAATTAGGTCCCGGTGAAATTGTTGAGATTAATTCTGACAGCGTTGAAGTTCTTAAAGAAGCTGGCAAGGAAATGAAAATATGTGCCTTTTTATGGTCTTATTACGGATATTCAACATCTTGCTATGAGGGCAGAAATGTTGAAGTAATGCGTTATGAAAACGGTAAGATTATGGCACAGACCGATAAAGCTAACGGAATTGCACAGGATATTGACTATGTAAGCGGTGTTCCGGATTCCGGTACTCCTCATGCGATTGGTTATGCTAATGAAAGCGGAATTCAATTTGCCCGTCCTTTCATAAAATACACTCCAACATGGTCAAGAAGTTTCATTCCTACAAATCAAAGCGAAAGAAACAGAGTTGCAAAAATGAAGCAAATCCCTGTACACGATTTGATTCATGATAAAAAATTGCTCTTTGTTGATGACAGTATCGTAAGAGGAACTCAGCTTCGCGAAACTGTTGAATTCTTATATGAAAACGGAGCAAAAGAGGTACATATTCGTTCCGCTTGTCCTCCGATTATGTACGGTTGTAAATATCTTAATTTCTCAAGAGCTACATCTGATATGGAACTTATTGCGCGTAGTATCATTATGGAGCTTGAAGGAGAAGAGGGCTTCAACTATATTGATGAATATATTGATTCATCAACAAAACGCGGTGAAAGCTTGAGAAAAGCTATTTGTAATAAGCTTCATTTCACTTCACTTGAATTCCAATCAATTGACGGAATTATTAAGTCCATCGGACTTCCGGCAGACAGTATTTGTACTTACTGCTGGAACGGCAAAGGTTAATAAAAAATACTAATTCTTCAAAAGGAGAACTAAAATGAAAAATTCTATGTCGGAAAGTTATGCAGCAGCAGGTGTTGATATTACAGCAGGCTATAAAGCTGTTGAGCTTATGAAAAAACATGTCGCAAAAACAATGACAGAGGGTGTTTGCTCTGATGTCGGAGGCTTCGGCGGTCTTTTTGAGCTTCCCGAAGGTTATAAAAAGCCTATTCTGGTTAGCGGTACAGACGGCGTTGGTACAAAGCTTAAAATGGCATTTTTAATGGACAAGCACGATACAGTCGGAATTGACTGTGTTGCAATGTGCGTTAATGATATTGTATGCTGTGGTGCAAAGCCATTGCTTTTCCTTGACTATATTGCTTGCGGCAAAAACTATCCCGAAAAGATTGCTGATATTGTTGCGGGTGTTGCTGAAGGCTGTGTTCAGTCGGGTGCGGCGCTAATCGGCGGTGAAACGGCAGAAATGCCTGGCTTTTATCCTGTTGACGAATATGATCTTGCGGGTTTCTCTGTAGGTATCGTTGATAAAGATAAGGTTCTTGACAATTCAAAGGTAGCAGAAGGCGATGTTATTATCGCACTTCCTTCAAGCGGTGTTCATTCAAACGGTTTTTCGCTTGTTAGAAAAGTATTTGACATTGAAAATGCTGATATTAAAACTCCTGTTGAAGAATTAGGCGGAAAGTCAATAGGCGAAACTCTTCTTACTCCTACAAAGATTTATGTTAAGCCTATGCTCGCTCTTTTTGAAAAAATTACAGTTAAAGCTGTATCTCATATTACAGGCGGCGGCTTCTATGAAAATATTCCGAGAAGTTTACCGAGCGGTTACTCTGCAAAAATTGATAAGTCAGCTCTTAAAATTCTTCCTATTTTCAGCCTTATTCAGAAAACAGGCAATATTCCCGAAAGAGATATGTTCAACACATTTAATATGGGTGTTGGTATGAGCGTTGTTGTTGCAGAAAAAGATGCACAAGAAGCTCTTAAGATTCTCAAGGCAAACGGTGAAGACGCTTATGTAATAGGTTCTGTTGTTAAGAGTAACGAGGGTGTTATCATTGAATAATACTAAAAATATTGTTGTTTTAGTTTCGGGCGGCGGTACAAATTTGCAGGCACTTATTGACGCACAAAATAGAGGAGAATTAGGCAACGGAAAAATTACTTGTGTAATTGCTTCAAAATCCGACGCTTATGCTCTTACCCGTGCAAAGAATAACGGAATAAAAACTCGTACACTTATCAGAAAAGAATTTTCAGATATAGCTTCTTATAGCTGTGCTATGAGAAATATTCTTCTTGAAGAGAAGGCAGATTTGATTGTGTATGCGGGCTTTATGACAATTCTTGATGAAAATGTATGCGATACTTTTCAAAATAAAATGATAAATGTGCATCCTGCTCTTATTCCTTCTTTTTGCGGCAAGGGTTTTTATGGTCTGCATGTGCATGAAGAAGCATTGAAAAAAGGTGTTAAAGTGTCCGGTGCAACAGTACACTTTGTAACATCTGAATGTGATGCAGGACCGATTATTCTGCAAAAAGCAGTTGATGTTATTAACGGTGATACACCCGAAGCCTTGCAGAAAAGAATTATGGAACAGGCAGAGTGGAAAATTCTTCCCAAGGCTGTTCAGCTTTTCTGTGATGATAAAATTACGGTTATTAACGGAAGGACTGTAATAAATGAATGAGGATAAATTTTCAGGAAAAGCTGAATTATATGCAAAATACCGACCGTCATACCCCGATGTGCTGATAGATTGGCTTTATAAGCAGACAAATGCTCGTTCTGTTGCCGACATAGGTGCTGGAACAGGGATTTTTACTAAATGCTTACTTAAAAAGACATGGAAAATCATTGCAGTTGAGCCTAATGATGATATGTTGTCTGAATTAAAGAGTTCTGTGGGCGATCAGGTGGATATAATTAAGGCTTCTGCTGAAGATACACATATTAATTCTTATTCTTTAGATTTGATTACCGTTGCACAGGCCTTTCATTGGTTTGATAAACAGCGATTTAAAACTGAATGTAAACGCATATTGCATAACGGCGGAAAGCTTGCCGTTATATTTAACGAGCGATGCCGAACAGAAGCGGCACAGGCTCGAAATGAAGTTTGTATGAAATATTGCGGCGCTTATCACAGTGGGCATGTGCATACAGGCTATTCTGATTTTGACGGAGATACATTTTTAAAAAACGAGTATTTTGATAAAGTCGATAATTTTCGCGTGGAAAATCCGTATTTTATGACAAAAGAACAGTTTATAGGAGATAATTTATCACGCTCTTATGCGCTTTCAGAAAATGATGAGCATTATGCTGATTTTATTTTGGAATTGGAAGAGATTTTTGAAAAATACAGCCATAACGGTGTGATTGAGCAACCTTATCTTTCAAACTGTTATCTCGGTTTATTTTAAATTCTATTTTGAAAGGAATATATACTATGGAAGTAAAGTCACTTGAAAATGAACTTAATTCTCTTGCTTATCATGGAAGAGGAATTATTATCGGCAAGAGCGCCGATGGCAAAAAAGCAGTTACAGCATATTTCATTATGGGCAGAAGTGTAAACAGCCGTAACCGTGTATTTGTAGCCGAAGGTGATGCAATGCGTACAAAAGCCTTTGATGAATCGAAAATGACTGATCCTCATCTTATTATTTATTATCCTGTAAGAGTTCTCGGCAACAAGACAATTGTTACTAACGGTGACCAAACAGATACAATTTATGAGCTTATGGATAAGCAAATGACATTTGAGCAGGCTCTCCGTACTCGTGAATTTGAAGATGATGCTCCAAATTTCACACCTCGTATTTCCGGTATTATTCATCACGAAAACGGTGAAATGAATTATGCTCTTTCAATTTTGAAATCTGCTGACGGTGACGGTTCTTCTTGTCAGAGATACACTTACGCTTACTCAAATCCACTTGCAGGTAAAGCTAAATTTATTCATACATATAAGTGTGACGGAAATCCTCTTCCAAGCTTTGAGGGCGAACCTAAAACTCTTGAGCTGCCCGATGTTGATATTGATACTATGACAAATATTATTTGGGAAAATCTTAATGAGGATAATAAGGTTTCTCTTTTTGTTAGATATATTGACTTGGCAACGGGCGAAAACGAAACAAGAATTATCAATAAGAATGTGTAAGGAGATTTAAAAATGAAAGAATTTGAACTTAAATACGGTTGTAACCCTAATCAAAAGCCTTCTAAAATCTATATGGAAGACGGAACAGAACTTCCTATTGAAATTCTTAACGGAAAACCTGGTTATATAAATTTCCTTGATGCTTTCAACTCGTGGCAGCTTGTAAAGGAAATTAAAAATATTCTCGGTATGCCTGCTGCAACATCTTTTAAGCATGTAAGCCCTACATCTGCAGCAGTTGGAGTAAAGCTTTCCGATTCTTTAAAAAAGGCATGCTTTGTTGATGATATTGAGGGTCTTGACGATTCTCCTTTAGCTTGTGCTTATGCAAGAGCAAGAGGTACAGACAGAATGTCGTCATTCGGTGATTGGATTGCTTTGAGTGATGAATGTGATGTTATAACGGCAAAGCTTGTTGCCCGTGAGGTTTCTGACGGTATAATTGCTCCCGGTTATTCACCTGAAGCTCTTGAAATTTTAAAGAGCAAGAGAAAAGGCAACTATAATATTGTTAAAATTGATGCTGATTATGTTCCTGCTGTTCAAGAAAAGAAACAGGTTTTCGGTATTACTTTTGAGCAGGGAAGAAACAATTTTAGAATTGACGAAGAGCTTCTCTCAAATATGGTAACTGAAAATAAGGAATTACCTGCTGAAGCAAAGCGTGACCTTATTATTGCTTTGATTACGCTTAAATACACACAGTCCAATTCTGTTTGCTATGCTTATGACGGACAGGCAATCGGCGTTGGTGCAGGTCAGCAGTCAAGAATTCACTGCACAAGACTTGCAGGTACAAAAGCAGATACTTGGCATCTTCGTCAACATCCCAAGGTACTTGCTCTTCCTTTCAAGGATGAAATTCGTCGCCCAGATAGAGATAATGTTATTGACGGTTATATTAATAAGAATGAAGAAGATGTTTGTGCTGACGGAATTTGGCAGAAATATTTTAAAACACAGCCTGACCCCCTCACTGCTGAAGAAGCAAGAGCATATCTCGATACTATAACAGGTGTTTCAGTTGGTTCTGATGCATTTTTCCCGTTCAGTGATAATATTGAAAGAGCTCGCAAGAGTGGTGTTTCTTATATTGCTGAACCCGGCGGATCAATCCGAGATGATGTAGTAATTGATTGCTGCAATAAATACGGAATTGCAATGGCATTCACAGGAATGCGATTATTCCACCATTAATTTGAGGTTTATTATGAAAGTTATGGTTGTCGGTGGTGGCGGTAGAGAACACGCTATCATAAAAAAAATTAATGAAAATAAAAATGTAACTGAAATTTTTGCTCTTCCAGGAAACGGCGGTATGAAAGACGATGCAACACTTGTAAACATCGGCGCAAAGGATATTGATGCAATTGTAAAATTTGCGGTTGACAATAAAATTGATTTTGCAATTGTTGCTCCAGATGATCCGCTTGTTCTCGGTGCGGTTGATGCTCTCAATGAAGTGGGTATTAAATGCTTCGGTCCTAAAAAGTGTGCGGCAATTATTGAGGGCAGTAAGGCTTTTTCAAAAAATTTAATGAAGAAGTATAACATTCCTACTGCTGAATTTGAAATATTCAATAATGCAGAAGATGCTCTTAAATATCTTGAAACAGCGCCTATCCCCACGGTTGTTAAAGCAGACGGTCTTGCACTCGGTAAAGGTGTTATTATTGCAATGACTCGCGAAGAAGCTGTTGATGCTGTCAAATCAATTATGGAAGATAAAATCTTTGGGGAAAGCGGAAATAACATTGTTATTGAAGAATTTCTCACAGGTCCGGAAGTTTCTGTGCTTTCATTCACAGACGGCAACATTGTTGTACCAATGATTTCTTCAATGGATCATAAGCGTGCATTTGATAATGACGAAGGTCTTAATACAGGCGGTATGGGAACAATTGCTCCAAACCCTTACTATACTTCGGATATTGCTGAAGAATGTATGAAAACAATTTTTGTCCCTACAATCAATGCAATGAAAGCGGAGGGAAGAACTTTTAAAGGCTGTCTTTATTTCGGTCTTATGCTTACTCCTAAAGGTCCTAAAGTAATTGAATATAACTGCCGTTTCGGCGATCCTGAAACACAGGTTGTTTTACCACTACTTGAGAGCGATTTGCTTGACATTATGATGGCCGTTTCTGATGAAAGATTAACAGAAGATATGGTGAAATTTTCAGATAACTCAGCTTGCTGTGTTGTAATGGCTTCTAACGGATATCCCGTTAAATATGAAAGCGGATTTGAAATCACAGTCGACTTTGATTTTAGCGATAACCTGTATATTGCAGGTGCAAAAGTTCAAGATGATAAGCTTGTAACTGCGGGCGGTAGAGTTCTCGGAGTAGTTGCAGTTGATAACAACCTTGAACAAGCAATCGAAAAGTCTTATGCATCCGTAAAAAAAGTGCATTTTGACAACGCGTTTTACAGAAAAGATATTGGTGCAAAAGCACTAAATGTTCTGAAGGGAGAAAAATAAGGTATGGTATATCGTATTTTTGTTGAAAAGAAAAAAGAGCTTGCTCATGAGGCTATGTCTTTACTTTCTGATGTGAATTCTCTTCTTCTTATTGACAGTGTAAAAGATATTCGTATTCTCAACCGTTACGATGTTGAGAATATTGATAAGGATTTATTTGATTACTGCAAAACAACGGTTTTTTCAGAGCCGCAGCTTGATATCGTTACTGATTCTTTCAACGATGATAATGCAACTGTGTTTGCGGTTGAATATCTTCCGGGTCAGTTTGATCAGCGTGCTGATTCAGCTGCGCAGTGTATTCAGATTATATCAAAAGGGGAGCGTCCACTCGTAAAAACAGCTAAAATTTACGCAATCTACGGTGATGTTTCGACAGATGAGCTTGCGGTTATAAAAAAATATGTTATTAACGCGGTTGAAGCTCGTGAAGCAACTTTTGATACATATGAAACTTTAGCGGTTGATTACGAAATTCCGACAACAGTTAAAACTCTTGACGGTTTTTTAAAACTCAATGACGATGAGCTTGCCGATTTTGTTACTGAATACGGTTTGGCAATGGACAAAGATGATATTAAGTTCTGTCAAGACTATTTTAAGACAGAGGACCGTGACCCAACTATCACTGAAATCCGTATGATTGACACATATTGGTCTGATCACTGCCGTCATACTACATTTTTGACAACTATTGATTCAGTTAAGTTTAATGATGAATATATTCAAAAGGCTTGGGAGCGTTATCTCAATGACCGTAAGGATTTAAACAGAACAAAACCTATTAACCTTATGGATATTGCCACTATGGCGCCAAAAGTGCTTAAAAAACTAGGTAAGCTTCCTAAACTTGATGAGTCTGAAGAAATCAATGCTTGTACAGTAAAAATTACTGTTGATGTCGACGGCAAAGATGAGGAATGGCTTCTTTTATTTAAAAACGAAACTCATAATCATCCTACTGAAATTGAACCGTTTGGCGGTGCAGCTACTTGTATAGGCGGTGCAATCCGTGATCCTCTTTCAGGCCGTTCATACGTTTATGCAGCTATGCGCGTTACAGGTGCCGGAAATCCTTTAAAAGCTGTTTCTGAAACAATGGAGGGTAAATTACCTCAAAGAAAGATTGTACAAACTGCGGCGGCAGGATATTCTTCATACGGTAACCAAATCGGTCTTGCTACAGGTCAAGTTGATGAAATTTATCATGATGGATATACTGCAAAGAGAATGGAAATCGGTGCAGTTGTTGCGGCTGCTCCTGCAAGAAATGTTCGCCGTGAAGTTCCTCAGCCCGAAGATGTTGTTATTCTTCTTGGCGGAAGAACAGGTCGTGACGGTTGCGGCGGTGCAACAGGATCTTCAAAATCTCATACACTTCAGTCACTTGAAAGCTGTGGTGCAGAGGTTCAAAAGGGTAACGCTCCCGAAGAGAGAAAGCTTCAGCGTCTTTTCAGAAACGAAGAAGCTTCAAGACTTATTAAGCGCTGCAACGACTTTGGTGCAGGCGGTGTTTCCGTTGCTATCGGTGAGCTTGCTGACGGTCTTGAAATTGATTTGAATGCTGTTCCGAAAAAATATGACGGTCTTGACGGTACTGAGCTTGCAATCAGTGAATCTCAAGAAAGAATGGCTGTCGTTGTTGAGCCTAAAGATGTCTCTCGCTTCCTTGAGCTTGCAGAAACAGAAAATCTTGAAGCAACAGTAGTTGCAAAAGTAACTGTAGAGCCTCGTTTAAGAATGTATTGGAACAATAATTGTATTGTTGATATTTCAAGAGAATTTTTAAATTCAAACGGTGCTGAAAAGCATATTGATGTTGAAACCGCTAAATCACTTGATTACGCTAAAGACATATCTGATGATTTTGCTGCGGAATATATAAAACTTGCCGATGACTTAAATGTCTGCTCAAAGCGCGGTCTTTCAGAACGCTTTGACTCAACAATCGGTGCAGGTACAGTCCTTATGCCGTTCGGAGGAAAAAATCAGCAGACACCTATTCAATCAATGGTACATAAGATATCTGTTGAAAATAATCAAACAACAACTTGTTCATATATGGCTTGGGGTTACAATCCGTTTATTTTTGAGAAAAATCAGTATAACGGTGCATATCTTGCTGTTGTTGAGTCAATTTCAAAGCTCATTGCAACAGGTGCAAAGTTTGAAGATGTATATCTTACTTTCCAAGAATATTTTGAGAAGCCTCAAAAAGAAGCAACCCGTTGGGGTAAACCTCTTGCAGCACTTCTCGGATCATATGATGCACAGCTTGATTTAGGAGTTGCCTCAATTGGCGGTAAAGATTCAATGAGCGGTACTTTTGAGCATATTGATGTTCCGCCAACTCTTGTTTCTTTTGCTGTAACCACAGGTAAGATTGATGAGGTAATAACACCTGAATTTAAGTCGGCAGGTCATAAAACTGTCATTTTGAAGCCGGAATATAACAAAAACGGTATTCCTACTGCTTCTTCACTTATTGATACATTCAATAAAGTTACCGAGCTTGCACGCACAGGTAAAATTGCCGCTTGTTACACAGTTACATACGGCGGTGTGGCTGAAGCGGTTATGAAAATGGCTTTCGGTAATGATATAGGCTTTAAGTATGATAATAATCTTACTAACAGTGATATTTTTGATTATGCTTACGGCAGTTTTGTTATCGAGCTTGCAGAAGATATTGAAATCGGAAGTGTTATCGGTTATACAACTGAAAACAAAACTATAGAATACAAGAATAACATTATATCTATTGATTCTCTTCTTAATACTTATGAAAATAAGCTTGAGTCAGTATATTCCTGCAATATTAAAACTGTAGGTAATACATATCCTGCTTATGAGTTTAAGGCAGAAAAAAGAGTTTCTCCTGCAATTAAGGTTGCAAAACCAAAAGTTCTTATCCCTGCATTCCCGGGAACAAACTGCGAATACGATACAAAGAAGGTTCTTGAACTTGCAGGTGCAAAAGCAGAAATTCTGGTTATCAATAATCTTTCTGCTTCTCATATTGCAAAATCAGTTGAAACTTTTGCTGAAAAAATGAAAGATGCTCAAATGATTTTCATTCCGGGCGGTTTCTCCGGTGGTGATGAGCCTGACGGTTCCGGTAAATTTATTACAGCTTTCTTCCGCAATCCTGAAATTAAAGAAGGCGTTACATCTCTCCTTGAAAACCGTGATGGTCTTATGGCGGGTATCTGTAACGGTTTCCAAGCACTCATCAAGTTAGGTCTTGTACCTTACGGTAAAATAATTGATACTGACGAAAATTGTCCTACGCTCACATTTAATACAATAGGTCGTCACCAATCAAGACTTGTACGCACGAGAATAGCTTCAAATAAATCGCCGTGGCTTGCTTCAACTAATGTAGGTGATATTTACACAGTACCGATTTCACATGGTGAGGGTCGTTTCCTTTGCAGTGATGAGCTTGTAAATCAACTTGCTGAAAACGGACAAATTGCTACACAGTATGTTGACCTTAACGGCATTCCAACCGATGATATCCATTTTAATCCCAATAATTCAATTTCCGCAATCGAGGGTATTACTTCTCCCGATGGCAGAGTTTTAGGTAAAATGGGTCATTCAGAGCGTATTGGTTATGGTCTTTATAAAAATGTACTTGGTGAGTATGATATGAAGATGTTTGAATCGGCAGTTAAGTATTTTAAATAATTTAACAACATAAAAAATGTCCCTACCAAATCGGAAGGGACTATTTTTTGGCTTATTAGTGTCTTAAGACAGTTGAGAGCGGAACGCACGAAACAGAAAACCACCCGCTATGCGGGTGGGAAATAAGAGGTTATACCAAAAAATCCCACCAAATGATACAATAAAGTTGTTCAGGCTTATTGTAAAGGAAAGGTGAGATTTTATGGCAAATAAAAGTAATAGTTTATCACACACAAAATGGATGTGTAAATATCATATAGTGTTCATACCAAAATATCGAAGAAAAGCGATATACGGACAGTACCGAGCAGATTTACAAGAAATCATAAGAACACTGTGCAAGTATAAAGGAGTAGAGATACTAGAAGGGAATATGATGCCCGACCATGTACATCTGCTATTAAGTATACCACCAAAAATAAGTGTGTCAAGTTTCATGGGATACTTGAAGGGGAAAAGTGCGTTGATGATGTTTGATAAACATGCAAATTTGAAATACAAGTATGGGAATAGACATTTCTGGGCAGAGGGTTACTATGTAAGCACAGTAGGACTAAATGAAGCAACCATACGAAAATATATAGAAGAGCAAGAGAAACATGATATAGCGTTAGACAAATTAAGCGTACGAGAGTACGAAGACCCTTTCAAGGGTAGCAGGTAATACAAACGCCCTTTAAAGGGCGGCAAAAGAGGCAAAGGCAATAGGCTTGAACAAAGTGAAAGCCAGCGTCTTTAGGCGCTGGCCGGTAATTGCCCCTTATAGGGGCGAGCAAACCACCCGTTTGACGGGTGGTTATGATTATAAGCGAAGCGAATAACAAGGTTCTCGGGACCCATTCAAAATCTTTGATTTTGCTAATGGGGGGAGGTTCTATTTCAAAATTTCATCTTTCAGTTCTAACACCGCCGATGCTGCCGCGCAAGCCGGGCAGTCGCAATTTTCTATACCTTGATCTTTTAATTCCTTTGCGTGTTCATAGAACTTGTTTGCCGTTTCCTCACCAAACTTTGCTTTGGCTTCATCAGTTGGCAAAAATGCAAGCATTCCGTCAACAGAAACGATTGAATCCTGAAGCTCGGCAACATACCTTTCTCCTGCTTCCTTTTGCTTATCCGTACCGATAGAATTGAGCCAAGCTTGTGCCGCTTCTTTTAATTCATCACAACACCAGTTTGATAATAATGCTTTTGTTCTTTCAATAGCTTTTTCCATAATCATTACTCCTTAACAGTCTATTTAGCGAATCAATGAAGGCTTTGTCGTTTTCATTGGTTCTTTTCTTTGGACCTTTCAAGTGTGCTCCTGACATTCTTGCTTTCTTTGATTCATACCTTGTGGTAAGTAACATAGTTAGGTTGCTGTCATTTATTACAAGCCCATTTTGAGTAATAGGTTTACCACCCTTTGACAAGACCATTGCAGAGAGTCCGTAATCCTGAGTGACGGCAATATCTCCTTGACTGACCTGATTAACAAGTGCAAAATCGACACTGTCAGCGCCCTTTGATACGGTTACAGTTTTTGCATAATCGCTGCTTATAATATGGCTTGTATCACAAAACACAATAACCTCAATTTTATTCTCTTTTGCTATCTCGATTGTCTGCTTTACAACAGGGCAGCCGTCTGCATCAATTAAAATTTTCATTAATTATCCACTCAACTCAAACTCATTCCCAAATAAATTCAATTTCATTTGTATTAAGCACTAAAACACAATTCGTATAAACAACTCTTTTATATTTAAGCCAAATACTGAGCTCAATAGCTAAGCTTCTTATATTCGGTGAAACATTCGTACCACAGTATTCCCAAGGCCAATAATTTTTCTCTTTTCGTTTTTTTATTTCTTTATTTGCTATTTCCGTAAATTCTTCGACCGATAAGATTTTACCTTTATAATTATTGTTTTTATCAATAGAGGTTTCCAAATGAACATCACAGAATAATGCATCCTCAAGTTTGCATTTTATATGATATTTGGTAAAATCTTTATACTTTTCAGCAAAGGTTGTATCTGTATAATTCTGCGGATAAAAATGCGTTTCAAAGCTTAATGTCAAAATATTATCGTGATAAGAAACATTGTATAAATCCTGATCATGAAGAATACCATCAGGTATTCTGTTTTCACTCATTATGTATTTTTCAGTCATTTTTAGATCTCCTGTAATTAAATTCAATAAATATTAAGAGATGCAAAAAGCAAAAACCATATGTTTTTTTAGCTGTTTTTAAATATTGACTAATATTTTCCAATAACCATTGTGTTTGCTGTTTGCTCTTTTAATAAATACTTTTTCTTGTAATGATTTCATTTTTCTCTTTATTTTTTTATCAGTTACGCCCGTTTTTTCAGCTAACTGAACTTGAGTAATTGATGAATTTTGCACAATTAGTTTAAACAATGCTAATTCGTCTAAAGTGACATTTTGATTGTTTGAATTTTCACTTTGAATTTCACTTTGAAAATCAATATACAGATATCTGTTTTTCAAATCATTATTCTTGCCAAACAACAAATTTTCAAAAAACAACTCAAGATATTTTGTCGTAACTGTTATGACTTTTAATTGTTATAATTCAATAGTTTATCAAGCAATGTTTCACAACCGGCATAGATATCCTTGTAGCACCTGTCAAAATCACGGGTGTACCAAGGGTCGGAAACATCTACATTACTGCCTGTGTATTCCATCAGTTTATGGATTTTGCTGTCTTTATCTCTACCGAGAATACGAGTCATATTGCGAATATTGGCACTGTCCATACCGATGAACAAATCGTATTTATCGTAATCACTCGCTTTAAGCTGAACCGCTCTTTTTCCACTTGAGTCAATGCCGTGACTTTCAAGAACAGCCTTTGCAGGCGGATAAACAGGATTACCGATTCCATTCCATATTTCTTCTGTACTGGTAGCAGAGGAGGCAATTAGAAAATCATTCTCCAAGCCTCTGCACTTCACCATATCTTTTAACACAAATTCAGCCATCGGCGAACGACAAATGTTGCCGTGGCACACAAACATAATCTTAATCATAATTATATGATATTTTATTATTGTGTTGTTGTCAATGAAATTGATTTATTATTTACAATAAAAGATGCTTAAAAAATTTCGGATAGATTGATAATTACAATCACTTATGGTATTATAGTTTTGCAAGGATAAAAACACATCCCGGTAGGTAGTCCGGGAGTAACACAAATTTATTAGTGTTATCAGTAACCTGCCTCCTTTGGTTGTCCCTTTCTTGCTTAGTTTTAGAAAAGGAGGAATTTTTATGGATGAGGTAATTTCATCAATAACAGTGTTATTTGATGAGCCTTTCTGGGTTGCAGTTTATGAAAGACAGTTCGGTAACAAATACGAAGCTTGCAAAATCATATTCGGTGCTGAGCCGAAAGATTATGAGGTGTATGCATATTTGTTGAAGAATTATGACTCATTAAAATTCAGCCCTGCCGTAAAAGCAAAAAAGTTTGCTAACAAGCATATGAATCCAAAACGAATGCAAAGGCTGATAAACAGACAGTTAAACGGTATTGGTATAGGAATTAAAGCACAGCAGGCTTTTAAGTTGACGCAGGAACAATCCAAGCAAATCCACAAAACTGCTTTTAAACAAAAGCGTGAGCAAGAAAAAGAGCGGAAGTTTGAATTAAAATCTGCAAAACGCAAAGAAAAGCATAAAGGTCACTAATTTATGCAGGCTAAGGCAAAGTGCCTTGGCTTTTTTCTTTGCATATTGAGTTATCGGTCAATATTTTCTACAAGATTGCTGACGAGGTGAAGGCTTACAATTGACAACTGATAGGCTCGACAGCAAGAATTTCTATGCTTTTAATCCAAGTTTCGATAAGCATTGTAATAAAATGATGAACAGCAACACAAATAATACAGGCAGAATGGTTAATAATGCAAACAGAAGACGATACAGATAAAATTGTTATTCTTTATAAAAGACAGTATTTTTATTCGATAACATAATCGTATTTTGGGGTTATCAAAAGATGACCCCATTATTTTTTATTAAAACACTTGATTTTACAGAAAAAATCTTATATAATATTTAACTGTTGAAACGGAGAGTTGTCCGAGCTGGTCGAAGGAGCACGATTGGAAATCGTGTAAGCCGCCAAAACGGCTTCGAGGGTTCGAATCCCTTGCTCTCCGCCAAAAAAAGAGACAAACACGATAAAATGTGTTTGTCTCTTTTTTATAAGTATTTAATGAAGATTATATCACTAACAGATGTTTATTAGGAATTTGATATTGAGAATTACGGTTATCATTTAGAGATAGTTACGGAGCGTTACTTATCCAGAAAGGAAAATAACAATGTTAGAAAAAATGTATGAAATAATTGAGCCATCTGACGATAAAAGTTCAAAATTGAGTTCGTTTTATGATATTATTATGCTAATTTGCATTGTTGCAAGTATGATACCATTAGCAATAAAATCAGATAGTATAATTTTAAATGTAATTGATAAAATTACGGTTGTTGTATTCATTATTGATTACATATTTAGACTGATTACAGCAAACAAAAAACTGAGCAAAGGTATGAAATCATACTTTATTTATCCGATTCAGCCAATGGCAATAATTGATTTGCTTTCAATTTTGCCGTCACTTATACCTATAAATGCCGGATTTAAGGTATTAAGATTATTTAGAATCGTTAGAACATTAAAAGTGTTCCGCAGTTTTAAAATATTTAGATACTCAAAGAATATATCACGGCTTGTTGATGTATTAAAAAATCAGTCCAAATCGTTATTAGCAGTATTTTCACTGGCTATATTTTATGTTTTGTTTACTGCATTGGTTATGTTTAACATTGAGCCTGATACTTTTAATAATTTCTTTGATGCAATCTATTGGGCGGCAATTTCTTTAACAAGCGTGGGCTATGGTGATATTACCCCCGTATCAAATGTCAGAAGATTATTTACAATATTATCGGCGTTTGTTGGAGTTGCTATCATTGCACTTCCGTCAGGCATCATTACTGCTGGATATTTAGATGTTTTGAATAAAGAAAATAATTTATAATTTTTACTATTTAAGAGAATCTTTTAAAAGTCTTTCAATAAATATATGAGAAAGGGCTTTGATTAAATTCTTTAATTTTCCTTTATATTACATATTCGTTTGCATATATAAAAATTTTTTTCGCTTTTTTTGAATATAGCAGTTAGATTCTTCTCTATCGGATAAAATTTTAATAAATTAAACAATTTAAAACATATTATCAAAGAAAAAAGTATTATTATTTATTACGGGATTTACAACTACATATACAAGTTCTAATAATAACTAAAAGCATTAATTTTGAGGGATTACAAAGAAAAGTCTTAAAAAAATATGCTTATACACATAAATTTTTAAAACTTTTTAGAGTATTCAAGAAAATATGTATTTTTTAATGAGTAATATCAATACAAATCGGAATTTGAATTCGTCAAAATTTTAGACTGCTACCACCCGTTATAGGGTAATATTAAAATCCGCCATAAGCCATGAAAACAAAGAATTTATCACAGTTTACTTACCTTATCCCTTTATGCGATTTCACTTAAAGCTATCTTTGCCCTTGCGCTTTATAAGGGCAAAAATAAGGGAAGTAATACCGGGTAACCGGATATAGGTAACATGAAAACCGTGACGGAAAAGCAAGCCCCTTGAATGGATAAAGAGGATTGCTGATATCTGAGAGGAATGATGAAATATGAAACAATATGAATTAGATGGATCACCTATTGTATATTACGTCAGCGGAAGGGATAAATATGAGTGGATACTTTTTATCCACGCTGCTTTTGTAAATCACGGAATGTTTCAAACGCAAATCGACTATTTTTCAGATAAGTACAACGTTCTTACTCTTGATATTCTCGGTCACGGGAAATCAACCAAAACACAAAAAGGCGACAGTATAGATAAAATGTCGGCGTGGATAAGCGAAATTCTAAAAAAAGAAAGAATTGAGAAGATACATATTGTTGGGATTTCACTTGGAGCGGTATTAGCACAAGATTTCGCTAATCAGTATCCGGAAGCGGTACAATCACTCGCTTGTTTTGGAGGTTATGATATTAACAATTTTGATATAAAGCTACAAAAAGAAAACAGTACATCTCAGATGTTTATGATGCTCAAAGCTATATTTTCAATTAAATGGTTTGCGAAGTCGAATAAAAAAATATCTGCATATACTTTGCAGGCTCAAAATGATTTTTACGAAATGAATATCCAGTTTCCTAAAAAGTCATTTATGTATTTAGCATCTTTGAGCAGTATGGTAAATATTCGAAAATCTAAGCCGAGAAAGTACCCGTTACTAATTGGTTGCGGAAAGTACGATATTCCGATGGAACTATCAGCCATAGAAATGTGGAAGCAAAATGAACCCCAATGTAAGGTAATTATCTTTGAAGAAGCAGGACATTGTGTAAATATGGATACACCTCAAAAGTTTAATGCAGCAATGGAGGAATTTTGGTCAAGTGAAAATTATAAATTTTAAAAGCGAACTGATATGCTGTCCTGTAAGCCGTGGCAAGTAGAGTAACCGTCACCGGGAGTGAAATACTTTGAGTACAAACCGTAGGATTGTGTGAGAGGTGTATTTCGCTCTCAAACGCCGAGAGCTTATTACCCACCGAAAAAACAATTTTCTCATTCAGACAAATGAGAAATCCCTTGTTTCGGCTTATATGGGCAAAAGCAATGGAAATGCATAAGGTCAGAGCATTTAACAGGCAAAACGCCTCGAAATTACAGGGTTTTCAGAGGGAAACTAAGATAAATCACAATTTATAGTTCCTTTATCATAACAAAATTCCTAAAAAGAATTCACTGTCGCTCTACTTGCTGTTCTTTTACAACTTTATATCATCTTTTTTCAAAAAAAGGTCTTGCTGTAATAGAAGCATGGGTAACAATATTCTCTTGAACTGCCAACTCCAACCGATTGCAAATAGCGGTGGCAATTCCTTTTTTTGATACTCAAAATGAACAAATAAGCGGTCAAAATAGCCCGTCTTATCTATATCCCCAAATCCTACAATAATATCGTCATCAACCGCAACAATACTAAAATGTTCTTGAAGCGATTGGTTCCACTTTTTCAAATCTATATGTCTTGTAGCCCATGCATCTAACTGTTCTTTGGTGTAATCTTTTGCATTTACTGTGTGAACAGTGTTATAGAAAAGTTCTGTCAATTGCTTACAGTCTGTTGATTGATACTCTCTAATAAACATTTTATTTCTAACTTCAAATTGTGATTTATCGCTTAAATTAGATATTATTCTATTTTATCACACAATAAAAATGTTAGATTTAAATTGATTGACTTTTTAATTTAGTTTATCCGATTTGGTGGGGGATTTATATGCAATATTGTAATCCATATATAAATTTCATTTTAAGTGTTAATTTCTTTCTTATGATTTAGATGTATTCCGATATGGCCTATTCCGAGTATTATTGTTGCAATAATCAGCAATATATTTTTACCGTAAATTCCTAATAGAAGAAATGCAATAACAGGCAGTGTTGCACCTGCAACAGGAATACCGAGCAGACTGCTGTAAAAATCTTTCATTGTTTTTTCACTTTTAAAATACTTAATCCAATAGACTTCATACATCACCATAAAAATGAAAGATAATATTAGAAAGAGTATCCACCAAGAATTAACTATAATGTTAAAATCTTTAAAAATAACAACAATACAGGTTACAATTATCTGACCGATACTTTCAAATGCTTTAAGTATTTTATTTTCATTTTTCGCATGCTTTTCGTAGTCATTGGGTTTACACTTCGTCCAAAATAAATTAGGAACAAAAAGCATCAATAAATGGATCAAGCCTATATAAGAAAATCCAAAATTAATTAATCTATATTTACCTCATATTTATCATTAATCAGAATGTACGGACAACCGAATTTCTTGCACATTTCAAGATTATATATGTTATCCCTTAATATATTTTCCTTTGTGCAATCGCAATCATCACCACGGTTTTCAATGGTATTTGCAAATTTTTTAATATCATCGAAATGTTTTTCAATATATTCTATGCTCATTACAAGACAATAATATTTAATTTGTTTTAAATATTCGGTGTCAAAATCCTTTGACCAATCGAAGGGTATGTAGCATCCCTCAATAATCAGATTTTGACCGTTTTCAATAGCTGTTTTTATAATTTCTTTAACAATGTTCCAAAGATAAGGTGTAAGCTTATCATCATCTTCTGGAGTCAAAGCAGTATTACCGCTTCTTATAAGCCCCATTTTCAAATGGTCTATTGACAAATAAGGATACTTATATTTTTCTAATAGCTTTTGAGATAAATTCGTTTTTCCTGTATGAGTTGCGCCCGCAATTAGTATTATCATTGCTTATTCTCCAACTGTCTGATAGGCTTTGTTCCGAAAAGAAAACATAGAATCGGTATTCTTATTACTATTTCGCAACAGGCGAGGGTTGCGCAGTATGCCAAAATCACAGGGACAATATATATCAAAACAATGTTGCTTGAAAAGATATCAGCCATAAAATATTGGAATATAACAACCCATATAAAATGCAGAATGTAAAATGCAAATGACCTTTGCGACATATATACAGTAAATTTTGACCTGAAATTCAAATATGCTTTGAATATTCCGAGCAGTGCAATAAGCATAAACCATTCAGATATAAATTTTACCACCGTGTTAAGTATGGGATAGGCGGTATCGCACCATAAAAACAAATACACATTAAGCACACTTGCAGTCAATCCGATAAATAAGAAATGCCATTTGTATTTTTCTGTCTTGTTGGCCGCATTTTCATTTGAAAAAACATAGTAACCGATAAGGAAAATATATGTATATTCTATCAGACTTTTTCCGCCTATTGAAAGCATTTCGCTAAAAAAGGGAAGAGGCAGACCTAATATACACATAAGCCAAATCGGTATATCTTTTTGATAATTAGAAATCAATTTCTTCTGTAATGTAATTATAGCGACAGATATAACTGAAATCACAAAAAGAAACAGAATAAACCAAAAATGACCTACTGAAAATCCACCGTCTGCACCTGTTAAATCAGTAAATTTTGTGAAGAAAACAGGGTAATGCTGAAATAAATTTCCTGTATAGTCATTATTGAATTTATCTGCGATAAATGTCATCGGCGGCAAAAAAACAAGCGTACCTAATAAAAAGGGAATCAGCAGTTTTTTTACTCTCTCACCGATATATTGTTTTATATTTCGCTTTTCTAATGCAAATTTTGTACTTATGCCCGCAAGAAAAAACATAGTAGGCATAAAATAAGGGCTTAAAAAAACGACGATACTGCTTATTGTTCTATTTCCCTCAAAATATATGTAATTGGGTTCGCCCCATGCATTCCAAGCCATAGCGGCGTGATAGGGGATAAGCAGTAAAATTGTAATCCACCTCAAATTATCAATATAATATTTTCGCATACTCATACCGCCAATCCAAACATTTATAATAACTGTTAAAATTTTTAAGAATTTTTCTGTAACCATTCAACTGATTTTTTCAAAGCATCGGTTGTTTTGGTTTCAAGAACAACAGTACAATTATTCCTTTGTGCCATTTCAATATACTTTTTAATATCAACACTGCCTGTTCCCAATGACATATGATTGTTTTTATCTTGTGCATCGTGCAAATGAATATGATGCAGTTTTTCAATTCTGTTTGTAATCACTTTTTCATCAGCGCCGCCGATGCAATAATTATGACCTATGTCAAATGTCAATCCAAAAACAGGACTTTGCAATAGAATATCAATCGCTTTAATTTGAAATTCAGTATATCCGTTTGTATTTTCAATACAAATTTTCATATCACTGCTTCCAATTGCTTTTTCAACTGTATTTCTAAAGTTAGTTATACTTTTTAAATATGTTTCATTGTACTGTTGAAACAGGTAAATTTTTTTATCCGGTAAAGTAAAATAAACACCTTTTGATAAATGCATATTTAATATCTTAATATCAAGTTTTTCAGCAATTTTTATCGTATCAAGAACGGTAGTCAAATATGCATCGGCAATATGGCTGTTAAAGTCGCTGACATTCAAGTTTTCATCTAAATGAATTGTATAGAAAATGTTATTCTTCTTGCGTAAAAAATTTAATTTTTCAACATCAATATTATCAAGTTGATATTGAGGTAAATTCATATTTAATTCTATAAAATTAAATCCTAAACTTTTACAAAGCTCTACTGATTCATCAATTGAATTATTTTCAATAAGAGTAGGAATTCCCCAAAACATAAATTCACCTCATTATAATTACATCTGTTCTAAAATATACCGCTTAACATCTTCAAGCTTGCTTTGCTTCCATAAGCCTTCTTCGGCTTTTTCCGCCAACGGACAGATAATAAAGAAATCCAATGTTTCGCCCGGAACCCTGCCTGTTCTTAACGGTTCTGCAAAATGTTCTTTCCATTTTTCTTCAGTAGCATCTTTAAATTCGTTAGGCTTCAAATAAGTCATCTGACGCTTTGTTGCGGCTATAAGCATTTTAGCGGAAAGGGGAGCCAAAAGCTTGTATTCACCTTCTTGAACATCAACAAATATGCGCGGAAGCTTATCCTTGACAATATGTTCAGAGCCACGGATAATTTTCAATCCCATAGGCTCAAAATTAAATTCCGTTTCGGTAAAATTGATTTTAATCAGCAATCCAATATCCGTATTGAACTGCGAACGCTGATAATCTGTGTCAAAAATAAAATTACCCAATGAATAGAATATCATTTTATCGCCAACGGTTTCATAATTCATAGGCACATGCGGATGATGTGCAATAACTATATCAGCGCCCATTTCAAGATACTTGAGGTATCTTTCTCTTGTATATGGTGAAGGGAGCGGAGTAAATTCTTCGCCTGCGTGCGCTACAACAATACACCAACGGCAAGCCTTTTTTATTTTATTTATTGATTGCTGAATAGCGTCTAAATCGCTCCAGCTGTAACAGCCTGCCTTGTTTTCGTCAGCCTTTCTGCAAGCGCGCTGATAACCGACGCCGAACATACCGATTCCGCCTGCTTCATCGAGAATTACAGGCTTTCTCGCTTCATATATATTCATTCCCGCACCGATAGTTTGCGCACCGAATTCTTTCGAAATATCTAAAGTACTTTTTATACCAAATTCGCCTGCATCCATAATGTGATTATTACAGATATTCCATATATCAGCATTCATATTTTTAAGCACTTTTACAGCGGCGGGGTCAATGGTGTGCAATAACTGCTGAACACCGCTTGATACAGTGTTTTTCGGTGCTTCTGCAATTGGACCTTCAATGTTGCCAATTACATGATCAGCGCTGTGCAGAAAATCAAGAATTTCATTTGATAAAAGCTCGTTATCATTCCATTTTCCGTACATATATCTGTCAAAGCCAATATCACCGGTGAATACTAAAGAAGTTCTGTCTTTCATATAACAATGTACCCCGTTTAAAGTTTTATATAAAAATTATACCATTATGTTATACACAATTCAAGCATTGCAAATTATTATCAATAGACAAAACTGAAAATTATGTCTATATATGAAAACACACTCAAGCATAAAGCTTGAGTATGCTAAAATTTGAGAGTATCGCCTATATTATTATATTTTTCCCATTTTAATTTTATTATCAAGTTCCCATAACGCTACTTAATTGCTATCGTATTTCAACATACTTGAAGCGGACTGAATTTATATTCTGTGTGCTCGTTTGATATTTTTAAATCGGTATTTTTCACTTCAACAGCAAAAGTATATTCGGGGATAACAAGACATTCTTCACCCCATTCAAGTCTTGCCTTGGGAAAGCATTCGGTTGAAATACTGCACTGCGTTTCAAGTACAGTATACTTATTTTCTTTATTTATGCCTGCTTCTTCAAAAGCTTCTCTTTTTGCAGATTCCAATATGGAGTTATCATCATTTTCACCGCCGCCGGCGATAAACTGCCATATGTTCAAATCTCTTCGTTTAAAAATGCAGTATTCAATAGTTTTGTCCTGTATACTGTATGGTAAAACCAATACTTGATATTTCGCCCTTGACATTAATGTCGCTTCTTTGTACAAAAATCTAAATTTTTTATTTTACGGTAGTTCTAAACTCAATTCAATCATCTTTTTAAGAAAAGGCAAATCATTCACAGTGGGGTTATCAATTCTAAATGTGCAGCCACACACTCTGTAAAAAGCTTTTCCAAATACAATTTTTCTCTTGCCGCCATTGCAAGAACCGCAATTATCGCAGTAATCAATATGTTTCCAAGCAATTCTTTTCATTTTATCATCTATGTCGGCGCTTTCAAAAGCTTTGCTATTACCAGACCAAATTGTAAACATATTATCAGGTTCATCAGGATCTTTAATTGCAATAAAAGCAACACAGTTACCTTGGAATTTCAACCAAAAATATATTTTGTCTTTCCAACAAAGAGAATTATCTTTATAAAATTCAATCCCTATTCTTTCTGCAAAAGCAACTAATTCCAAAGCTATTATTTTTGTTTCATTTGTTAATTTTTCATTTATATAATTTTCAATTTTCATTTATATTATATCTCATCTGTTAAAAGTTGTTATTTTGATTAGTGCGATAGCAAGTAATTTAATGCTTACTCTCATAGTCAATATTTGCCAGTTTTGCTTGTTTCATTAACTCTTTGGTTTGCAGTTTATATTGCCTTCCGTCTTTTATAAAATAAGTTCCGCATTGTCTGAATTCAAAATTAACATTTTTTCTTATACATTGTTTTCTAACATCTAAAACCCAAGAGTAATCAAGTAATCTGGCATTTATATCTGATTCTCCGCCAACCACTACAAGTTCTATATCATCAAGATATTTTTCTATATCTATTTTTTCTAATAATGGCTGTGCTGTAATACATTTATGTTTTATAGGTAAATCTTTAAATATTGATAACTTGTAATCTGCATTTTTTTGATTTTCAATAGTACAGCACACAACTACATTATCATATCCATTATTCCAATCACTAGGAGTACATTTCATAAATCTATCTATTCTTTTTGTTAGAAATAGGAAAGTACAATCTTGTCTTTCTTTTATCATTTTCCAACAGTCATTTCGCCACTCATCTGCTTCCTCAATTAAGAAATCAGTAGAAAAACACAGATAAACAATTCCGGATTTCATTTTATAATTGCCGTTTTTTAATTTTTCTATTGGTTTATCAAAGTCTTTTGTTTTTACGATTTCATTTGTATTAATATTTCTTTTTGAATCACCTTTATGAATATAGCAATGTAAACAACCATCACTACATTTTTTACATCCTCGCCATGGGTTCCACATTGCCATAACATCTCACTCCTGAATTGTAGTTTAAAATTATCCATTTATCATTCTAAATTGAAGAAATTATACCATGAAATTGTGAATTTATCAACTAATCCGGCTTTTTCATATGGTGTTGATAAACCATTACGGTCAGTCAACCTTTACAGCGATACCGCCAAGTGCATCAAAGGTTCCAACATCGGAGCTGATGAGAGCTATATTGTCGCACTAAAAAGTGCCGATAGTGCGGTGTTCTTACATAACTTATCAAATAAAAGCACACACCATTTTATTCTATAATACAACAGCACAAACACATAAAACGTTCAATAGAAAAAACAAAAGATTTTATAATAATCGTTTGTATAAATACAGAAGACAATCTGAAAGGATTGTTTTTCTGCCCTTTATATGCTACAATCTAATCAACAGAGAAATCGGAATTTGCGAGGTAACAACTATGTGCAATAAGATATGTCAAAGTTGCGGTATGCCTATAACTTCAAATGAACAATTAGGCATAAACAAAGACGGGAATATCAATATTGATTATTGTAAATATTGCTATGAAAATGGTGAATTTATAGATAAGGTTACAATGGAAGAATACATAGAAATGTGTTCTCAATTTGGCTCACAAGCAGGAATGAGCAATGAAGAAATGAAGGAATACTGTAAGCAATTATTTCCAACCCTAAAAAGGTGGAGAGTTAATTAAATTACTGTTTGTAGGAGCGTTACATATCAGCAATCAATTTAGGAGGATATTAAAATGGTGCATTTAGTGTATTGTGATAACGCCGGAAAGAAAGGCGAAAAAGTATTAGATAAGATTTTAGCAGGAAAAAAGACAATGGTCGTGCGTGGAGCGGCAGGAAGAAAAATTCCCCATAGCAGAGTT
>CAZIMO010000005.1:0-195191 GCA_964540535.1 uncultured Eubacteriales bacterium | reverse complement strand
GCCGAGTGCTATGATACAATGTTCTCCGAAATACTCAAAATTTTTAATTTTGTAAATATTTCGTGAGGTTATTATACCGTAAGTACGAGGCTGGATAAGTCGCCGAGTACTACGATACAATGTTCTCCGAAATACTCAAAATCTTTGATTTTGTAAGTATTTCGTGAGGTTATTATAATATCAATGTATGCTTATCTGTTTGCAACTGTTTCTCTTTTTTGAGCTTTAAGCGCGTCTTCTGCCTTAAGCTTGCGGTCTGTGTGCAGGCAAAGGAACACGATAATTGCAATAAATACTGCAACTGCGATGAGTCCGGGGAAGAAACCTACGCCGACTGCGCCTGTTGTGATAAGAGTACCGATCTGATATACAATATAGCCTACTGTAAAGCCTGTGCCGAGTTGAAGTCCGATACCTGCACAAAGCCATTTGCCGCTCTTCATTTCAGAGTTCATAGCACCGATTGCGGCGAAGCAAGGCGGAGAATAAAGGTTGAACATCAAATATGCAAGTGCGGCAACCTTTGTAAGACGCATTACTGATGCAACCTCAGTTGCACCGCCGATAAGTTCAAGCTCGTCAGTATCAATAAAGTTTGTAATTGCAAAGCAAACTGCCAATGTACCTACAACATTTTCTTTTGCGATAAAACCTGTAATTGCTGCTGCTGCAAGCTGCCAAGAAATAATACCTACTACGGGAACAAGCAAATATGCGAACGGTCCTGCGATAGAAGCAAGGATTGAGTCGTCTGCTGTTTCTGAAGCAACCGTGAACTGCCATGTAAATGTCTGCATAATCTGAACTACTGTATTGCAAAGGAGAATGATTGTTGCCGCCTTTACAACGTAAGCCCAGCCTCTTGAACACATTGAACGGAACGCTCTTTTAAGTGAGGGAACTTTGTATTCGGGAAGCTCAATAATGAAATATGAATTCTTAATCTTATGACCTGCAATTTTGTTGACAACAAGCGCGCCGATAAGGATAAAGATAATTCCGACGAAGTACATAAGAGGTCCAACCCATAAAGCGTCTCCGAAAAACACACCTGCAAAGAGTGAGATAACAGGAAGCTTTGCGCCGCATGGCATAAACGGTGTAAGCATTGCAGTAGCTCTGCGTTCACGCTCGTTACGGATTGTACGGCAAGCCATAACTCCAGGGATTGCACATCCTGTACCGATAACGAATGGGATAATTGATTTACCTGAAAGACCAACCTTTTTGAAAATCGGGTCAAGAACAACTGATGCGCGGGCCATATATCCGCAGTCTTCAAGAAGCGCGATAAGGAAGTACATTACCATAACAAGAGGTAAGAATCCGATAACAGCGATAACGCCGCCGATTACGCCGTCAACAAGAATTGCAGAAAGCAACGGATTTGCATTTTCAAAAAATACTGCAATCCATTCCTGAACAGTTTCAAGAATACCTGTAAGCCAATCGGCAATCCAAACACCGGGGCCGGCCTGTGAAATCCAGAAAACAAGGAACATAATCACTGCGAAAATGGGAAGTCCGACCCACTTATTTGTAAGAATATCATCGATTTTATCTTGAGAGTTTCTCTCTCTTGTAAGAATTTTACGCTTTTCAACTGTTTTTACGATACCGTTTACAAACTCAAAGCGTTTTTTATCAGCTTCAATAACTGATTTTTTATCGGTCATATCAACAGCGCCTTGAACATAAGGAGCTTTCTGACTGCTGCCGTACAGCGCAACAGCTTTGGCAACTACATCTTTAAGACCGTTTGATGATGTTGAAATTGTTTTAACTACGGGGCAGTTAAGCGCTTTGCTGAGAGCCTCTGCATCAATTTCTGTTTCTTTTTTCTTGTTAATATCGCTCTTATTAAGCGCTACAACAACAGGAACACCCAGCTCTAAAAGCTGTGTTGTGAAGAAAAGGCTTCGACTCAAGTTTGTTGCATCAACAATGTTGATAATAACATCGGGACGCTCATCCTTGACATATGTACTTGTGATACTTTCTTCCGATGTGAACGGCGACATTGAATAAGCGCCCGGAAGGTCAACTGCAATAAGCTCATGACTGCTGTCATAATAGCTTTTCTTAATGGCTTTTTCTTTCTTTTCAACGGTAACACCGGCCCAGTTGCCGACTTTTTCGTTTCTGCCGGTCAATGCGTTATACATTGTGGTTTTACCGCTGTTGGGATTGCCTGCGAGAGCAATTCTCATAATCTTATTCCTCCTCAAATTTATTTCGATACTGTATATTAACATTCACAAAATCTGTTAGTTTCAACTAACAAGACTGCAAAAATATTTATCCTGCTATGCCCAAAACCGCTTAAACGGTAATAGCTTTAGCCAACTGACTGTCAATGCTGTATCTCGAATCCTTAATCGACACAACACAACCGCCTTTTTTATGAGCGATAACGGTAATCGGCTCGCCTACATAACAGCCTAAAGAGAAAAGGAATGCGTCAAGCTCGTCATCGTCAGTCGAAATATCTTTAATGATGTATTCAATTCCTTCCTGCGCACTTGCCAAATTCATTAAATTCACCCCCCGAATATAATGTGCAACAATTTAGTTTATGCTAACTTTTTAAGTAAAGTTTTAGTTAGCGCTCGCTAACTGTATATATAATACACAATTATATTACCGTTGTCAAGGTGAAATTCAATTTTTTTGTAAATTTTTTTAAAAAAATATCCGCCTGCATCGGGGGATGCTGACGGATACTCTTATGCGTCGGGTGAACGCGTGTTAAGACAGGTTAATCTTGAGCTAAGCAAAAATCCTCAATAATATATTCAAGCTGTGAAAAATCGGGTTTTAATGTATTCAAGGTGTCTGCAAAGCTTTTAACGGCATCAAAATCATATGTAATATCCGAAAAAGTATGAACAAGGTTTGATTCTTCAATACAAACAATGCCGAAAGCTGAATAGCTTACACCGTCACATACCAAATGCTCTTTCAAAATCTCAAACCTCATACATTTACTTCCCCTTTGTTAATGTATAAATTATAACACTTTTGTGACGATTTGTCAACATCATAAATTATAAATTGCTCGACACGGTTCGACAAAATAAGCAAAAGATATTTCAAAAGCTCAAAAATATATTTTATCGCAAAAATTACTTGATTAAAATAATAATTGGTATATAATATTCGGGATTAAACGCAAAAAGAGGTATCCTTTCAAATGAAATCCAATAATTCCATGCTTACAGGCAGTCCGCTGAAAAGTATACTGTTATTTGCATTTCCGATAATGCTTTCTTCGCTTTTACAATATAATTATTCTCTTGTAGACAATATAATCGTAGGCAGATATGTAAGCACAGATGCGCTTGCCGCTGTCGGTGGAGTTGGTTCGATAAATTCATTTATTATCGGCGCGGCGCTTGGTCTCACAAGCGGTTTTACAATTCCGGTAGCCCACGCATTCGGCGCAAACGATAAGAAAAAGCTTGCACATTATGCGGCAAGCAGTATCATTGTTTCTTTTCTTATAGGCTTGGCAATAGTGGGTGTCGCTCATATTATCTCAACGCCGTTACTAAAGCTTATCGGAACACCCGACGAAATTATCGGTATGTCATCGGCATATATTAATATTCTTTATTTTGCAGTCCCCTTTCAAATGCTTTCAAATAATTTTACTGCAATTTCAAGAGCCGTCGGCGAAAGTAAAAAACCGCTTTACTTCTTTATGGTAAGCGTTATTGTGAACTTCATTCTCGACCTGTTATTTGTTAAGAATTTTCAATGGGGAGTTGAGGGCGCGGCTCTTGCAACGCTTATTTCGCACTTTACCGCCGCCACGCTCACAGGTATATACATATTAAAATTCAACGAAAATGTCAACATAAAAAGAAACGATTTAAGGCTTGATTTACGCACAGCTTTTATGCAGTTAAAGCTCGGTATTCCGGTTTCACTGCAGTTTACAATTACATCAGTAGGCTCAATGTGTCTGCAAAGCGCAGTAAACTCTTTCGGCGCAAATGTTATGGCAGGTTTTACCGCCGCAGGCAGAGTTGAAAATCTGACAAACATACCCATGAGCGGATTGGGCGTCGGTACGCAAACCTTTGTCGGTCAAAATTACGGCGCAGGCAACTACGAAAGAATAACAAAATCGGTTAAAAAGATTTTCTTTTTGGACTTGATTGTGTCAGTCATTATGAGCATCACACTTTTGACAATAGGTATGCCTGTTGTAAAGCTGTTTATGAAAGAAATCAACGAAGAAATGCTGTTTGCGGCGCACAAATATATAATTGCGACAGCCGAATGCTATTCGCTTGTAGCAATTTTGTTTGTTTTGAGAAATACCCTTCAAGGACTCGGATTTACTTATTCAAACACAGTTGCAGGTGCAGGTGAATTTTTCGGCAGACTTGCGGTTGCGTTTGTTTTAACTCCTGTTATCGGTTTTGACGCCGTATGCTATGCCGCCCCCGCCGCATGGCTTCTCGCCGACATTCCCCTCGCAATAATATATCTCTCAAAGCACAGAAAATTCAAAGTTCTCGCCAAAAATCAAATAGTTAAAGCTTAAATTTATTTAAAAAAACACAGCCTTTCATTTATCTTCGCTTACATACTGATTAAGCAGAACCTTGTTATCTTCAATGCCAAGTATTCTGTATAAATCACTGAACTGTTAATATTGCGAATTGCTTATAAAGAGCAATTTTTCCTTTTAAACGGCGGGTTTGGATGTTCTGTTTTGTAAATATTCATAATACTATCTTTCTTTTGCACCGATAGATTTTTACTATTGAATATCATTAAAATAACTGATATTTCCGTTATCGTCAAATTCAGCTATCACACCGTTTTCCTGTCCTGTAACGAGAATAACGGATTTTGAAACTCCGGTAATTCGCCTTAATGTTCTTTTGTCGGTTGATTCATAATTATTCGTGACAACGCAAACATCTGGCGAAAGGGTTTTAAGCCATTTTGATGTTGTTGAACCGCTGTAACTGTGATGGCCCACTTTAAGCAAATCTATTTTACCGACTAACGGTGCAATTCGTTCTTCATCGCCGTTGAGGTTGTTAATATCGCCTGCAAGAAATGCTCTTGCGCCGTTTTTCTCTACTAAAACTCCTATCGAACGGTCGTTTTCGCCTACCTTGATATCATCGTTATCCTCTGTATTAAAAAAGGTTACAGTAAAATTGCCAAATTCAAAGGGAGCATCGCTGATGTCTGAAATAACAGGTATATTCTTATTGTCCAAAGCATCAAGCATTTGATTATATACCTCTTTGTTATCCCATTTTTTAACTTCCATACCAACAATTTGCTCTTCGTTATAATTTTTAAGATATGCTTTGCCCACATTGACTGACGCATCAGATATAACCGTGTCAAAACCGCCTATGTGGTCTGAATGACTGTGTGTGCCCACAATAAAATCAAGATAAACATTTCCGTTTTCATCGGCGGCATTTTCTTTCAGATAATTTAAAACAGTTTCTTCATAGCCGACATAATTTAAGTCTTCAAAGCCTCTTGGATTATCGCTGTCCTCGGCGCAGTCAATCAACGCAAACCTTCCGTTGCTTTCAAGCAGTATTGCATCGGAAGATGCGGTGCTGAGAAAATGAATTCTATCCTTACTGCCGTCATTCTCATAAGTCTTAATATCAAAGGACTCACGGTTACTTTTAATCTGTAAATTGTACTTAAAAAAATATGAAGCTGTAATTACAGCACCTGTAATCACAACGGCGCATAAAGTGCCGATGATTGCTTTAATTTTAGAATTCATAATGACCTCCGTTAAAATGCTTATTCTGCAACAGCGGTGTTGTTTTCACCGTCAGCCGCTTGCTGTTCGGCAAGTCTTTCACGCTGGGCAACAACCGCATTGTGAACCTCTTCTTTAGCTTTGCCTGTTAATTTATATGTAAAGAACGGCACGCCTGCAAGAAGCATCATTATACCGTGAACAACAGTATAGAAGAACAAAAGTAAAATCTTGGTTTTAAGTGTTTGTGCCGTACCGTCCGCAAGACCCTGTTGGTAGCCGATAATTGATGTCCAACCTGTTTTGGCATTATCGTAAAGAATATAAGGAACAACACCGTTTGCAATAAGTCCCGATATTGTTCCGCCTATACCTATAACAAACGGAAGCGACGCGTCAAGCCTTTTTCCTGTATTAAGCTCAATGTCATCAAGAATATCCGCCTTAAACATATCGGGCAGAAGATTTGACGCACCGAACTGCAAGCCTGTACCGAAAAGACAAACAATAAACACAATATTAAGCGCAACAGGCTGATCCTTTGTGAGATATAAATATCCAACGCCGAAAGCAACCAAATTTATACAAACAGAATATACGCCCGAAGCAATATATAAAACTCTTGAATCGAACTTTTTAAGCAAGGCATTGATAATAAGCATACCTACCATTGTGCCGATACCTATGGGAAGTGCGAAAAGCAAGGTTTTACTTGATGAACCGAGCATTGCAGCGGCTATGAACGGCTGCATAAATGTTGCAATTCCTCTGAATGACTTTAAGAACTCACTGTAAAGCACTCTTCTTGCATGAGGATTTTTGAGGACATCTACGAAGCCTTCAACCGGATTTTTCTTCTCTTCCTTATATATAATTCTTTCTTTAACCGTACTCATACCAATAAGCATGGTTACTGTTCCGACAACGCCGCAAAGAATAGACGCAATAAGATAATTAAGTTCGTTATCTTCTTCGCCGTTGATTGCTTTTGTTATTGCCGCAATAACAAGAACGATAACTAACGGTGCAGAATTACCGATTGCCGACGAAATTCCTCTGAAAGAAAGCAATTGCTCACGCTCACGGTTATCGGTTGACATTACAACTGCAACCATATTTACAGTTCCGCCGAAGTAGAAGCAAGCGCCTTGAATAAGGGCAATAGCGCAAAGCCAAACCATTAAAACAGCGGGGTTGCTCTGAATAAATCCCGGTGTCCAGAAAATCAAAACTGTTATTAAGCCGCAGGGTATAGCTGAAGCTATTCCCAATCCCTTAAACTTATTGCCGTTTTTGATTTTTTTGTTGTCAAGTATCATTGCGTATACAAATGATAACGCAAATCCTGCTATGCCTGTGAATATATTAAAAAATGAAAGCTGGTCTGTTGACAGTTTAAGTCCGTCAACAAAATATGCTCTTCGGTATTCATTGATCATACCTGTCATATTGGTATAAAAGAATACAGCCATTATGTATGCTATATATTCTTTTAATCTTATGTTCTTTCCGTCTTTCAATAAGCTTGCCATAACAATTCCCCTTTATAGATTATTATGCACTGTAAATGATATGTCATTTAAAACACTGTTTTATATAATATAGCATATCATTTCTTGCGCATATCTGTCAATTAATAGGAATTACAAAAAAATTGAGCATTTATTGTTGACAATTCAAGGTAAATGATATATCATTTATCAAGGTGATGGCAGTGAAGTTATATGAAACTGTATATATGGAATTGAAAAAGCGCATAAATTCAGGCGAATTTGACAACGGTAAGCTGTTACCGACAGAAAAAAGTCTGCAAGAAGAATTCCGCGTCAGCAGAATTACGGTTAAACAGGCATATAATAAATTGTGCGAAGAGGGTCTGATAACGAGAGTTGCAGGTAAAGGCACAGTGCTGTCAAACAAAAATGCAGTTAAGAATAAAAACAACTTGATTGGAGTTGTTCTTTGCGATTTTGACTCAACCTTTGGTGAAAGACTGATTAAAAGCATTGAAGAAAACGCTCAACAAAGCGGATACAGTATTATTCTCAAAAGAAGCCACGATAATCACAACACCGAAAGTTATGTTTTGAACGAGCTTATGCAGATAGGCGTCAAGGGAATTATCATTCAAAACTGTCACGGTAACTTCACAAAAAATCTGTTAGAGCTTTCAATTTATGATTTTCCGCTGGTTTCTGTTGACCGTTATGCTAAAGGTCTGCATATTCCGTCAGTTACATCAAATAATTTTTCAGCGAGCACAAATGCAACTGAAACACTGCTGAAAAAAGGGCATAAACAAATTCTGTTTGCCTCATCAAACCCCGAAAGCACATCAACCCTTACAGAGCGTACAGACGGCTTTAAGCAGGCGCATATCAATTACGGAATATCACTGTCGCCGAACAGCTTTATTACCGATTTGAAAAGTCCTATTACCAAAAGCCGTGCTGATATTGCAGCGGATATTGCCAAGCTGAAAAAACATTTACAGGAAAATACCGTTACAGCCATTGTTGCCGCAGAACGCTTTGTGGCAGAGCTTTGCGCAGAAGCTGTCAGAGCAAACGGAAGGTCATTTCCGCATAACTGTGAAATGATTTGCTTTGACTGTGAAAATGCTTTTTTATCACAGGGGAATTATACTCACATTCTACAAAATGAAGAAGAAATGGGCAGAGTTTGCGTGGAACAGCTTCTTAAAAAAATAAACGGTGAAGAAGCAGATATGCAAAGCATTATTAAATCAGAGCTTATTACAGGCAATTCAACTCTTAATTAACAATACTGCAAAAGCGAGATAAAATTATGAAATTGACTGATATTAACATTAGAGATCCGTTTATTTTAAAAGAAACAGATACATATTATCTTTACGGAACAAGAGCCGAGAATTTCGGCAAGCGCACAGGCGGATTTGACGTTTACACTTCTAAGGATTTAGAGGATTGGAGCGATCCTGCAATTTGTTTAGACTCACAGGTAAACGGGCTGAACGGTGAAGTGAATTGGGCGCCCGAAGTTCATAAATACAAAGACTGTTTTTATATGTTCGCCACATTTACTCAAAATAACGGACTGCGCGGCGTTTATATTTTAAAGGCGGAAAATCCAGAAGGGCCTTTTAACCTCTATTCAGAAACTGCCGTAACACCTCATGAATGGGAGTGTTTAGACGGCACGCTCTATGTAGATTCAGAAGAAAAACCCTATCTTGTTTTCTGTCACGAGCATACGCAAATTATTGACGGCACAATATGCTATATTGCTTTGAGCAAAGATTTAAAAACAGCAATCGGCGAACCGATTTTGCTCTTTTCGGGTTCATCACCGTCATGGGCAGATGTTAAACCGCAGGGATCGCATTATATTACCGACGGACCTTTTATGTACAGAACAACAAACGGCGAATTGCTGTTAATATGGTCTACTTTTATAAAAGATAAATATGCGCAGTGTGTTGCCAAATCGGATAACGGTGAAATTGACGGCAATTTCATACATCTTCCGCCCTTGATTACAGACGACGGCGGTCACGGTATGATTTTCAAGGTCGGTGATCAACTGTTTCTCACCTTTCACACACCCAACAAAACAGGATTTGAACGTCCCACATTACGCAAATTGGAAGATGTGGGAGATACAATCCGATTAAAGCCCTAAAACTTGATAAACAAGCTGATATAAGTAAAGGAGCCGAATATTTCGGCTCCTTTTTTTCGAGCAATTTTTATTTTGCTCACTTTTCTTTATAATAAAGTCTGCAATGACAGTAGCCCTCGAACTCGGGATCGGCTATCTGATCACGAAATTCCTTGCACATACACTTAATATCTTCGCTTTTGCCGACCTTGCAGGGGCAATAACCGCCCTTTGCCGCCAAGCCCTCGCGGATTGTTTTAACTGTATCTGCGTCGCTGTTAAGTCTGACTTTTCCCATAAAAATCGCCATACGATACAGAATTAGCACAAAGAGCTATTTAAAAACAGCTTTTTATGCGCGGTATCGTTCCTTTCATATATTTCACGCTAATTCTCCTTAAAATTAGAAGAGCAAAAGCTTCGCTATCCTTTACGGACAATTACAGTTTATCATATGGGAAAACGCTTTTCAAGCGGAAAATTTTTCTTAAATTTCATCTCCCGTATTTCAATAATAACAGAAAATGTTATTGAAATTATATATGATTATTTTTCATAGACTAACTATATATTTACCAATCATTTTCTATTAAAAGCGTTAAATCATTTACTAAACCACTTGATTGTGATATGATATTATATTATTAGAATATTGAGGAGTGGTATATTGCAAAGCATATTAACAAAAAAAGATATCTTTAGAATTGCACGTGAACAGTTATCAATAGATTACAACTGTAATCCTAATGATTTCTTAAATGATGGTACAATATTCACTGAAGCTAAAATACAAAATGGCAGACGCGAACTCCCCTTTGGAAATCCAAGATGTGAAATAATCACAATGGGACATGGAGTCATTGTCAATGCTTCAAAAGATATTCTTCCTTTTGTAAAGAAAAAACTTTTAGGTAAGTCAAAATATGAAGTTATGACCGCACCGTTTATTTATGGTGTTAATCCTTATTTTCTCCCTGATTTAGACCATATAGAACCTATTGAATTAAACAAAGGCTTTACTATAAAAATCGTTGAACAAACAGAAATTCATAATTTTTACAATCATAAAAATTTTAGTAATGCCTTACAGTACAACGAAAAATCTTTACGCCCAGAAGCGTTAGGCATAATAGTGTTTAACGGAACTGATATTGCAGGAATTGCCTGTGCCAGTGCGGACAGTGAAACAATGTGGCAACTCGGAGTTGATGTTTCATATAAATATCGTAGACAAGGATTAGCGACTGCAATGGTTAATAAGCTTACACTTGAAATACTTAATCGCGGTATTGTACCTTATTATACAACTGATTGCAGCAATATTGCTTCTCAAAAAACAGCAATTGCCGCAGGCTATACACTTGCTTGGTCACATAGTTTCAAACATAGATTAAATGGAAAAGCACTTAGTTTCATTAACTATATACGGTATCAATAAATATATAATCATTACAACAAACAGCCACTCGCTAAAAAGCGGGCGGCTGTTTTTTCGTGAATTCAGCAACTGCTAAAAATCAGTCGTTGTTTTCATCTTTATTCTTTTTCTTGATAAGAATGAGTGCGGCGGCAATAACCACAGGAACAAGTGAAGCTGATACTGTTGTTATAACCTCTGTATTGGGAATATTAACTCCTGTAACATAATTATTGGGGTTATAATCCTTATCATAGGTGAACGCAATCTGCTTCATTTCGCTTACTGTACCCGAATTTGAAACTGCGCGGAAGCAGTATGAATAGAAGCCTTCTTCTGTTACCTTGATAGTGTCTGATTCCATATCAACCCACTCGCCGCCGTTGAGGCTGTACTGATATTTTGCAATACCTGAATTTGAACGGGCTGAAAGAGTAATTGTAACTCCGTTTGTGAGAATTGCACCGTTTTCAAAGCTCTTGCCGTTTGAAAGCACTTCCATTGATAAAACTTCGGGAACAGTCTTATCAAGCATTACAATGTAGCTGTCTGATACAAGGCTTTCTGTGCCTGCACCGTTCACTGCCTTGAAGCTGTATTCTGCATTCACATTCTCGCTTACTGTAAGAACATTGCTGTCCATTGCCTGCCAGCCCTTACCGTTGTTGTAGTAATAAGTTGTGCCTGAATTGCCGTTTGTGCTTGAAAGTGTGAACACTACATCTGCTGATGTCCAACTATCTGTTGCGCCTGCAACATTTACTGTTAATTCGGGTGTTCCCTTTTCTACCTTGGTTGTGACTGATACTGTATCGCTTTCAAGATTTGCGTTTGATACTGCCTTGAAGCTGTATGTATGTACTCCGTCAAGAGCCACTATGCTTTCAGTTGTCATTACATTCCATTCGCCGTTATCCACTTTATACATATATGAGTGAATATCTGAGAATGCTGTTGCGCTCGGTGTAAGTACTACATCCTGTGATGTGAATGTTCCGTCATACTCTGCGCCGTCAACTGTTGCTGTTACTGCTATATTTGCAGGATTTTCTGTATCTACCACAAATCCTCTTGATGTAAGTACAGGTGATGTATTGCCTGCTTTATCTACTGCTCTTGCTTCTACATAGCCCTTGAACTCTACATCCACTGTGGGTTTATCCGCTTCATTGTATGTGAGCCATTCGCTTATTGCTGTTCCGTTTGCATCAAGAAGTCTGTATTCTATTCTGTCAAGTCCCGATGCGCCTGTATCTTCTGCTGATACTGTTACTTCAATTTCTTCATTGAAGAACAAACCGAATGTGATTGCATTGATAAATCTTGCAAATCCGCCGTTATTCTTGTGCTCCATTGTAATATCCGTTACATCGGGAGCTTCGTAGTCAAAGCTCGCTACTGTAAGCACTGTTGTTGCGCTCAAGCCGTTATTTGCTACTACTGTTACGGTATATTTGCCGTTTTCATTTACTGTGAAGCTTTCTGATTCGGTAATGTCCTGTCCGTCAACAGTTACTGCTTTTATTCCCGAAATACCTGTTGTAATTTCAACGGGGATTGTGAGTGCGTCATTCGGTGTATGCTCGCTGTATTCGGCCTTAACTGTCGGCAATACAGAATCCTTCATTACCTTATAAACAGTTTCGTAAACGCTTTCAACGCCTGCGCCGTTTACAGTCTTAAATGTGTATTCAGCATTTATATCAGCTGTAACTGTAAGCGTATCGCCGTGAATTTCTGTCCAGCCGTTGCCGTTATCATAGTAATATTTTACGCCCGAAAGAGCATTTTCGGTTTTAAGTACGAATGATACTGCACCTGTTGTCCATTCACCGACTGTTCCGAATACAGAAATTTCTGTTACAGGAGCGGTCTTTTCAATGCTTGTATCAAAATACACTGCTTCACTCTCGTGGCCTGCATTTGATACTGCCTTGAAGCCGTAGGTATGTGTTCCCTCTTTGCTTGCTGTAAAGGTATCCGTGTCGAGATCAGTCCACTCACCGCTGTCAGCCTTAATCATATAGTATGCAATGTCTGAATCTGCTTCCCCTGTGAGGACAAACTCAATATTTTCTTTGGTCCATTCGCCGTTGTAAGCTGTTTCAGCCTTGATTTCGGGTGCTTTAGTATCAACAAGAATATCTGCACTTGTTAAAATCTCTGAAACATTACCTGCATTGTCGGTTACTCTTACTTCGACATAGCCTTTAAAGTTATCTTCAAGCACAGGCTTATCGTTTGCGTCATATTCTTTCCAGAAGCCGTTAATACCCATTTTCGCAAGAAGCTTTTCCGTATTTACTGCTCTGTACTCTATCTTTGCAATGCCCGATACGCCTGTATCTTCTGCTGTGATTGTTACTGTTGTTTCATCACCGTAAATCTTAACGCTGTTTACAACAGAATTTTCTTTGCCTGTATTGATTTCGGTTACTGCCGGAGCTTCCTTATCAATATTTGAAACTGTAACGATGTATGACGCTTTGTTGCCGTTATTAAGAGTTACTGTGAACATATATGTTCCGTTTTCGCTTACTGTGTATTTATCTGCGTTAAGCGCATCGCCGTTTACTTTTGTTCCTGCAACACCGCAAATGCTGTTATCAGTAACCTTTACATCAAGAGTTACATCTTTGTTTGTAAAGTCTGTTTCGTTTGGTGTAACTGAAATTTCTGGAACAGTCTTATCAAGCATTACAATGTAGCTGTCTGATACAGAGCTTTCTGTGCCTGCGCCGTTTACTGCCTTGAAGCTGTATTCTGCATTCACATTCTCGCTTACTGTAAGAACATTGCTGTCCATTGCCTGCCAGCCCTTACCGTTGTTGTAGTAATAAGTTGTGCCTGAATTGCCGTTTGTGCTTGAAAGTGTGAACACTACATCTGCTGATGTCCAACTATCTGTTGCGCCTGCAACATTTACTGTTAATTCGGGTGTTCCCTTTTCTACCTTGGTTGTGACTGATACTGTATCGCTTTCAAGATTTGCGTTTGATACTGCCTTGAAGCTGTATGTATGTACTCCGTCAAGAGCCACTATGCTTTCAGTTGTCATTACATTCCATTCGCCGTTATCCACTTTATACATATATGAGTGAATATCTGAGAATGCTGTTGCGCTCGGTGTAAGTACTACATCCTGTGATGTGAATGTTCCGTCATACTCTGCGCCGTCAACTGTTGCTGTTACTGCTATATTTGCAGGATTTTCTGTATCTACCACAAATCCTCTTGATGTAAGTACAGGTGATGTATTGCCTGCTTTATCTACTGCTCTTGCTTCTACATAGCCCTTGAACTCTACATCCACTGTGGGTTTATCCGCTTCATTGTATGTGAGCCATTCGCTTATTGCTGTTCCGTTTGCATCAAGAAGTCTGTATTCTATTCTGTCAAGTCCCGATGCGCCTGTATCTTCTGCTGATACTGTTACTTCAATTTCTTCATTGAAGAACAAACCGAATGTGATTGCATTGATAAATCTTGCAAATCCGCCGTTATTCTTGTGCTCCATTGTAATATCCGTTACATCGGGAGCTTCGTAGTCAAAGCTCGCTACTGTAAGCACTGTTGTTGCGCTCAAGCCGTTATTTGCTACTACTGTTACGGTATATTTGCCGTTTTCGTTTACTGTGAAGCTTTCTGATTCGGTAATGTCAGTGCCGTTTACTGTAATTGACTTAATGCCGGAAATGCCTGCCATGGCTGTTACAGCTGCGGTGCGTGTTGAGTTTGTGAAATTCGCATCGTCAAGAGCAACTGAAACATTAGGCGCAACGGTATCAAGCATTACGCTGTATTCTGCGCTTTCTGTGCTTTCTCGACCTGTTTCGTCAACAGCCTTGAACTTATAGGTTTCAGTTCCGAGGCTTGTAACAGCAAGGATATTGCTGTTCATTGCCTGCCAGCCGTTACCGTTATCATAATAATATGTAACTTCGCCCTCGCACTCTGTTGATGTGAGAGTAAATAAAACTGAATTTGAAGTCCACTCGCCTGCTGTACCGCTTACTGTTACATTAAGAATAGGCTTCTTTTCAACAAGAAGATAATTCTTATCAACAATTACACGATATGACGGGCTTTGATAGCTTTCAACGCCTGCGCCGTTTACTGCCTTAAATGCATAGGTATTATCGCAGGTTGTATTGATTTCAACAGTATCATCTTCCATTTCAACCCAGCCCTCGCCGAGATTGTAATAATAAGTAATACCCGAAATGGTGTTGGGTGAAGAGAGTGTGAAGGTTACATCGTCATAAGTTCTGTGACCGATTGTACCGTCAACTGCTATTGCAAGTGCAGGAGCCGCATTTTCAAATTTTGTTGAAAGCTTTGATACTGCACTTTCAAGATTTGCCTTTGAAACTGCCTTAAACTCATAATTATGCTCACCGACATCTTTAAGAGTTACGGTATTTCCGCTGAGCTTTTGCCACTCACCGCCATCAATACGGTAATAATATTCATAAACGCTTGAATATGCAGTTGATGAAAGGGCTGCTTCGATTTCGCCGTTTGTCCATTCTCCTGTGTACTCCTCACCGTTAGCGGTTGCAGAAATTACAGGAGCTGTAGGCGCGATAAAGTCAACTGTTATGCCCTCGCTCTTTACGATTTCAGACATTTTTGTGCCTGTTGTATCATAAGCGCGAGCCTCAACACTGCCCTTGAAGTTTGCGTCTATAACAGGCTTATTTTCGCTGTCATAAACTGTCCATTCGCCTGTGGGATTGCCGTTTTCGTCAAGTAAACGGTATTCAATTTTGCCGATTGAACCGTCGTTGCATGAAGCGTCCATTGAAACTGTGACATTTTCGCTGAAATACTTGCCGAATGGCTCATTGAAATAGTTCGCAAAGCCGTTTTCGCTTGAAAAATCAATATTTGTTACTTTAATTTCATATGAAATAAAGTTTTCAACCTTTAAAACCTCGGTAGATGTAAGACCGTTATTGCCTGTCATTACAAATACATAAGTTCCGTTTTCGCTTACTGTTAATTTATCTTGACCTGTAATGTCAACACCGTTTACGCTGACAGAATTAAGTCCTGCTTCGCCGAAAGCGATATTTAATGCAATATCATAAGGTTCGGTTGTAAACTCTGTCTTTTCAGGAGTAAACTGAATGGACGGTGCAACATTGTCAATCATTACTTTATAGCTGTCTGAGGGGTTGCTCTCAACGCCTGCGCCGTTTACTGCCTTGAAAACATAGGTTGCATTTGTATTTTCATTAAGAAGAATTTCATCGCCTGTTGTAATTTCAATCCAATTAACACCGTCTGTGCTGTAATAATATGTAATACCCGAAATTGCTTCGCTGAGTGTTGAGAAACTGAACTTCACATTACCGGAAGTCCATCTGCCGAATGTACCCTCAAAATCAACACGGACAACCGGCTGGGTCTTATCAATTTTTACAGTAAATGGAGTTACTGCACTTTCAAGAGCAGAATAGGACTCCGCCTTGAACTGATATTCGGCAATTCCGTGTGCTGACGCTGTAATTGTATTGCCGTCAACCTCATTCCAGGTTTCTCCGCCGTCAACGCTGTAATAATACATATAGACGTCAGAAAACGCTGTTGATGAAAGCTCAAGCGTTACATTTGTTGAAGTCCATGTATCGCTGACATAAAGTCCATCTGCATCCTTTGCAGTAACAACAATGTCAGTAGGCTGTGTACCGTCAATTACATAGCCCTCTGAATAATAGCTGTCTGAAACATTAGTTGCCTTGTCGGTAACTCTTGCTTCGATATAGCCTTTAAAGTCTGGGTCCTGTGAAGGCTTATTGTTTTCGTCATAAACTGCCCAATCGCCTAACGAATCGCCGTTTACGTCAAGATAACGGTATTCAATAAAGTCAACGCCTGCAACACCGTAATCTTCGGCAGTTATTGTTGCCTCAACAGCCTCGTTGAAGAACAAGCCGAAAGTGATCTTGTTAATAAATCTTGCAAATCCGCCGTTATTTTTATGTTCAACCGTAATATTTGTGATTGCAGGAGCAGTTTTATCAATATTGTTGATTACTATGCTTTCTTCTGCTTCAAGTCCGCTGACAGTTGTGATTTTAACGGTATAAGTTCCGTTTTCATCTACTGTGAACTGAGTTTTGCCTGTAATATCCTTGCCGTCAAGAGTAATGCTTTGAATGCCCGAAGCGCCTATTGTACCGACATTCACAGTCACATTATATGACTGATTTGTAATATCGGTTGTTTCGGGAGTAATCGTAAATACAGGAGTTACCTTATCAATGCTCACTTTATAACCGATTGTTTCTGCACTCTCAATATCTTTGCCGTTGACTGCCTTGAAATAATATGTTTCTTCAATACTTGTATCAACGGTGAGAGTATTTCCCGAAAGTGCTGTCCAACCCGTATCGGAATTTGATTTATAATAGTATGTAATTCCGTCAGTCTGATGTGTACTGTCTAAAGTAAATGTAATATCGTCTTTTGTCCATTCGCCCGAATAATCGGCAGGCTCGGTTGTAACGTTCACAACAGGTATGCCGTAAATGATTATCGGGAATGTATCAGAAGCACTTCTGCCTGCATGGGTATATGTTACTGTTATATACTGCTCAACGTCAAGAATAGTCGGGTTAAAATCATTAGTATTTACTGTGTAGTTTGTAATCTCTTCGCTTTCTGCATTGAGATAGTTTGCAATAACCTTGAGTCCGTCAAGGTCAAGCTCGGTTTCGCCCTCGAGATACTGATAACGCGGAGTTTCGGTAATATCGATTGTGTCAACCTGCTTTGATTTTACAAGCACAGGGAAAATTGCGCGCATTTCTTTGCCTGCTCTTGTAACAGTAACAATAATATACTGTTCATTGTCAAGCAAAGCGTTGTTTATTGAACCGACCTCATAATCGGTTACCTCAACCGTCATTTGATCTTCAGACCAATCAGCAGCTTCGGGATAATACTGCGCAAGTTCATTTTTATCATATGTGATTTTTACAACCAAGCCTGTAAGGTCAAGCTCTGTATTACCCTCAAGGTATTCATATTTTTCAGGAGCGGTAATAGTTATACTCTTGGGAGTAAGCTCAACTACATCTATCTGACGGGACAAATTCTGATGAGAAGTAAGATTTCTCGCCATATATGTCCAAATTTCAATTGTTCCCGCCTTTTTACCGGTAACAAGAGCTGTTTTACTGTCGATTGAAGCGTATGAGTTATCTGTGTTTCCGTCAAACGAAGTAAGGAAACTGTTGTTGGTTGTTGAACCCCAGGGTGACTGACCGTCATCGTATGCAATTCCCCAATACTGACGGGAAGTATCAACTCTGGCAGGTGAATGAACCGATGTATATGTATGCGGGAAATCAACAACAACCGCGTCGGGTCCGTCAATATAACCGCCTGTATATGTGTTGAGTCTTGTACTGCTTACTGTTATTTGAACACTTTTTGAAACACCGGCAACTGTCGCTGTTACAGTGGTCGTTTTGGTGTTAGGTCTGATAATTGTTACCGCGCCGCCGTCAAGACCTGTTACAACACCGTTTTCGTCAACATAGGCAATGCTTGGATTTTCAACAGTCCAAACAACTGTCTCTAAAAGCGCAGGGTCATAATCAACGGGAGTTATTGAAGTTATTGAAAGCTGGGTTGTTGCGCCCTCTTCAACTGAAAGATTACCCGAAATGGCGAAATCAGTAATAGCGTTACCGACAATTACCTCAAAGGTATTTGTAACAACCGTTCCGTTGTATTCAGCGTCTACAAATATTGTAGATTTACCGCTTGAAACACCTGTAAAATTACCGTTGCTGTCAATTTTGCCTATTCCGTCGGTTGCTTCACCGTCCGTAACATAAATTTTTTCTTGTGTTACAGGGTCAATAACACCCCATCTCTTAACAACATCGGAATTTGAGCTGAGACGTGACGGAGTAATTGTTGCTGTATAGCTTGATGTGTTGCCTATACCGACAGCAGTATCACCGCTTATTTCAACGCCCGATATTGTTGAGCCTATTAAGCTTCTTGAAACCGTTACTGTTACCGAGCGTGTAACCTCGCCTATCTTGGCGTAAATAGTTGCAGTTTTAGAATATGTAAGTCCGCTTCCTCCGTCAAGACCTGTTACAACACCGTTCTGGTCAACCATTGCAACTGACGAATCGGACGACGACCACTCGATATCTCCGATATATGCACCTGCGGGTACAAGATCAGCGACTGATAACTGAGTTGTTTCGCCCTCATTCACCTTTGTTTCACCGCTGATTGTAAAATCAGTAACAGGAAGCTCTGACGGGTCAACAACCGTGAACTTGATTGTGTCTGAAAAAGCAGCATAGAGCGTGCTTTCGGGATTTACTCTTACAGTAGCTTCACCAACTGATGTAAAAGTTACCAAGCCGTCAGAAGAAACTGTTGCATGGTTCTTTGAAGAGGAATCAAGAGCTGAACTGCCCATTGACCATTTGATGCCCTGTTTCAGACGAACGGGAGTGCATGCGCCGTAAAGCTGAACGGTTGAACCCACTGCAACTGTTGTAGGCACTGTATTTTTATTTGTAATATGCACACCTGTGGGAGCAACAGACGCAATAACGCTTTTTTCAACTATAACCGTTACAGTATCTGTTGCAAGCTCGTTGCCGTTAGCGTCGAAAAGAGTGGCTGTAATTTCAATTGTCATATTGTCAAGCATTGATTGCAGTCTGTCTGCAAGTGAATCGCCTGCAATGGTTCTTACAAGAGCGACAATTGTGTTTGTATCCGCAGTTTCAATGTCTATCCCTGCGCTTGCAATAGCGCTTTCAATAGCATTTGCCATTGATTCGCCGACTACGGGCGTTGAACGCACATCTTCATCAAGCCATTTTTGGAATATTGCGGCTTTTGAATAGTCATAGCCTGTGACTTTACCGTTGCTGTCAACACCCGCAAGCAGGGGCTGATTGCTTGACCACTCAACATACGCACCGTCCGGCATATCTGCCGACAGCGTATATCCAAGTTCAAGCGAACGGTATTCCTGAACCGAAAGTGTTTCGGTGACAGGTGCGCCGTCATAAGTTATTTCCATTGTGATGTCTGCTGAAAACGAGGTAATGCCCGGTATCAGCATTGTGCAGATAAGCACGGCACAAAGAAAAATACTCAGAAGCTTTTTACTCTTTGTTTGCATACAAAACTCTCCTTGTATTCAAATATACATTATTGGTTAAATTATAATCCAAAAACGCAAGATAATCAACCCGAAACTGCATTTTTGTTCATTTTGTATAAGTACAAGAGAATTTTTTTTATATTTTAACCATACCACAAAACGAAAAACTGATACATTTGCCAAATTGATGTAATTGTGATACACTTAATTAAATAGTATATACTTACGAATTGGTATAAGGGGAGTTCTTAATGGTAATTTTTATGTTAATACTTACTTTGCTTCTTATTATTGCGGTTGTATTGGCGGTCAATACTTTGCAGGCGGTTAAAAATGCAAGAAAGCTTACTGAATTTAAACCGTTTTATAATGACGAAGAAATTATGAATTATGCTTGTCGTCTGCAAAAGATGATTAGGTGCAAAACCGTTTCTGTTGAGAACAGCTTTGACGATACAGAATTTGCAAAGCTTCGCGAGGTTATGGCTGAACTGTTCCCCACGGTACATAAAACAGCCGAAAAAATTACCTTCGGCGATGACTGCTGGATTTATAAAATTGAGGGTACAGACAAAAGCCGAAACATAATGCTTATGTCCCACCATGATGTGGTTGAAGTCAGCGGCGAATGGGAGCATAGCGGCTTTTCGGGCGAGATTGCAAACGGCAAAATTTGGGGCAGAGGCACAGTTGATACAAAAACTCCTCTTTTTGCGGAATTTTCAGCTCTTGAAGAGCTTTTGAACGAGGGATTTGTACCGCCTTGCAATATATGGATCGGTTCTTCACATAACGAAGAGCTTGGCGGCGACGGTATTCCGCTGGCACTTGAATATTTTAAAGAAAACAATATAAGTTTTGAAGTAATTCTCGATGAGGGCGGCGCGCTTATTGAACCTCCTCTTGCAGGAATGAAAGCGGATAAATGCGGAATGGTTGCCGTTCACGAAAAAGGCAGAATTTATATTAACTGTAAGGCGGTGTCGGGCAACGGTCACGCAAGTCTTACATCGGGAGACACAGCAACGCCTGTTGAGCGAATGTCGTCATTTATAAACGAGATTATGACGAAAGATATTTTTATTCGCCGTCTTAACACCCAGGTTGAGGCAATGTTTCAGTATATGGCACCCTATCTTAAATTTCCTATGAATATGCTTTTGTCAAATCTGTGGCTTTTCGGCGGAATAATTAAAAAGGTTATGCCCAAAATGAACGCGCAGGCAGGCGGACTTATAGGCACAACCTGTACCTTTAATAAAATTGAGGGCAGTACAGGTTCAAAGCAGTGCACGGCAAAAGCATTTATGCGACCCGTTGACGAAAAGGATTTTGAAGAGGATTTCAAAAAATTCCAAAAGATTGCAAAGAAATACGATATTGAAATTGAAATGACTGCTGACAGCGAATACCATGCTCCTGCCGATATGACAAAACCGCCGTTTGCATATACAATGAAATGTATCGGCTCGGTTTTTCCGCAGTATCCTGCGTCGCCGTTTATTCTTCCTGCGGGAACAGACGCAAGAACCCTCACTGATGTTTGCGAATGCGTTCTGCGGTTTGCTCCGATTAAGCTTTCGGCGCAACAGTTAGGCTCGGTACACGCTGAAAATGAAAATATCGACATAGACTCAGTTGCAAACTGTGTTGCATTTTATAAGCACTTTGTAAAGAATTATAAATAAATGAAAAAAATCTCTCCTGCCAAGTCGGTAAGAGAGATTTTTTATTTGTAATAACAAATTCTTATTTAGCTTCGACTGTTACCTTTTCTTTATTGCTTTTTGAGAAAATAAGCTTGAAAATTGTTCTTACAAGGGGCTGAATGAAGAATAACTGTGAGAAATATGCAAATGGGAAGTTGCAACATACAAGCTTTAGCCAATTTGCAAGAAGCGTTATAAAATTGAAGCCCTCATAGTAAGGATAATAGAGGAATGCGGCAATAAGGCTCATTGCGGGGCACATTAAACCCACTGTTGCACAGATGATTGCTGTTTCAAACATCATTGGGTGATCTTTTTGAGGATTGAAAACCTTTGACGCAAGCTTGAATGAAAGCGGACTTCCCATAATTACTTCAAGACAGTAAGCGAACGCGAATTCAACAAGCACAACCGCCCAAATCGGCATAAACTTGCCGAACATATACACGCCGCCTTGGTTGTTAATTGCTTCAATAACTCCCGAAGCATTGTTGATTTCCATAAGCGTTGCACCGTTCACTACATACAAGCTGTAAAAGACATAAGCGTGTACTGTGATAATTACAGTAATAAGTGCAAAGATCATTCTTTGAAACTGATTTTTTGGCATAAATAAACCTTCCTTTTCCGAAAACAAAACGACACAAGCTAACCGCTCCATATAAAGCTGATTACACTGCTATAAATAACATTTGTACCGTAATCAGATTTATATGCCGTGGCAAAACTTGTGTCGTTAATGTCTTCTTTAATTTTTAGTTTTCAGTATTTTATCATATCCCTACTTTATTTGTCAAAGGAAAATTTCAAATTTTTTTATTCTTTCCCGTCAGTGCGGCGGTTACGCAGTAAACTGCTTTTGCACCTCGGATTTTTAATATCCACGCACACTCATCAAGGGTTGCGCCTGTGGTTTTAATATCGTCAACAAGTAAAACGGTCTTGTCTTTCACATCATAACCGCTGTTTATATCGTAAATGCCGAAAACATTGCCTTTTCGGTTTCTGATATTCATACCGTGCTGAGCATTTGTATCAAAAAGCTTCACGAGAACTCTTTCAACAGGAATATCAAGCATTTTTGAAAGATGCTCCGCTAACAGCTCGCTTTGATTATAATTCCGTCTGATTTTCTGTATTGCGGTAAATGGAACAAAACAAATAAAATCGAACTTCACATCGGCAAAGTCTGCTTTCACCGATTTTGCCATATCCTGCGCCAAATAATACGCAATGTGATCCTTGCCGTTAAATTTAAGGGCTTGAATACCACGCTTTATTCCGTTTTCGTAGTAAAACGGCGAAGTAATTCCGTCATAACCCAAACGGCGTTTGTTACATCCGCACCGTTCCTTGCCTGCACCGCAGAATTTGCAACGTTCGCCGAGAATTTTCGGCAGGTTTTCACGGCAATCAGAACATATTTTCTCATCTTTACCGATAAGCGAATTGCAATATTGACAGTGATCTGTTAAAAACAGCCATAAAACCGTATCTTTTATAACTTGCTTATTCATTGGCTCTTTTCACTTTAAGCTCCACAAGCTGTGTTTTGCTCAATGCCAGCATCATAACAGGAATTAAAATGATTTGCAGGATTATTCCCGGAATTGCATTCAAAAACGAGCTTGCTACGAACATTGTAAGGGTAAATCCGCCCTCGCCAAGTCCTAAAATGCACATTTCCACTATTCCCCACACAATTCTGCCGCTGACCATAGCGACAAGCAGACTAATGTAAATTGATTTAAGAGATTTCTGCTTTGAATGTGAGAACAAAAGACCTATAACCAAGCCGTAGGTTGCAAGCTCAAATGCCATTGCAAAGGCATTGGGGAACATCACCGGCATACTGAAAAGTGCCGAGCGTAAAAGCGGTGTAACACAGCCGACAACAGCACCGTACTGCCAACCGCAGATAAGTCCGCAAAGCATTACCGGAATGTGCATAGGCAAAAGCATATTTCCTATCTGTTTAATTTGACCTGTAAAAAAAGGCAAAACAATACCAAAAGCTAAAAACATTGCCGCTAAAACAAGATTTAGTATTTTTTTATTCTTCATTATTTACCGAATTCCTTTGCAACAGATTTTAATAGTTTTCGGATTTCCAAATGCTGGGGACAGGCCTTTTCGCATTTTCCGCATTCTATACAGTCAGATGCCTTTCCGTTTTTGCTGTGAACCTCATCATAATAATAAGAAGCATTCCAATTTTTGAACTGCTTTTTGTCGTTCATACAGGCAAAAAGCTCGGGAATCGGAATATTCTTGGGACAGCCTTCAACACAGTAACGGCAAGCGGTACAGGGAATAAGATTTTGAGCATTTAAAATACCGCAGACCTTACCGACAGCTTCATACTCTTCATCTGTAAACGGTTTAAAGTCTTTCATAAAACCGATATTTTCAGTAACCATATCCATATTACCCATACCGGAAAGTACCATAAATACTCCCTCAAAGGAAGCGGCAAAACGGATTGCATAACTTGCAGGCGAACCTCCGCCCAAATCTTCAAATACCTTTTTAGCCGTATCGGGAATATTCACAAGACTTCCGCCCTTTACAGGCTCCATAACAATTACAGGTTTATTGTATTTTCGGCAGACCTCATAGCACTTTCTGCCCTCAACCGACTGATCTTCATAATCAAGATAATTGAACTGAATTTGCACGACTTCAATTTCAGGGTACTCGGTCAAAATCTGCTCAAGAACGGTTGCTTTATCATGGAAAGAAAGTCCCACATGACGGATTTTGCCTTCTTTTTTAAGTTCAAATGCGGTTTCGTATGCGCGGCATTTTTTGTACTTTTCAAAATTAGTTGCATTTTGCGCATGCATAAGGTAAAAATCAAAATATTCTACTCCGCAAGCCTTTAACTGCTTTTCAAAGAAAGGTCTGATCTGGCTTTCTTTCTTGAAAAATCCGTCAGAAAGCTTATCGGTAAGTATGTAGCTTTCACGAGGATAGCGTGATGTAAGGCATTTTCTGACTGCCGTTTCACTGCGCATTTCCATATAGCCGTGGGCTGTATCAAAATAATTGAAGCCTGCTTCCATAAAAGCGTCTATCATTTTATTAAATTCAGCGTAGTTGATAAGCGGACCTTTGCGGGGCAAACGCATACAGCCAAATCCGAAATTCTTTTTCACATTTTCAAAAGGTATCATAAAATCCACTCCTTAATCTCATAATGCCTAAACACCATTATATACTATTTTGTATTATAACAGTTGATTTTAATTATTTCAATTATATTTGCAAAAAAGCAGAAATCTGCAACAGATTTCTGCTTTCTGTTTATTTTAACAAATTTAAGATGTCGGGGAACGGAGCAAGACTTCGCTCCAATATGCCGTGCATATGTGCAATTGCTATACCGTAATTGACAATAGGTACGCCTGCCGAAACAGCCGTGCCTATGCGATTTTGCATTTCTTTCGCATTAAGCATACAGCCGCCGCAATGCACTATCAGCGAGTATTCAGAAAGATTATCAGGAAATTCAGTACCTGACGTGAGTGTATATTCGGGATTAACTCCTGTGAAGCCTTCAATCCAACGGGGCATTTTTTCAGAGCCTATATCACCGCATTGGCGGTGGTGTGTACAGCCTTCACTTATAAGCACCTTATCGCCGTCACGCAGATGCGACAGTGCCGAAGCGCCCCGTATCAGTTCCTTTAAATCGCCCTTATACCGTGCAAACAAAATTGAAAATGATGTGAGCATAATTTCGGGCGGTGTGTCTTTTGCAACGCGTTCAAAAGCTTGGGAGTCTGTAATAACAAGCTTCGGCGGTTTTGAAAGACCTGCAAGCGTTTGCGAAAGTTCAGTATCTTGGCAGGCTATTGCGGTACAGTGAAAATCAAGCAATTCACGCAATGTTTGCTGCTGCGGTAAGATCAAACGGCCTTTCGGCGCAGCGTCGTCAACAGGAATTACAAGCACAACCGTATCGCCGGTTTCAAGCAAATCGGCAACTATATGCTTATCATTGGGAACACGCTTTGCAAAAGCGCCTATTTTTTCTTTCAGCTCGTTGATATTTTCTTTTGTCACACTGCTTACGCATATTTCGTTTATACCCAACTTCATTTGCGTGTGGGGCAAATCGCATTTATTGTATGCTATGATATACGGAATTTTCTTTTCTTCAAAAAGACTAATCAATTCACGGTCAGCGTTGCAAAGTCCGCAGACAATATCAACAACAAGCACGGCTATATCGGTTTTTGAAAGAATTTGCTTTGCTTTTTTTACACGCAGTTCGCCCAGCATTCCCTCATCGTCTAAACCGGGGGTGTCGATAATCACCACAGGACCGAGCGGAAGAAGCTCCATAGCCTTTTTAACAGGATCTGTGGTTGTTCCTTTAACATCTGACACAACGGACAGTTCCTGACCTGTCACAGCATTTACAAGACTTGATTTGCCTGCATTGCGCATACCGAAAAATCCGATATGCAAACGCTCTGCCGATACTGTATCATTAAGTCCCATAACATTCCTTTCTCCGTCAAAAACGGAAATCACGTCGGTTTGAATTTTTAATATCCTTTATATTTTGCTCTGCGATTGCACGAACCTTGTCCTTTGGAATGCGTTTAAGCTCTTCTTCAACCGTACGGTAGCCCACTTCTTTTGTAGCGTCAGACGCATAGTCTTCTAAATATTCGGAAAGCGTCATCAATGCGTTTGGGTGACAGCAGTTAAGAATTTGTCCGCTCTTGCAAAGACTCATAAAGCGGTCGCCTGTTCTGCCCTCACGGTAGCAGGCTGTGCAAAATGAGGGTATATGGCCGTTTTCCATAAGCCATTTTACAACCTCGTCAAGTGTACGCTGGTCTGAAACATCAAACTGCTCGGTATCGTGAGGTCTTTCTTCTTCTGTATAACCGCCGACTGATGTACGTGAACCGCCGCTTACCTGTGATATGCCAAGCTTTAAAAGCTTTGAACGAACTTCTTCACTCTCACGGGTTGAAATAATCATGCCTGTATAAGGAACAGCCAAACGAATGCAAGCTGTAATTTTAGCAAAGGTTTCGTCGTCGATACCGTTGTCAAAAGCGTTGGGGTCAATATCATCAGCGTGCTTTACTCTCGGTACGCTGATTGTATGAGGTCCGACTCCGTGAACAGCCTCTAAATGCTCGGCGTGCATAATAAGACCTGCAAATTCGTATTTATACATTTCAAGTCCGAAAAGAACGCCAAGACCAACATCGTCAATTCCGCCTTCCATGGCTCTGTCCATTGCTTCGGTATGATAGTCATAATCGTGTTTAGGACCTGTGGGATGAAGCTCAAGATAGCTCTTTTTGTGATAGGTTTCTTGGAACAGAATATATGTGCCGATACCTGCTTCTTTAAGCTTGCGGTAATTCTCAACGGTAGTAGCCGCAATATTTACATTTACACGGCGAATATCACCGTTTTTATGATGAACGCTGTAAATGGTCTTAATACAGTCAAGAATATATTCGATAGGATTGTTCACAGGGTCCTCGCCTGCCTCAATTGCCAAACGCTTATGACCCATATCCTGCAAGGCTATAACCTCTGCCTTTACTTCCTCCTGCGTAAGCTTTTTACGCGGAATATGCTTATTTTTCATATGATAAGGGCAGTAGACACATCCGTTTACACAGTAGTTTGACAAATACAGCGGTGCAAAAATAACAATTCGGTTGCCGTAAAATGCAAGTTTAATTTCTTCGGCAATTTTATACATTTTCTCGATCTTATCGGGCAACTCGCAGGCAAGCAGAACAGATGCTTCTCTGTGAGAAAGACCCGAACACACATAGCCTGTTTCGGTTTTTTGAGGGCGTGCCTTTTCGAGAATTTCATCAATCAGTTTTTCGTTATTTTTATTCTCTTCAGCATACGCAAGAGTTTCGCGTATTTCTTCATCATTGATAAATTCTTCAGCTTTTAATGATTTAGGGTTGTAAACAGCCATATTTATATACTTCCTTTTTTAGAATTATTTTTTTATATCTCCGCGGTCGGTTACAATTTCATAACCAATCGACATCATACGTGTGTTAAGACAGGTTTTGCACTGCGCTGACTCTTCGCCCGTACATATTTTATTGTCGTAAAGCTCATATTTTTCCCGTACTGATACGGGTGATAAATTCGGCATAACAACATTTGCCCCCGAAAGTATGCCAAGTTCTCTGCCCTGCGGATGAATTGTACCGAGCGCCGTGGTAGACGGCAAAAGTATTTCGGGATAAATCAGACGAATTATTGAAAGCAAATAGCAAGTAAGCTCTGCACTGCCGTGGACTTCTGCCGCAAAACAGGTGTCTTTATGCGGAACAAACGGACCTATACCGCACATATCGGGTTTAAAGGTTTCAATAAACTTCAGATCCTGTGCAAGCACAGCGCTTGTTTGATATGGCGAGCCGACCATAAAACCGCATCCAACTTGATAGCCGATTTCTTTAAGACTGTGCAAACAACGCATTCGGTTATCAAATGACATATTGCTCGGGTGAAGCTTTGCATAATGGGCTTTATCCGCCGTTTCGTGACGCAGCAAATATCGGTCTGCGCCTGCCTCATACAATCGGCGGTAGCTTTCGTCACTGCGTTCTCCTAATGAGAGCGTAACCGCACAGTCGGGATATTTACTTTTTATTCGGCGGACTATATCGCACAACACTTCGTCAGTGAAAAATCCATCTTCCCCACCCTGCAAAACAAAGGTACGAAATCCGAGAGAATACCCCTCGTCGGCACAGCTTAAAATTTCATCGGGTGTAAGCCTGTACCGCTGACAATTCTGATTGCTTCTGCGAATTCCGCAATACAGACAGTCATTTTTACAAATATTACTGATTTCAATAAGCCCGCGAACAAAAACCGAGTTTCCGTAATGCTCTTTACGCACAGCAACTGCCTTTTCAGAAAGCAGCTTGGCGCTTTCGTCAGTGCGATGCTCTATTAAATACTCATAATCCTCAATCGGAAGCTTATGAGTTTCTGCCAAGGTGTTAATCAGCTCACAAAAATGCTTATCCACTGCTTTTCACTCCCGAAAATGCCGTTTTTACGCTGACTCCGGAGAGCTTGCCGATTTTGCCGGCCAGAGCAGATATAGTGTCCTGCGGCGCGTCAATAGCAATGCTTATAATGTTAATTTCCCGTGCTTTGTAAGGAATTCCCATTCTGCCGATAATATAATTGCCGTACTCGTGCAATAATTCGTTGAGCGTATTCACAGTATCGCCGTTTTCAACGATAATGCTCATCAAAGCAACTCTTGTATCCATAGTATTGCTCCTTTGTTAAAGTTTTTCACACAAAAAATGCCGTACCCAAAAAGGCACGGCAAAAACATTATTATCCGACAAATTCTCGATAAATATTCAGTAAGCCATACCTTTCACGCAGACTGCAAGTCTTTATGTCAGGAACAAGTTTATTATACAGCTAAACTGCAAAAAAATCAATAGCCATATACGCTTTTAAAATTTGAATATCTCGGTAAATTTTGAAATTATTATTTTACTGTTTCAGTTTTCCGTTTTCCATTTTTTCTAAAACAGTCTTTACAATATCATAAGAAAATCTAATTTCATCGTCTGTCCGCTCATTTAACAGCGACGAAAAATCATCAAAATTCCGTTTCTTATTTTCTTGAGTATTTAAAAGTTCATCTACTGTTACCTCAAGAGCATTGGCTATACTATACACCGTTTCTAAGCTCGGTTTTCTTGCTCCGTTTTCAATTTGACTTACAAAAACAGGTGTAATGTAACACATTTCTGCCAATGTTTCCTGTGTTATCATTCGCATTTTTCTAAGGTTTCTGATATTTCTGCCTAATGCTATATAATCCAAAATTACTGCTCCTTTTAGTTTAGTATATATAGCTTATAGCTAAATGAAGATAAATTTAATAAACTGTTAGCTATTTTTATATTGCTTTTAGTTTAAATATGTGATAAAATCACTTAAGGGAATACGCTGAAAATTGTCTAAAAAAGTATTATTTTGAAGGGAGGTTAACTCAAATGGACGATTTTGGCGGAATTATACTTATTATAGCTACTATTATCGGGGGACTTCTCGGTCTTGCATTCTATTTTTTACCATCAATTATAGGATTCAAAAAAAATCAGCCTAATAAAGTTTCAATTTTACTTCTTAATCTTTTTCTCGGCTGGTCATTTATCGGTTGGGTTGTTTCGCTTGTATGGGCAGTAAAAAAGGAACAGCCTGTACAAGTTATAAACAATAACAACTTTACTCCTCATCAATAACCCTTTTCAGCGTATTCCCAATTCAATTAAGTTTATTTTTCAGGTGATTTATTTGCAACGAATAGGATTGGTTTTGTCGGGCGGATTAGCAAAAGGAGCTTATCAGCTTGGTGTTTTAAAGGCTGTTGAAGAAATGGTAGATTTAAATAATATCGCTATGGTTAGCGCGTCATCTGTCGGCGTTCTTAACGCATATGCCTTTGTAAACCGCCAACTCTCTGCCGCTGAAAGCATATGGAAATCCTTAAATTGCAAAAGCACTTCGTCATTTATCAGAAACATTTTACAAAGTGATTTTTTAGATAATCATATCAATAAAATAAACATATCATCTGACTTTGAAAAAAGAGATTTTTATACTACACTTTTAAACACCAATTCAAGAGATATAAATTATATCAATCTGAAAAACAGTTCTCCGGAATTACGAAATCAATTTGTAAGAGCAAGTGTTGCTTTACCCCCGTTTAATAATCCTATAAACATTCTTGGTAACGGATATGTTGACGGCGCTTTAGTGGATAATATTCCGATTGGAACTTTAATCGGTAAAGAACTTGATTGTATTATCTGTATATATTTTGAAGATTATAATTATGACTTTGAAAATGACGATATCAATGCAAAAACAATTAAAATCAATCATCAAAGCGATATGTTTATGAAAAATGTCTTTTTATTTAAGCATGAGTACATAGAAAAAATGATTTACGAGGGCTATATTTACGGCAAAAGTGTTTTGCAGAAATTTTTTGTGAATGGGAATCTAATGCCTTATTTCAAAGATACTATCGCTGATTTCAATATGAAAAATTCAAATTTAAAATGGTATATAACCTGCGAAGTAGTTACTAAACGATTAAACAGAGTCATAAAAAAATATTTAGATAGGAACAAATAAAATGAGTAAGAGAAAAATTGCACTGATTATATTATGTATATCTCTTTCTGCAATTATTATATTAACAAGTATACTTTATACACTTGCATTAGCCTCGCCAACCTTTAAGCAAACAAACGGTTTTCATATTTCAGAGGACAGCGCGGCAACATTCAGCGATAATGTGAAAATCGCTTTTAAAGATGATAATATTAAGCACAATTTTAAAGAGGTTACTCTTGAAAGCGACGGAATATATACAATAAGTTATTCTAAAAAGCTGCCCGATTTCTTTTTAAATTCTAATGTCGGAGAGCTTTTTTGCGTATATCCCGACAATAAATCAAAAGAATCATTTTTCAATATGGGCTTCTGCGGTAAAATTGTCGGCATTTCTGCCGAAGATAATACCGTAACTTTTCAAATACCGCAAATATATGAAATTTTTAATAGTTTAAAGGTAAGCGCTTCCGATACCGCATTACAACAAGTGTCATTTTATCCTACCGATATTGTAGATTCGGTATCATCTGCTCCGTTAATGCTTAATATCGGTAACAATGGTGCTGCTGACAAAACTTTCAGTATAGGAAATACAGACATTGATTTTAAATATAAAAAGAATGATACGGACGCTTTAAATTCCGATTATCAAATATTATGCAAGGAATTAAAAATAAAGCTAAAGCACAAAGCGGACGAAGAGTTCAATATTCGCGGAGATATTACACTGAATTATCCGTCACTTAAATTCCTGCTTGATTATGATTATAATGAACAAAAAAATGAAGTTAATATAAATGATTATGAATTTGATTTCGTAACAAAAGAAAAACTGAATTTGACCTTTGAAGGTAAAAAAGATATCGAACCGCTTAAGCATTCCAAAGATTTAATAGAAAAAATCAGTCCCGTAGATATTGTTGATGTTACAGAAAGTGAAAAAGGCAAATATGTTTTAGGTACATATTTAATCGGCTATAATATCAAATTACCTGACATAATACCTACTGAAAGCCTAAACAATACAGAAAATGATGTCGGCTATTTATCATTCGGAATAACTATACAGCTCGCTGTTACAGCTAACGGCGAATTATCCGCCGAGTGTAAATATAAGCAATCTGCCTTATTTGAAATTTTTGCCGACAGTCAGCATCGACCGAACTATTTACTTAAGGGCTATGATTATCCGCATCCGATAATCAACACTGCACAGCCTGATAATTCACGCGAACAGGAAACGCCGTCGGTTTCCACCTCATACAGCGGTAAGCTTTCATTTAATGCAGGCATTAGTGTTGATATCGGATTTTGCATTCTCGGAATGATACCGATAAAGCTTTCAAACGGTATTGAAATTGAAATGCTTGCTGACTTTGATTCCGATGAAAGTAATAAAGAAGTTGTTATTGCTGATAATTCATATATAGAAAGCCGTGATATTGATTTATTCTCTGTAAATGCGTATTCCGATTTAAAACTGCATATGGGATTAAAAATAAAAGGTCTCGGCAAAGGTGCAGAGGGTGCTGTAAGCTCCGATATACAGATATTCAGAAAAAATCTTTTTCAGATTCCTAAGCCTATAAAATTTGATATATCTCAATGCCGTTTCGGCGGTGTTCAACTCGGCGATACATATGATGACAGTCAACTCGCTTCTGCTATTGCTGACTATGCGGTAAAATGCAATGATTACAATATCTTTTCATATTCAAAAGATGCAGCTATTAACACTGCTTTATCTGAAATACTTTCTGAATTCGGTGTTTCAACAGAAGAATTTTTAGAGGATTTTGAGCTTTCTTATCCCGAATGTAAAATTGATTTCTACTCATCCGGTGCTGTTTTTGTTCGTGACATCAACAATACAGTAGTATCAATTATACTTTTTAAAGACGATTTCAGAAATGATTATGGGCTTCATACCGAACTTGAAAGGAATGAAATACAGGCTCTCTATTCTGTTCCGAATGAAAGCTGCTCCATAAAAATAAATATCGGCATTTTATTAGAGGCATTATTGGGTACAGAAGTGTCAAACACAGATTTACAAGCGATAAAATATACTTCTGATGACAATCTTGCTGAAATGGAAATAATACTGATGTCAGATAAATCCAAACTAATAATTATAGAGCTTTTATGATTGAAATAACTAACCGCCGTCAAAGCTAATGACGGCGGTTTCATTTGTATCTCAAATAAACCACAAAACTGACTCCGTTTAGAAAAACGGAATCAGTTTGTTGAGGTTATTCTACCATAATTACTGTGTATAATTGCCACAGTGAATAAGTGTTATTTATTAAAAGCATTTCTGATTTTATTTAAAAGTCTCTTGAAAAGCGGTTCTTTAGGGTGTATATGCTGTATATAAGAATATTCAATTAAACTGTTATCAAGAATAAGGGCGTTAAACTGGCTTTGGAAATATTCTGCATCAATATATCCTTCTTCCGACTCATAAAAAAGATCTTCCATAATCCACACAGTGTACCAAGGATTATCAAAGCTTCGTCCTGTATGGCAAGCAATTTGATACATCAAATTTATAATATCTTTTACCGGCATTTTATCTTCTGTATACTTTTTTCTTAAAAATGCCATTACAAGTTCAAAAACTGTTTTATCGTAATCAATTTCAGTTTCGTCTGTTGTTCGTAGATATTCATTTAAGATTGACAGCTTCTTTTTACTGTCTGACCCTGCTGTTGACAGTTCCAAAATAAGATCTGAAAGCTCGTCTTGCTTTTCAAGCCGGCAGTCTGTATACCGCTCCAATTCATCAGTATATCCGCACAACAGTAATAGCTTGAAATATACAGCATATTCATAAGTCATAATATTATCTCTTTCAGTCGGGTAATTATTTTTTACTTTTTACATTCGTCAAATCATAGCTTAAATCAAGAAGCCATTTGATTTGGTCGCTGTCAGCTGAACCGTCAAGGGCAACTGTAATCCAATGTGTTTTATTCATATGGTATGCAGGAAAAATTCCCTTTTCGTTTCGCAGATTTCCTATTAAAATCGGGTCGCATTTTAAGTTTACCACATCAATTACCCCATCTTCGCGAAATCCTAATTTGTCTTTTGTAATTTTCATAATAAGCGCAAACCATTTTTTGTTACTGTAATGGCGGAACACGATATTATTCGGCGAATCCTCCCACGGATATTCAGCCTCGGTGCCGTAAGCCTCTGCAATATAATTTATAAGTTCTTCTTTATTCACAACTATAACCTCTCTTTTTCCATTTTAGTCTATCATCTTAAATTTTTGTTGTCAATAATAACTTCAGTATGGATTATTTGATTGTGTTGTGATATAATCACTTAAATGATTTGCAATATACGGGGTAAGCGTTTATGTCAGCATATTTGTTTGTTTATTTTACAAGCGGAAACACAGGCGATAAAGAGAATATTTGGTTTTCAGTGAGCCATGACGGACTTCACTGGACTGATTTGGGCGGTGATGAGCCGTTGCTCAAATCACGGCTCGGCACAAAGGGCGTTCGTGACCCGTTCATCCTATATGACGAAAATCTGAAAAAATATTTTATTATTGCAACTGATTTATGCACTGCAAACGGCGATTGGCACAGCTTTTCGCACCACGGCAGCCGCTCGCTTCTTGTGTGGGAATCAGAGGATTTAATAAATTGGTCTGACGAACGTCTTGTTGAGGTCGGAATTGAGTCGGCAGGCTGTGTTTGGGCGCCCGAAGCGGTATTCTGTAAAGAAAAGGATATGTGGTTTGTATTTTGGGCGTCATGCGTAAAAGAAGATGTCGATACAGAGCATAAGCAACGCATTTACGGCTCGTTCACAAAGGATTTCAAGAAATTTACACCCGCGTTCAAATATATTGATGCTGAAACTGCGGTTATTGACACAAATATTGTTTGGAATAACGGTTGGTATTACCGTTTTTCAAAAGACGAAACCAACAAGCACATAACGCTTGAGCGATGCCGCAGGTTAGTCGGCGAAGAATGGGAAAGTATTTATTCAAAGATTCTTGCAGAATTTTACGGGCTTGAAGGACCTGAATGCTATTACCTTGACAATCAGAAAAAGTGGTGCTTAATTGCCGACCGATACAGCACAAACAGCGGATACACACCTTTTTTGACAGACGATCTTTCAAGCGGTGTATTTACACAATTATCAACCAATAAGTTTGATATGGGCAAACGCAAAAAGCGTCACGGCGGTGTTTTGAAGATTTCTGATGAATTAGCTGATAAACTTATCGAATACTATAACATAGACGAATAAAAAACGGCTGTATTACTTTCACGGTAATACAGCTTTTTATGTCCGTGTTGACTTTAAATCGGTTAAGCCTTATAATAAAATTCAGAGAATTTGTTGTGAGGTATATTTATGGGAAATTTTACAAAGCGATTTAAAATTGATTGTTCGCCGAAAGCGCCCGACAGTCAAACTGTTGTTCGCGGCGGCACAAGACTTACCGTTATTACGCCCTGTCTTTTGAGAGCAGAGTATGAAAAAAACGGCAATTTCTGCGATGAACCTACGCAGAGCGTTTGGTTCCGTGATTTTTGTAAAACTAATTACGAAATTCGGGAATCGGGCAACACAATCGAAATAAAAACCGAAAAAGCCTGTTTTGTCTATTCATTAAGCTCGCACAAAATGGTTAATATCAAATTGAGCGACGGCAGAGTTGTTACCGATTATAAATCGGGCAACCTGAAAGGTACTTGCCGTACCCTTGATATAAGCGCGGGAATTATTAAAATGGGCGACGGTGTATGCTCGAAAAACGGCGTTGCAATTCTTGACGACAGCAACACTCTTGCAATTAAAGACGACGGTTCGGTTTTGCCCCGTGACAATAAAGAAAGCGACAAATACTATTTTGCTTACGGCAATGATTATATCGGAGCTGCTTCGGATTTATACAGTCTTACGGGCAAAGTGCCGCTTATTCCCCGCTATGCCCTTTCCAATTGGTGGAGCAGATACAAGGCATATTCGCAAAATGAATATCTAAGCCTTATGGATAAATTTAAGAAAGAAGAAATACCCATAACCGTTGCTACGGTAGATATGGATTGGCATTGGGTCGATATAAAGGCCAAATTCGGTAAGGACAGCCACAAGCCCGGCAAGCACTTGAATTTTATGGAATATGTTTATGATATTTGGTCAACGGGCTGGACAGGTTACAGCTTTAATACCGATTTGTTTCCCGATTATGAGGAATTCCTGAAAAAGCTCAAGGCCGATAATTATCACATCACATTCAATATTCACCCCTCAATGGGTGTACGTTGGTTTGAAAATCAGTATGAAGAAATGTGCAAGGCTATGGGTCAGAACCCGCAAGAGAAAAAAGCTGTTGAATTTGATATTACCGACAAAAAATTCACCGAAAATTATTTTGATATTCTTCATCATCCGTATGAAGAAAAGGGTGTTGATTTTTGGTGGATTGACTGGCAGCAGGGCAAACGCACAAAAACACCCAATCTTGACCCTCTTTGGGCATTAAATCACTACCATTTTCTTGATAACTCAAGAGAAAACCACCGTCCGCTTATTCTTTCACGCTTTTGCGGCGCAGGCAGTCAGCGTTATCCCCTCGGCTTCAGCGGCGACACAACGCAGACTTGGAAAAGCCTTGATTTTCAACCGTACTTTACTGCAACTGCGTCAAATGTTGCGTACCCTTGGTGGAGTCACGACATAGGCGGTCACTGTATGGGCAAAAAAGACGATGAGCTTTATCTGCGTTGGGTACAGCTCGGGGTGTTCAGCCCTGTAATGCGTTTGCACTCGACAAACAATGAATTTGCAGGCAAAGAGCCTTGGAATTACAGCGGTCCTGTTCAGAAAATTGCGACAGAAGCGCTTCGTTTAAGACACAGACTTCTGCCGTATATTTACACAATGAACTACCGCACTCATACAGAGTGCAGAGCGATTTGCGAGCCGATGTACTATGCTTATCCGACAGATGAAAACGCATATAACTGCAAAAATGAGTTTTTCTTCGGCACAGAACTGATTGTTGCACCGATTACAGAGCATACATCTGACAAAACGAACCTTGCAGGCGTTAATGTTTGGATTCCGCAGGGAAGATACACCGACATATTCACAGGCAGAATATATGAGGGCAATCAGTTTGTAAAGATGTACCGTGATATTGAAAACATACCTGTGCTTGCAAAGGCTGGCGCGATTATCCCTATGAGTGCCAACGGCAGAACCAACGATTGTTCCAACCCCGAAGTTCTTGAGCTTCTTGTATACCGAGGCAACAACAAATTCACGCTTTATGAGGATGACGGCAATACGCTATCATACCGAAACGGTGAATATCTTAAAACTGCATTCACGGTTAAAGAGAACGGCAACAAAGTCAACTTTAACATTGCAAAGGCTGATGGCGACGCAAGCGTTGTTCCCGAAATCAGAACCTTTGTTGTCAAATTCAAGGATATTACTGACGGTAAAGTGTCTGTTAATATTGACGGCGCAAAAGTAACAAATAACGGTACGCTTGAAGTGACGGTTACTGCAAAGGCAGACGCCGAAATTGAAATCACTGTTGAAGATTGCACATATCTTGCAAACGCTGACAAAAAGCAGGAGCTTACAAGAGTAATTTCAAAGTTCCAGATGTCAACTGACCGCAAAGGCAAAATATTCAATGATTTCATCAAAAACGGCAAACCCTTAAAGAATATCCCAAAATATTTCAAAGAACCTATTGAAGAAATTTTAAAGCTTAAATAATACGCTTAAACGATAAAACACACCGCTTAGGTTTAAAGCCTAAGCGGTGTGTTGTTGTTAAGTAAAAAGTTATTTAATGTAAATCATACATTTTTTATAGACGCATAATACCAATCGCCGCTGATATTTCCGATTCTATATTTTCTTGTACCGATTATATCCATACCTTTTTCTTCGGGTGATATTCCGTCTAAAGAATAGATTATAGAGAATTTACCGTTTTCAGTATCAAACCGAACTGACCCATTTTCAACTCTTATTACTGAAAAATAATGTCCTATTACATCAAAATAATCTTCTATTTTTTTCATGCTTTCATTCACTGAAGCATCAACTTCAAGGGCATTGCTTTCTTGCCAAAAGCCACCTCTTTTAAGAGTAAAATTACCGTCTTCTTCATAAAATCCTATGTAATAAGGTTCTTCGTAATGATTTTCATCAATATAGGATATTACGCTGTTCAGCAAAACTTCAAAGTCAGATTTATATATATTGAAATTAACAATTTCATATTGAAAATCCTTTTGTGACGCCAATAATCCGGGATACTGTTCTACAAGCTGAAAAAATTCTTTTCTGTCTTCATCTGACATATCCGGGTCATTGTATATCTCAATAAGCTCGCTTTTTTCTTCTTCATCAAAGATACTGTTTTTTTCAACATTTGATATAAAAGCCTCTTCACTGTATCTATCCGAAAATTTTGATATACAAAAGGCTATTAAACATACAATAAATATACTTGAGAATGCAATCAATAATTTTTTTAATTTCATAATGCAATACTCCTAAAAATTGATGACTTTAGCAAAAGCTCTCTATCTGTATTAAATCATTCACTTAATACTTCATCAATTTTCTTATTTTCGCTTTTTACAGCCTTGTAATATGCTTCATCAATGCTGTCACCTTTTTCTTTTATATACTCTATATACTCTTTATATAATTCTGCATTGTATGTGCCGTCGCCGTAATTTTCATCCGCTATGCAAAGATAAACAAAATCATTGCCCTTACTCGGTAAAATTTGATTTTCATACGCGTCAAGATATGTTTGATATACTTTTGAGTCCTCCAGATTGTTTTCGGTAATACCTGCTTCAAGCTCTATTGTTCCGTTTGTTCCTCCGCCCGTCATAGTTCCGTCAGCATGAGCAATACCTGTAAATATATAATATTTTCCTTTTTCGGGCATAATATCGCCCTCATCAAGAAAAATACAAGTTCTGCTTGGAACTATTCCGCCTACTTTATAAAAAGAAAACTCACTGCCCTCTTTAAGATTGCCTTTTATGCCTGCAACAACTTTCACCCGACATTCGGTAAAAGGAATCTCATAATAATCAACAATTTCAGGAAATTCACGGCTTGACTTTTGAGTACAAAAATCATAAAGTTCCTGAACATAACCTACAAAAACATATGGTTTTACGCCCACTACTTCACGGGGATCGTTCAAGTTTACAGTCGTATCACTGATCATATACTCGATTCTTGTGGGTATATAGTTTTTCCAAGCCACATATCCGCTAACCATAATCACTGCAAGAACGATACATATTGTTGAAAGAATAATTTTAGTAGTTTTTTTCATATTTGTCACCCTCTCATCATAATTCCTTTACCCCATTATACTAAATACAACAGTTTAAAGTATATGTTTTGTGACAAAAAAGCGAAGTGAAATTTAATATTCTGTTTTTTAAACAAATTCGCAATTTAGTTATTGTAAATAATTACCAACAGAATTTACTTATAATCAATTATTAAGCCTATATTTCAATCTCAATTCCCACAGGGCAATGGTCGCTGCCCATAACTTCAGTGAAGATAACGCTGTCTTTCACCTTGGGCATTATGCGGTCGGACACCACAAAATAGTCGATACGCCATCCTGTATTCTTCGCTCTTGCCTGGAACATATAGCTCCACCACGAATACTGCACTTTTTCGGGATAAATCGTGCGGAAAGTATCTTTAAAGCCCGCATTTAAAAGCTCTGTGAACTTTCCTCGCTCTTCGTCAGAAAATCCTGCATTATGATGATTTGTTTTCGGATTTTTCAGGTCGATTTCTTCGTGAGCCACATTCAAATCTCCGCAATAAATTACAGGCTTTGTTGCATCAAGGGACTTAATATATTCTCTTAAATCGTCTTCCCATTCCATTCTGTAATCAAGACGGGCAAGTTCTCGCTTGGAATTGGGAGTATACACGCAAAGCAGATAGAAATTCTCATATTCAAGAGTAATTGCTCTGCCCTCGTGGTCGTGCTTATCAATATCAAGCCCATACCAAACGCTTATAGGCTCATATTTTGTGAAAACCGCCGTACCCGAATAACCTTTTTTCTCGGCACTGTACCAATACTGATAATATCCCTCGGGCTTAAATTCAGCTTGGTCGGGCTGCATTTTTGTTTCTTGAATACAGAAAAAATCTGCGTTCTGTTCGTTAAAAAATTCTTCAAAGCCTTTAGTTAAACAGGCACGAAAGCCGTTTACATTCCACGATATAAATTTCATATTTGTATTTTCCTTTAACTGTAATTATATCTTATTTTAACATTTTAAATATGAATATACAAGAACAGCGGAGAAAAATCTCCGCCGTACATCAATATTATTTTACCACTTATTCTCTACATATTCGCAGAAAGCGTACATATCTTTAATCTCAATTTTTGTGCCGTCATCAAGGATAACATCACCGCTCCAAAGTCCGTGAACCTGATGCGCGTGCATTCTGCCCACCTTAACATTAAAATCGGTATGATAATCATAGAACGGCTGCATTGTAAGGTTAAATCTGCCGTCTTCCGAAACAAACTTCCAAGGCTCCATATACTTATCGTCTTTTGGGAAGGTTTCAACATCAATTGCACCGAATTTATTAGCCTTGCCGTCATAGAAAATGCAGGTTTCGGTAGCGTTGCTCTCATCACCTATTGCCCATGTGATTTCAAAGCCCAAATTATGCTTTACGCCGTCACCGTCAGTGATATATGAAGAGCCTGCGCCCCAATACCAAACCATATTACGGATTGTATTAACTCTGCCCCAATCTAAAAAAGCGAATGTATCGTCTTTAGAAAACTCGTAAAGGTCACTGCCTATTCTCATTGAACCCTCGCAAGGCATACCAATCTGCTTTGTTGTCATAAAATAGCGGGTTGGATCTTCTTTAAAAGGAATAACAGTTGTAATATTCTCAAAGCCCTCGGGAATATCCATAGTGAAATCGCACTCAATAACTCCCCTGTCCTTTGTAACACATCTGTACCAAAGTCTGCGTGAATTTTTGCCTGTGTTAAAGTCGATTTCAGCGCCGCCCACATTTGTTTTAAAGCGGTTTGGCACATCGCCTTTTTTCGGCAGAACATATTTGTCGCCTAAAAAGAATTTACTGCAATCAATAACCTCTTCTCCGTTTTCAAGATCAACAAGCTTTGCCGCAAGAAAACCGCCCATATTTATGTTTGCAAAGTTCAGCTGAACTGCCAATTTGCCGTTTGAAATCTGATAAAAGTCCCACTCTTTACGGCTGATAAGTCCTTTTTTAACAAGATTTCTGTCATACTCAAAAACATTGTGCCTTGCCCAGCCTTTAGCATTCAAAGTGCCGTCAGCATTCAAAAGCGGTGTGCTTTCAGTATACTCAATCTGTTTTGACTTTTCTTTCCAATCCTTGAAAGGAACATAGGTTCTTTCCATAATCCGCAACTCCTTAAAGTATAATTTCCCAATAGAATAATTATATTACTTATGACTATGAATTGCAACGATTTGGAATAATTATGACAATATTGTTATAATTTTAACAGATTTTCAATTTGAAAGAGTGAAATATATTCCGTAACGGTGTTTATGTTGTCTGTAATGAGGCGAAAATGTCAAATTCTGATTCGTTCCTTTAAGCTTGAATTGAAGTTCGCCTTGCTCACAAACCAAATTCTCACTGATATTTTTAAGCCATTCCTTTATTGAAACGTCTTTTAAAACAAGTACATCGCTCAAATTAGTATCAGACAAAGGAATTGTAACATTCACACCTGTAATGTCAGTTTTCATATTGTTGTTGCCCATATCCGCGCTCAATACCCACGGGCCGTACTTAAACGCAACTGTATTTTCGTTATCCGGCAGGCTGTGAACTTTAACTTGCATAGGCAGTGTATATTCAATCACATCGCCGTCACTCCATTCACGGGAAAGCCGAATATGACCGTTTTCAGTCTCTGTATTAACCTTTTCGCCGTTAATTTTAACTATCGGACTGTCAGCGCACCAATCCGGTACACGAAGAATAATATCTGCATTTTCAGAACCGTTTACTGTGAATTTAACGCTTGGCAAACTCACATTTTGCGTAATTTTAAGCCCTTTTTCTGCCCAATTAACGCTTGAAGATATAAACTGCGTAATATAAATACTGCCGTCAGTTTTGTAATAAATACTGTCTCCCAGCTTCGAGAAATTCTCCATTCCCGAGCCTGTACAGCACCAAAAATTCTCATACGCAGAGCTGTAAACCTTGAAAAAACCTGTCGCCATAGGCTGAAAATATGTAGTCATTCCTGTTTCGGGATTTTGTGACGATAAAATTGCGTTAATAAATGTGTTTTCGTAATAATCAGCATATTTGCTATTGCCTGTAAGCTTATAAAGTTCACGGGTAAGCTTAAGCATATTATATGTATTGCAGGTTTCGCAGTTGCAGTTTGTTCGCTCGGCGTCAAGAATTTTCGGCTCGCCGAAATGTTCCCATTCGCTGTTACCGCCGGTGATATATGTATGGTTTTTCAATACGATTTCCCAAAAATTTTCTGCCGATTTAAGATAATACTCCTCATCTGTCACTAAATATCTGTTAAGAGCGCCTAAAAATTTAGGAATTGTTGTATTTGCGTGCTTGCCGTTGAGAATGTCTTTTCCGTTATAACAAGCATCAAAAAGGGGCATTTCATCAAAGCTGTGAGCTGCCGACAAATGCTTTTCGGATTTTGTATGTTTGTATAACTGATACAGACAATCGTTCATTCCGCCGTATTCTATATTGAGAACTGTTTTTTGCGTATCCAAATCCCATTTTGAAGTACGGCTGTAAACCCAATCTCCCAACTTCGCGGCAACATCAAAAGCCTGCTTATTGCCGACAAGTTCATAAACCGAAATAATACCGGAAAGTATTTTGTGCATTGAGTACCACGGAACCCAGGTGCCTGCTGTATTACCCTGTTCAAGCTGAACATAGTGGCTTTCGGGTATTGCCGCCAGATAGCCTGTGTCTTTATTTTGGCACTCGGCAAGAACGGATATCATTCTGTCAGCTATTTTTTTAAATTCTTCATCACCGCTTGTAACATAAGCTTGTGAAACTGCGGTGAGATAATGACCGAGAGTATGCCCTTGAAGCGCAGATGTTTCCCATCCGCCGTATTTTTCTGCATCGCTTTTCACTCCTGCAATTTCGCAAAATCCCTTTAAAAGCTTATTACAGTCAATGCTTTTAAGATATTTTACTTCAAGTGAAAAAGCATTTTGCATATAAGGGTCAACAAGTTTGACATCTGACATACGAAAGTCAAGCAAGCTGTTTTCAAGCGGTTTATAATTTATATTCTTCATAATATCTTCACCTTTACTGATAAAAATTCCATTTAAAGTATATTAAAATAGCCAAAGCACAGCAACAAAAAGCGGTGTTCGCTGAATAAACACCGCTGATTTTGTTATTAAACCAATCTTTCTGTAAGATTGTCGCCGCTGAGAAGATGAAAATGAATATGCTGAACCGTCTGCCCTGCTTTTTCACCGCAGTTGTTGATAATTCTGTAACTGTCAACTCCTGCAAGCTTTGCAATTTCAGGGATTTTCGCAAAGATATATCCCACAGTTTCGCAGTTATAGGCATTTATATCATTTGCGCTGTTTGCTATATGGTCTTTTGGGATTACTATAATATGAACATCCGCTTGAGGAGCAATGTCACGGAACGCAAGTATTTTTTCATCTTCGTAGACCTTATTTGACGGGATTTCTCCATTTACTATTTTACAAAAAAGACAATCCATAAAAATCGCCATACGATACAGAATTCGCACAAAGAGCTGTTAAAAACGGCTTTTTATGCACGGTATCGCTCCTTTCGTTGTATTTTTCACGCTATCACATTATTTCAACATATTGCGAAGAATTTCATCGGCACGCATAAGCGCGTCGTCAATCTTTGACGGATCTTTACCGCCTGCCATAGCCATATCAGGCTTGCCGCCGCCCGAACCGCCTGCAATTTTAGCAACCTCACGGACAATATTGCCTGCATGAGCGCCGCGTGCAATTGCCTCTTTACCGCAAGCGCATGCGAAAGAGCAAGTTCCCTTTTCGGCATTTGTGCCAGCAATAACCGCAACACTGTCAGAAAGCGCTTCTCTTACGGTCTCTGCCATTGAGCGAAGTCCGTTTGCATCCTCTTCACCTGCATTATAAACAACAAGCTGAACTCCGTTCACATCAACTGCGCCTGCCATAAGGCCCGAAGTCTTAAAGCTGTTGATTTCTGATTTAAGCGACGCAATTTCTTTTTCTTTAGCTTTAAGCTCATTTGCAACTGCCTGTGCCTTTGCAGGAAGCGCCGCCGCATTGCCGACCTTTAAAGCTTCAGCCGCTGAATAGATAAGCTCATTCTTTGCGTCAATATATTTAAGAACATTTTTACCTGTTACTGCCTGTATTCTTCTCACACCTGCCGCAACAGACGATTCAGAAACCAGCTTGAAAAGACCGATTTTACCTGTATTGTCAACATGCGTACCGCCGCAAAGCTCGGTTGAGAAATCCCCTGCCTTAACAACACGAACAACATTGCCGTATTTTTCGCCGAACAATGCCATAGCGCCCATAGCCTTTGCCTCTTCAATGGGCATTTCTTTAATTGTCATTTCAGTTGCATTGAGAATTTCTTCATTTACAAGCGCTTCAACCGCTTTAAGCTCGTCGCTTGTCATTGCGGTAAAGTGAGTAAAGTCAAAACGAACCTCGTTTGCATCTACAAGCTGACCTGCCTGCTCAACATGAGTACCCAAAACCTTGCGAAGCGCCGCCTGAAGAAGATGCGCGGCAGTATGGTTACGCATTGTAGCTTTTCTGTTTTCTTCATCATATAAGGTTACTGCGCTGTCGCCTACCTTGATTGCGTCGCCGTTCAATACACCGTGATGAAGAACTATGCCGTCAGCGTCTTTTACAGTATTCATTACTTCAAATGTGCTTTCGCCGATCGTGATTATTCCCTTATCGCCTGTCTGACCGCCGCTTTCAGCATAAAAAGAGGTTTTGTCAAGCACAAGAATTGCGTTGCCCGACTCTGCAAACTCTTTTCTTTCACCGTCAGCAACAATTGCAACAACTGTGGCATTTGTATTGTTTTCAGTGTATCCTGTAAATTCTGTTTTAGCAATATCCTTGAAGGAAACACCGTTGTTACGCCAATCGGTTTCAGCGCCGTCACGCTTAACACTCTTGGCTTTCATTCTTGCCTCTTCAACAAGAGCCTTGAATTTATCTTCGTCAACGGTCATATTGTTTTCTGCAACGATTTCCTTTGTCAAATCAATGGGGAAACCGAATGTATCCTGCAATTTAAAAGCGTCGTCGCCCGAAAGCACGCTGTCTTTTGAATTTGCCATCATTTCGTTAAGTAATCCGAGACCGCTGTCGATTGTCTTATAGAAGCTTTCTTCTTCCATAGAGATAACCTTTTTAATATAATCCTGCTTTTCAACAAGATTTGGATATGCAGACGCATTTTCCTTTATAACGGTTTCACATACCTCTGCCAAGAACGGGCGGTCAATGCCAATAAGTCTGCCATGGCGTGCGGCACGTCGGAGAAGACGGCGAAGAACATAGCCTCTTCCGCTGTTTGAGGGCAGAACACCGTCGCCAACCATAAAGGTTGTACTGCGGATATGGTCGGTTATAACACGGAGCGAAACATCTTTTTTAGCATCTTTATGATATTCAATACCGGAAATATCAATGATGTGCTTCATAATATTCTGAACGGTATCAACCTCGAAAAGATTGTCAACCTCTTGCATAACACAGGCAAGGCGTTCAAGACCCATACCTGTATCAATGTTTGGGTGAGCAAGACGGGTATAGTTGTTATTGCCGTCATTTTCAAACTGTGTGAAAACCAAGTTCCAAACCTCGATAAAGCGGTCGCATTCACAGCCGACCTTACAATCGGGACTGCCACAGCCTTTGTCGGGGCCACGGTCGAAATAAATCTCTGAACAAGGACCGCAGGGACCTGCACCGTGTTCCCAGAAATTATCCTCTTTGCCGAATCGAACCATATGAGAGGGGTCAACGCCAACCTCTTTAGTCCAAATATCAAAAGCCTCGTCATCTTCAAGATAAACGCTTACATAGAGCTTATCTTCAGGGATTTCAAGCACCTTTGTGAAAAATTCCCAAGCCCATGCAGTTGCCTCATGCTTAAAATAATCGCCGAATGAGAAGTTACCCAGCATTTCAAAATATGTGCCGTGGCGCGCGGTTTTACCTACATTCTCAATATCCGGTGTACGAATACACTTTTGGCAGGTTGTAACACGGCTTCTCGGCGGTGTTACCTCACCTGTGAAATATTTTTTCATCGGCGTCATACCCGCATTGATAAGAAGAATACTCTTATCGCCCTGCGGCACAAGCGAAAAGCTCGGCAAACGCAAATGGCCCTTGCTTTCAAAAAAGCTTAAATATTTTTCTCTCAGTTCATTAAGACCTGTCCATTTCATACAGACTACTCCTATTATATTAAAATTATCCTATAAATTATACAATTATAATAAAAAGATGTCAATAAAAAGAGGAAATATTTAACCGCAAGTGTAAATTAACGGCGTGAGCAAGATATACTTACCTGCCAGCTAAAGTATCGCTTCTGCTCATTTCATTTGCAGAAGTGTTAACCGTATACACGCGACACCGCCCTGCAAAAAAATACTGCGAGCCGATAGACACGCAGTATTTTGAATATTTAGTTTGTATTGAAAACAAATCAAAATTTAATTATTTTTTCGTTATGCAATCTTGCCGAAACATATTTATTTTTGAACAGACTTTTCGCAAGACAAGGCGCGGCATCGAAGGAATATGCTGATATTTCGAGATGGCACAACGCAGTATTGCTGAAAATATGTCAAAAAGAATTAGAAGAGTCCGTCGATTTTGCCGTCACTATCCACATCTATTTTGTATGCGGCAGGAACTTTGGGAAGTCCGGGCATTGTCATAATGTCGCCTGTGAGAGCAACTATGAATCCTGCGCCTGCGCTGAGCTTAACTTCACGTACTGTCATTGTGAAGTTTTCGGGCTTGCCGAGTTTTGTCGGGTCGTCAGAAAGTGAATACTGAGTTTTAGCAACACAAACAGGAAGCTTATCCTGACCGAGAGCCTCAATATCTTTAATTGCCTTTTCAGCAGCTGCTGTGAATATTACGCCGTCTGCACGGTAAATTTCTTTAGCAATTGTATTAAGCTTTTCCTTAATTGAAAGCTTTTCATCATAAATCGGCGCAAAGTCTGCTTTGCCTTCATCGATAACTGCGCAAACCTTTTCTGCCAAGTCCATACCGCCCTCGCCGCCTTTAGCAAATACCTCTGCAAGAGATACAGGAACATTCATTTCTTCGCAGAATTCCTTGATATAAGCTACTTCAGCGTCTGTATCTGTATGGAATTTGTTAATTGCAACAACTACCGGAACATTGTACTTTTTCATATTTTCAATATGAGTTTTAAGGTTTACAATACCTGCTTTAAGAGCGTCAACATTCTCATTCTGCAAGTCAGCGCGGGCAACACCGCCGTTGTATTTGAGCGCGCGGATTGTAGCAACAACAACAATACAGTCGGGTTTAAGACCTGCATAACGGCACTTGATGTCGAGGAACTTTTCAGCACCGAGGTCAGCGCCGAAGCCTGCCTCTGTAATGCAGTAATCAGCAAGCTTTAAAGCAAGCTTTGTAGCAGTAACAGAGTTACAGCCGTGAGCAATGTTAGCGAAAGGTCCGCCGTGCATAATTGCAGGTGTATGCTCAAGAGTCTGAACAAGGTTGGGCTTGATAGCGTCTTTAAGAAGAGCCGCCATTGAACCGACTGCGTTAAGGTCACGCGCATAAACGGGCTTGTTGTCAAGAGAGTAAGCAACAAGAATACTGCCGAGTCTTGCTTTAAGGTCGTCAATATCAGTTGCAAGGCAAAGAATAGCCATAATTTCACTTGCAACAGTAATCATAAAACCGTCTTCACGGGGAACACCGTTGACCTTACCGCCAAGGCCTACAATAACATTACGAAGCGCACGGTCATTCATATCAAGACAGCGTTTGAAAAGAATTCTTCTCTGGTCAATGCGAAGCTCATTGCCCTGCTGCATATGGTTGTCAATAATAGCGCAAAGAAGATTGTTAGCGGCAGTAATAGCGTGCATATCGCCTGTGAAGTGAAGATTGATGTCTTCCATAGGAATAACCTGCGCATATCCGCCGCCTGCGGCACCGCCCTTAACACCGAAAACAGGACCCATTGAAGGCTCACGAAGTGCGATACAAGCATTTTTGCCGATTTTGTTCATCGCTTGGCCGAGACCTACTGTGATAGTGGTTTTTCCCTCGCCTGCAGGTGTGGGGTTGATAGCAGTAACAAGAATAAGCTTGCCGTTTTCTCTGTCAGCATATTTTTTGTTGAGAGAAAGCGGGAGCTTTGCCTTGTATTTGCCGTAAAGCTCAAGGTCATCAGCGTCGATGTTGAGTTTTTTTGCGATTTCTGTGATAGGTAAGCAAGGTGTCTGCTGCGCGATTTGAATGTCTGAAAGCATAGGTATAGTCCTCCTAAAATATATTTAAAAATTGTTTATCAGTCGCGTTTGATTTTTGTTAAAAAGCAAAAAAGATTTCCGCCCGCAACATTACCGAGGGTAATTACGGCAAGCGGCAAAATCCACTTTGAAACAGGCAGTGAAAGCATAAAGTAGAACATATCTGCCACGCTATGCTCAAAGCCTGCAAGAATAAACACACTTACGCAAAATACAACTACGATTGACGAAGAAAAATTCTTCTCTTGACCGTGGTTAATAAAAGTATCAACCGCTATGTACATCATTATTCCGCAAAAAATACCGAGAACAAAAAGGCTTAAAAGATTGTCGTCAACCTTTGTTTGCGCTACGGTTGTACAGCGGTCAATAATTTTGCCGTAAACTCTTGTAAAGCGGATAAGCAGCGCAGAAATTCCGGTTCCCGCAAAATTGCCGAGCCACACAAGTACAACAAAGCCCCAATAAGCAGGCTTATTTTTGCACATATAGGGTGCTTTGCCTGTGAAAAGATTCAGCTTGAAAACCAGAACCGTCAAAAGACCTACGGCGAACAGAATTGAGCCTGCAACCGTATTTTCAACTGACAGAAAAACCACACAGCCAATGCTTATAGCCATACCTGCAAGCACGGCAAAGCTGAATTCCTTTAGGTGTTTTACCATATGTTTTTCCTCCTCTTTTGTGAATTGCTCCAAAAAACAAAATCGGGCAATCCCACTTTGTAAACAAAACAGAATTGCCCAGACGGTCGGCTTTTATTGAGTTTACATTCCCCCGCGGTAATCCGCGAAATCCGTCAGTTATGTAAACTTTATTTTGTAAGTTCATTATACCCTACTGTGTCAAATTTTGTCAAGCATATTCGGCATACCTTTTTCGTCAAACCGCACAAATTTTATGCGTGCGTGACGGCAGGGGTCATAAAGAGGTTCAGTACAGTATGTACCGCACTTTTCTTCAAAATGAGAATGGGGTCTTGCATGATAAACAATCAGTAAATCTCCGTTTTCATCAACAACAAAGCTGTTATGCCCGGGACCTGCTTCATCAGTTAAATCTTCGGTTCGCAGCACAGGCTCACTGCACTTTCTCCAACTGTTTATATCCATCAAATCTGAATTTGCATCGGCATAAAGCATACCCATACAATACTCTGCGCCTGTACCCGACGCTGAAAAGAACACAAATATTTTATCATCGGTTTTCAGCACGCTTGGACCTTCGTTTACTCTGTGCCGAATAATTTCCCAATCATATTCAGGCTTTGTGAGCAAAATCGGCTTTGAAATCAGCTTCCAAGGCTCTTGAGGATTGATTTCTGCCATAAACAGAGATGAATCGCCGATTTTTTCAGCCCAAATCAAATAATGCTTGCTCTTATGCTCAAAGTATGTCATATCAAGCGAGAATGTGCTGAATGAGGTTTCATCGCTGTCAGTTGCCTGCATTTTACCCATTTCAATCCATCTATCATTTACAGGGTCACTGCCCTCGCACATAAGTACAAAGGGGCGGATATTCCAAACAGCGTCTTTCTCGCCTGCTGCAAAGAAAATATACCACTTTCCGCCGACAAAATGAAGCTCAGGCGCCCAAATATGCTTTGACATTATGCCCTCGGTGTGCGCAGACCAAATTGTGTGTTCCTCGGCATTTGCCAAGCCGATTACAGTGTCGCTTTTGCGAAGTATTATTCTGTCATAGCCTGCGTCAACATTCAAATATGCAGGGTATGAAGCCGTGAAATAGTAAAAGCCGTCATTACCCTTTGTTACATAAGGGTCGGCACGCTCGGGAATAAAAGGATTTGGATAAGACTGCATATTAGCCTCCGTGGGTTTAATAAATATTGCTGAGTAATATAAAATAATTATCTTACGATAATTGTGAATATTTCTGCTGAAGAGGGAAGTGAAATAAAATGTTTTTAAGAAACATTTGAATGCTTTAACTCAATCAAAACATATTATAGAAATGAGTTTTATAAAATTCATTAAAATTATTTTTTATAAAAATACTCATTGGATTTTGTGGATTATCTATCAGGTTATGCTCTTTTACTGTTGCTTTCAAATCATTTAAAACATAGGTCATTTCTTGTTTGGACATTTTGCTTAAAGATTTTATTTTGAATAATCCTAATTTTTCGTATTCTTTGAAATACTAATATAAATCCGTTATTTCAGTTACTCTATTAACTTTTTCCCAATTCGCTTTCGTGTTTCTGATGTCTCTAAACGCAAGATCAGTATATATTTAGATTCTTGCCTCTAAAATGATTTGCGGGCTTATTCTGCGAAATAGAAATTCATTCAACCATTATAAGTCCAAAATGATTCTGAATTTCGCCCTTTTCGCGTAGTGTATGTATTTCAAGATTGTTGTTCCTTACCGTTGCAAAAACATCAATTCCACACGCTTCCATAGCCGGAACGGTTTTATCCGGGAAATTACAGTGATCCGGATTGCATTTTTGACATTTCTTGCATGGTCCACTACCAAAAGCGATAACTTTGTAATAATCATCCAAAAACAACTCACGTGCTACTTTTACGGCAAGAGGCGTCACTATGCTCATTTCATGGCATCTAAACAGAATCCCGTATTGAAAGCAGTTTATCATTTCCTGCGTCTCTTTCCATGTGGGGCAGTTCGGCGGACAGCAATGGCTCTTTCCATAAGTATCGCACCCGTATTTGCAGCGATAGACTGTCCAGGCTGCCGTCACTATGGTATCAGCCTCTATCTTTATGGCTAAGTCAGCTCCGTTTTCTTTTAATATCTTAAAATACTTTTCCATGTTAAAATGCCTCCGCAGACATGAAAGCTATGTACGTGTATAATAGTTATTCATTATATTCAGTCGGGAACACGAAATCGAATCTGGACTTAACTTTAACAATTTCTGTGCAAGTATATACGCAGTTTATTTGTGTTGGCTGTTCAACATTTGACAAATCATCGCATTCATATAAATATCCTGTTTTGCCATTATATGTTTTTTCAAAAGCGTCTTAAAAATATTCTGAATAGAAAACATTCCCATTGCAATCAAATCCATACGGATACCAGCTAAATGGTTTAGGCACAGGTTTTACACAGTACAATAAAGCAACTAAAGGATTGGTTGAAAAATAAACATACGGTTGTCCATGTTCAGATATTACCGGCTTTAACTCTGTTAATTTTACAATCTGACTTCCGTGATAGAATGTCATCAACGATTCTCCTTTGCTTTATTTATTGAAGCAATTAAATCCGCTTTATTTCTAAACATTCTGATAGCAGAGAACCATGAATTGTATCATCAAAATAATCAGATAAATACAGTAACTTAATCCAATATTCAGTTTCTTTTAATTAGTATGTAATTTAGAAATGAAATCAGCTTTGCTTTGACCGTAATTAGCCTCATTTATATTAGCGCCAATGCTTGTACCGCTACGAACAATTTGTTTTGAAATAATTGTTTCTTTTTTAGTTAAATATTGATTGAGTTTTACTATTCTCGCAGCAAAACCTATTTATTTGTCGATAAACATATTATCTTTCATATTTTCACACCGTATGTAAAATATATCATAGATATAATGTAAAATCAATTATTCAATATTCATTGAAAAATCCGTTTTGATGAATGATGAAAAATGAATAGTACAAGAAAAAATCCGCCCTCTTACGAGAACGGATTTTTTCTTGGCTGCGGAACTAGGATTTGAACCCAGACAAACAGAGTCAGAGTCTGCCGTGCTGCCATTACACAATTCCGCATCGAGCAAAAGCAATTATATATCAATAACTCTTAATTGTCAAGTGTTTTTTGAGAAATTTTAATGTTTACGGCAAAATTAAAAATCCTTGCTTAAATTTGTGACATTTTTTGTTTCTAAAATATCGGGTACACATTCTGCAACATTATCCTTGATAACAACATTGTCGGTTGATTTTATATAAAAACAGGATTTTTCACATTTTTTGAATGTATTTCCGATAATATTTATGTTTTTGTGAACTGCACATTCGTGAACAGGATTTTCGGGCTTAATTAAAATTCCGTTTTCACCGCACCAATCAAATGTATTATTCTTTATTGTCACATCACAGCAAGCTCCGCTCTCAAACCAGCTGTTTGCATCGTCAGAAAGCAAAATTCCGCTCATTGTGGTACTTTTAAAGCGATTGTTCTCGACTAATGTTTTTCCGCGTACAGTGAGCAAAAGACCGCGGGTTATAATTCGTGTCACGGTATTATTTGCAAATGTAACTTCGGGGCAAGCAGTAACATTTTCAACAAATTTTCCTACTGTTGCGGCGGCTGCATTATCAAGCGTAATCTCAATATCATATTCATTGATAAGTTTAGAGTTTTCAACTCTTGCCGAACCGTTTCCAAGCAATGTTTTTGCATTTACAAATGTGATTTCATCGCCCAAATTAAAGGGATTAAAGCCGTGGGACTGCGAATGCATAAATCTCACGGTTATTTTATTGTTATCTTTTTTAACTATTTTAAAATGAAAGCCGTGAACATTAAGGCAATCATCGCCTGCACCGTCAAAATAGCTGTCTTTTATAATAACCTTGCCGCGGCACATACAAATCTGTAAAAAATCTGCAACAGAACACATTACTCTGCCGTTTTCGGGCGCAAAGCAGACCTTATCTATTGTGATATTTTCTGTGTTTTGAGCCACAAACGCCAATGAATAATTAAAATGCTGTTTCACATTTTCAAGAGTGACATTTTTGCTGTCACGAACGAAAATTCCTGCATACTGACGGCGGACATCAAATACATAATATTTATCGCCAACATTGAATTTTGAAGCTGAAAGGCAATACGAGCGGATTTTACGGTCTCCGATTTCTTTTATTTTAAATGTATCTCTCAACGGATGTCTGCCGCGCTGACACATTTCAGGCTTCTCGGCAGGGAAATGAGCGTTCCACCACGAGCTTATTGCCCTATTTGTAAAGGCTCTTTTATAGCCGTGACCCACAAAATAAAATCTGCCGTTTTCCTTTACATATTTTGACTGCTTGTCTATTTCAAAATCGACAAAGAACGAACTCTTGCCCACAACCTTAAACTCGTGCATTTCGGGATTTTCGGCAGTGATTGTAAGATTTTGAAGCTTTATATTTTCGCACTCGGCAATTACGGCATTTGTGGATTTTCCGTGAATTATAAATTTGGCACCGTTACCCTCAACAGTAACATTTTTAAGCTTTTCAAAACACAAAGGAGCGCGATTCAAATGGGGCGTTTCATTTTTTGAAAACTCCTTATCCGCCACGGTGTTGGTTATGTAAAGCATCTGCTTTTTCAAATTCTCAGCGTCAATTAAATATTCGCCCTTTTCAAATTCAATGACCTTTTCTTCATCATCCTGCGGAATAGACGCTAAAAATTCTTCAAGAGCTTTTTCGCAGTATTCATTTGTTTTTACATCGTAATCAGATGCTTTGAAAATCTTCATTTTTTATTCTCCGTTCATTTCAAGAAGCGTAATTTCAATTCCGTCTGCAATAGCCGCGGCATATTCATTAAGCTTTTCGTCAAAATCTTTATTGTCGGCAGTGCTTGAAACAAAGCCGATTTCTGCAAGGCACGAGGGCATTTTAGTATTGCGGTTTATGTAATAATTCAAATCTGCACCGTCACGGTATCCCGAATGAATACCGCGGTTGCGTGAAATGCCTGCCACCTCAAGATTATCAAGTATATTCTGCGCAAGCAATGTATCGTCAGTGGGCTTTGTAGAATGAATCCACATTTCCATTCCGACAGCGTCGGGCGATGTACTGCTGTTTCTGTGAATAGAAACAAACAGCGACGCTCTGGCTTTGTTTGCGATTTTGCACCGTTCTTCAAGAGAAACATCGCTGTCAGTATCACGGGTCATAACAACAGTATATCCACGCTCTTCTAAAAGATTGCGCACTAAAAGCGATAATCTCAAAGTATCGTCTTTTTCCATTCGCTTTCCGCTTGCAGCGCCGGAGCTTGAACCGCCGTGACCCGGATCAATACAGACCACTTTTTCATCGGGTACAAAGTTAAGCTGACTTAAATAATAAATCGTTTCATCACCGCCCACTAAAATAAGAGCGAGAACTGAACAAAGACTTAGCGAAAACAGCGCTATTAACGGAAACACAAAGCTTTTTTTGCGATTTTTTCTGTTGATATATCTTTTCATTTTTATCAGAGTGTTTTGAAGCTCTCTTTAATCTCTGCCGCTCTTCCGCAGGACATTCTGCCTTCGGGGCAAGCGCCCACAAAACAGCTCGGACCGTAGAATTTAAACACCGAAGGCTCTGCTTTACGAAGAAGCGCGAGTGCTTCAACGGCATATTCCCGGATTTCCCATTGAGCGCGGGTGCAGGAGCGAAGCTTCATAAATAATAAAATTTGTCTTGCGTTCATAGTTGTTACAATATCTAATGTATTGCCGCTTAACTGATAATATACCAATAATTCTTCACTGACGCCCAGCTTTTTAAGTCTTTCATACTCTTTTGCCGTTTCAGCAAAAGCATTTTTGTATTTCCGGAGAAGTTCTGGCTTATCTTCTAAAATATGCGGAACAATATAGCTTGTTCTGTCTGTCTTTGTAAGCTCGGGAATTTCGATTGACTGAATTCTGTGGCGCGCAAAGTGAGTTATGCAAGAAAGTGAAACATTGTTAAAGCGGATTGTGTAATTTGCACACTCCAAGGCTCTGGGCCGTTTGCATTTAATAACCGATTCAATGATTTTTTCAGTTGTATTTTCGTCTGAAAGGATTTTTTCAATTTGATTTGAAGAATAGTTTCCGCCTGAAATCAGAGCGTTTCTTGCGATACATTTTGCCGCATTTGAAGTTGAATTTAAAAGCTCAACAGGAGCAGAAGAGCGCTCTGCCTCAACATCAATAAACGAAAGGTCAGGGACATCGTTATAAACCTTTTCGGGATTAAAGCTTGACATAATGCCCGGGGCTTTTGTTTTTGCCTGCTCATAGAGTTCAAGACCCAATTTTTTTATTTCGGGATATTTAGCACCCCTGCCGCAAATCATAGCGGAAAGCATATTCAGAAATTCTCTGCCGTTTACCGAACAGAAAAAATTGCTGTAAAGACAGTATGGCAATACAAAACGGGCATCTTCACGCAGAACTCCGTTAGCACAAAGTTCGTCATAGAGAGCAAACATTTTTGACATATGCTCTTTATAGGATTTTTCAATTTCAGCATCATTAAATTCGGGAACATAAAAGCCTGCGTCACTGAAATTAACATACCGTCTTGACTTAACCGTAAATGATGCAAGTCTGAATTCGATTATAAACTGCTCAACAACTGCAGTGACATTCTGAAAAGCAATTTGAAAATATGTATGCTCAACCGTGCTTGTGTGTCCCGAAGCGGTAACCTTGCCGATAAGATTTGCATTTTTCTCTTTATTCTGCGATTTATCCCAAATAGAAAGAGCTGTACCCTCCTGCGTTGAAATTCTGCCGCTTGCCGCAGTCACCTTTTCGTCAGTATCGGTCATTCCGATAATCAGCGCTGTGCTTTTGTTGTAATCGTATGCCATAAAAAATCCTTCTTTTTACACCAAATATATTTAATCCATTACATTGTATCATAAAAAATAATTCTCTGCAACAATAGTTATTTTTTTGTTAATCTTAATAAAAATATGTTGTTTTTGCATTGTAAAGTCAAAAAAAATTTGGTATAATGCAATCTGTATAATTATGGATATAGGGAAGTTTGCAATGAACGGAAAACTGATTGTAATTGAAGGACTTGACGGCAGCGGTAAATCAACACAGGTTGAGCTTTTAAAGCAAAGGCTTGCTGACAGTAATATTAAGCTTAAGCAAATAAAGTTGCCAGACTATGAAAATAAATCAAGCACTCTTGTAAAAATGTATCTTGCAGGCGAATTCGGTAAAAATCCGTCGGATGTCAATATTTATTCGGCGTCACTTTTTTATGCGATTGACCGCTATGCAAGCTATAAAAACATTTGGGGCGACGATTACAAAAACGGCACTTTAATTTTAGCTGACCGCTATACCACATCAAATGCCGTTCATCAGACAGTTAAGCTTCCTAAAACCGATTGGGACAAGTATCTTGACTGGCTTTTCGGCACAGAATATACAATGATGGAAATTCCCTCGCCCGACGCAGTGATCTACCTTGATATGGACGTTGACATTTCACAACGGCTTATGTCAAAGCGTTATGAGGGCGAAGAGGCTAAAAAGGATGTTCACGAGGCAAATGTTGAATATCTTAAAGCCTGCCGTGAAGCCGCTTTATATACCGCCGAACGTTTTTCTTGGAATGTGGTTAAATGCTTTGAGGGCGATGAACCGCTTCCTATCAGCGTTATCAGCGATAAGATTTTCAGCATAGTTAAGGAGATTATATAAATGGAGTTCCACTCCCCCGCGCTTTCGGACTCTGAATGGGTGCGCAACGCATTCAGCGAGGGTCAGACAGACTGCTGTGAATACTGCTTCGGCAATATTTTTATGTGGTCACAGATTTACGAAAACAAAATATGCAATGACAGCGGAATTTTTGTTTCTGCCGATTTTACCGAAGAGCCTGTATTCTGCTACCCTATCGGTAACGGCGACAAAAAGTCAACAATCAACAAACTTATTGAGTTCACCGAAAAATCGGACATAGCGCTTGAATTTTACGGTTTAACCGAAAAGGATAAAGATGAGTTAAATTCTCTTTTTCCCGATAAATTTGAAATCACCGAAACAAGAGATTACTTTGATTATCTTTATAAAACCGAGGATTTGGCAAATCTTGCAGGGCGTAAATATCACGGAAAAAGAAATCATATTTCTTATTTTGAAAACAATTTTGATTGGAAATACGAGCCGATAAACGAAAGTAATATTGAGCAGTGCAAGCTTTTAAACGAGCATTGGGAACGGCTCAACCGTGAAAAAAATCCCGAAGAAATTCTTAATGAGCATATTGCGATAAAAATCGCTTTGCAAAACTACTTTGATTTAGGTCTTGAGGGCGGAGTGCTGACAATCGAAAACGAAATTGTGGCATTCACTTTCGGCGAAAAGCTTAACGACAGCACTTTCTGCACTCATGTTGAAAAGGCTTACGGCGATATTCGCGGGGCATACCAGATGATAAACCGTGAATTGGCAAGACAGATGCTGGGTAAATATGAGTTTATAAACCGTGAAGATGACACAGGCAGTGATGGGCTTCGGCAAGCAAAGCTTTCATATTATCCCCACCGCCTTGTAGTTAAATATTCGGCCGTATACAAGGGTTAATTATGATAGATTTTGCCGATAAAAATGATATACCTTTTTTAAGCCGAATGTGGCAAAGCATTTTTCTTGAGGACAGCGAGGTTACCGAATATTTTTTTGAAAATATTTTTGATAAAGTTACTGCTCCGGTAATACGGATTAACAGCAAAATTGTTTCTGCTCTGTTTTTGCTCGATTGCAAAATCGCCGAGTTCCGCGGCAAATGCGTTTACTGCGCAATGACTGAATACGCTCACCGCGGTAAAAGCTATATGAAAAAACTGCTTGATTTTTCGTATAATTTGTGCAGTGAAAACGGTTATGATTTTTTGGTGTTAATTCCTGCTGAAAAATCCTTATTTGATTATTACGAAAAATGCGGATTTTCACCTTTCGGTATCAGAAGAACTTACACAGCAGACGGCGAAATACCGATAAAGAACGAAATGCTTAAATTTCAAGCTGAATTAAGCTTTGACAAGTCCGTTTGCGAATACTGGGAAAAGGCTTGCGTTCATTACGGAGGAAATCTTAATGATTTCGGTCTTGTTTTTGACGATGACCCCATTATTATAAGAAACGCCAATGGCAGTTTTGAAGAAATTCCTGATGAATATAAAGCAAACGGTACAGTAATTCAAGGGAACATAGATTTCGGCGAAGTTGAAGCCCCTGCAATGATTAAAATCGAAAATAAAGAAATCAAAAATATATGCTGTTATATCGGCATTACTTTGGAGTGACATTATGATTTATGTATTTTTAGCGCCGGGATTTGAAGAAATTGAAGCGCTCGCCACCGTTGATGTGCTTCGCCGTGCAGAGCTTGAAGTTTACACTGTCGGCGTGGGCGAAGATTTTGTAATCGGCTCGCACCAAATAGCAGTTGCCGCTGATATTTACGAGAGAGATTTAGTTCTTGACGAAAAGGTTGAGGCTATTATACTGCCGGGCGGAATGCCGGGTACGCTTAATCTTGAAAAAAGCCCTGTTGTGCAAAAAGCAATTGATTGGGCGGTTGAAAACAACAAATTTGTTTGTGCAATTTGTGCCGCACCGTCAATTCTCGGTCACAAAGGAATTTTAAACGGTAAAGAAGCAACCGCTTTCCCGGGATTTGAAGCCGAACTGTCGGGTGCAGTGCTTTCGGAAAAATATGTTGCCCGTGACGGCAATATAATCACTGCACGGGGAATGGGCAGTTCAATTGAATTCGGATTGCAGATTGCAGAAGCTCTTGCAGGAGATAATACAGCAAATAAAATCCGCGCATCCTTACAGATATATAATGGATAAACATGAATTGCGAAGAATTCTTCGTGAAGAGCGAAAAAACATACTGAAAAGCCAAAAATCGGTATACGATAAAATAATAAGCGAAAAAATAATTAACAGTATCTATTTTAAAAAGGCAGAGCAGGTTCTTGTTTTTGCCTCAACCGATGAAGAATTTGACACACAGTATATTATTGAGCATTGCCGAGTTGAAAATAAATCTGTATATTATCCTGTTTGTCTCGACAGCAAGGGTAATATGGAGTTTTTAAAGGTAAATTCTCATAAAGATCTGCATATCGGCAGATACAATATTCTTGAACCCGATACTACCTGTGAGCCGTATAAGCCGAAAAAAAATGACATTATTATTGTCCCTGCACTTTCCGCTGACAAACGCAAATACCGCATAGGCTACGGCGGCGGATATTATGACAGATTTTTAAAGAATTTTAACGGCGTAAGCATTTGTCCCTGTTACAGCGAGCTGTACCGAGATAATTTGCCGGCCGATGAATATGATATTAAGGTAAGCATTGTTGCTACCGATAAGGAGGTATTTCTGTGAACAGATTTTCAGACGGATTTTCTGATAGCAGTTATGAAGACCTTTTAAATGAATATGCAGGCGAAAGCCTTGGAAGCAAAGCCTCAAAGCCGACAGATGAGCCTGTAAAAAAGACGGTTAACAATCCTGTTCAGCGAGCTGTGCCTAAACTGAAAAGCGAACCAAGACCGGAGTCTAAATCTGTATCTGATCCTTTGGAAGAGCCTGTTTTCAACATTGACATTTCTCACAAGAGCAAGCCCGATTACTCACTCGATATTGACCTTGTGAAGTCATTTAAAGAGATTTCTTCTCAAAAAGAAGTAAAACCGCAAGCTGAACAGAGCCTTACTATGGAATTTTCTGCGAGAAAAACTCCGCTCAACAAGCGTTATCCCACAGCAAAGGAAGCTGAAGAAAATACAGAAGTACGCAGTTCTAACCGCCGAAAAGCTTCTCCTGCTGCAATTCTTGCCGCCAAGGCAATAAGAAAAATTGAAGCTAAAAAGAATACTTCTGAAAGCACAGAAGATGATGAGCTTTATGCCCATGCTCCGCAAAAAAACAGCGCAGGCATTCTCTACAAAGTAAACGGTAAAACGAGAATTGACTGGAACGCTCTTTCGGCACTGATTATAAAGACCTTTAAAACCAATAAATATCAGTTTATCGCTTTCGGCTGCTGCTTCATTGCGTCAATTCTTTTGGCGTCAGTGGCTCTTAGCTGTATAAACGATGTTCTTGCAATTAACCGTAACGGTGAAACGGTAATCGAAGTTACTCTTCCTAATGACGCTGACACCAAAACAGCCGTTAAGGTGCTTGATGAAGCAGGGCTTATCAAAAACAGTCTGTTCTGCAATATTTTCTTATCAATTATGGGTGAAAGCGATGAGGGATATTTGCCCGGCGTTTATTATTTCACCGACGATTTGGGCGTTGAAAAGATGATTGACCGCTTTAAAACGAGCAGTACACGCGGCGCGATGATCAGCATTACAATTCCCGAGGGCTACACAATAGATCAGATTTTTGAGCGTCTTGAAAAGAACAATGTCTGCACCTCGGAAGCTCTTTATAAGACCATTGATTCAATTGATTTCAGCGAGGAATATTCATTTATTGCAAAGCTTGATGACAAAGAAAAGCGTTACCATACAATTGAGGGATATATGTTCCCTGCAACATACGAATTTGAACAGGGTGCTGACCCTGCAACGGTAATTCGCAAATTCCTTAACACTTTTTCAAACCGTTGGACAGAAGAATATGCGGCAAGGGCGGCAGAGCTTGGAATGACCACCGACGATATTATTACCCTTGCTTCTGTTATTGAAAAAGAGGGCGCAAATCACGAGCAGTTTACCTTGATTTCGTCAGTTCTTCACAACAGACTTAACCGTTCGGGACTTTACCCCACCCTTGACTGTGACTCAACAAAGGACTATGTTACAAACACAGTTTCGCAAAGAATTACAGCCACTTCAAAGCTTAATGCCTATATTCTTGCATATAACACATATGAATGTCCCGGACTTCCCGTAGGTGCGATATGTAATCCGGGTACAGCTGCCATTGAGGCGGCTCTCAATCCGGAGGCTTCTCAATATTATTTCTTTGCTCACGATAAGAATAAAAAGATTTATATGGCTTCTACTTTAAAAGAGCATAATTCAAATTTGAGAGCCATCAATAAAATTAACACAGAGGAATGATAGTGTGGAAAACGCAGTAATTGTACCCGAGCTTTTAGCTCCTGCAGGCGACCGTGAACGGCTTGAAGCGGCGCTGATGTACGGTGCTGACGCAGTATATTTGGGCGGTGACGCATTCGGTATGCGTGCCGCTCCGCAAAATTTTAATTTTGAACAGCTTAAAGATGCCGTTGAACTTTGTCACGCAAAGGGCGTTAAGGTTTATCTCACCTGTAACACGCTGGCAAGAAATGATGAAATTGCAAAATTACCCGAATACTTGGAAAAATGGGCTGAAATCGGTGTTGACGCATTCATTGTTGCGGATATAGGAGTAATGTCGCTTTGCAAAAAGTATGCGCCTAATGTGCCGATACACATTTCAACGCAGGCAGGAATTGTAAACCATGTAACTGCAAATGAATTTTATAATATGGGCGCGTCACGAGTTGTTACTGCCCGTGAGCTTTCACTTAACGAAATTGCTGAAATTCGCGCAAAAGTACCTAAAGATCTTGAAATTGAATGCTTTATTCACGGTGCTATGTGCGTTTCGTTCTCGGGCAGGTGCTTGCTTTCAAACTATCTTGTCAACAGAGATGCAAACCGCGGCGAGTGCGCTCAGCCCTGCCGTTGGGAATACGCTCTAATGGAGGTTAAGCGTGACGGAATGTACTTCCCCATTCAAGACTCAAAAGAAGGTACATACATTCTCAACTCAAAGGATATGTGTATGATTGAGCATATACCCGAAATGATTGAAGCGGGAATTTCAAGCTTTAAAATTGAGGGCAGAGCAAAATCGGCTTATTATGCGGCGGTTATTACAAATGCTTACCGAGTTGCGATTGACAAATATCTAAAAAATCCCTCAAAGGATTTCACTCCTCCTCAATGGGTAATTGATGAGGTTTATAAAGTAAGCTACCGTGATTACTGCACGGGATTCTACTTTAATTCGCCTAATGAAAATGCGAATATCAGCTTTGAGGGCGGGTATAAACGACATTATGATGTTATGGCAGAGGTAAAGGACTGCCAAGACGGCTATTTGATTGTTGAACAGCGCAACAAGTTTTGTAAAGGGGATATACTTGACGCGCTTCAGCCATCTGCCGAGCCTGTTGTTTTTACCGCAGAAGAGATTTTTGACGCTGACGGCAATGAACTTGAAGCCGCTCCGCATCCTATGATGACTGTAAAAATTAAAAGTGATTTGGTATTTCCGAGGGGAACACTTTTAAGAAAAGAAAAATAATCTGTAAAGTTTATTAGCTTTACGGATTATAAATAAAAAAGAGAAATTGGGGATTGTTTTGGTATTAAAAATTTTATTGGCAGTATGTGTTATTATTGAAATCATTTTTACTCCGCTCTATCTTAAAGCGTTTTGGCCTAAACCTAACAAAAAATCGCTTTGTTTAAAAATGATTTGTTCAACTGCCTTTTTATGCACAGGCATTTTATCAATGTTCATTGCCGAAAATTTCACGTCATACGCAATAACAATAATCATCGGTCTTGCTTTTGGGTGGTTCGGCGATTATTTTCTTCACGCGAAAAGCAATATGACATATTTTCTCACGGGCGGCGTGGGCTTCGGACTGGGACACCTTGCCTATATCATTGCGTTCATTCGTGCAGGTCACTTTTTCAATCCCGAAATGAGCTACGTGACAATACCGGAGCTTATCGTGTTTGTGGTTATGTTTATTGTGTTCGGCTTCATTATGATAAAGAAATTCCATTTTGAAACACCGTTCTTAAAGGGCGTTACATTTCTTTACGGCACATTCCTTTTGATAATGCTGATAAAATCGGTAACGCTTGGAATTACATATCTTAATTCCGGCAATGAAAACGGAATAACTGTGCTTATTTGGCTTATACTCGGCGGACTGTTATTCTTTATGTCGGACTTTTCGCTGGGCGTTATGCTTTTAGGCGGTCATAATGAGAACAGACGGCTCAAAGTATTTAATATTGTTACATATTTTACCGCGCAAATGCTTTTAGCCTCATCAGTATTGATGGTAAAGGCATAAAATCGGCGGTAGTTTCTTCTATTTTGTTCATCGGTGATACATATGAGATTAAAAAAAATCAGAAATTTTAATGAAAGGCATGAAAATTGCAGTGAGTTAAGAATACCTTATGAGCTTAACTCCTTTGATTTCAGAACAGAGCAGGAAGAGCTTCAGCACCTTGACCTTGACGCTGTTTTCGGCAGAAAAGCACCGCTTGTAATGGAAATCGGGTGCGGTAAGGGTCAGTTTGTATGCGAATATGCGCGCAGAAATCCTGACAAAAATATTCTTGCCATAGAATGTGCGCCGAGCGTGCTTGTTGAAGCCTGCGAAAAAGTTCAGAAAGAAGAAATTACTAACATTCGTTTTCTTGAAATGAGGGCTGAATATCTTGCGCTTTTCATTAAAGAAAAGAGTGTAAGTGAAATTTATCTGAATTTCAGCACCCCCTACCCCAAGAATAAGCACGAATGCCACAGACTTACATATAAGGATTTTCTTGAAATATATAAAAAACTGCTTTGCGACGGCGGGTTTATCGCGCAGAAAACCGATAACCGAGGATTTTTTGAATATTCACTTGAAAGCTTTTCTCAAAACGGATTTGAGCTTTCAAATGTTTCGCTTGATTTGCACAACAGCGGTTTTGAAGGCAATATTGTAACGGAATATGAAGAAAAATTCTCAAGCCAAGGAATGCCCATATACAGACTTGAAGCAAGAATGAAATAACTTAATATGAATAAAAAAGCACCCTATTATCAATTGATAATAGGGTGCTTTTTCTGTTTAAAAATATTTAATTATGTATTCTCCTGTCGTGAAAATACACAGCCGCAATAGTTTTGACGGTACAAGCCGTATTCTCTGCTCAATTCAATTGAGCGTTTGTAGCCTTCACGCTTTTTAAAGTCAGACGGTAAAAATTCCACACCGTACTCACTGCTTAACTGCCCGCCGATTTCGTTGATTTTCTGTGCGTTTTTTAGCGGACTGATTGTAAGCGTTGTTGTAAAATAATCAAAACCGTTGTTTTTTGCCTCAAGTGCTGTTTTTTCAAGCCGTAAGCGATAGCAGACAAAACATCTTTCACCGCCCTCACGGCAATTTTCAAGTCCCTTTACCGCTGAATAGAACTTATCGCTTTCAAAATCACAATCAAGCATATTCACGGGATGCTTTGTTTTCATTTCAGCAATCAAACGCTTTTGCTCTGCCTTGCGCTTCTCGTACTCTTCTTCGGGATAAATATTCGGGTTATAATAAAGCACCGTTATATTGAAATATTTTGACAAATACTCAATACAGTGACTGCTGCACGGCGCACAGCAGCTATGCAAAAGAAGGGTAGGCGCATTTTGCAGATTTTCAATTATACTGTCAAGCTGTTTTTGATAATTAACCTTTTGCATATTCCCTACTCCCGAAATAACAAACGGCGGAAGTTGTCTTCCGCCTTGCTTTTACTTATCTTTTCTCTCGAAGAAGCGGTGTTCCTCTTCTTTTTCTTCCGTTTTATCCTCTTTAGGAAGAATTTCGACCTTTACCTTGCCTATTCTGCGCTCTTCAACATTGAGAACAGTGAATTTTATATTCTCAAAAATTACTTCATTCATCTGACCGTCTTCGGGTAAAAATCCGAGAACGCTTATAATATAACCGCCGATTGTGTCATAGTCACCCTCGGGGAAAATTTTACCGGTATGCTCTTCAACCTCTTCAATATCAGTAATACCGTCAACTGTAAAGGTTGTATCGTTTATGATTGAAATTTCTTCGTCTTCCTGGTCATATTCGTCTTGAATATTACCCACGATTGATTCAAGCAAATCTTCAAGAGTTACTATACCTGCTGTTCCGCCGTATTCGTCAACAACAACAGCCATTTGAATATGCTTTTCTGTCATCTCGGTAAACAGCCCGCCGCAGCGCTTTGTTTCGGGAACATAAAAGGCAGGTCGCATCATATCTTTAACGGTTTTAGTCTTTGGAAGATTTGTACCTACATATTTAAGGAAATCCTTAATATAAACAATACCTACAATATTATCCGGATCTTCTTCATAAACGGGAATTCTTGAAACTCCGTTTTCAATTGAAAGCTTAACTGCCTCGCTCAACTGCTCGTTCTCATCAATACAAATCATATCTGTACGGTGGGTCATAATATCAGCAACATCAATATCGTCAAAATCGAAAATATTATTAATCATTTCGATTTGAGTATCTTCAATAACGCCTTTTTCACCGCCCACGTCAACCATCATACGAATTTCTTCTTCGGTAACGACCTCTTCGTCAGCGTGTGGGTCAATGCCGATAAGTCTTAACACGCCGTTAGTTGAAAATGCAAGGAATTTTACCACAGGTTTTGTTATTTTGGCAACAAAGGTAAGCACCGGCGCCGCCATAAAAGCCATTTTTTCGGGCTTATTCATAGCAATTTTTTTAGGCACTAATTCACCAAGCACCAATGAAAAATAAGACATAACAAGCGTAATCAGCACTGTTGAAAATCCGCTGATAATACCGAGGGGAATAACATTTGCAACAGGTGTTTTTGCGATTGCATTTGTGAGCATTACTGCAAAGGACTGCGCCGCAGTAGCTGATGTCAAAAATCCTGCCAAGGTTACGCCGATTTGAATGGTCGACAGAAATGAGCTTGTGCTTTCTGTCAGTTTTTTAATTTGCTTTGCTTTTTTGTTGCCGGATTCAGCTAATTTGTCAACCTTATTATCATTGAGAGAAACAACTGCCATTTCCGACATTGCAAAGAATGCATTGACAAAAATCAATACAAATAGGATTACTATTTGAAAAATAATACTCCCGGGGTCCGTGTCCATAGAACAAACCATCCTTATTAAAATAGATTTTGTGAGTGTTTTGTTAAGTCATTATACAACAACGCAAGCGTTAAGTCAAGTATGGCAGAATTTTCTTAATATATTCTTTACAGCCCATTAAAAAATATGTAAAAAGCGGAACAGAAATTATCCTGCCCCGCTCTGTTTAAAGCTTTAATTAAGATATTTATGCTGTTTTACTCAACCGTAACAAATGATCCGTAAGAAAACAGTATTTCACCGTCTTTGTCAAGACATCTCACAGCGGTTAATTCCATATCGCTTTCATTGAGTGTTATGCCTATCGCAAACGGCATTTCACAGGAAACACCTTTTTCTGCATACTGAATATTGCCTGATATGTCTGCAAATTCGCATTCGATTGTTGATATATTGGAATCCTTAGACGAATAAATCAGAAATACGGTTTTCTCTTTATCGCCGATTTTTACTTTTGAATAATCATAATCGACAACGGCATTATCTTTACCTACGAAATGGTCAACCGTTTTAAATCTGCCGAATGTACTGCGTACAAGATACATTTCGGATTTTAAGCTTTTGTTGTTTTCTGCAACATAAGTTATATAATCATCATTCTCTAATATACTTGACTGTGCGAATTCAGTGGCGTTTATTTCGCTTTGATTGATAAAATCTGTTTTGATGTCATCAAAGCTCTTTGTTGTTGAGAATACAGCTATTACACCTACAATCAAAGCGAGTACCACCACAGCCAAGATTATAATTATAATTTTTTTCAAATTCTTTTTCATAATAATTACCGTCTATTAAAAGTTAAATGATACATAGTTGTACAATTGCCAAGATTTGTCAACAGAGGTAGGAGTAATTTGCAAGCTTACAGCTTTATCTGAAGATGCGGAAACTGAAACAGAAAGAGAAACCGATTTCCATGTGTGAACATAATAGCTATTTACCATTCGTGTTCCTTTATAGGGTTTCACTGAATTACCAGTACCTAAAACACAAATAAATATAAATTTTACACTTTATTTATGCTTCGAGTAATCTCCAAAGTCTTTTTAATACATATTAGTATAAAATATTATTCAAAGCGTCAGCGCATTTATATCATTTCCGAATAATTTTGTCAACAAAAATGCAAAATTATAGATTTTTTCCGAGAAACCTATCAATATTCTTAAAATTTCGTATACAAAATTCGGTTAAAGCGACTGGAGCAGCCTTAAAAATTTCTCGGAAATTCCAAGCACTTTTTAGAGTAAAATCTATTTACAATTTGCGACAAAAGTGTTATTATTTAAGACGTATGAATATGTACATTTATTTTATATTCAATTCCACTAAGGAGGAAATACAAAATGGCAGAAAACAAGACTCCCATAGTCAGAAAATCAAAGACTATGGACGGTAATACTGCTGCTGCTCACGTGTCATACGCTTTCACAGAAGTAGCAGGTATTTACCCCATCACTCCCTCCAGCCCCATGGCCGACTATGTTGACCAGTGGTCTGCACAGGGACTTAAAAACATTTTCGGTACACAGGTTCGTGTTGCTGAAATGCAGTCAGAAGCAGGTGCGGCAGGTACTGTTCACGGTTCTCTTGCAGCAGGCGCTCTCACAACAACTTATACAGCTTCACAGGGACTTCTTCTTATGATTCCCAATATGTATAAGATTGCCGGTGAGCTTCTTCCCTCTGTTTTTCATGTATCAGCTCGCTGCGTAGCTTCACACGCTCTTAACATCTTCGGCGACCATTCAGATATTTACGCTTGCCGTCAGACAGGTTTCGCAATGCTCGCTGAAACAAATCCGCAGGAAGTTATGGATCTCGGCGCTGTTGCTCACCTTGCAACAATCGAAGGCAGAGTTCCTTTCCTTAACTTCTTCGACGGTTTCCGTACATCACACGAAATTCAGAAAATTAAGATTTGGGATTTTGAAGATCTTAAAGAAATGTGCAATATGGATGCTGTTAACGCATTCAGAAAACGCGCTCTTAACCCCGAACGTCCCGTAATGCGCGGTTCACACGAAAACGGCGATATTTTCTTCCAGCACAGAGAAGCTTGCAACAAATACTACGATGCTATTCCTGCTATCGTTGAAAAATATATGGGCAAGGTTAACGAAAAGCTCGGCACAGATTACAAGCTCTTCAACTACTACGGCGCTCCCGACGCTGAAAGAGTTATCGTAGCTATGGGTTCAGTTTGCGATGTTGCTGAAGAGGTTATTGATTACCTTACAGCAAAGGGCGAGAAGGTTGGTCTTGTTAAGGTTCGTCTTTACAGACCTTTCTCATCAAAGGCATTTGTTGAAGCTATTCCTGCAACTGCAAAGAAGATTGCTGTTCTTGACAGAACAAAGGAACCCGGTTCAATCGGCGAACCTCTCTTCCTTGACACTATCGCTGCTCTCAACGAAATGGGCAGAACAGTTAAAGTTTGCGGCGGCCGTTACGGTCTTGGTTCAAAGGATACTCCTCCTTCAAGTATTTTCGCAGTTTACGAGCATCTTAACAAAGAAACTCCCGAAAGACAGTTCACCCTCGGTATTAACGATGATGTTACTAACCTCTCACTCCCCGAAGTTCCCGCTCCTATCACAGCAGCAGAAGGAACAATCGAATGCAAGTTCTGGGGTCTCGGCGGCGACGGTACTGTTGGCGCTAACAAAGACTCTATCAAAATTATCGGTGACCATACAGATAAATATGTTCAGGCATATTTCCAGTATGACTCAAAGAAAACCGGCGGTATTACAATTTCTCACCTTCGTTTCGGCGATCAGCCAATCAAGAGCTCATACTACATCAACAAGGCTGATTTCGTAGCTTGCCACAACCCCTCATATGTTGAAAAAGGCTACAAGATGGTTCAGGATGTTAAGCCCGGCGGTGTATTCCTTATCAACTGCCAGTGGGATGCTGACGAGCTTGGCGAAAAGCTTAACGCTGAAACAAAGAGATATATTGCTGAAAACAACATTCAGCTTTACACAGTTAACGCTATTGATCTTGCCGCTCAAATCGGTCTTGGCAAGCGTACAAATACCGTTCTTCAGTCTGCATTCTTCTCACTTGCTAAGGTTCTTCCCGCAGAAGACGCTATCGGCTATATGAAAGAAAAAGCGCAGAAGTTCATGAAGAAGGGTAAAGAAATCGTTGAAATGAACGAAAAGGCAATCGACGCAGGCGCTACTGCTTATGTGAAGATTGATGTTCCTGCTGATTGGGCAAACGCTGTTGACAACACAGAAGCTGTTTCATCTAAAGGTGCTGACAAGCTTGTTAAGATGGTTGACAACATTATGCTTCCCGTTGGCAAGATGAACGGCGATTCGCTTCCCGTTTCAGTATTTATGGATCATGCAGACGGTACATTTGAACAGGGCGCTTCAGCTTATGAGAAGCGTGGCGTTGCAGTTATGGTTCCCGAATGGAACGCATCAACCTGTGCGCAGTGTAACAAGTGCTCATATGTATGTCCTCACGCTACAATCCGCCCCTATGCTCTTAACGCAGAAGAAGCTGCAAATGCTCCTGCATCTGCACAGCTTGCTGACAAGAAGGGTAAGGGCAAGGATGTTTACAAGTACACAATCGCTGTTTCTCCTCTTGACTGTATGGGCTGCGGCGTATGTATCGGTGTATGTCCTACAGATTCACTTAAAATGGTTCCCCGTGAGAGCCAGGACTACAAGCAGGAAGCATTCAACTATATGGTTGAAAATGTTTCTGTTAAGGAAGACCTTGCAAACAACACAGTAATCGGCAGCCAGTATAAGACTCCTCTTCTTGAGTTTTCAGGCTCATGTGCAGGCTGTGCTGAAACTGCTTATGCAAGACTTATCACACAGCTCTTCGGTGACAGAATGTATATTTCCAATGCAACAGGCTGTTCATCAATTTGGGGCGGTCCCGCTGCTACATCACCTTACACAGTAAACAAAGACGGTCACGGTCCTGCATGGGCTAACTCACTCTTTGAAGACAACGCAGAGCATGGCTACGGTATGTACCTCGGTCAGAAAGCTATCAGAAACCGCCTTATTGCTAAAGTTGAAGCTATCGTAAATGAAGGCAAAGCTCCTGCAAATGTTCTTGAAGCTGCAAATGAATATCTTGCAACTCTTGAAGACGGCGACAAGAATACTGCTGCTACAAACGCACTCGTTGCTGCTCTTGAGGGCTTGGATTGCGATTGCGAAACAAAGAAAGATATTCTTGAAAACAAAGAATACCTTTCAAAGAAATCAGTTTGGATCTTCGGCGGCGACGGTTGGGCTTATGACATCGGCTTTGGCGGTGTTGACCATGTTCTTGCATCCGGCGAAGATATAAACATTATGGTATTTGATACAGAGGTTTACTCAAACACAGGCGGTCAGGCATCTAAGGCTTCTAACATCGGTCAGGTTGCACAGTTCGCAGCCGCAGGTAAGGCTGTTGCTAAGAAGAGCCTTGCTGAAATCGCAATGAGCTACGGTTATGTTTATGTTGCGCAGATTGCTATGGGCGCAGACCAGAACCAGACAATCAAGGCTATCACAGAAGCAGAAGCTTACCACGGTCCTTCAATCGTAATTGCATACGCACCTTGCGAAATGCACTCAATTAAGGGCGGTATGGTAAACTGCCAGGCTGAAATGAAGAAGGCTGTTGACTGCGGTTACTGGAATATGTTCCGTTACAACCCTGCTCTTAAAGCAGAGGGCAAGAACCCCTTCACAATTGACAGCAAGGAAGCTTCAACAAGCTACCGTGACTTCATTATGAATGAGGCTCGTTACTCATCACTTTCAAGAGCATTCCCCGAAAGAGCAGAAAAGCTCTTCACACAGGCAGAGGAAACTGCAAAGGCAAGATATGAACATCTTACTCGCCTTAAAGACCTCTATGCTCCCAGTGAGGACTAATTAAAATCCTTACAAAAAACAGAGAGCCTAACCCGAAAGAGTTAGGCTCTTTAATTTTATATTTTACATATTTTTCTGTTGACATTTGGGGAATTTAAAGGTAAAATAGCCTTAATAATATATACTTATATTATTAGTTTTACATGAGGCGATGAAAAATGAAAAAATGCCCAAACTGTTCACTTAATCTTGATGATTCTGTTGTTAAGTGCTCTCACTGCGGCTATGATTTTAATGAAAACGCAGAAAATACAGTAGTTTTAGATGCTGAAGCTCCTGTTGAAAACAGCTATGCAACAGTCAATAATCAGCAAACTCCCCCACCCTATAACCCTTACGGCGCTCCACAGCACAAATTCTGTCCGAGATGCGGCAATCAGTGCGACCCCAATGCAGTAATCTGCGTAAAATGCGGAATGTCATTCGGTCCTAACCCACAACAGCTTGTTGATGATAATCCGTCAACACTTCTCAAAATTGTTTGCTTCTTTGTTCCTCTTGTTGCGCTCATTCTTTATCTCGTTAATAAGGACAAGAAACCTGTAAGCGCAAAGGCATACGGTAAATGGGGACTTATCGGTCTTGCAGTTAATATAGGTCTTTCCATACTCAGCTCTGTTTTATCAGCTGTCCTCGGTCTTGCTGCTATGGATTCAGTATATGATGACACTTATTATTACTATCAAATCCTTGCAAATCTTCTTCATTGATTAGATAAGACATAAAACTAAACAGACTAAAAAACAAGCCTATCGAATGTACTTTCGATAGGCTGAAATTTTATTTTTTTGTTTTTAACTTTATTAAAGCGGTATAAAGATACGCAGGTATGGTTAAAAATACAACCCATGCGATATTCCACAGCGTAAAGAGCATTCCGAGGAATACATAAACCGATGTTGCGCACAGTGTAACCGACAATGTCATAAGCACGATTGACCACGCTTTTTTATTCTCTAAAAATTTGGCAAGCGTAGCGAGTGCAAATCCAAGCACCAACAGGAACACAATCCACATTACTGCCCACCATTTACTGCCGAGCAAAATTCCCCCGACAACATAAACCGCAATCGCAACAAGCAATAATAACGGCGCTCTTGATAAATGCTTTTTGCCTTTAATTTGAGCTTCTGTCAATGGCTTTTTTTCCTTTACTTTTTTATCATTCTTTTCATCTTTAGGTGTAACTTCGTTACCCAAAAGCTCGTCAAGGCTTATACCGTAAAGAGCGGCAAGGGCTATAAGGTTATCTGTATCAGGTGAAGCTTCGGCTCGTTCCCATTTTGAAATTGCCTGACGGCTCAGCCCCAATTTTTCTGCAAGGGCTTCTTGCGAAAGCTTGTTTTCTTTTCGCAAGGTCACAAGTCTGTCGGCTAATTTTATATTCATTAAGAATTACCTCCGGTTAATCTGTCTTTATTTTCTTCCCAATATTTCTGATGCTCGGCATAGGTTTCAGAATACTTGGCCTCATATGGCGGTACTGTGCCGATTATAAAATAAAGATAATTTGTTTTAGCAGGACTTAATGCCGCTTCAATTGATGCCCAGCCCGGGTTGCAGATTGGACCTGCCATAAGGCCTTTACAGCGATAAGTATTATAATAGTATTTAAAATGGTCAATTTTTTCGGGATAAATAAGTTGAATAACTCCTGTACAGTATTTAACCGTTGGATCGCATTGAAACTGCATTCCTTTGTCAAGACGGTTATGAAGAACTGAAGAAATCATAGCTCTCTGTTCGGGCAAAACAGCTTCTTTCTCAATAAGCGACGCAAGAGTAAGAATTTCATGCACGCTAAAACCCGATTGCTGAACTCTTGACATAAATGCGCTGTTCAGCTTTTGCTTTGTGCCGTTTAAAAACATTTTTATGATGTCACGGGCATTTGCATTTTTCGGAATTTCGTAAGTCAACGGAAAAATGTATCCTTCAAGATAAAAACACACATTTTCAGCTGATTTTAAGCTGTTCAAAAAGGGATACTGCGTTAAATCAAGCCATTTTGTATAGGTTTGAGCGGCTTCGAGAAATTCATCCGAAGTACAAAAGCCTTTTTCCTCTAAAAGCCACGAAATACGCACAAGAGTATAGCCCTCCGGAATTGTTACCTTTACGGTTGGCACTTGCGTAGAGGTTTCAGACGCAGTGCTTGCAGTAACATCGGCTGTGTTTTGAGTCGGTGAATTTTCTTTAGATGTGTTTTCTGCTATCGGCTCTGTTGAACTTGCGTTTTCAGACGTAGATTCAGTAGAAGAAGTATTTTTTTCAAAATTATCATCAGCCTTGCACGACGCAAAGCAAAATATAAAAGAGAACACAAGCAACAGTGAAATTATCTTTTTGAGCATTTAAAAATCTTTCCTTTTCACACTATAAAGCCCATTTTGGACATCAGTTGCAAAACCAAAGATTTTGCAACTGATATTATACAACATAACAGCGAAAATTACAAGACAAGAAAGGCGGTATTGCTTAGAAATCCTAAACAACACCGCCTAATTTATACTCTTATTCTGTTACAGATAAAGAATTAGTATTTCTTTCTTGCAACATAAGTTGTATGAAGAATATCATGAGCCTTGTGGCTGCCCGGCTTGCCGAGATACTCTGTATAGAGTGTCTTGATAGCCTCATTTTCGTGTGACTTTCTAACTGCGTTATTTCTGTCGGCAGTATAAAGAGCCTCTGCGCGGCGAGCTTTAAGGTCAACAAAGTTATGAACAACTGCGTGCTGAATGGGCTGACCGCCGCCGTTGATACAACCGCCGGGGCATCCCATAATCTCGATAAAGAGATATTCACTTGTGCCGTTCTTAATCTGATCCATAAGAATTTTTGCATTCTTTGTGCCTGAAGCGATTGCAACCTTAATCTTTTTGCCTGCAACATCATATTCAGCTTCTTTAACGCCCTGCATACCGCGAACCTCTGTAAAGTCAACGTTTTCAAGCTCTTGACCTGTGAGTTTTTCAACAGCAGTACGAAGCGCAGCCTCCATAACACCGCCTGTTGCGCCGAAGATTGTTGAAGCGCCTGTGCTTTCGCCGAATGGCATATCAAACTTTTCATCGGGAAGATGCTTAAAGAAGATACCTGCGCTCTCAATCATTCTTGCAAGCTCTCTTGTTGTGATTGCAATATCAACATCGGGATAACCTGATGCAGCCTGACCGTCACGCTTTGTTTCAAACTTTTTAGCAGTACAGGGCATAACGCCTACAACTACCATATTTTTAGGATCCATACCCATCTTTTCAGCGTAATATGTTTTCATAACTGCGCCGAACATCTGTTGAGGTGATTTACAGCTTGAAAGATGATCAAGATACTCAGGATAATAATGCTCACAGTATTTAATCCAACCCGGTGAGCAAGATGTAATCATAGGAAGAGTTCCGCCGTTCTGAACACGCTCAATAAGCTCGTTAGCTTCTTCAACGATTGTAAGGTCAGCTGCGAAGTCAGTATCAAATACCTTATCAAAGCCGAGTCTGCGAAGAGCGGCAACCATTTTGCCCTCAACATTTGTACCGATATGCATACCGAATGCTTCACCAAGTGTTGCGCGGATTGACGGAGCAGTTTGAACAATAACAAACTTTTCGGGATCGTTGATAGCTGCAAGAACCTTATCTGTATCGTCTTTTTCAACAATAGCGCCTGTGGGGCAGTTCACGATACACTGACCGCAGGAAATGCAAGAAACATCTGCCAAATCCTTATCGAATGCAGAGCTTACATGAGTATCAAAACCACGGGCATTTGCGCCGATAACAGAGATACCCTGCTGATCGCAAGCGGCAATACAGCGACGGCAAAGAATACACTTATTGTTGTCTCTTACCATATGCGCTGCTGAATCGTCGAAATCATACTTAACAACTTCGCCCTCAAAGCGGTTTTCTTCTTTTACGCCGAATTCCTTGCAAAGCTTCTGAAGCTCGCAGTTACCGCTGCGTACGCAAGAAAGGCACTTTCTGTCGTGAGTTGAAAGAATAAGCTCAAGCGTCATTTTTCTTGAATGTCTTACTCTTTCTGTATTTGTGTAAATTTCCATTCCCTCGTTTACGGGGAATACGCAAGCAGTAACAAGACTTCTTGCACCCTTAACCTCTACCATACAGATACGGCAAGCACCGATTTCGTTAATATCTTTAAGGTAGCAGAGTGTGGGGATTTCTATACCTGCATAGCGTGCAGCTTCAAGGATAGTGCTGCCCTTGGGTACAGAATATGATTTGTCGTTAATCTTAATATTTACCATAATTTCGCACTCTCCTTACTTTTTAATAATTGCGCCGAACTTACAGTTATCCATACAAACACCGCACTTGACACATTTATTTGAATCAATTGAGTGGGGGTTCTTAACTGTACCGCTGATAGCGCCAACGGGGCATTTTCTTGAACAAAGTGTACAGCCCTTACACTTGTCAGCAACGATTTCGTATTTAACAAGCTTCTTACAAACACCTGCGGGACAGGTCTTGTCAACAATGTGAGCTATATACTCTTCACGGAAGAACTTAAGTGTTGCAAGAACGGGGTTGGGAGCAGTCTGACCGAGACCGCAAAGTGAGTTTTCTTTGATATAGTAGCAAAGCTCTTCAAGCTTATCAAGGTCTTCAAGTGTTGCCTTGCCGTCTGTAATCTTTTCAAGCATTTCACGAAGTCTCTTTGTACCTACACGGCAGGGAGTACACTTACCGCAGGACTCATCAACCGTGAAATCAAGGAAGAATTTAGCGATGTCAACCATACAGTTATCCTCGTCCATTACGATAAGTCCGCCGGAGCCCATCATACAACCGATTGCTGTAAGGTTATCATAGTCAATAGGTGTGTCCATAAGAGCAGCAGGAATACATCCGCCCGAAGGACCGCCTGTCTGTGCAGCCTTAAACTTTTTGCCGTTAGGAATACCGCCGCCGATTTCTTCAATAACTTCACGGAGCGTTGTACCCATAGGAACTTCAACAAGACCTGTGTTGTTGATCTTACCGCCGAGAGCAAATACTTTTGTACCCTTTGATTTTTCTGTACCCATTGATGCAAACCAATCTGCACCCTTGAGGATAATCTGAGGAACATTTGCAAATGTTTCAACATTGTTTTCTGTTGTTGGCTTGCCGAAAAGTCCCTTAACTGCCGGATAAGGAGGACGTGGTCTTGGCTCACCGCGGTTGCCCTCAATTGAAGTCATAAGAGCTGTTTCTTCACCGCAAACGAATGCACCTGCGCCAAGACGGATGTGAAGATCAAAATCAAAGCCTGAATTGAAAATATTTTTACCGAGAAGACCGTATTCTTTAGCTTGATCAATAGCAATTTGAAGTCTGCTTACTGCGATGGGATACTCTGCACGGACATAAACATAACCTTCAGTAGCGCCTGTCGCATATCCGCAGATAGCCATTGCTTCGATAATGCAGTGGGGGTCGCCCTCAAGAACTGAACGGTCCATAAATGCGCCGGGGTCGCCCTCGTCAGCATTACATACTACATATTTCTGGTCAGCAGAGTTAGCTGCTGTGAAGCTCCATTTAAGACCTGTGGGGAATCCGCCGCCGCCACGGCCGCGAAGTCCTGAATCTTTAATAACCTGAACAACCTGTTCGGGGGTGTATTCTGTAAGACACTTTGCAAGAGCTTGATAACCGTCATAAGCTATGTACTCATCAATATTTTCGGGGTCAATAACACCGCAGTTACGAAGAGCAACACGGTGCTGTTTCGAATAGAATGTTGTGTCATTAAGTGACTTAACCTCGTCTGCTGTTACTGTTTCATCATAGAGAAGACGGGTAACAATTCTGCCCTTAAGAAGATGCTCTTCAACGATTTCGGGAACATCTTCAACCTTAACCTGTGAATAGAAGCATCCTTCAGGATAAACAATCATAATTGGGCCGAGTGCGCAAAGACCGAAACAACCTGTTCTGATTACTTTGATTTCTTCGCTGAGGCCTTTTTCAGCAATCTGAGTTTCAAGCGCCTCAATGATTGCATGACTGTTTGAAGAAGTACAACCGGTACCGCCGCAAACAAGCACATGTGAACGATACATTATGTTTCCTCCTTATTTAAGTGTGCTGACTGTGTACTCTGCAACAGGATTGCCGTTAACGATATGGTCATTAACTACCTTTGCTACTTTGTCAGCTGTCATTTTAACATATGTTACTTTTTCTTTGCCCGGCTGAACAATTTCAACGATTGGCTCATATTGGCACATACCGATACAGCCTGTCTGAACAACTTGAACGCCTTTAAGATTTCTTTTTGCGATTTCTTCAACAAATGCGTTGAGAACAGGACGAGCGCCTGCTGCGATACCGCAGGTTGCCATACCTACAACGACTCTGATTGCGTCGTCGCCTGTATCCTCACGAACTGTCATTCTCTGCTTTGTTGCTTCTCTTATAGCCATAAGCTCTTCAAGAGATTTCATACTTACGCACCTCCGTATAATTCGTTTGTGTTATCTTCAATAAAACTTTTAAGCCACTGTGACACCTCATAAGCATCAAGAGGCACATCTCCCAGAATTTCTTTAATTTCACGAGTATCAATGGTGAATTCTTTACCGTTTACCGACCTGCGGTAAATAAAATCGCGGTCTGTATTCATTGAAATAAGCATTTGCACTGTTGAAGCCACATCGCCGAGAGGGGTAAAATCAACACTGTCGGTTTTAAAAGCTGCGCGCACCTCTGTACCCACACCCAATTTTGATTTGATTTGCAAATCTCCGCCGGTTTGTTCTGCCGCCATTTTAAAAAGCGGAATACCCATACCAACCTTTCGGGTGGTTCGTGTTGTGAAAAACGGGTCGATTACACTTTTGACCTGTTCCTCGCTCATACCCTTGCCGTTATCGTAAATACCGATAAGCAATGTTTTCGTTGATGTATTTTCTGCAACTTCAATGGTTATTAAAGAAGCCCCTGCCGTAATTGAGTTCTGGGCAACATCAAGAATATTAAGAGAAAGTTCTCTCATTATGCCGTATATTTTGCGATAATTCCGGGAATGTCGTTACCTGTGAGCTTTCCGTAAACCTCATCATTAACCGTGAGAACGGGAGCAAGTCCGCAAGCACCGATGCAACGGCAAGCTTCAAGTGAGAATTTACCGTCAGCAGTACATTCGTCGGGACCGATACCGAGTGTTTCGGTAAGCTTGTCAAGAAGCTCCTGCGCACCCTTAACATAGCAAGCTGTGCCAAGGCAGACAGAAACATTGTATTCACCTTTGGGAGAAAGTGCAAACTGCGCGTAGAAAGTTGATACGCCGTAAACCTTCTCAAGTGAAACATCCATACCCTCCGCAATCATTACCTGAACCTCATAAGGCAGATAACCGTAAATAGACTGCGCTTCCTGCATAACATGCATAAGTCTGCTTTTATCGTCCTTATTTGCTTCAATTACAGCTTTAAGCTGTGCTTCCTGCTCCGGTGTTCCCTTGAATGGAATGGAACTGATTTTTTTGAGCATTTGTGGGTTTCCTCCTTTTTAAATGTATGGCAGAATTAACTGCCCTTAAATATAATATTGATACTGTGCCGAAAAATAACACAGTAAATTCACTGATTTTCGACATAACAGCATATGTTAAGATTATAACAGACTTGTTCCGAAATGTCTATCAAAATTTTTGATTTTTTTGCTGTAAAAATTGATATTCTAATGGAAATTCGGGCAGTAAAACCCTATTTTTATATGTTAGCTTAAATTTACACACTTTTGAAGGCAATTTACAGCTTCCAAAAGATTCAAAGTTCCAACGCTTGACACGGCAAAAGCCACATCGGCACAATCTGAATTTTCTTCGGCGGAAATCAGCTTTATTCCGTTTTCATATGCTTTTTTTGTAAATTCATCGGTTGATAAACCCACATAAAATCTGCAACGAACATAAAGCGGAGAATTTGTTTTAATAATTTCTGCTTTTCCGCCGAACTTTTCAAGTATCAAATCTGCAAGAATTTTTGATTTTTGCGCATATAATTTTCTTGATTTTCTTATTTGTGAATACAGATGTCCGTCGCGTATAAAACTGCAAAGAGCTATTTGGTCGGCTTTTGAAACCGTTTGGTTATAGAGCTGGCTTTTTCTTTTGTATTCGTCTAAAAGTCCTGTGGGCAAAATCATAAAACTGATACGGATTGACGGAAGCAAAAGCTTCGAGAAAGTACCGAGATACACCGCATTCTCACCGCCGTCAAGACCTTGAAGTGAGGGAGTAGGACGGTTGAAATACCGAAACTCACTGCCATAGTCATCTTCAATTATCAGCTTGCCGTTTTGCCTTGCGAACTCTACAAGCTTAAAACGGTCGGTAACGCTCATAGTATCGCCCCAACGGGTTGAATACGAAGGCGAAACATACAGCACATTCTCCTTTTCACGGTTATCGGTAACAGAAAAGCCGTAATCACGGAAAACCGCAATACCCTGCTTATAGGACAAATCGTCAAAGCATACGGATTTTTTTGTTTTCAATATGGGACAGAGAATATGGAGCAGCGTCTGCACACCTGCGCCGATTATAATATTTTCTTCACTGCACACGCAGTTTCGGGTTTCACGGGCATATGCGGCAATTTCACGCCGCAGGTCAAGCTCCCCCTGCGGTTCGCCGTAAAAAAGAAGCCGTTCTGTCTGACGCAAGGCACTTTTTACATATCTTCGCCATATATTCATATCGAAAACCTCTTCGTCAATGCCTGCCGAAGAAAAATCATAAATTATTTCGTTTTGCGGTGTCTGACTGCCCAGAGGTATTTCCTGCTTTTTGGTTAATCCTACACGCTTTGAAACATAATATCCGCTTTGACTTTTCGGCAGAATATAGCCATCGTCGCAAAGGCAGAGATAAGCCTGCTCAACGGTAGTTTTACTCACACTCCGCTCTTCTGCGCAACGGCGGATTGATGGCAGCCTCTCGCCCTCGGGTATTTTTCCGCTTTCAATAAGATTTTTATAATAATCGTAAATTTGCATATACAGTTTTCGGCTTTTCATATTTAAACTGTCCCCTTAAAAATTCTAAATTTTGTATATTTTATTAAAGACACTTTTGTTATATTATACATTCGTAAACCATAGATTGCAAGAGGTGAGCTATATGAAAAAAATTGCAGTTATAAACGATCTTTCCGGTTTTGGAAAATGCTCTCTTTCTGTGGCTCTGCCTGTGATTTCAACTCTCGGAATTGAAGCCTGCCCCCTGCCCACCGCAATACTTTCAAATCAAACGGGTTACAGATCGTTTTATTGTACCGATTATACTGAAAATATGGCTTCATATATTGCGGAATGGGAAAAAATAGGTGCTGAATTTAACGGTATTCTCACAGGATATTTGGCAAGCAAAAAGCAGGTTGAAATCATAAGCAATTTTATCGAAGAGTTTGCCGATGATAATACAATTATATTTGTCGATCCTGTAATGGCTGACGACGGTATGCTTTATGACACCTATGACGAACAGCTTTGTGAAAGGATAAAACAGCTCGCAAAAAAAGCGAATATAGTCTCGCCTAATCTTACCGAGCTGTGTATTCTTTGCGGTGCTGATTACGAAAAAATAAGCAAAGAAAATAATATTGATGAAATTTCAAAGCTTGCTCATTCTCTGCTTTCTGATAAGCTGAAAACCGTTATTGTTACAGGAATTAAAAAGCAAGACGAAATTTTAAATATTATTGTTGATAAAAATGGCACAGACTTTATAAAATCACAGCTTTTAGGCGGCAGCTTTTCAGGTACGGGCGATATTTTTTCAAGCATTGTCTGCGGTGCTGTTGTAAACGGAAAATCTGTTCAAGACGCAGTAAGGCTTGCATCGGATTTCATTGAGAAATCCATAAAAAACACGCCCTCTGATAAAGCTTATGAGCCTGACGGCGTAAACTTCTTTTCAGCATTGGAGATGCTTATAAATGCAAAATAGAAAATCAGTATTGAACATTGCTTATACGGCAGTTTTTGCGGCGGTAATTATGCTCGCAACGCAAATAAAAATCTCAACAGGTATGGGCGAGGGATATATACATATCGGTGACAGTATGATTTATCTTGCCGCCTGCGCATTACCTCTTCCTTACGCACTTTTAGCGACGGCTTTGGGCGGTGCCTGTGCCGATTTGCTTGCGGGCTATGCGATTTGGGCAATACCCACTGCGATTATCAAAGCTCTCACCGCCCTGCCCTTTGCATTGGCAAGCAAAAAATCAAATAAGCTTTTGAATCAGAAAACCGCTTTTATGACAATACCGTCGGGAATTGTAACCGTTGCAGGATATTTTATAGCTGAAAGTATTCTTTATTCGGTTGAATCGGCAACGCTTTCAATATTGGGCAGTTGTATACAGGCTGTCGGCGGTGCAATAATCTATTACTTATGTGCTGCGGCACTTGATAAATTGAATTTTAAGAGGAGAGTAAACAATGGCTGACATAGTTTATACATTTGAAAATCAAGTATATCTCAACATTACAAACGCTTGCCCTTGCAGATGCAAATTCTGTATCCGCAACAACGGCGATTCTGTCGGCGAAGCTAAAACCCTGTGGTTTGACAAGCATAACCCCACCAATGAAGAAATTAAAACCGCAATTGATGAATTTGACTTTACAAATTATGAAAAAAGCGTGGTATTCTGCGGATACGGCGAACCTACCTGCAACCTTAACGGACTTTTGGAAACTGCAAAGTACTTAAGAGAACAAGGAATTAAAATCCGTCTTAACACAAACGGGCTTTCCGACCTTATTAACAAGCGTGAAACTGCAAAAGAGATTTGCAAACTTATTGACAGCGTTTCAATAAGTCTTAATGCTCCAACGGCTGAAAAATACAACGAAATCACCCAACCCTCTTTCGGCGAAAAGGCATTTGACGCAATGCTTAAATTTGCAAAGGAATGTAAGGAATACGGTATTCCCACAAAGCTCACTGTTGTTGATGTAATCAGCGAAGAAGATATTGAAGCCTGCAAAAAGCTTTGCGAAGAGATTGATATTCCGTTAAGAGTCAGAGAATATACAGCTGACTAATACGATAATAATAACCAATAAAGCAGAAAAAGCATCCGAACCTATCAAGGTTCAGATGCTTTTTCGTTTAAAAAAGATATAGAAGAAAAATTAAAATTAAGCTACTGTTGAATTGGTTGCGCGAACAGTATTAGAAGCTGTGTGCAAATGAAGATGCTCGCTGCGCGCTACTGATTTTTTATGATTTCTGATACGGATGGCACGGCGGATATTGCCCACTACAATTCTTTTAACCGACTGCTCAAAGGCGATAACCTTTTCTTCGTGCATAAATCCGAAAATCAAAAGACATGAAACTGCTAATTCTATTAAAGTTGTGATTGCAAATGTTGCTGACATAAAAATCTACCCCCGAAATAAGTTTTAATGAATTTTGGTAATACCGAACAAAATTTGAACAAATGTTCTTTACAAGTCATATTATAAACTCTTTTTCACAAAAGTCAATACAAATGTTCGTATTTTTTAATATTTTCAGTCCGTTTTTGCGGACATAAATTGTTCGGCTTTAGTATTCATTTCTATTTCAGACTAATAATATCACAATATATTGTGTATGTCAATCCAAACTGCAACAATATATATGAATTTTTATATAAAATAAGCAAAAAATATTTTTTTACACCAAAATAAATAATTTTGAATATTAAAAAATATTCATTTACCTATTTATTATTTTATAAAAGTAGTGTAAAATATAATGGATAATGTTTGGGTATACCATATTATATATTTCATTTGAGGTAAAAATATGTTTGTTGATATTGCAAAAATAAAAATCAAGGCGGGCGACGGCGGTAACGGCGCTGTAGCTTTTCACAGAGAAAAATATATAGCTTCGGGCGGTCCTGACGGCGGTGACGGCGGCCGTGGCGGGAACATTGTGTTTAAGGTAGACGACAATCTTTCTACTCTTGCGGATTTCCGTTACAAGAGAAAATACAAGGCTGAAAACGGCGCTGACGGCAGTGGCGGCAGACGGAGCGGTAAAAAGGGAAAAGATTTAATAATTAAAGTTCCGAGAGGCACTGTTATCCGTGAGGTTGAAAGCGGAATTATTATGGCGGATATGTCCACGGACGATGAATTTATAGGCGCAAAAGGCGGTAACGGCGGTTGGGGCAACTCTCATTTTGCCACATCCACTCGCCAAACTCCGAGATTTGCAAAAGCAGGCGCTCCCGGCGAAAGCTGGGAAGTAAGTCTTGAATTAAAGCTTATTGCCGATGTGGGTCTTTTGGGATTTCCCAATGTGGGCAAATCTTCATTTATTTCAGTTGTGAGCCAAGCAAAGCCCCTTGTCGGCGATTATCACTTCACAACTATTATTCCTGTTTTAGGCGTTGTTTCAATGGGTCCCGAGCAAAGCTTTGTAATGGCTGATATTCCGGGTCTTATTGAAGGCGCTGCTGACGGCGTAGGCTTAGGCCACGAATTTTTGCGTCACGTAGAAAGATGCAGAATGCTTGTGCATATTGTTGATGTTGCAGGCAGTGAGGGAAGAGACCCTATTGATGATTTTGAGGCTATCAACGCAGAGCTTGAAAAATTCAATCCGGAGCTTTCAAAGTGTCCGCAAATTGTAGTCGGCAATAAAATTGACCTTGCAGACGATGAGCAGCTTGCGCGCTTTAAGGAGTATATTGAGGGCAAGGGCTACGAATACTATGAAATGGTAGCGCCAATAAAGCACGGCACAAAAGAGGTTATCAACGCAGTGGCGAGAATGCTTTCTGCACTCCCACCTGTCAAGCGATTTGAAAGCGAAGAAATTCCTGTTGAATTTATTGCAAAGCAGTCAGGCAACGGCTTTACGGTTACTGTTGAAGACGGTGTTTATATTGTTGAGGCTGACTGGCTTTACAGAATTTTATGCAAAACAGATCTTGACGATTACGAATCTCTGCAATATTTTCAGCGTGTTCTTCAGCAAAGAGGCATTATTGACGCTCTTATTGAAAAAGGAATTTGCGAGGGCGATACAGTAAGTATTTATGACCTTGAATTTGATTATGTTCCGTAATATTGGAGATAGATTTGATATATGAGATTATACGGTAAAGATATTAAAGCGGACGCTTTAAGTCCGCTGACGCTTGCATTTACAGGCGATGCAGTTTTTTCGCTGTTTGTCCGTGAAATGTTAGTGTGCAGTGCCAACAGACCTGTCGGCGAGTTACATAGGCTTTCGGTTCAATCGGTTAAGGCTTCGGCGCAGGCGGCGGCAATGAGAAAAATTTTGCCCCTGCTGACCGAAAAAGAAACCGATGTATTCAAGCGCGGCAGAAATGCCCACACCTCGCACACGCCGAAGAACCAAAGCGGATGTGACTATCATTATGCAACAGGCTTTGAGGCGCTTATAGGATATTTATATTTAACTGACGAAAAAGACCGTCTTACGTTTTTGCTTAATGAAGTCATCAATGTTCTCGGAGATGACGCAGGTGAAAATACCACCACATAAAATTAAGGAATTTTTAGCGGATACACTGATTTTTATATTGGGCGGAATTTTATATTCGGTTGCAATAAACTGTTTTTTATCACGTAACAATATTTTAAACGGCGGATTTACAGGAATTGCGACGATATTAAATTTTCTTTTCGATTTACCCATAGGCACTGTTATTTTTATAATGAATATTCCCGTCTTTATAATAGCCTACAAAAAGCTCGGCGTGCGGTTTGTTCTGCGAACGGTTTGGGCAACGCTTATCACCTCGGTATTTATTGATGTTGGTACTGTTTTGCCTGTATACAGCAACGATTTACTGCTTTCTTCTCTTTTCGGCGGAGCAATTACAGGAGTATCGTTGGGCATAATATTTATCCGAAATGCCACAACGGGCGGTGTTGATATTATTGCAAAACTGATACAGATTAAAAGTCCTCAAATATCAATCGGGCGGTCAATTCTGCTTTTTGACGCGGTAATTGTGATACTCGGCGGACTTATATACGGTAATTTTGAGTCGATGCTCTATGCGGCGGTTGTAATATTTGTCAGCACACAGGTGCTGGATTATATCATATACGGAGTAAGCCGAGGGGCTATGATTTTGATAATCACTCAAGAAAGCGAAAAAATCCGCCGAATGATTATCAGCGACTTTGACCGCGGTGTAACGGTGCTTAAAGGTCAGGGCGGATATTCGAGTGAAAACAAAAACGTTCTGCTTTGCGCCTGCTATGATAATCAGACTCAAAAATTTATTAAAAAAATAAAAGCCGCTGATGAAAATGCTTTTTTCATTGTTACGCAGTCAAAGCAAATTCTCGGAAACGGCTTTAAAAATATCTAATACAATCTTTTATAAGAGGTAATTATGGCTAAAAAAGAAAACATAAGAAATTTTTCAATTATCGCTCATATTGACCACGGCAAATCCACGCTTGCAGACAGACTTTTGGAGCTTACCGAAACTGTTGCAAAGCGCGATATGACCGATCAGCTTTTGGACAATATGGATTTAGAGCGTGAGCGCGGAATTACAATTAAGGCTCACGCAGTAAAACTTGATTATAAGGCGCAAAACGGCGAAACCTATGAGCTTAACTTAATTGACACCCCGGGTCACGTGGACTTTAACTATGAGGTTTCACGCTCTCTTGCTGCTTGTGAGGGCGCGGTGCTTATCATTGACGCTTCTCAAGGCGTTGAGGCGCAGACCCTTGCAAATACATATCTTGCCCTTGACCACGACCTTGAATTAGTGCCTGTAATCAACAAAATAGACCTGCCCGCCGCAGACCCCGACCGTGTTGCAAACGAGGTTGAAGAGGTAATAGGCATACCCTGCGACGAAGCTCCGAGAGTTTCAGCAAAAACAGGCCAAAATGTAGGCGAGGTTCTTGAAAATATCGTTTTGCTTGTTCCTCCGCCCGAAAATAATGACGATAAGCCCCTGCGTGCGCTTGTTTTTGATTCAGTTTATGACAGCTACAAGGGTGTTATTGTTTATGTGCGTATTGTTGACGGCAAAATCAAGCCGGGCGACACAATGCGAATGATGGCAACTGGCGCTGAATTTAATGTTGTTGAGGTCGGATATATGCGTCCTACATCTATGGAGCCTGCAAAGGAACTGTCATCGGGCGAGGTTGGATATATTACCGCGTCAATCAAAACCGTAAGCGACGCGCGTGTCGGCGATACTGTTACAACCGCTGAAAATCCGGCAAGCGAAGCTTTGGCAGGATACCGAAAGGTAAACCCAATGGTTTTCTGCGGTGTTTACCCTGCTGACGGCGCTGACTATGAAAATCTTCGCGAAGCACTTGAAAAATTGCAGTTAAACGATGCCGCGCTGTCATTTGAACCCGAAACCTCCGGTGCTTTGGGCTTCGGCTTCCGCTGCGGATTTTTAGGACTTTTACACCTTGAAATAATTCAAGAGAGACTTGAGCGTGAATACAATCTTGATCTTGTTACCACAATTCCAAGCGTTATTTACAAGGTTCATCTTACAAACGGCGAGGTTATTGAGATTGATAACCCAAGCCATTATCCCGACCCTGCGGTTATTGACTACTGCGAAGAGCCTACGGTTGAAGCTCACATTTATGCTCCGCCCGAATATATAGGTTCAATTATGAATTTGTGTCAGGACAGACGCGGTGTTTATGTGAACACCACTCACCTTGCCTCTGACCGTGTTGATTTGCACTATATTCTGCCCCTTAACGAAATTATTTACGATTTCTTTGATGTGCTGAAATCACGCACACGAGGATATGCCTCATTTGACTATGAAATGAGCGATTATCAGCGTTCAAGCATAATCAAGCTTGATGTACTTTTAAACGGCGACATTATTGACGCGCTTTCATTTATGATTCACAGTGAAAAGGCATATGCCAAGGCTCGCAGAATTGCCGAAAAATTAAAGGATAATATTCCCCGTCAGATGTTTGAAATTCCTATTCAAATGGCAATCGGCGGCAAAGTTATTGCCCGTGAAACAGTTAAGGCGATGCGAAAAGATGTTCTTGCCAAGTGCTACGGCGGTGATATTACCCGAAAAAAGAAATTGCTTGAAAAGCAAAAAGAGGGTAAAAAGCGTATGCGTCATTTCGGTACTGTCGAAGTTCCGCAAGAGGCATTTATGGCTGTGCTTAAGCTTGACGACGAATAATATATATGAAAAATATCGGACTTTATTTGCACATACCTTTTTGCCGTTCAAAATGTCCCTACTGCGATTTTTATTCATTTTCGGGAAAAGATGAAGAAAAAGACGAATACACAGCCGTTTTACAGAAAAAAATCCTGTCAAGTGTTTCAGCTTTACAGTTAAAATCAAAGTGTAAAGCTGATACGCTTTACATAGGCGGCGGAACACCGTCGGCTTTAGGCGCAAAAAGGCTTGAAAGCCTTGTAAATACTTGCAATTCGGGATTTTTAACGAATAGTGCCGAAATCACTGTTGAGTGCAATCCTCACGGACTTACCGAAGATTTTTTCAAAATTCTGTACGCTTGCGGTGTAAACAGAATTTCAATGGGAGTTCAATCCGCTGTTGACAGCGAAAGACGAATTCTCGGCAGGCTAAGTGACAAACATCAAGTTGAAACATCTGTTAAAACGGCTCAAAAATGCGGATTTAAAAACATTACTCTTGATGTTATGCTGGGCATACCAAATCAAACTGAAAAAAGCTTAAACGAAACTCTCGATTTCTGCATATCGCTGGGTATACCTCATATAAGCGCTTACATATTAAAGCTTGAAGAAAATACGCATTTTTATAAAAATCAAAGCAAATATAATTTTCCTGACGATGATTTGACGGCGGATTTATATCTGCAAATGTGCGGGATTCTTGAAACTAACGGCATAATGCAATATGAGATTTCAAACTTCGCGAAAAAAGGCTTTGAGAGCCGACACAATCTCAAATATTGGCACTGCGAAGAATATTTGGGTTTAGGTCCGTCTGCACACTCATTTATAAACGGCAAGCGGTTTTATTTTGACCGTGATTTCAGCGCGTTTTTGAGCGACTGCCCGCCTATTCAAGACTGTACAGGCGGAGATTTTACTGAATACGCTATGCTTGCTCTGCGTTTGACTGAAGGTCTGAAAAACACCCTTGTAAAAGAAAGATTCGGATTTGAAATTCCGCAGACAATAAAAGAAAAATCCGAAAAATTCATTAAACATTCGCTTATGGAATACAACGGCGAAACGCTCCGTCTTACCAAAAAGGGATTTTTGCTGTCTAACAGCATTCTTGCAGAAATACTTTGAACATAACAAAAACCGCTCGGCATTTCAGCGCAGAGCGGTTTTTATGTATAAATGTTTTTAATTTTAAATTTGGTCTGAGTTACTGTTTTCTTCTTCAGTATTCATATCATAAGCGGGTTCACTGCTTTTTATTTCATTTGCTCCCTTTAGATTTGCAAGCTCCTTTTCCATTTCTTTAAGCTTTTCATTCATTTCTTCTAAAAGGCTATACTGCTTTGCTCGGTCCTCTTTGGCAGTATATATACATACAAAAAAGAACAGTAAAAACGGAACAAGAATTATAGGCATAACCTCGCCTGCACCCATAAGTCCCAACGCACCGCAGCCTGCAAGCATAACAACCAACACTATTATCGAATATACTTTTTCAGCGGTTGTTTGTTTCTCAAATGCTGTGAAGCTACCACTGCTTTTATTAAAAATAATACCTGCAGAATATATTATTCCAACTGACAACAGTACGATTATAGCTAAAATCAAAAAAATCATTCCTTTCCGTTACGGTTAGTATATTAAGAATTTCTGTAATTAAATTTACCCATAATTTACTGTAAAAATCAATAAAAATGCAAAAATATCGATTTTTTTGACAAAAAAATTAAAAATATGTGAAAATATTATATTGACATACAGATAATTGCTTTCTGCTTGCCTATTTTTTATTGAAAAAACGCACTGAACATTTGCAAAAAGCAAATATATATGGTAAAATGATTATTCAGGTTATTTTTTAAACTTTTCTATTTAATAAAATTGAGGACGTGATACGCTGTGCCGATTAAAATTGACAACCAACTGCCTGCAAGGCATAATCTTGAGCTTGAAAATATTTTCGTGATGACAGAGCAAAGAGCGGCTGTTCAGAATATTCGTCCACTTAAAATTATTCTTTTAAATCTTATGCCTACAAAGGTTGAAACCGAAACTCAAATTTTAAGACTTTTGAGTAATTCTCCGCTTCAAGTTGAAATTGAGCTTTTGCAGGTTGCAACTCATGAAAGTAAAAACACATCTAAAGAGCATATGCTGAAGTTTTACAAGACCTTTGACGATGTTAAAGATAAAAAATTCGACGGTATGATCGTTACGGGCGCTCCCGTTGAAATGCTGCCTTTTGAAGATGTTGACTATTGGGAAGAGCTTTGCAGAATTTTTGAATGGGCAAAAAGCAATGTTTACTCATCATTCCATATCTGTTGGGGTGCGCAGGCGGCGCTTTACTATCATTACGGTATTCCGAAATATCAATTGACAGAGAAAATGTTCGGTATTTTTCCCCACAAGCCCCTTGATATGTATCACCCCCTGCTTCGCGGATTCAGCGATATATTCTATGTTCCTCATTCAAGACACACAGAAACCAAAAAAGAGGATATTGCGCTTGTTAAAGATTTGCAAATTCTCTCTTATTCAGATATTTCGGGAGTTCATCTTGTTGCCGATATGGCTTGCCGTAATTTTTATTGCACAGGTCACTCTGAATATGACAGCGACACGCTCGCCCGTGAATATTTCAGAGATTTACATAAGGGAATGGATATTAAGCTTCCGTACAACTATTTTCCAAACAACGATACCCGACTTACACCTCCGCTTACTTGGCGCGGCGCAGGAAGTCTGCTGTTCCAAAATTGGCTTAATTACTTTGTTTATCAGCGAACACCGTATGATATAAATGATATAAAATAAAAAGCCAAGCATTTTGAAACGCTTGACAAATCGTTATAATGTGTTAAAATATAAGTGAAACAAGGCAAGCCGATAGACGGTTAGCCCCAATATTAGTTAAAAATAACCGTTAAGTTGGTAGCTTGGGCGGTTATTTTTTTATGCTTATTATGTAACCTGTGGCTACAATCAGAATAATAACTACAAAAGCTAAATACTCCATTAGCATCACCCCCTTATCTTGTTAAGAGGGCAAATGCCCTCTGATGAATCAAAGGGCTAACCGCCTACCGTTTAGGCTCACCTTATTCCGTTTAGCATTGTAACACAATCCGACAGATTATGCAATATAAATAAAGACCGAGCAGATATTTTTCTGTTCGGTCTTCTTGTTTTAATATGTAAGGCAGTTCGTTGTGAAATTGCGAATTCCTAAATCATAGAGTTTTTCATATGTTTTGATGCTGTCAACTGTCCATGCCGCAAGGTTGAGGTTTTGCTCTTGCGCCTTTTTAAGCATTTCTTCATTGTACTTTTTACAGTTAAATGCAATAGTATAGTTATTGAGAACTGCCAATCTTATAGTTTTATCTTCAATTTTATTGGTAAGATACCAAAGCTGAACATTTTCGTCAAGATTGCGAAGCTTCTCTAAAATAATGCCGTCAAACGAAATGATTATAGCCGACTCCCTCATCCCGTATTTATCAAGGGCTGAAAGCACAGTGTCAAGACACTCATAATTATCTTTTTTAATCTCAATTTGCGGTATTATTTCATATTGATTGCAAATTTCAAGATATTCGTCAAGAGTTATCAGCTTTTGAACGTCATAGTCTTCTCGATGATAACCGTTATCAACAGAATATGATGCAATCTCTTTATAAGTCAGTTCACGGATTTTCCCTTTGCCGTTTGTCATTTTGTCAATACTCTCATTATGATTGACAACCCACACATTATCCTTGCTCAGCTGAATGTCACACTCGGCGGCAAAGAAATTCGCCTTGCCTGCTTCGATAAATGCAGCTCCTGTATTTTCGGGAGCCACCGCTGAAAAACCACGGTGGGCAATAATATTTACAGCCTCTGTCGGCAAGCCTTCCGCTGAAAGCGAAACTACCTTCGGCGGAATTCTCGGCTCAATAACAACGGCATATACCAATGCCAATGCAAGAACTATTGCAATAACAGATGCAATTATTTTTTTCTTTTTACTCAAAACCAATCTCTCCATACTGACAATGCAGGGAGCATTCCCCCTTGCCTGTGCTTTAGGTTTCTATACCGATTGTGATAATTTCAAAGGGTTTATATTCAACGGTGTCGGTTTCGTCAATTACATCTTCAAGGAAATTGAGAAGCTTAACCTTACCGCCGAGCTTAATTTTACCCCGTCTGCCGTTTTGTTCTGAAAGGCGAATAACAATCATATTGCCCTGCTCGCTCATTTTCATAGTCTGCATATAAAGTTCGCCGAATGAGTTTTCGCAGGTCAAATCTGCTTTACCGAGAGGAACATTGTATTCATAAGCAATATTATTGACTTCTGCTTTAACAAAATCATCAGCATGAGGATAAATCATATAAGCAAATTCGTGATGTCCGCGGTCGCTGGTGACATCGGGACGAACTGTTGCGCGGAGAAGGCTGAGGCTCATTGAGTTTTCAAGAAGTCCCACACCGTATTTTGAATCATTAATAAGCGCTATACCGCCGTCGGTTTCTGCCATATCGACCCACTTATGATGGCATACTTCAAAGCGTGCCTGCTGCCATGTGGTATTGCGGTGGGTTTCACGCTCAACAAAGCCTGCGCTTGTATCACAAACTGCTTTTCTTGTAAGCACATTACAGTCAAACTGTGCCTTTGCAAGAACATGGCATTCGTTCCAATCAACAATATTTTCGACTTCGATACCTCTTGACTGACGGAACACGCGGATAATTCTTTTCCAAGTGCTCTTTTCTGTGCCGAGTACACATTCAAAAGAAGCAACCTCTGAATTCTTTTCGATTGTTTTAAGAGGCGAAATAATTTTGACTTCAACCTCTCTGTCCTTGTAATTAGGAAGAATGTCCCAAGCGTCATAAACACCGGGATTATCCTTATAAAGCTTAAGCTTGTTGAACTCTCCGTTCACCCATTCACGGTCAAGTTCTTTGTCATAAAGGCTTTTTATACTGCCGTCATATTCAAGCTCGATTTCATAGAAAGGAGTAACAATTTTTTTGCCGATTTCGCACCAATCGCCTGCATAGGTTCTCCACGGAATTTCTCCGCATGAAAGAGGTTCAAGATTTGGAATTACCCAATTACCCTGCTTACCGTAACGCACGCTCTTACCGTTTTCATCTTCAATAAATGTGAGGTGCTTGCGTGGGAAATTAAGCGAATTGAAATATTTTTCACCTGTACCGATAAGCTTATCAAGTCTTGCGTCTATTTCTTCATAATCAGCCATTGCGTCACGGTAAACAGGTGCAATATGACTGCCGGGAAGAATATCGTGGAACTGATTTACAAGAAGCTTTTTATAAATATCCTTGATCTCATTGTGAGGATATTCAGCTCCCTTTAAATAACGGAGAGTTGAAACAATTTCAGCTTCACGAAGCTTATATTCAAGCTGACGGTTGTAACGCTTCATCTTTGATTTTGTGGTAAATGTGCCGCGGTGCATTTCAAGATAAAGCTCGCCGTCCCACTTTGCAAGATTTTTATTGTCTTTAAGGTTCTTTTCAAGAAATTCCTGACCGCCGACATGCTCTGTCTTGGGCATTATTGAAAGCTTATCAAAACGGTGCATAATCTCAATCATCTCTTCGGTACAACCGCTGCCGCCGTCGCCGTAGCCGAACATAGACATTGTTTGTCCGCCTTGGTTTTTATCTTGGTAGGCTTCCCAATTCTCTTGAATTTGCGAAGGCATATTCCATGTGATAAAGTGTGTGGGCGGTACGCAGGCGTAAACCTCACTGCCGTCAATGCCTTTCCAGATAAAATTATTGTGCGGGAAGCGGTTGGTGTCGTTCCAAGTTGACATTTTGTTGGATACAAAATAGTCAACACCGCTCTTTTTTAGTATCTGCGGTAAAATCCAGCTATTACCGAAAACATCGGGCAACCAACAGTTTTTAACCGTCTTGCCGAACTTTTCACGGAAATAATGCTGACCGTACATAAACTGACGGATAAGGCTTTCAGCACAGGGAATATTACAGTCAGGTTCAACATACATTGCGCCTACAGGTTCAAACTGACCGTTCGCAATCTTCTCTTTCAGTTCTTCAAACACATCGGGATAATACTTTTCCAGCATTTCATAGGTAAATGCCTGAGTATGGGTATATTTGAAATCCGGGTATCTGTCCATTAAACGAAGCTGAATAAGAATCGTTCTTAAATTTTTTTGAACAGAATGAATTCTGCGCCAATAATATGCAATATCAAGATGGGAATGCGCCACAAGCGCTACATCACCGTTGCCCTTGTAATCGTCATTGGCATAAATTACATCGTCAACATATTTTTTTGCCGCCGCAACATCTTCGTTTTTCAAATCGTCAAAATCAATGAGATTGAGAGCGTTGTTGATTTCACGGTTCAAGAAATTGCGGTAGTCCTCATTGAATAAATCGCTCTTTGCAATGTCGAGCAAAAGCTCCAAGTCATAAACCAAATCAAGAACAGTACGGTTGACTGTTGCAAGATAAGCTCCCTCAAAAATCTGACGGCATCCGCGGACTGAAAGTGATTCGGGATTACGCTCGTCATCGGGCTTTGAACGGTTATAGCCTTCCATTTCAAAATGGAGAACCGTTGCGCCGTCAAGATAAGGAGTTAATAAAATTCTGTCACGGTTGGGGTCAACACCGCCAACATATTTACCGTTGACCTTAACAATAATCTCTGCCGCAGTTTTAAGTGAAAACCACAGCTCTTTCCCTTTTAATTTTTCGGGGATAACCACATCTGCCTCAAAAAATGCAGTTCCGTCAGGGGTAAAATACATATCGCCCTTTTGAAGCGCCCGCCAACCCTCGGGATAATATTCATACTGCATTTCTGAAACTTGCCGTGCGTCACGGACACGCAGTGTTGTTATTTCAAATTTTTCACCGTATATGTATCTTTTAAGCCAGCCGAAGCGTAAATCTGTCCATTCTTCGGGGCGCATACTTCTTCTGACAACCTTAATATGTGCCATAAATTACACCGCCTTAATCCTTATCCCAGAAGAAAGGCTTTTTCTTCTGAGCAACAATTTTAACCGATATTCCCATATCGCGTAAAATTTCACTTTCAATCCATACAAGACAACGCTCAACAATTAAGCATTTTGAGCATTCGCCCTGCAAAAGCACGGTAAGAATACCGTCATCGTATGATACAAAATCAATTTCGCCGCCGTCGCCCTGCAATTTGGGCTTTATAACTGTGTTGATATAATTTTCCATAAATTAACCCTCAATTTCTTTCTTGAGAATTGTGCGGAGCTTCAAAAGCTTTTCATTTGCCCGCTCTTTTATTTCGCTGCGCATCGAATAATAAACCTTGAGCTTCGGCTCTGTGCCGGACGGACGTACAGCCATCCAACTGCCGTCGGTAAATGTGTATTTAAGCACATTTTCTTTTGGCAAATCTCCGATACCCTTTGAGTAATCAATAACACTGTCAACACCCTCAAACAGCTTTTCGCCGTTTTCACGCATATTTGCCATTGATTTCTGAATTTTTTCAGCGCCGTCTTTACCTTTTAATACGAATGTATCAAGAGCGTCAAGATAATATCCGTATTTTGCATATATTTCGTTCAAAGCGTCTATAAGCGTTCTGCCGTGGTTTTTATGATAAGCGGCAAGCTGACAGATAAGCATTGAAGAAACAACAGCGTCTTTATCTCTTGCGTGAGTTCCTACAAGATAGCCGTAGGATTCTTCATAGCCGATTACAAATTCTCTGTCGCCGTTTACTTCATATCTTCCGATTTGGTCGCCTATATATTTAAAGCCTGTGAGCGTATCAACAACATGCAGTCCGTAGTTTCTTGCAATATTTGCGCCCAATTCGCTTGTAACAATAGTCTTAACAAGGGTTGATTTTGAGTTGAGTTCATTCTTTTTCATTGAAAGAACAAAATCGACAAGAAGCGCCCCCATCTGATTGCCTGTAATGAGTACATATTCGCCGTTGTGAAGCACGGCTGTTCCCACGCGGTCGCAGTCGGGATCTGTGCCGAGAACTATATCTGCGCCCTCTGCCTTTGCCTGCTCAATTCCGAGAGTAAGTGCGTCTTTTTCTTCGGGATTGGGCGAACGGACAGTGCTGAAATCGCCGTCTGGTAATTCCTGTGATTTTACAACCGAAACATTCATACCTTTAAGAATTTTGCGAACAGGTACATTGCCTGTGCCGTGAAGAGGGGTATAAACGATTTTAAGGTCTGAAGCTTCTTCATAAAGCGACTGCTTTTTAACCTCGGCAAGAAATTCATCAAGAACCTTTTCTCCGATTACAGTAATTTTACCGTTTTCAACACCCTTATCAAAATCCATAACATCAACCGATTTCAAATCGGTTACAGCATTTACAAAGCCGATTACCTGACTTGCAAACTGCGGTACTAACTGACAGCCTTTTTCGTCATAGATTTTGTAGCCGTTATACTCTTTCGGATTGTGGCTTGCAGTAAGTACAATACCGCCGTTACAGCCCAGCTGTCTTACTGTAAACGAAAGCACGGGAGTGGGCATAAGAGCATCATATATATAAACCTTAATTCCGTTAGCGGCAAGAACACCTGCGGCAACCTCAGAAAAATATCTTGAATTATTTCTTGAATCATAAGCGATAGCGACGCTTATGTCACCGCTATAACGGCTCATAAGATAATCGGCATAGCCCTTTGTTGCTTTTGCAACGGTATAGCGGTTCATTCGGTTCGGTCCTGCGCCCATAATTCCGCGAAGTCCGCCTGTGCCAAACTCTAATTCCTTATAAAATCTGTCTTCAAGCTCTTTGTTATCAGTGATTGCAAGAAGCTCTGCCTTGGTGTTTTCGTCAAAGCTGCACCAATACTCAAAATTCTCTTTAAATGTCATACCTTCAAGCTCCTTTTAGGGCATAATTTCATACCATAATATTACAACAAAAGCATATTGATTGTCAATTAAATCTTTAATGCAAAACATACAACAATTGATATTCAGTATTACATTGACGCAGTTAATATATTTCGGTAATTTTTTCTGGATATTGTATTGTAATATATTAAAAAATAATATATAATTTGTGATATATAATGTTATTCACGCTGTATGGCTGTGTGAACCGTTTTATTTAACGGCAGAGGTGTTTAAATTGCCGCATAACTCAAAAATAAAAAAAGAGTTAAAAAGCTTTATCATTTTAATTGTTGTTCTGTTTGCAATTACAGCGGTAGTCTCTGTATTAGTGTCGGTCGAGTCGGTTTTCTACCGTTACAACCATATATATATTGATTATATTATTGCCGATGACTATTCTTATGCCATAGACGCATATAATAAAGATAAAACCTTTTCACCTATTGAAAACCTGCCGAGTACAAACGAAGAAATCCATCCGCTTCCTGTACGAGGGTGTTTAGAGAAAAACAAGTCTAAATCGGCAACCTGTTACGAATATGAATATGAAGGATTAACCTATCTTAAAGCAGAAATTTATGATGACAAGCTGATTACATTCGGTGAAGATAAGAGCCTTGTTATTCGCTATTATGTTGAAAATAAAACCGCAGATAGCAAAGCTTCGGACAATTAACGCAGTAAAAATTTCCCTGCAATAAAAATGAATAAAAAATGAGGAGATAAAATTTATGAAAATTATGGCTTTTGATGTTGGCGGAACAGCTATTAAATACGGCTTGGTAGATGAGAATTTTGAAATTCTCTTTTCCGGCGAAGTACCCACAAATACCTATGCCGATTCCGGCAATATGGTTATGGCGGCACTTGAAGCCAAGCTTGACGAATATGAGGGTCAGTATGATGCAATCGGCGTTTCAACAGCAGGTCAAATTGATGCAAACGGTGTTGTAAACGGCGGTGTAGGAAATATTCCCAATTATGACGGCTCAAAAATCCGTGAGACCTTTGAAACGAAATACGGCGTACCCGCTGCCGTTGATAACGATGTAAACTGCGCAGGTATCGGCGAAGCGCATTTCGGCGCAGGCCGAGGTGTTGATGAATTTTTGTGTCTTACCTACGGCACAGGTGTAGGCGGATGTATTTATATGAACGGAGATGTTTACCGCGGTTCAAAATTTGCGGCAGGCGAATTCGGCCATATGGCAACTCACGCAGGCGGCAGACCCTGCACCTGCGGAAGAATCGGCTGTTATGAAGCGTATGCTGCCTGCCGTGTTTTCACAAATTCAGTTTCAGAGCGTATGGGCAGATTTATGTCCGGCAGAGAAATTTTTAAAGAAGAAAATCTTAAAAATCCTATTATTATTGAAGAAATTGACAAATGGGAAAATGAAATTGTAATCGGTCTTCGCGGTCTTTGCTATATTTTCAACCCAAGTCTTATTATTCTCGGCGGCGGAATTATGTCGGAGGATTTGCTTGTGAATCATATCCGTGAAAAGCTCAACGCTGAAATAGAAGAAAATTACCAGCATGTACGCGTTGAAAAGGCACAGCTCCGCAATAAGGCAGGTATGCTCGGTGCGGCTTGGCTTGCATATAACAGATTAAAGAAGTGGAACAAATAACTTATGCTGTTAAAAAAACCTTTCCGAAAACAAGCCGAGCAATACAGAATTCCTCTTGTTGATTTAAGTGTCAAGCCGAAAGATGTACCCAAAGAGCTTGAATATCTTTTTGAATACACTACCGTTGATGACAGCAGTGCATATTTGGGTCATCCCGATTCGGTACTTCTCAACAACAGCGATATTCTCACATTTTATCCAAAGGGTCACGGCAAAGGCGCAATATTATCAAAAATCAGTGATGACGGCGGAAAATCATATAAAAAATCCGTTGAAAATCCGCCTGTATCGTGGGAAAAATCTCTTGAAACTCCAACGGTTTACCGTTTGCAGTTCAAAAACGGCGAAGAAAAGCTGATTTTGATTTCTGCAAATTCAAAATGGCCCAATATGTCAACTCCCGGCGGATTTAACAGCTCCGTTTCTCTTGACGAGGGCAAAACATGGTCGGAATTTAAGCGGTTTTGGGATAAAGACAGCGAAATGCCGTTAATCCCCATTGTTGCGATGGCTTCGCTCACCCGCCTTAAAGAAAACGGCGAGTTTGCTGACAAATGGATGGGTCTTTTTCACGACAGTAAATTTGTAAATTACAAAACAATTCTTACATTTGATGATAACGGCGGTTACAGTTGGTCAAAGCCCGAACCATATCTTTCGCAGTATCGCAGTATTGAAAAATATTCGGGTATTTGCGAGGTTGAGTGCGTGCGTTCCGAGTGCGGTATGGGTAACGAGCTTTGCCTGATTACCAGATGCAATAAAAAACGTAATACAAGCTTGCTTTTCTTTTCACAGGACGAAGGCAAAACCTGGTCAAATCCCGTTGAAGCCCCTGTTTCGCTTAACGGCGAACGCCACAAAGCAGAATACACCAATGACGGCAGACTTTTTATCACCTTCCGTTCAATTGAGCGAAACCGTGAAACAGTTAAAAAAATGCGGAAAGACGGCGGTATGAAAACTTGGTATTCCGAAGGTTGGGTTGCATGGGTCGGCGCGTATAAGGACCTTAAAAACGGCACCGAGGGGCAGTACAGAATAAAAATTGCCCATACATATCTTGACCATCAGCAAGAGCCGTCGCTCAGCGCAAATGCAGATACAGGCTATTGCGGAAATGTTGTTCTTACAGACGGCACAATTGTCACTTCGTCTTACGGTATTTTTTCACCCGAAGAAAAAGAAAATGGTAAGTATGATACCGATAAGGGCAGGCAAAAACGCAAAACCTTTATTGTTTCAAAGCGTATTAAGCTTTCAGATGTAGAAAAACTAATTAAATAAAAAACAAAACTGTCGGTTATTTTTCAATAATCGGCAGTTTTTTATCTTCAATCTAAAATCTAAAAAATATTACTTATCAGCGGTTTTTCGTTACGGATTAAATGATGCAGTTCATCTATTGCTAAGTCTGCTTGCTGTTCAAGCCTCTCCATATTATTCTGCCGAGCATATACCGGCAGACTTTTTATAAGCTCTTCAAGCTTGTCGGTTTCTTCATGACGGATAAAGCTTTCAATAACATCGTGAACATCCTCCCAAAGCTCAACCGCATTTTCAGATTTTGTGACAGCGGAATCAATGTCCCCTGCCCTTGCAAGCTGGCACAGCTCATCAAGCTTCACTTCAAGCTTTTTGCAGGCACGGTCAACAGAAAAATATCCTATAAATGCTATGGCAAATGCCGCAGTTATTGCACACACGGCAATAATTATTCGTTTCATTGCTTCTCCTTTCTGATTACGGTATGATTTCCCGCCGCATCAACGGTCATCAGCATAATATCTTGAATTTTTATTTTTTCTTTTTTGGCAATTCGGTGAACCTTTTCGGTTGTCATATTGCATACAGTAAAATCTTGGCTTACAATTTTACCGTCAATCACAACAGGACATTTATAGCCCTGCGGTTCGGGCGAAAAATCCATATCCTGCCGTGTAACCGTATCATAATCGGGCTTTAACAGCACGCTTAACTGTCCGTTGGTTTCAACAATGGCATACTGAACCTGCGAAATGTCAAAAACATCCTTTTGTCTTAAAGCTTCAAGCAAATCATCAACCGTAAAACGCAGTTTTTTAAGAAGCTCCTGATTAAGCACACCGTCGTTGATAACAATTATGGGATTGCCCTGCATAAATGTGCGGAATTTAATGCTTTTCAAATTGAAAACCGATATGATAATTTCAAATCCCACAAGTATAAATACAGGAATAATAGTATTAACTAAAGGTATATCCGTATCTTGAATGGGAATTGAAATAATTTGCGAAATGAGCAGAGTAATTACTAAATCGGAGGGCTGAAGCTCTCCGATTTGTCTTTTGCCCATAACACGAACAGCGGCAATGGCAAGAAAATAGAGAACTATGGTTCTGATTAAAGTTACAAACATAAAATCACCTTAAATTTTAATAGGCAGTATTGCAAAAATTTTTTTCTTTCGGTAAAAATCCGATTTCCTTAATATGATTTACTAAAAATTACAGAATATTACGGTATTTTTAGGGAATTTCTAAATTCAGACGATAATATGAAAAATAAAATGAAAGGAACGGTACCGTGCATAAAAAGCTGTTTTCAAATAGCTCTTTGTGCTAATTCTGTATCTCATGGCGATTATTATGAAAAAAAATTGGTTTCAGCGAAAAGTTGATGAAATAACCTTTGAAAATAATAAAAATTCAAATCAGCCGCCTGTAAAGGTATCTCCGTCTTTACAAAAAAATGTAGCTTATTTCAAACAACAGTTGGGCGACAGCTTTGATGTAAAATACCGAAACTGTACGGTCGGCGACAAAGATTTCGTCTTTATTATGATTGACGGTATGTGCGACAATCTGCTTATAACCGAGCAGATTATGAAGCCTATTATAAATGCAGATTTCAGCGAGGATAAAGAGGATAAAGTGATTTTTTCCGCCGCTGACCGAGTTTCTGCAAGTATTGATAAATCCATTACGAACGATATGGATACGGCTGTTACCGAGCTGATTTCTGGTAACCTTGTTATGTTCGCCGAGGGATGTTATTCCACAGTGCTGTTCGGTGTGCAGAATTTCCCGAAGCGAAGTCCCGAGGAACCGAATGCCGAAATGCAGGAGCGAGGCTCACGAGAAGGCTTTGTTGAAAGCTTCAAGGATAATGTTGCGATGGTTCGTCGCCGTGTGCGAAGTCCTGTTTTCAAAATTAAGACAGTAGAAGTGGGCACAACAAGCAAGACACGTGCCTGCGTATGCTATATGTCTGACCGGGTTAATCAGAAAATGCTTGAAAATGTTATTAAAAGGTTAGAAAGCTCAACCCTTGACACAGCGCTGGGCGCAGGCTATCTTCAGCCGTTTCTTGATTCAGACCACCCGTCTATTTTCAGCGGTGTGGGATTCACTGAACGCCCTGATGTGTTCACCGCCAAAATGGCAGAGGGTAAAATCTGCATAATTATTGACGGCACACCCAACGCCATAATTGTGCCGTATCTTTTCATTGAGCATTTCCATTCTCTTGACGATTACCTTAAAAGACCGTACTACGCTACATTTATCCGTATTCTCAAAATGGTCTCTTTCGTATTCAGCGTATTTTTACCGGGATTTTATGTGGCTGTCTGCACATTTCATCAGGAGATAATTCCCGAAACAATGATTTTCGGCATAACTGGACAGGAAAGCCGAACTCCCCTGCCCATAATGATTGAGGCTCTGTTTATACATCTTGTATATGAAATCGTACGTGAAGCAGGGCTTCGTATGCCTCAAAATGTAGGACACGCAATTTCGATTGTGGGCGCGTTGGTAATAGGCGAATCTGCCGTTACCGCAGGCATAATTTCAGCTCCTATGGTTATTATCGTAGGACTCACCGCCGTAAGTGCCTTTGTGGTGTCTACTTTGTATGAGCCTGTTGCGGTTCTTAGGTTTTCGTTTATTGTAATCGGCGGACTTTCGGGCATTTACGGAATCATGCTCGGCTTTGCAGTAGTGCTTATAAACGCTTCGGCAATAAATCCTTACGGCGTACCCTTTACTTCGCCATTTTCACCCACAAGAATAGGTGCTTGGCGCGATCTCATTTTACGCACGGATTGGCGCAAATTGGGTAAACGCAATATGTTAATTGATAAGTTGGAGAAATAAGATGGAAAAGACCAAAGGAAAAATCAGCGCTTTTCAGTTTTTTATAATGCTTTTTTTAAGCCGTCTGCTGACAACGGTGACATATATTTCGTCATATACTAAGGATGTCCGTCTTTCGGATATGCTTATTCAGCCGATCTTCAGAATTATAATGGGAACTGTAATAATGCTTCCTGTGTTTATGCTTTATAAAAAATACAGTGAGAAAAATGTTCTTGATTTAGCCCGTGAACGCAGTACAAAGCTTTCAAAAGGACTTGCAGTAATTTATGTAATCACATTTTTCTATTTTACTGTGGTTACAAATGCAAGACTTGACCTTTTTGCAGGAACAGTTGTTTTTCCGGAAACAGATGTTGATTATATGCTGATATTCGTAATTATTTTTTGCTGTTACGGCGCGGCGATGGGCTTTGAAGCACTGGCGCGGACTTCCGTGCTTTCGGCGATACCTGTAATATCTGCAATTGTTTTTATTCTTGCCGCATTGGTAAACAAAATTGATTTGCTGAATTTAACACCCCTGTTCTATAACGGCGTTTCGCCTGTATTAAAAACCGCTCTTGATTCCGAGGGCCAAACAGTTGAATATGCAATAATTGCAATGTTGCTTCCGAGAGTCAACGGCAAGGCAAAAAAAGGATTTTTCTTTTGGCTTGTTGCGCAAACACTTATTATGGCGATTATGTTCTTTTTCGCCACAACGGTTATGGGTAATTACACAGGCACACAGCTTTTCCCATTCCACACGCTTACAAGCCTTGCAAAATTCACAATGTTTGACCGTCTCGACGCACTTTTTACAGGTATATGGATTATGTGCGCTTTCATAAAAGCCGTACTTCTTATATGGCTTCAAGCGGATATTATAAAAAAGGAATTTCCGAAGCTGAAAATTACCCACATTCTTATCGGTATAGGTTCGCTTGCGATAATAGCAAATCTCATTATTTCAGGCGGAATTCAGCGGTTTAATATAATTGATAATTCCGTAATAAAAATTATTTTGACAGGAATAACAGCGTTTGTAATTCCGCTGATAATTCTTTTCTTTCACCGAAAGGAGCGGGATAAAGTATGAAGCGGGCATTGATAATTATTGTAGTGTGCATTCTTGTAATTTTCACTTTTAACAATGAAGAGCTTTATAAAAAAGATATACGAAACCGACTTGTAATTCAAGGAATAGGTATTGACATTGAAAAGGATAATTCTTACAGCGTAACGCTTCAGGCGATAGACACAAATTCACCTGAAGCCGCCTCTGCCGAAGGTGCCTCTCAACCGCCATTGCAAATTTACAAAGTCAGCGGTGATTCAATCTATACTGCCATAAAATCCGTGGTTGAAAGCGAGGGTAAAATGCCCCTTTATTCGCAGAACAGAATAATAATTCTCGGCAAAAGCATAACTGAAAAGAATATGGACAATGTAATTGACTTTTTTGTACGCGATGTTGAAAACAGCTCGTCTGTTTATGTTGCCGCGGCAGAAAAAACAGCCGCTGAAATACTTGAAACAAAAAACGGCGACGAATATGTCAGTGCAAGAAATCTTAAAAACAGTATTGACTCACATAAATACGACGCAAGAATTTTTGCCACATCGCTTTATGAGCTAATCAGCAGATACAATTCAGATATAAAGGATTTTGCAATGCCTCTGCTTTCCGTTAAAGAGGAAAACGGAGAAAAAGATGTTGAAATAAGCGGAACAGCGCTTTTTAACAACAAATCCTACCGCAAGGTTATTTCAAAAGACGATACGCTGTATTTGAATATGCTTTGCAATAAGGTTTGCAACACAGGACTTGTATATTCAACCGAAGATAATACAAGAATTTCGCTTGATGTTGTAAAAAGCAAAACCAAACGAACCTTGAGCGTTGAAAACGGAACTCTGAAAGTTAAAATTAAGGTAACGCTGAACGCTGATATTTCTGAAATCAGCGGAGGAGTTGCCGCCACAATGGATAATGCGGATATCAAAAAATTCAGCAAGCACGGCGAGCAGTATATTGAAAAACAGCTTAAGAGTATGATTTCGGCAATGTATGACCGATATGACAGCGATGCCGCAGGGCTTGTTAGGCTTATCTATATCTGCGAACAGGATTATTATAAAAAGAATAAAAACGATTTAGATAATGTAATGAAAAACTGTATTTATGAAATTGAATGCGACTTAAATATCCGCCGTGTAGGTCACGAATTTATTGAGTTGTAATATAAAAATTAAAAGTGAACTGTAAAAAGCGAAGGTTTTTTACAGTTCTTTTTTACATTTATACTCAGTAAGGCGAAGGGAGCTGAACCCAATATGGTTTAAAATGGCATATTTCTCTCTGAACTGCGTTAAAAATCTCACCATACGGCAGTATGCTTTCGATTTTGTGCCTTGTTCAGAAAAAAATCTGTTCACTTTAAACTGCTTCGCACCGAAAAGGCAGAGAGTACGGATGGATTTTTGCTTTTAAGACAGCAGTCGGGCTGACGCCCGACAAGGTCGCAAAAGTGAAAATACGCCGTAATCGGGAGTTTTCGGCATATTGTGTTCGACTCCCTTCGCCTTAATCCGCATTGACTTTGCCGAAAAAATTCAATTAAATATGTTTATAAACTGTAAATTTTTGAAAATAGGCTTGTATATTTTAACAAAATAGTATAAAATAGTTTCACTAATGTAAAAAAGTATATCTAATTTTAATATATTTTTTTACATTCAATCGTAAATCAATAATTAAAAGGTGGTTTTTCCAATGGAAAACAACAAAACTCAAGCGGAAATTTACCGCGCAGAGCGTAAGGAGCGACTTGCCAAAGCAGCTGCAAAAAAGGCAAAGAAATCTCCCGCAGTTGAAAAAACAAAGTCAATCGTACTGAAAGTGGTTGCAATTGTACTTGCCGTTGTAATCGGATGCGGTGCAGTTTACGGAATTCTTAATTTCTTCGGTGCGCCCCAAAAGATGTTTAAGGTTAAAATTGCTGACACCGAATACAAATTCTCACTTGCAGAATACAATTATTATTACTATACTTTGGCTTCTCAATACCAAAGCACCGCATTGCAGTATGACTCATATTACGGCGAGGGTTCGGGTCTTACCTATCTTGGATATGACTATTCAAAAGCTCCCGACAAGCAGGAATATACCGATTCAATGTCTGCTATGACCGGCGTTACTATGGAAGATTTGGGAAATCCCGAAAAAGCAACTTGGGCAGATGTTTTCAAATACGGTGCAATAAACAATATTGTAAGTGCAAAATACCTTTCAGCTAAAGCTAAAGAGGCAGGCGTTACTCTTACCGAGGACGAGCAGAAAACAATCGACGAGAGAATTTCATCAGATAAAAGCACTGCTAAAACAAATGACTATTCACTTGACAGATACCTTCATACAAATATCGGTAAGGGATTAAGCGAGAAAATCTACCGTCAAATCCTTGAAGAAAGCGCTCTTGCAAACTCATATGCAACAAAGCTTCAAGAAGATCTTCTCAACGCTGTTACAGCAGATGAAATTAACGAGAGATATAATCTTAACAATGATTCTTACGATATTGTTACATTAAGACTTTACACAATTAAGGCAACAGCAGACGTTGCAAGCGACGCAACAGAGGCTGAAAAGACAGAGGCACAGGCAAATGCAAAAGCAACTGCAAAGAAAAATGCTGACGCATTCCTTGCCGCAGTAACTGACGAAGCAAGCTTTATTGCGCAGGCAAAGAAAGCTATTCTTTCTGCTGACAATGACAGCAAAGACGATGCAGACAAGGTTACTCTTAAAGAGAACACAACATATTCTGTACTTGAAAACACCAGCGAAGAGCTTGCAAAATGGGCTTATGACGACGCAAGACAGGCAGGCGACAAAACACTTGTTGTTGACGAAAACGGTAACTGCCACCTTGCATTTATGAAAACTCTTGCTCATAAGGATACAAGCATCAGTTCAGCCGATGTAAGACATCTTCTTGTTGCATTCCCCAAGACTGAAAAAGACGAAGACGGCAACGATATTGCTCTTACAGACGCGCAGAAGGCTGAAACCAAGAAAAAGGCACAGGAAATTCTTGACGAATATCTCAAGAACCCCACAGAAGATAACTTTGCCGCTCTTGCAAAGGAAAAGACAGACGACACAGCTTCTGCTGAAGACGGCGGTCTTTACACAGAGGTTTCTGCAAGCTCAAATTATGTTGAGCCTTTCAAGAATTGGGCAACTGACGCTGCGCGCAAGCCCGGTGACACAGGTCTTGTTGAAACAGACCACGGTTATCACATAATGTACTATGTTAAGGCAAACGAGCCTTCATGGTATGTAACAGTTAAGAACGAAATCTTTGCAGAAAACTTTACTGCACAGACAGATGATGTTATTACCGAGTTTATTGCAAATACAAATATGAATTCTGTTCTTCTTAAATGGGCAACAGGTCAGCAGAACAAGCTTTTATCAAAACAGCTTCTTTACAGAGGATATTGATAAAACAATATGCCAATACACCAACAGACCGCTTTAACAGCGGTCTGTTTTTTATGATTTACAAAGTACTTTTTGTGTGTTACAATTTTTTTATAATTCAATTTACGGGGATGGCATAATGAAACTTACAGAAACAAGAAAATGGATTACCGACGAGCTTAACAGCGTTGCTGAATTTTGGCTTGAACACGGTATGGACAAGGCACACGGCGGTGTTTACACATGCCTTGACAAAGACGGCAAGGTGTTTTCAACAGATAAAAGTGTATGGATGCAGGGCAGATGCGGTTGGATTTTTGCCTATCTTTGCCACATTTACGGTATCAAAAAAGAATGGCTTGAAGCCAGCAAAAGCTGTATTGATTTTTTAGAAGATCACTGTATTAACAAATTAGCAGACGGCAGACTGTATTTCACGGTAACTCAAGACGGAAAGCCGCTTCGCCAGCGTAGATATTGCTATTCAGAAGCGTTTTACTGCATTGCAAACGCCGAATATTACGGACTGACAGGCGAACGTGAACATATTGAAAGAGCGCGCAGAGCTTATGAGATGTATTGGAAGCTTAACCACGGTATGCCGGACCCCACGGGTTTAGGTCCTAAAACCGACCCCGAAACACGCACAGGCAGAGCCCTGGGAATACCTATGATTCTTCTCAATGTTACCTCGGTTCTTCTTCGTGTTGATCCTGAAAATGCAGAGCTTTATAACAAAAGAGCCGACGAATGTGTTGAAGACATTTTGAAATACCATATAAAATTAGATTTAGGCTGTACGCTTGAATCAGTTGCTCTTGACGGCACGCCGAGGCTTGACATAACCGAGGGCAGAGTAGTAAACCCAGGTCACGATATTGAATGCAGTTGGTTTCTTATGGAAAGAGCCAACGCGACAGGCAATAAAGAACTGCATAAAAAGGCTGTTGAAATCTTTGATATGGCATTTGATAAAGGCTGGGACAAAGAATTCGGCGGAATACTTTATTTCTTTGACTGTTTGGGCAATCCGCCCGAAGCCTATGAACATGATATGAAGCTTTGGTGGCCTCACAACGAAGCGCTCATTGCTTCCCTTATGATTTATAGGGATACGGGCGACAAGAAATATCTTAATATTTTTGAGCAAATTCTTGATTACACTAAAAATCATTTTGCTGTTGCCCCCTGCAAAGAATGGTACGGCTATTTAAGACGTGACGGCAATCCCACACTCCCGGCGTGCATAGGGTCAACCTTTAAAGGACCGTTCCATGTGCCGAGATGTCTTATTATGCTTGACAAAATGATAGAAGAAATTGAAAAAAGAGGTTGATTTAAAATGAGTCTTGATAAATATAAGGGTATTTTCCCTGCATTTTATGCTTGCTATGACGACGAGGGCAATGTTTCATCCGAAAGAACAAAACAGCTTGTTGAATTTCTTATTGAAAAAGGTGTTGCAGGTCTTTATGTGGGCGGTTCATCGGGCGAATGTATTTATTTGAGCGTTGAAGAAAGAAAGCAGACACTTGAAGCTGTTATGGATGCCGCAAAGGACAGAATTACAATAATTGCCCATGTTGCCTGCAACAACACTAAGGATAGCTGTGAGCTTGCGCGCCATGCCGAAGCTCTCGGAGTTGACGCTATCGCCGCAATACCCCCTATTTATTTCAGATTGCCTGAAAAAGCCATTGCAAAATATTGGAATGACATTTCTGCCGCCGCTCCCAATACAGATTTTGTGATTTATAATATTCCCCAGCTTGCAGGTGTTGCGCTCACACTGTCATTATTTGATGAGATGCTGAAAAATCCGAAAGTTATCGGCGTAAAAAATTCTTCAATGCCCATTCAGGACATTCAGATGTTCAAAAGACAGGCGAAAATTAACAACAAAGAAATTGTTGTTTTCAACGGTCCTGACGAGCAGTTTGCAGGTGGCAGACTTATAGGCGCTGACGGCGGAATCGGCGGTACATACGCGGTTATGCCCGAGCTTTTTGTCAAGTTAAATCAATTGCTTGAAGCAGGCGATTTTGAAAATACAGGCAAGCTTCAAGATGATATTGACGAGGTTATTTACACAATGTGTTCAACCAAAGGCAATATGTACGCAACAGCCAAAGCTGTATTAAATAAGCGCGCAAATCTTAAACTCGGCGGAGTAAGAGAACCGCTCTTAAATCTCGAAAACAGTGACGAAGCTATTGTTGACAAGGTTGCAAAGCTTGTCAATGACGCTGTAAGCGCTTGGATTTCTTAATTTTTTCAGCAAAGACTAACCGCCCTGTTCATTGAACAGGGCGGTTTTTTTATGCTTTTATTATTTATTTTTTAATATCTTATATATTAACGCGGCTGTACCGAATGCGGCAACAGTTGGAATTACTTTTGTCATGGCAAGATATTTTACTTCATCAACGCTTATAGGAGCATAGGTATAAAAATGATGCTTCAGCTTATTGCCCACATCAAAATTATCTAAATCTTCAACAGTCAGCGTAAATGTTTCAAAATCGGCAGGGTTGCTCTCATCAAAATCGAATATACGAACTCCCCTTTTCTTGGCGGGTCCGTAAACATTGAAGCCACAGCCTTGAGCATATCCCATTTTCATTCCTTTATATTCGCCTACAAAAGAATTGTTGTGGTCGTGGCCGAAGAACATTGCAAAAACATCGCCTTTTTCATTCATCACTTTAAACTGACCGCCGTTTTCTTCGGGAATACTCGGTGTTTCGCCGCAGAAAGAACGCTCATCAACAGCAACTCTTTCGGGGTTCATTGAGAAATATTTGCCCGCGAACTTTCTAAAGCCCTGCGCCGCGCCTTTAGTGCCTTTAGGAACTTCAATCAGCAATTCGTAAATTTCGGGAACAGGAATATGCTGAAACACGATTGACGGCACATAACCGCCGTTTTCATCTTTAAGCTTATCGCGTGTTGCCTTATACCATTCAAGCTGATTTTCGTGAATGTGGTCGCAAGTACCGTCAAGAGTTGCGGTAAGACTGTCCATAAGATAAACATTGAGTTTAGTTTTGCCGTCATCGCCCTTAATTTCAAGATTGTGGTTGCAATATCCCTCAATATTATCGTCAGCATTATATGCCACACAGTTTGAATAAGCCTTATAAATCTCATACTGCTCTTGTTTTGAGATAGAAAAAGCTTGATCATCGTGATTGCCGAAAACAAATGTAAAGGGAATTCCCGTTTCGGCAAGAGGAGCTAAAAATGAGTTGATGCAGGTTGTAACCTTTTTCTTCGCATCACCGCCGAAAAGATAAAAACCGTAGCCCTTAATCTGATCGCCTGTAAATACCACAAGGTCAGGCTTGGCAATATTTAAAGCTTCTCTGATAAAACGTACGGTTGCGTCAGAAGTTTTTTGTGTATCTTGAACATCGGCAATCTGCATTATACGGAATTTACCGTTGTTAAATTTAAAATCCATAAAGTATCACCTTAACTTAAAAGTGTAAGAACATTATATCAAATACCTGAACAAAAGGCAATACCAATACAAACCAAAAGCGGAGCCAGAATTGGCTCCGCCTAATTTGTATTTTATGATTATTTAAGATTTGCTTTGAGTGTTTCAAGCTCTTCTTTAAGTGTTTCGGGAAGCTTATCGCCGAACTTTGCATAAAATTCTGCAATGCCTTCTGCTTCTGCTGACCAAAGCTCTTTATCAACATCAAGAATGCTTTCAAGTGACTCAACAGTTACTTCATCTTCAAGACCCTCAAGGTTAATATCCTTTGCATAGGGGAGATAACCGATAGCTGTTTCCTGTGCGTCAACCTCGCCCTCGCAGCGCTTAATAATCCATTCAAGAACACGAAGATTGTCGCCGAAGCCGGGCCACATAAAGTTGCCTTCATCATCTTTTCTGAACCAGTTAACATTGAAGATTTTAGGAGCCTTATCGGGATCAAGAGTCTTACCGATGTCAATCCAATGCTGCCAATAGTCGCCCATATTGTAGCCGCAGAAAGGAAGCATAGCCATAGGATCACGGCGAACAACACCTACTGCACCGGCAGCTGCGGCTGTTGTTTCAGAAGCCATAATTGAACCTACGAACACACCGTGGTTCCAGTCACGTGACTGATAAACAAGGGGAGCAAGCTTTGCACGTCTGCCGCCGAATACGAAAGCAGAAATGGGAACGCCTGCGGGATTTTCAAATTCTGAACTGATGCAGGGGCAGTTTACAGCGGGAGCTGTGAAACGGCTGTTAGGATGAGCAAGGTTTTTGCCCTCTGCTTTCCATTCTGCACCGTTTACTTTAAGTCCTGTCCATTCTTCTGCATTAACGGGAGGATTCTTATCAAGACCTTCCCACCAAACAGTGTTGTCATCAAGATTACGGGCAACATTGGTGAAAATTGTGCCTTTCTTTGTTGAAGCCAAAGCGTTGGGGTTTGACTTAACATTTGTGCCGGGTGCAACGCCGAAGAAGCCGTTTTCAGGGTTGATAGCGTAAAGTCTGCCGTCGGGACCCTTGCGAATCCAAGAAATATCGTCGCCTACGCACCATACCTTGTAGCCCTTTGCAAGATAGCCTTCGGGCGGAATGAGCATAGCAAGGTTTGTTTTACCGCAAGCTGAGGGGAATGCTGCGCAGATGTACTTAACTTCGCCCTTGGGATTTTCAATACCGAGAATGAGCATATGCTCTGCCTGCCAGCTTTCGTTTTTGCCCTGATAAGAAGCAATACGGAGAGCAAAGCACTTTTTACCGAGAAGAACGTTTCCGCCGTAAGCAGAGTTAACTGAAATAATTGTATTGTCCTCGGGGAACTGGCAAATCCATCTCTTTTCGGGGTCAACGTCGCATTTGCAGTGAAGACCTCTTACCCAGTCGTTTGAATCGCCGAGAGCGTCCATAACTTTTTTGCCTACTCGGGTCATAATTGCCATATTAAGAACAACGTAAATTGAGTCTGTAAGTTCGATACCGATTTTTGCAAGAGGTGAACCTACCGGTCCCATTGAATAAGGGATAACATACATTGTTCTGCCCTTGTAACTGTCACGTGCAATATCATAAAGCATTGCGTATGCTTTTTCAGGATCCATCCAATGGTTTGTAGGACCTGCATCCTCTTCTTTTTTGGAACAGATGAGAGTTCTGTCCTCAACACGTGCAACGTCGTTAGGCTTTGTTCTGTGATAATAACATCCGGGGAGAAGCTCCTCGTTAAGTTTGATCATTTCGCCTGTTTCACAAGCCTCTTTGCGAAGAGCCTCAAGCTGTTCCTCGCTTCCGTCAATCCAAACAATTTGGTCGGGCTTTACGAGAGCAACTTTCTCTTCGATCCAATCAAGAATACTCTTGTTTGTTGTAAGTGCCATAGTTACTTAACTCCTTTATAAAATTTCGGTTCGACTCTCTTCGCCTTAACCGAAAAAAATTAATAAATTATCCAATTTAATGGTTCTGCATAATTATATCTTAAAACTTGCATTTTTTCAATGGTTAAAATGTTAATATTTTGTCAAATAAACATTAACAAATTCTGTATATTATATATAATAACTTAAACTTCGTAATTATTTGATATATCCGCAGTGGCTTTACCGTTTAAATCCATTTGGGCAACCGTACCATTTAAAAATTCAAAATAGCCCTGTGCGCCCACCATTGCGCCGTTGTCACCGCAAAGGGATAAATCGGGCAAATATAAGCTCCAGCCCTTTTCTTTTGCAAGAGCTTCCATACGGGCGCGAAGTACGGAATTTGCCGACACACCGCCTGCCAATACAAGCGTTTTTTCATTGAATTCATTCATAGCTTTCTCTGTATTTTCGGCAAGTGAATTTACAACCGCATTTATAAATGACGCGCCCACATCGGCAGGAATTAACTCTTCGCCTTTTTGCTGCGCGTTATGCGCAAGATTTATAACCGATGTTTTAAGTCCCGAAAAACTGAAATCAAGAGGACTGCCGTCGACACGGGGCTTCGGAAATTTATATTTTGTATTATCTCCGCTTTTTGCAATTTTATCAAGATTTACACCGCCCGGATACGGAAGCCCGAGAGTACGGGCGGCTTTATCCATCGCCTCGCCTGCCGCATCGTCACGGGTTCTGCCTATAACCTCAAAATCGGTGTAGTTATTAACCTTGCAAAGCAAAGTATTTCCGCCCGACACCACAAGGCACATAAACGGCGGTTTTAAATCCTTGTGCGTAATATAATTTGCCGCAATATGCGAACGCAAATGGTGAACAGGTACTAACGGCTTACCGCTCGCTAATGCCAAGCCCTTTGCATAGTTTACGCCCACAAGCAATGCGCCGATAAGCCCCGGAGCATACGTCACGGCGATTGCATCAACATCTTGAAGCGTGCAGTCTGCGTCAGTCAGCGCTTTGCTGACAACCCAAGAGATATTTTCGGTATGTAAGCGTGACGCAATTTCCGGCACAACCCCTCCGAATATCTTATGCTTTTCAATTTGAGTTGACACAACATTTGACAAAACATTCCGCCCGTTTTCAACAACTGCGGCGGCGGTTTCGTCACATGAACTTTCAATTGCTAATATTTTCATAACTGTATTTCCTTTAAAATAAGTGTATATATCCATGCGTTTTCAGTAGGCTTTGAGTAGAAATTCTTTCTTTCCCCCGCTCTTTTAAATCCGCATTTTTCGTAAAGCCTGATTGCCTTTTTATTGCTTTCACGGACTTCAAGTGTCACAAACAATGCGTTTTCTGCCTCCGCCTGCTTCACAAGATGATCTACGAGCTTTTTGCCGTATCCTTTGGAACGGAACTCCTCATTCACGGCAACATTTGTGATATAAACCTCACCGCATATATTGTTAGCTCCGATATATCCAATCAGTTTTTCGCCGCTGTGAAGCACATAAAACCTTGCGGTTTCGTTTGTAAGCTCCTCTTTTAAAGAATTTTCGCTCCACGGCTCTGAAAAGCACTGTTTTTCGAGCTTTGCAATTTGCTGAATATCCGACTCAGTCATCGGTCTGACTGACGGAATTTCTAAAATATTTTTCAAAATATCGGGGAAGCTTTTTTCAATGCTGTCTGCGCATTCATTATATACATCAAGCGTTCCGCCGTAGGGGTCAGGCACATTCAAAACCATAATTTCAGACGCATCGCAATATCTCAACAGCACATCAGCGTGAGATTCTGTCATACATACAAACAAGTCGGTTTCATAAAGATGCTGCGCGTTGAGCGGTCTTGCGCGGTGAAGAGAAATATCTGCACCTCTCTGCATTGCGGCTAAAACCGAATTTTCGCTGACCGCGTCGCCTGCAAATGCGCTTATGCCTGCACTTGATACCGCAACATCCGTAATATTTTTATTTTCAAGATACTTTTTAAACAAGCCCTCTGCTAAAGGACTTCGGCAAGTATTGCCGCTGCATACAAATAATACTTTTTTCATAGTTAGCGTAATTAACCTTTAGCGTCATACCAAGTTTTGCCTGTATTAACATCTGCCCGCAAACGGACTTTCATCTTACAGGCATTTTCCATTTCTTCGCTTAAAATTTTTGCCGCTTTTTCAATCTCGCTTTCGGGTGCTTCAACAATCAGTTCGTCATGCACCTGCAAAATAAGCTTTGCCGACATTTTTTCGGCTTTAAGACGGTTATAAACGCGCACCATTGCAATCTTGATAATATCTGCCGCTGTACCTTGAATCGGCATATTCCGTGCCACACGCTCGCCGAATGCGCGTAACATTGCGTTGGATGCAGTAAGCTCGGGCAAATATCTGCGTCTGCCCCAAAGAGTTGCAACATAGCCTTTTTCTTTTGCGTCTGCCACAACGGTTTCCATATATTTATCAACACCCGAATAGTGTCGGAGATAACCCTTTATATATTCGTCAGCCTCTTTGCGCGTTACGCCGATGTCTTTTGCAAGCGAAAATGCGCCTATTCCGTAAACAATACCGAAATTAACGGCTTTTGCACGGCTTCGCATTAAAGGAGTTACCATTTGAATGGGCATATTAAACACCTGAGAAGCCGTAACAGTATGAATATCGACCTCGTCGTTAAAGGCTTTCAGCATTTCTTCATCATCGGCAATATGAGCAAGCACACGAAGCTCAATCTGCGAATAGTCGGCATCGGCAAGCAGACAGCCGTCTTTTGCCTTAAAGAATTTACGCATTTCTCTGCCGATTTCTTTGCGGACAGGGATATTCTGCAAATTAGGTTCGGTTGATGAAATTCTGCCTGTACGTGTTTCGGTTTGGATAAACGAAGAGTGAATTCTGCCGTCATCGCCTATCACCTTTAAAAGCCCCTCGCAATAGGTTGAATAAAGCTTTGAAAGCGTTCTGAACCAAAGAATTTTTTCAATTATCGGGCTTTCATTCTGCAAGCTTTCAAGCACATCTGCATTGGTGGAATATCCGCTTTTGGTCTTTTTGCGTGCGGGAAGTCCCATTTTTTCAAAGAGAATAACACCTAACTGTTTTGGCGAGTTAATATTAAATTCTTCGCCTGCAAGCTCATAAATTTCGTTTTGAATTTGCTTTAATTCTCCGCTGATGTTCCGTGAAAATTCAGAAATTCCGCCTTTATCAACCATAAAGCCCAAATGCTCCATAGAGGCAAGAACCTCTGCCAAAGGCATTTCAACCTCATAAAGCAAATATTCCTGCTCATTAGCCTCAATTTCAGTTTTAAGTCTTGTTGAAACCGAACGCATAACTGCACAGTCAATAGCCAATTGCATTTCGGAATTTACTTTAGGTATGGGAGCTTTATATTCTTCGCAAAGTCTTAAAGGCGCATATCCGTTGGCTGACGGATTGAGAATATACCCTGCCAAAGAAGTATCCAAAGCCAAGTTTTTAATATCAATATTATTTAAAAATGCAAATCGGTATAAAAGCTTTGAATTATCGGTATGTTTTGCAATTTCGCTATCCTCTAAAACAGATTTCACAAAATCAAAATATCCCAAGTGAATAGCTTCAAGATGATAAACCGTATTATCACAGAGAATACAAAATTGAGGATTGTCTAAATCAGTATAATCAGCAGTAAAATAAGCTTCTTTTTCAGCTTTGATTTTACAAAGTAACTCCTCTATATCAAAATCGGCAGTGAATTGAAGCTCCTTTGCCTTTTCCTGCGACTTATCGCTTGTTGCAGGCACTGCAAAATTCAGCTTTTCAATAAGTTTAAACATTTCAAGATCTGCAAGCATTGCACGGGCATGGGCTTCGTCAGCAGTATTCGGAATTAAATCCGAAAGCTCGCATTCAATGGGTACATTATTGATAATCGTGCCGAGAGTATAGCTTAAAAAAGCCTTTTCTTTATCGGTCACAAGCTTGTTTTTCAGATTTGCTTTAATATCAATACTGTCAATATTATCATATATATATTGTACGGAGCCGAATTTTTGAATTAAATCGCCCGCAGTTTTGGGTCCTACGCCTGCAACACCCGGTATATTATCAGAGCTGTCGCCCTGCAGGGCTTTAATGTCAATCATCTGCAAGGGAGTTACACCGTATTCTGTCATAAGCCGCGCTTCGTCATAAACCTCAGTCTGAGTTCTGCCCATTTTAGTATGGGGCAAAAGCACCGTTACATTATTGCGTATAAGCTGAAAGGAATCACGGTCGCCCGTTGCGATATAACACTCGTCGTTCTCACCGCACATACCCGCAATCGTACCGAGAATATCGTCAGCCTCATAGCCCTCAAGCTGAATAATCTTATAGCCCAATGCGCTTAAAAGCTCTTTAAGCACGGGGATTTGCTGAGCAAGCTCCGGCGGCATTCCGTGGCGATTAGCCTTGTAGCCGTCATACATTTTATGGCGGAATGTAGGGGCTTTAAGATCAAAAGCCACAGCCACGCCATCAGGCTCAACCTCTTCAAAAAGCTTATAAAAAATGCTCATAAAACCGTAAATTCCGTTGGTAAATCTGCCGTCTTTAGTTGTCAATTGCTTAATGCCGTAAAAGGCACGGTTTACTATGCTGTTGCCGTCAATAGCTAAAATTTTCATAATGACGCTCCAAATAATTAAAATCATAATTAGTATAGCATATTTTGTTATTAAATACCATATTTATAGATAAATAAATCCATTTATAAAATTTTTTTAAAAAAACTATTGACATCACTGCTTTAATGTGTTAAACTTTGTAACAAGTTAATATTCAACCAAGAAACCGACGATAAAGAGTAGTAACTGTTTTTATTTCGTTTCAAGAGAGCCGCCGACGGTGTGAGTGCGGTAACGAGAAATTCAGTGAATGGACTTTTGAGGGCAAACCGATATGTAGGGGCGACGGAGGGCAACCGTTACAGTGCTGAGTGTATATTAGTACACGGTGAGTGCGTATCTATGGATACGAATTTGGGTGGTACCGCAGATTTTCAGTCTGTCCCATATATTTTTGGGGCAGACTTTTTTATTAAATAAAGGATTTGATTTTATGATACTCTTAACAAAACGATGGCGACGCTTACAACGCCATTAAACCGAAACACAAAAATTCTAAACTTTTAAACAAATGAAAGAGGTATTACAAATGAAAAAATCAATTAAAATTTTATCAATCATCACAGCGCTTATTATTGTAGTTACAGCAGTTTTCGCAGGATGCGGCAAAAATACGGACGACGGACTTTTAATCGGCTTGCTCTATGATGCAGGTCAGGATTCTTCATCAACACCTATTCGTGAAGCAAAAGCATTCCTTGATGAAAAAGGCATTGCATACAAAGAATATACAGGCACAACGGTTGACGAAGTAAGCCTCGCTGTTGACGCCGCAATTTCAGATAAGGTTGACGCTATTTTCACACCCACAGACAACACAATTATGACCGCAGAGCTTTCAATATATGAAAAGCTTGCAGAGGCAAAAATCCCCCACTTTACCGGTGCTGACTCTTTTGCTCTTAACGGTGCGTTTTTAGGATACGGCGTTGACTATGCAAACCTCGGTAAAGAAACAGCAAATATGGTTGCAGACATCTTAATTAACGGCAAAGACCCTGCAGCATATCCTGTTAAGCATTTTGATAACGGTACTGCAACAATTAACACAGAAATCTGCAAAGAACTCGGTTACGATTTCGCAACAGTTTCAGAAAAATTCAAGCCCTTCTGCCAAGCAATCAACGAAATTGTTACAGGCGACGCCTTTGAAGATGAAAACGCATCAAATCCTGCTTATGCTCTTAAATCCGGCAAACTCGGCGCTGAAAACGCAGAAAAGACTTTCACATTGGGCATTTGCAACTATGTTGACGACGCTTCGCTCAATCAGATAGTAGGCAACTTGAAGCTTCAGCTTGATATTTTAGGCAAAGAAAACAATGTTGCATTTGATGTTAAATATGACAACTGCAATGCAGATTCAAATGTTATGAACCAGATTATTGCAGGCTTCAATGCAGATAAGGTGGACCTTATGGTTGGTATTGCAACCCCTGTTGCAATGGCAATGCAAAGCGCAACTGAAGACAGCAAAACACCCGTTGTTTTTGCGGCAGTTTCAGATCCTGTTGACGCACAGCTTGTTGCTTCTCTCGAAGCTCCCGGTGCAAACATCACAGGTACATCGGATTTTCTTGACACAAAAGCAATTTTCAATCTTATTCTTGCAACTGTTGAAGAATAATTAAATCTATACAAATTTACACAAACAGATAATCTAAACAGGTTATCTGTTTGTATCCTGTTATATTAGAGTGGTGTGGGAAATACAATGATAAGTACAATTTTAAGCTTGGGCGAAAATGCTCTTCAATTGGGACTGATAAGTTCTTTGACGGTTTTAGCGCTGTTTTTAAGCTATTCCATGCTCAACGTGTGCGATCTTTCAACAGACGGTTGTTTTACTCTCGGTGCTACCGTAGGTGCCATTATTGCGATTTCGGGTCACCCCTATCTTTCAATACCGGTTGCAATGCTTTCAGGCGTAGCTTCGGGATTTGTAACGGCAATTTTACAGACAAAGCTCGGTGTTGACAGCTTGCTCGCAGGTATTATTGTAAATACGGGTCTTTACTCCATAAACATTGCGGTTATGGGTAATTCGTCACTGCTTAATATGAATAAAACCGAAACTGTTTTCACAAAATTAAAAGAGGCGCTTGACGGTACGGTATTTGAAAAGCATAATGTTCTTATTATCTCTTTAATCGCTGTCATACTCGTTGTAATTTTTATTTCTTTATTCTTAAAAACAAAATTGGGCCTTGCAATCCGAGCAACAGGCAACAATCCCGATATGGTTCGTTCATCATCAATAAACACCGCATTTACAACCGTTGTCGGTCTTTGTATTGCGAACTCATTCACAGCTCTTTCGGGCTGTCTTTTGGCTCAAAGTCAAAAATCGGTCAATATTGACATCGGCACAGGTATGGTAACAATCGCTCTCGCCTCTCTGCTTATCGGCGGAGTATTTATTGGCAAGGGCAAAATCCCGATGAAAGCCATCGGCGTAGTTTTAGGATCAATAGTTTTCAGAGTGGTTTACACAATCGCGCTCAGATTTGATATGCCTGCATCAATGCTTAAACTCGTTTCGTCAATAATTGTTGTTATTGCAATTTCGGGTCCGTATCTCAAATCAAAATATCCTGAATTTAAAAGACAACTGTCGCACAAACAAATGAGGGGGATAAAATAATGCTTACTATATCGCATATTTACAAAACATTTAACCCCAACACAGTGAATGCCAAAACCGCTCTCAATGATTTGTCGCTGGAAGTAAAAAACGGTGATTTTATAACTATTATCGGTGCAAACGGCGCAGGAAAATCTACACTTTTCAATGCTATTGCAGGAAGCTTTTTCACCGATAAGGGCAGTATTATTCTTGACGGCAAAGACATAACGCTTATGCCTGAATACCAGCGCGCAAAAATTATAGGCAGACTTTTTCAAGACCCGATGCGCGGCACTGCGCCGGGAATGAGTATTGAAGAAAACCTTTCTCTTGCCGCAGGTCACGGCGGTTGGCTCAGCAGTATTTCAAAAGCAGATAAAAAGCTTTTCAGAGAGCATCTTGCGCTTCTTAATATGGGACTTGAGGACAGAATGAAGCAGCCCGTCGGGCTTCTTTCGGGCGGTCAGCGACAGGCATTAACGCTTATGATGGCAACAATTCATCCTCCAAAGCTTCTGCTCCTTGACGAACATACAGCGGCGCTGGACCCTGCTACTGCCGAAAAGGTACTTGAACTTACAAAGAAAATTGTTGCAGACAGCAAACTTACCTGTCTTATGATTACACACAATATGCAATCGGCACTTGCCCTCGGCAACAGAACAATTATGATGAATAACGGAAATATAGTTTTTGATGTCAGCGGTGAGAAGAGAAAAGGACTCACTGTAAACGATTTGCTCAACAGTTTCAAAGAGTCCGTAGGCAAAAACCTCGACAACGACAGAATATTGCTGTCATAAATCAACCAATAAGAACAAAAACTGCACCCTAAAAGCTTATGACTTTTGGAGTGCAGTTTATTATTTTACATTCAAAAAATAAAATCGATTATTAAATATTCATTTTTTCATTATTCATCATAATATCTGTATCTTTCGGCGCTGTTTTCGGCACGCTTCTTTAAATCTTCAATAATCTGTTCGTGCTTCTTTTCGTCTAAATCATAGAAGAACATAGGGATAACACAAAGCACACAGCTTATGAGCGATGTAATGATGGCAACATTAAAAATCGGCATTCGGATTTCGGGACTGAAAAGAACAGAATAATCCTCTTTTAAGCCGTAATACTCGTAAAAATACGGAGTAATAAGTCCTGTGAACATTCCTGCCAATGCGGTTACCATTCCGCCAAGCTGAGTAATAAAGCCCTCAAGACGAGTTCCTGTTTTCCATTGCTGATAGTCAAAAATTTCTGCAGTCATTGAGGTTGTTACAACACCTTCACCGCCCAGTGAAAGTGTTGCAAGATAAAGACAGGCAATGAATAACACGGTGTTGTTTTTTGTGAAGAGCATAATCACGCAGAAAACGGCACGGATAAGATTTGTCCATATAAGAACATTCTTTTTGCCCACTTTTTTCGCAAGCATAGGCGCAAGGAGCATAAGCGGAACAGAAGCTGTGCCTATTACCGTATTCATAATTCCTAATACAAAATCGCTTTTAAGCTGATAAACGCAGTACCAACCGAGAATTGAGCCTATACCGTATTTTAATGCACCGAAAACCGCATTGGTGTTAATCAGCCAAAAATATTTATTCTTCGCAACCTGTTTTATTCCGTCACTGAATTTGACCTTAGCAACATAGTCCTTAGAAACAACGATTTTTTCTTCCGTACCCTTAAAGGTTATAAGGCTTAATACAACGCCAATAATCGAGAAAAGCGGAAAGAAAATTCTGTATGTTTTAAAATCAGTCATTCCGCCTGTTAATTCTGCCAAAATCGGAAGAAGCATATTAACAATCGACGGACCGAGGCTGTAAATGAACATACTGACGGACAAAAGTCTTGTTCTCTCTTCACCGTTCGGGGGTCAAAACCTGTGCCAGACTTGTAAAAGCCTGTGCATACAGCGACTGAAATATCATTAAAAAGGCATATGTAGCTCCGACAAGCGTTATTTTTAAATTATAATCAATACCGTTGGGCAAAAATGCCATTAAACACAGCAGTGCCGCAGTCGGAACGGCAGTATATAAAAGAAGCGGTCGGAATTTTCCGTATTTTGAATTGGTGTTATCAATAAGCATACTTATGAACGGTGCTTTGACGAAGTTGATAATGCCCATAATAATGCTCATCCAAGCAAGATGAGTCGGCTTAATTCCGTAAGCCGAACCTGTAAGCAGACAGCTTGCCGACAGCGACACATAGCCGAACAGTCCGTTTATCGTATTAACGCCTATTCCGCCAAAGCTGTATGCCGCAAATTCCTTATACGGAATATAATCACCATCGGCAGGCGTTTTCCAATGACTTATAATTTTATTAGGAAGTTCTACTATTTTTTCAAGCATAAGCCTTACCCCCATAAATATACTTTCCCATAAAATAATTATAATGTTTATTTCGATATATGTAAAGTGATTAGTTGAATTTGAGGTGGAATTTAATGAAATATTGCTGTGCAATGTGAATTCTATTATGTTTTTTAATGCTTTGTGAAGCAAAGCCACCTTTTCTTTTATCTTCTATCTTTTAGTTTTTATCCGGAAAAGTCGCTTATATTTTAGAGAATAGAGAAGAACAAGGAGAGAATAGATAAGAGTACAAAAAGAAAAAGCCGCTGACGCGACTTTTTTTGGTCGAGGTGACAAGATTCGAACTTGCGACTTCTACGTCCCGAACGTAGCGCTCTACCAAACTGAGCCACACCTCGATATTAAGTTTAATGCTAAAATATTATAATATGTTTTACTCCATAAATCAAGTAGTTTTTTAATTTATTTCGTTAACTTTGAATTTTATTTTCAAAATTCGGTTTTTGAAAAATATTTTCCTTTTTTTGCTTGACACTAAAATATATGAATGTTATAATGCAAAAAGTTACCAAAAACGTTCAACCCAAAATTTTGAAAGGAGGCAGAAAAATGTTTTATACTGATATGCAATCACTTTATACTGATTATCAAACAAATAAATACTGTAATGAAAGATTTTCTGCATCCTTTAAGGTAATACCCCATTCTTGCGATTGATTTTATCATTTGGGATATTTTATTTTTTGCCGCAGAGATTTTTCTGCGGCATTTTTTATTTAAGGTGAAAAAAGTCACACCTTATTGAAAGAGAGGTTTTTTATGAGATGGATTAAGCTTCACGAACCTGTTAAGGTTCCTGTTTTAAAAAATGTTTTATTTGCATTAAAGCTTGTTTGGGAAGCTGACAAGCGCCTTGTAATAGGATATTTTGTTACTGAAATATCCAATAAGGTTTTGTCTATGTATGTTCAGAACATTTTGTTTCTAAAGGTACTTTTGAGCATTATTGACGGCAAGGCAGATTTCAAGACATATTTTGTGTCGCTTTTGCTTTTCTTCGGTACATATTTCGCAGTAAATGTGATTTCGGCATATGCTCAACGCTCAAAGCTTATTGCTACCAAAGTTGTACTCAAAAAGCTCAACAACAAAATTTTCGACAAAGCAACACAGCTTGACATAAGCTGTTATGAAAATCCCGAATTTTATGACAAATACCAGCGTGCAACACTGGTGCTTTCTTCGGGATATTACGATGTTCTTTGTTGGGATGTCGCCGCAATTATCGGCGGAATTATAGCGCTTATCTGCGTTGTGACAACCGTCACTGTCATTAACCCAATGTATTTGCTGTTCCTGTTGCCTGTCACTCTTGTTTTTGTTATTGAGGTTTTCAAAAGCAAGGCGGTTTACAAGCGTGACCTTGAAATGACAACCAACAACAGAATTAAGGCATACATTCAACGCACGGTATTTTTAAAGGATTTCTCAAAGGATATGAGAACCTCAAACATTTTTGCAGTATTAATCAAGCGTTTCAAGGCGGCTATTGATTCTAACATTGTCATACTTAAAAAATACGGAATTAAGCTGTTTATTTACAGTATGGTAAGCTCGCTTTTCAGCGATTTTATACCGATTATCGGCACTTATGCATTTGCAGGCTATCAGTTTGTATTTACAAACGCACTTACGATTTCCAACTTTTCGGTTGTGCTTTCGTCAATTAACTCTGTCCGTGATTCAACAATGAGTATTGCCGAGGGCTTTGACGAGCTTACGCAAATGGCTCTTTTCTTTCAGAATTTACGTGATTTCTTTGACTATGAGCCTCAAATTACCGACGGCGGTAAAGACGCAGGTGCATTTGAAAGCATTGAATTTAAAAATGTATCATTCGGCTACCCGGGTACAAGCAAAACCATTCTTAAAAATATTTCATTCAAAATTACAAAGGGTGAAACAGTTGCCGTTGTAGGAATTAACGGTGCAGGCAAATCAACTCTTGTCAAGCTGCTTTTGCGTTTTTATGACGCAGATGAAGGTGAAATTCTTTACAACGGAATAAATGTTAAGGAATACAATGTTGCATCACTGCGAAACGCTTTTGCGACTGTATTTCAAGACTACAAAAACTTTGCGGTATCGGTAAACGAAAATATTATGTGCCACGAATGCACCGAAGAAGAAAAGAAGCTTGCCGAAACAGCGCTTCGCCAAAGCGGAGTATGGGACAAAATCGCAAGCTTACCAAACGGTGCCGACACAGTGCTTACCCGTGAATTTGAGCTTGACGGCGCAGGACTTTCGGGCGGTGAAAATCAAAAGGTTTCAGCTGCGCGTCTGTTTGCCCGTGATTTTGAGGTTGCAATTCTTGACGAGCCAAGCTCTGCACTCGACCCCATTGCAGAATACAAAATGTATGAAAATCTTATAAAAGTTACAGAAAATAAAACCGTTATCTATATTTCGCACAGACTTTCAAGCGCTGTACTTTCTGACAAAATTTATGTTATCGGCGACGGTACAATTCTTGAATCGGGAAGTCACACAGAGCTTATGGCGCTTGGCGGAGAATACAGCAAAATGTTTACTCTTCAGGCATCAAGCTATAACGGTGAAAGCGAGGTGAGCGAAAATGCTTAAAAGAAAAGAAAAAGAAAAGACAGCTCATTCAATGCTGTCAAATATCGTGTTTTTTGTGCGTTTGCTTTTCAGCGTATCTCCCCTTTTGGTTATCGGTGAATTCTTATGGGGTATTTTAATGATACTGCCTTCACGGCTTATCAGCGTTTTAGGCGTTAAATACATAATTGATGTGGTAACAGAGGGAGATAATCTTGAACGCATTTTCACAGCGGTTGCAGTTATTGCAGGAGTTTTAATCGGTTCAACACTTCTTTCTTGGCTGTTCCGTGAATTCTTTTGGAATGTGGAGCGTGAAAAGGTTTATTACGGACTTAACAAAAAGCTTTATGAAAAAGCACGCAGTCTTGACCTTGAATCCTATGACAATCCTGAATTTTACAACAATTTTATTCTTACAATTGAATCCTCATCGGACAATATTCAAAATCTTTTGGGACTTGTAAGAAGCTATGTGGGCAATATTATTTCGCTTGTTACCATTTCATCGGTGCTTTTATCAATCGATCCGTGGTGTCTTGTGATTATTCTCATGGTAATTTGTATATTCCTGCCAATCAGCAAAAGAGTTGGTACGCTTATGATGGAACGCAGAATTGAAAATGCAAAATTTCACCGCCGTTCTGACTATTTTCAGCGTGTTTTCTATTTGCAGGACTACGCAAAAGAAGTGCGAATGAACAACATTTCGCCACTGCTCATTGACCGCTACAACGATGCAGCTGACGATGTTATTGACAACCAGAAGAAATATTGGAATAAAATTTCAATGCTCAACTGCACACAGACGGTAGGTGTTCAAGGCCTCGGATTTTTATTCATACTTCCTCTGTACCTTGGTTACTGTGTTCTGATTAAAGAAAGCATTACCCCCGGCGACTTTGTGGCTACCTTTAACGGCGCGCATTCGGTTGCAATGTCATTTCAATTCTTAACAATTTGGGCATTGGCAAGGTTTTCTGAACAGGCAAAGATGATTGACAAATACCGTGAATTTTTAAAAGCTGATTTTAAGATTAAAAACGGCGGTAAGACTGCAAAAAAGACCGAGCCTAAAGAAATTCAGATTAAAAACCTGTCATTCACCTACCCCAACAACGACAAGCCCACGCTTGAGGACATCAATCTCACAATCAAGCCTTATGAAAAAATTGCATTGGTCGGCTATAACGGCGCAGGCAAAACAACTCTTACAAATCTGCTGTTAAGACTTTATGACGCAACCGAAGGTGAAATTCTTATTGACGGCGAAAATATCAAAGATGCCACCGCTGACTCTCACCGTGACAGATTTGCTGCGGTATTTCAAGATTTTCAGATTTTTGCCTGTTCATTGGGTGAAAATGTTGCGCTTGATGTTAATCCCGATGAAGAAAGAGTTAAATCCGCCCTTAAACACAGCGGATTTTCAAAAGAGCTAAAAAACGGTGTGAATACAGAGCTTTTGCGTGAATTTGACGATGACGGCGTTATGATGTCGGGCGGAGAATCGCAAAAAACAGCTATCGCCCGTGCATTCTATAAGGATTGCCCCTATGTAATTCTTGATGAGCCTTCGGCAAACCTTGACCCTGTGGCTGAATACAATCTTAACCAAGCAATGATTGAAGCGGCAGATCAAAAAACGGTTATCTTTATTTCTCACAGACTTTCAACAACCGTTAATGCTGACAGAATTTATGTTATGGAAAACGGCAGAATTATTGAAAGCGGTTCGCATGCAGAGCTTATGAAGTTAAACGGCACTTATGCCTATATGTTCAACTTACAGGCAGAGAAATACAAGAATGCGAATGTTAAAAATGTGTAGAGCGCATACCATATAAATAAGGAATAGATTATATTTGTTTTATGATGTAAACAATACAGCCCTCGGAGTAGCCTTTTGCGCCGTCGGGCTGTAATTGTTGATTCTGTGTATTTTCTATCCGAATATAAAAAGAGCTGTAAAAATATAAGTTTTTTTACAGCTCTTTTACTTTTATATTTACAAATTCACACTTCTGAAATTTTCATTTTTTTGCGGTACTCCGTAGGTGACATTCCCATATAATTTTTAAAGCAAGCAGAGAAATAACGCTGATCGCAATAAGAAAGTCTTTCTGCGATTTCGCCTATGGGCAAGGTGGTATCTTCAAGATAATTCTTTGCGGCGGCAAATTTTTTCTCCATATAATACTGATAAGGCGTAACACCGTAGGATTTCTCAAAAACTTGAATAATATAATTTTTTGAATAGCCAAGCTCTTGACAAACCGAGTCAAGCGAAAATTCCCTTTCAATATAAAATTCAATCTTTTTGCGGATCTTCTCGGACAAATCATCTCTGCGCCGTTCTTCACGGTGACTGATATATACAAAAAAGCGCATAATCTCAATGGAAATTTCATCGACCATACGCTTATAATCATAAGCATAATTATCTGCGATTTTTATTATGTTCTGCACTATTGATTTGCAGTGACAATCGGAGAAAAAATATGTATCCTCCGGCAGGTAATTTTTAATAAGCAGATCGGCAAGTGGTCCTTCAAAAATCACCCAATATTTATGCCAAGGATTTTCTTTTGAGCTGTAATAATGGTGATTTGAGCCTTTTTTCAAAAAGAAAACATCGTTTTTCTGCGGATGATATGTATGCCCGTCAATTTCAAGAGTACCCCAGCCGTCTAAAATAAACTCAACGGACATCAAATCGGATTTTGTGCGGACAACATCTATTCTTTCTTCGTATTCAGTTTCGCCCATAAGCTTTATATTCAAAGGCAAGCTTTTGTCATAATAAGGCGCAAAGTTTAAAATTCTTTCTTTCATTGTTATAATCCTTACATATTATTGGGAACAGTCGCTAATATAATGTAATAATTGTAACATATTTCACACATTTATACAAGATAAATAAAAAATAGCCTTTCTCACTAAAAGAAAGGCTAATAAATACTTTATTATGCTACTCTGTTTGTTCCTTTAAGATAGCTGTAATCATAATATCTGATAACAGTGAAGTTATGAAGGAATTTAAAGCGGTGATTCATAATCTTTTGTGAAATTGAACTGTCGCAGAAAGCTACCACGGGACCCATAAAGAATGCAGTTACCACTGTGCCTATACCGATAGGTCCGCCCATTACAAAAGCTATTGCTGTGCAGATTAAATCGGTTGCAACTCTGCACCACTTATATTTGAGCTTTGTTTTATCTTCAAGAACAAAGCCGAGAGCGTCATAGGGGGAAACGCCGAGCTTGCAGTTGAAATAAAGAGATGCTGAAAGACTTAAAAGGAAAACGCCCACAGCCATACAGATAATTCTAACGGCAAGCACATTTTCTTTGGGAAGAATTGCATCATAAATGTTTGTAAAAAATTCGCAGACATAGCCTACGCCTATCATATTGAAGATTGTGCCGACGCTTATCAGCTTTTGCGCAACAAATCCGACCAAAATAAGGATTATGCCGTTAATGCACATCTGATAAAAGCCGAAGCTTATACCGAGTTTTGCAGCAATAGTCATATTAAGCGCGGTGAAAGGGTCAACGCCCATTCCCGAATATGAGAAAACAGAAACCGCAAAGCCCATAAGAATAATGCTCATGGTCATAAGACCCATTCGTTTTATACCGTGTTTCTGTGAAAGAAGTTTGATCAAATTCATTTGTTTGAGGATTTGTGCCATTGTGTATTCGCCTTCTATTTGTGGAATTTGCACTAAGAAGAGTGCCTTGATTTGTGAATATTGTATAGCCAAATTTTCTCAAAGTCAAGCAAAAAATACAGATTTTTTCACTTTCTGCATTTGGCACAAATTTACAAATAACGATATGACTTTTTGTGCAAAATAACAACAAATATGCAAAAAGTACGGCAGAACTAATCTGCCGTACTCATATTTTTGCCATTGTTTGATACAATGAAATCTTTGATTGAGTTGTTAATTACCAACAAATAAGAACATTGCCGATATTGTAATGTTACCTATTTCATCACTGCTGATTGTGTAAAGAGTTGAAGTTCGTTGAGACGAAGAATATACAGAATAATCAGCAAATTCTGCAAAATTGATAGCAGTGTCAAGACACAGAACCGTCCCCTGATTACCTTTTTCTTATTCTCCAAACCAAATACGCAATACTTTTCCATCGTTTTGTTGCATAGCTATACAACAATCAAACCCGTATTCGTCATTATTAAGTCCAAAAGATACAATCCAAACGCCATCACTTTCATCATAAAATACAGATTGAGGAGTAAAATCTTTTGCACCTCCATACTTTTCCATTCCGTTAAAGATTTGAACAGCCACCGCTATTGCAGTTTCTTTATTTGGTATCACATCTTTTTCATATGAACCAATTTTCTCATCCCAATCTTTGTTGTAATATGTACCTTCATTATATTTAATCATTTCGGTTTGCTCTTTAATATCGCTTGTACAAGAAGAAAAGATAAGCATAAATATAAATAATAAAAATACTACTGTTTTTTTCATATTATCTCCCTCATATTATGATGTTGGCCAAGTCATATCGCTACAACCAAATTCACACCAATACCTCATCTTAATAATTATTCAAGTAACTTTTCTATTCTCTTTTTGCCGCCAACGAAAATATTCTTAAAGCTACTGATGACAGTAAAATACCAAAAACAAGCATTGCAATCGGTAGAATAAGCGTAAGAACATCAATATGAATATGTTGAAGCAGTTCAAATAAAATACCTATTTCAAGCAAAATGACAAAAACGGTGATACCATTCAGCATAAATCTTACGATATGGAGTGGTTTAAAATTCATTTCTACAAATGTTTTAGTATCGCTTTCAGCAACATTCACTGTTATTACGAATAAAAATGAATTGTAATGCAATGAAATGTGCTTTTTCGGATTCACTGAAGAAAGATGTTTCCCATACCCTTTCAAAAGAATACTGAAACGAATCTATTTCAAATATCAAATTTAATAAACGATTAATAACTTAATTGATATTTAGAATTCTCATATTTACTTCCTCTATCAAATCAAACTCCATATTTTATTGGATTTAGGATTTTCTTTCCGATTTTTGGGTCTGGTTGATTACTTCTTAAAGAAGCAACAATAATATCTTTGAATTTAATGGAGTAAATAGTCTTTTATCCACTGGTTTTGTCTTATCACAGAACCGTCCCCTGATTGTCCCTAAATTGAGCGTTAATAACTTCAAATGTTTCCGTCTTCAAGTTATACTTTAATACGCTTTCTGCATTCCCAACATAATCAGAGTGTCCATAAAGCGATGTGTACTGCTTGCAGATTATTTCAAATACATCATCATTATCTATATCTTTGGGAACAAATTCAAAAAAGCTATCACAACTAATAATATCATTTTCAATAACATTGCCGTTTGCGTCAAAAAATAATTCTTTATACTTTTTCTCTATACTGCAATCAATAACATTTTCATATTCTGTATAACAATTAGAAATCATTAACCTATAATTATTTTCAAATGTACTGCTAAATCCGGTATCAAATTTTTTTATAGGTGAAGAATGAAATATTTCATTGATTTCATTGTCAGAAAATTTGAATATTCGGGATAAATATTGCCCGGCGCCGCCAGTCATTCCTACTGTTGATTGAATAACTATTTCCTCTAATCCATCTCCAGTAACATCGCAAACATATAAATCCAATCCATAACTACCGCAATAATTATCTGTTTTGAGATCTTTAAGAATTATTTTTTCTGTAGTCTGAATAGCTATATAAAAATCATTGTAAATGCTATCTTTACCATATCTTTCAGTATCATATAAAATATATACTGTGGATTTTTCTTTTGTGGATTGAATATATCCTTCAGAAGTTGTCCAAACAGCACAGTTTTCCAATCCTGCTTTTTTTAAACCGACAGTTATCCAATCATCATTTCTAATAATTTCAGTAGCTTTAAGATTTTGGTGTTCGTTCTCGCTATTTGATGATTGCCAATCCACATTTTTTAATATAAAACAGCCTGCAATGAGTAATAATAAAATAGTAATCACTAAAATGATAGGTTTTTTCATTAAATACTCCTTCTTTTAATAACAAGACAAAGAACCGTCCCCTGTCTTTGCCCCGTCTTTGCCTGTGTTTTCTTCCCGTTTACACTTATCCAATATGATTCATCAATATCAGAAACATTTGCATAATAAGTAACAATTATTTTGTTAGCAACTTCACTCATTTGCTCTATAAGTTGAAAATTTGAATTACAACTATCTGTTATTTCAGCGTAACCGCCGTTAACATCAAAAACAGTTACATAATAATCATCCGTGTTTTTATATTGATATACACGAATAACAATTCCATTAGAATTTGTTTGAGAAACCAAATTGGTATCAGTTCCTACCCCAATTCCCCATCCATCACTGGTTTTGGGTACAATCATATATGTATCGGAATGATTTTTTTCACCAATAACCAAAGAGCTATTATTCCCATCCACCACCAGTTTCACATTGGATTTTACATAATTAACATATTTATAAACACTTTCCGGAGATTTAAAGGTAGTAAAAAGATTTTCAAATGGTAAAAAGTTTAATGCTGTAGTTAATGCAATTGAAATTATTGCACAAACAATATATTTTTTATGTTTATTTATTGTTTTAAATCTTTTTAACACCAAAACACTACAACAGAAAAATACACAACCAATTAACACTCTAATAAAACCAAACATTTAAGTGCCTCCTTATGAAATCATTATGCCGGAACAGTAGAGCCTGATGGCATTGGTTTATCACCTTGTCAACACACAGAACCGTCCCCTGTGTTACCACCATTGTCAGTCATAGTACCTTCCCCTGTATTCCTTTTTGTCTTTCCTGTCTTTCTGTTCCTAATCAATGCCGATATCAAAAACACTGTTTTGACAATTACAAAATAGAGTGTAAAAGCCAACAAAGCCATAATAATGAAAATCCCCTCGGGATCTACAAGCTCCCTTGTAGGTATAATAGATATTTTCCATTCCAAGAGGTTTATAAAATCCAAGATGAGAATCGCTAAAAAGCTTATAAAACTGATAACCAAACCTTTTAAAATTGCATTTTCGAATTTTCTGTAATAACAAAAATATGTAACCGCAATCGAAGATAATAAGGCGATACAAATTATTAAAGCCTTAAAGTTGCTTGGAGCATCCAAAAACTGAAAAATTGTATATTCAATCAAAAGCACAAATAAAAATCCGTGATATACACCGTCAAAAACAAAAGAAACATATTTTTTCATATAATTCTCCTTGATCATCCTAAAATTGTTTTCCAATATAATAGTCAGACTCTTTTTTTCTGCTGTTTTCAAATACCTCAAATTCTTCTTCAGAATAATATCCGGAATATAAAAAGAAATCTTTAACAGTAGAATATGGCAATTGAGGTTCAATTTTACTCATTATTTCAATGTAACATTTTATCATATTAGTTGCTGTAACAGCAGAATAATGCGGATCATCTTGAGAATCTGCGAGAACATTATCAATCAAATCATAAATATAATAATATACATGATTTAAAAGATAATTCATTTTTTCCTGATCAAAATCCATAATATTCTTCCCCACATTCCGTACAAACTTGTTTTACTGATATACCAACCAAGCAAGGCATACTGCCGTTGTAGAAATATTCTGTTGTTACAGGCTTTCCTGTTGAAAGGTCCAAAGCTGTTTTCTTTATTCTCTGACCGTCAATGTTGTAGTCATAAGAAACAAGTTCAGTGCCTGCCTGACTTATGCTTTATTTTGTCAAGACACAGAACCGTCCCCTGATTGCCTTTAAAAATTGTCCTCAATTATATGTGTATTGAAAAATGCAGGCTCGGAACATCAAAAACATTAAGAGATTCTATTAGAATTTTTTCAAAATTTATAGGGTCAACGCTGATATGCTCGTATTCTGAAAATTCTGCACCGCTGTTACCGATAAAAATTTCCATCTTGCTTTCGTATTGTAATATATTTTCGCAGGCAGCTTTAAGAATAGCCATTCTTTCATTAAACGATAATCCATTTGTTTTTACATTAAAATAACAGTTATCGGGCAAAAACAACATTTCGCAATTATCAAAAGAATTGTTGTCGACAATACTAAAAATGATACATTCATCTGTATTGTACTCTTTCAAAAAAGGTTCAAAATAGGATAATTTAAAAAATACACCGAGATTATATTTATTCAATAATAAGCTGATTTGTTCTTTTAATGAACAATCTGCTATGCCAAACGGCTTTTTTATTAAACCAATACATAATTTACTCATTATAGTAACCCCCTAATTTATTAAAAACCAGTTCAAATCAAAAACATATTTTGTTCGTCAGACGAAAGGGCATAATTAAGGCTATTGGCATTATTGTCATAAGAATACATATATCGGCTACCTGAAGGATTTAGCATTTGAGCCATTTGACCGCCCCCTGATTTTCAAATGCTCAAAGCTGTTGTGTGTTACCTGTGACTGAATTTAGCCTTTTGTTTCATATATATTTTGTTTTCTATATATAATCGAACAAAAAAATATATCATAATTCCCACTACCAATAAATGAAAGGTACAAAATAGAAAAGCCATTCCGTTATATTTTTCGGTAACATCATAAACAGTAACAATATTTCCGTTTGCATCTACTTTTTCAATTGTAGAATACAAAGAATTAAATATTTTTAAAACAGCATTACTGCTTTTAAGGCGATATTCATTATTATTCATCACAACACTACTTTGGAGCTTGCTTAATTCACGCCATTTTCGGGCGGTTTCCCAATCATCTTTATTAACAATTATTTTCGATATGAAATCACCGTTCATATTCATTTGAACAATATCATCTCCCCTTACAAGAAACAATAATATATTTTCGCCGTTCCATTTTACAAAGTAATCTCCATAATTTTCAAAAGAAATTGCACTGACTTGTTCATTATTATCATCTAAAACAATAAGCATATTATTGGTTGTTGCAATGACAACAAAACCTTTGTCATTAACATCAAAGGATTTTATAGGCTGTTTTAAATATTCATCTTCAATTTTATGAATACCGCGTTCTCTCCAAAATTCATCTGTGGTGTCCTCTTCTATTACGGACATATCGAATAAAGCGGCGTTTGCAGTTAATGAGAATGAAACAGCTATGGCAACAAACATTACCAATGATAACAATAATTTTAAATTTCTTTTCATGTTTACCACCCGTATTTTACCGCTGTTTATCATCAGTTAATCTCAATATTGTTCTTTGATTTCTGCTGTTTACAAAGATATCGTGCTAAAATACCAATCACAGTACCGCTGAAAATTACAACACCGATAAAACCCAATATTGTTTTTAAGAGTTGGTCTGAATTAACATCATAAATAATATTTGGTTCACCATTTGAATCCTTAATTTCAAGTTGTGAATATGATGAAGCAAAAATATTAAACAATCCCATATCATTTTTAATTGTATACTCAGATTCTCCTACTGTACGATTTTCAGAAAAAACAAAATCATTCCAATATGAGTTATTTTCAAAAGTGTTTTCAATTTTTGAAAAACTTTCAATAGTACCTGTAGGACTTACAGAACACGCAACATCACTTCTGACAAAATAAATAATAATATTATCATTATCCCATTCAACACCAAACCTTCCGCTGCTATCGAACTCATATCCATATTGAAAAACGCCTTCAGAATTATATATTGCTATGGTTTTCTTTTCCGAGACACTGGAACCAATGGCAATTAAGTTATTTTCATTAACATCAAAACACTTTATTGCTCTTTTTGTAGGTTCTTTTTCTAAAAGACTAATATCTATATTGGGTTCAAATGCATTCTTTTCTTCGTCTGATAAGGGTTGTAAGAAAAAGCCTGTATTGAGGGCGAATACCGTTATGTTTTGACATAAGAACAATAAGGAAATTAAGAATGTAATTAAAAATCTCATAAATCTTTTCATATTTACTGCCCGTGTTTTACAGCTGTTTATCATCGGTTAATCTCATCATAGTGCAATAAATTGAAGTCCGTTAGAAATCATATAACTTTTTCTTTCGTCAGATGATATATTCGGATATTGAGATAATACACTGTTAAAAGACTGTTCATCTAAAATAGTTATTTCCGTGTCAACAACCTCATAATAACCGTTCTCATTTTCTCCAAATGTCTTTACCACGGACAATTCCGTACTTTGAGCAGATAATGTTTGAATATTGTATTCGTAAATATTTGCACTTGAGGTGGTTAAAGTTAATAATTCTCCCGATTCTAAAATCATACCTATATGTTTATACCAATATGCGTCTAATAATTGTACTTTATCAGAATCAAGAGTAAATACAGCTAAAACGAAATAATCCTCACGCAATAAAATCAACTCGGTTATTCCGTCACTGTTAATATCCTTTAGCGCATACCCAAAAGACGAGATATTCGGTTCATCTAATCCGTTCAGCGAATCGACAATCATATTAAACCATTCATATTCCAAATTTGGATTGGGAGATTTAAACTTTCCTGAATTTATATCATTTTCAAAAGACGGTGAAAATAAATTTTCAACCAATAGTGCATAATCTTCCAATACCGTTATATATTCTTGGCATATCTGCTTGTTTTCTTTGCCAAAATATTCTGTTGTGGTTTCAGAATTATTGCTATCACAACTGCAAAACAATATCATAACAGCAATTACAACTGCAATAAATTTATATATAATTTTTTTCATTATTAACCACCACTAAAATAACTAGCCCAATAACAAGCCTTTTCGATTCGTGAATCCATATGAGAAATACCAGGTCTTTCATAAGACCAAACAAAAACTTTTGTTAATCTATTTATCGAATCGGTTGATACTATAAAATTTGAATAGGATAAATAATCTTTAGGATAATTAGAGTTTTTAAACCATGCACCGTTTCCAGGTTGCATTGAATAAATTAAGTATTCCACTTGTCCCACTAAGCTGTCATCAGCATATCCATTCACTTTTGCCCAATTAAGATATTTAGAAGCTGGATCCCATTGAACAATTCCATAACCAGGCCCTCCACCATTCTGAAAACGCCCAGGATTTATAGTCACACTTTCATGTTGCATGTTTCCCAACGCGGCATATATTGCATTATCAGACCAGCCTTTATTATTTAATAGTGCATAAACAATTTCTGCATTTTCATGCATCTGTTGTGAACTTAAATCTCCACTGCTAGAATGTCCTGCACTTGACAATGGTGTAGCTACATATGTATAAGTACCATTATTATTTAATTTACCAGTTACAACATAATCATTTTGAATATTCGGTTTTTGATAACCGACAGCAGGAATTGTAATCACATAATGCCCACTCGGGTCACAAAACATTATAGGATTATTCATACAATACGCAAACATATTCTTATCAAGCATACCTTGACCTGTCTGCACATAGCTATCCGCATTCAAAAATCTGCAAATTTCGGGATAGTAATATCTTGAATTAAGATAATACATAACTGTATTTGACAGTTCGTCTTTGTAATAACTGCGGTAGGTTATCGGGTTTATACTGCCGATTCCGTTATCGGATATATCCTGACAGTCCGTTATTTCGCCCCATGCACTGTAATAATATCTCACTAAAATACTACCGTCTGCATCAGCAATAGCAACAACATCGTTCTGTGCATTCTTTATGTAGTAATACTCCGTGCCGTTATAGGTAAATCCGAAGAAATCTCCGTTATTATCGTACATATAGATAATAACATCATTACCTGTTTTTTCACCCGCGAGTATACTGCCGTTGTAGAAATATTCAGTTGTTACAGGCTCTCCTGTTTCAAGGTCCAAAGCTGTTTTCTTTACTCTCTGACCGTCAATGTTGTAGTCATAAGAAACAATTTCAGTGCCTGCCTGACTTATGCTTTCAAGTCTTCTGCCGTTCCAATCCAATGTAACATTACCTATACTTATAATGTTACCTATTTCGTCACTGCCGATTGCAAGACACAGAACCGTCCCCTGTGTTTCTCCTGTGTTTCTTTGTAACGTATCGGCGGGAGCGAAGCCCCCGCCCTACTTAATTGTCAGTCATAGTACCTTCCCCTGTATTCCTTTTTGTCTTTCCTGTCTTTCTGTTCCTAATCAATGCCGATATCAAAAACACTGTTTTGACAATTATAAAATAGAGTGTAAAAGCCAACAAAGCCATAATAATGAAAATGCCTGCGGCATCTCCCACATCTTTTCTAGGTATAAAAGATAATTTACATACAAAGAGGTTTATAAAATCCAATATGAGAATTGCTAAAAAGCTGAGAAAACTGATACCCAAGCCTTTAAAAATTACATTTTTACATTTTCTGTAATAGAAAAAATATGTGACCGCAATCGAGGATAATAACGCAATACAAATTATTAAAGTTTGAAAAATGCTTGAAGCATCTAAAAGTGCATCTAAAAACTCGAAAGTTGAATATTGCATCAAAAAAACAAATAAAAGTCCATGGTATACTCCGTCAAATATAAAAGGAATATATTTTTTCATATAATTTCTCCTTGATCCCATAATAAATAACCGTATAATATCATCTCTTGATCTCGTGGGTCATCAAAATTAGATGTTATATATTCCAATTTAGTAGTTCCTGTACAAACTTGTACGAAACCACCCATAAACAACAATATTTCTTTAGAATACACTATTCGCCCTACATAACCATAATGCATATTTCCAATATCATCATATCTTAATACAGTATTATTATAGATATATGATGTCTTATTGTTTAACCCCCAATCATCTTGTGCTTTAAAGTCCCAAGCACCACCAGGCTTAACATTTTCCATAAAAAATAAAGATGTATCAACTAAATTATGTTCTTTAGAATACTTGTCAAATGTTTGTGAATTATTCTTCATAGCAGTATTCAGTTTATTAGTAATATTAACAGCATTAGTTAAAACAGTATAACTGCCCTCCTTATATATAACACTGTAATTGTTTTTGTCACTTTCATTTTGATGAACCTCATACCATCCCGAATTTCCTGTAGCCTTAATTGTGATTTCATATGAACATCCGCTTGGGTCGCAGAACATCACAGGATTATTCGCACAGTATGCAAACATATTTTTATCAAGCATACCTTGACCTGTTTGCACATATCCATCCGCACTGGCGAATCTTCCCCAATCGGCAATGTAGTATCTTGAATTGAGATAGTAAACAAACATACCCATCTCTAAATCAACATAATAACTGCGGTACATAATTGGATTTATGCTTGCAAGATTGAAATCTGTTGCATCATAACCCCTTGTTACTTTACCCCATGAATCGTACTGATAAAGAACCACTGCCCTGCCGTTTTCGTCAAGAATTAAGAAAACATCATTTTGCGCGTTCTTTATGTAATAGTACGGTGTACCGTTGTAAGTAAAGCCGAAAATATCGCCGTTGTTATCATACATAAATATGAGAACATCATCGCCTGTTTTCTGCCCTGCAAGAATACTGCCGTTGTAGAAATATTCTGTTGTTACAGGCTCTCCTGTTTCAAGGTCCAAAGCTGTTTTCTTTACTCTCTGACCGTCAATGTTGTAGTCATAAGAAACAAGTTCAGTGCCTGCCTGACTTATGCTTTCAAGTCTTCTGCCGTTCCAATCCAGTGTAACATTACCTATACTTATAATGTTACCTATTTCGTCACTGCTTATTATAAGACACAGAACCGTCCCCTGTCTTTCCCCTGTCTTTCATCAACACACAGAACCGTCCCCTGTGTTCCTCAGGCTCTCCTGTTTCAAGGTCCAAAGCTGTTTTCTTTATTCTCTGACCGTCAATATTGTAGTCATAAGAAACAATTTCGGTGCCTGCCTGACTTATGCTTTCAAGTCTTCTGCCGTTCCAATCCAGTGTAACATTACCTATACTTATAATGTTACCTATTTCGTCACTGCTTATTATAAGACACAGAACCGTCCCCTGTCTTTCCGTCCCCTGTGTTCTCTGTGTCTTTCCTTTCTGTCTTTTCACTTCTAACATTTGGAATGATAAAACTCTTCTGAACCCATACAACCGCTAATTGGACGCCAACGAAGCTTTGAAGCACAAATTGAAGTTCCTGTATAATTATCTATATCTGTTTCAGATAAGTCTCCGCAATCGCACCAATAAATATAATTTCCCTTTATCACTAATGTAGAATCCAATATTTCGCAAGTGTATTTTTCATCACTCGGAAAAAGTTTTAAGTATCTTATACCCGAAAATTCCAATTCAATCATAGGCATATCTGCAAACTGGCGCTGTATAATAACTCTTAATACTCTTTGTTCATTTATCGGATACATTGACAAGTTTTCATTGACATATGCACCACTTAAATACTTCATTTCTTTTATGCAACTGTCATGAAAAAAGAAAACACGTTCCATCAAATTTATAATATCTTTATTGTCATTAATTTCATTCCACATGAAAAATTCCTCCATAAAATAATACTATCCATTCTCACTCAAATATAAGTGTTAATCCTCCAGTTAAGCCAGCTCCAAGAGGTCCAAAAAGAAAATCGTCTGCAACACCCACGCCTGTTGCGTCATCTGCTATCACAACAGCTATTCCCACTACGCACGTAACTACAATCCCTACTCCAATGATTGTCTCCAAGCTAAACTTATAATCTGGCGAAGGATCCAAGTGGTCTGTTCCACGTTCACCATTTTTCCATTCATGGTCATGTGGAAATGGAACATCTCCGGGATGATTATAGTCTCTGTCCCGTACTGCTTTACCATCAGGACCATACCATCGTTTTTGTTTAGGTGTTCCATCAGGGTTAGGTAAAGTCTGACTAGAATTTGGGTCACCCGTTGGTGGTAAACTTTTCAAACTAGAGACGGCTATACTTGATTTAATATTTGATGACACAAAAGATTTAACTTTATTCACAACAGTGGAAACTGTTTTTTTTACTGCATTAGAAACGTTCTTTGCAACATTAGTTACCCACTTTGGCCAATTACCGTCTGCATCGCTCATATTAACGGGATTATTCTGGCAATATGCGAACATATTGTATCCTAAAATATCTCCGCCAACATTAGATACCGTATTATCCGCACTTGCAAATCTGCCCCAATCGGCAATGTAATATCTTGAATTGAGATAGTATACAAACATACCCATCTCTAAATCAACATAATAACTGCGGTACATAATTGGATTTATGCTTGCAAGATTGAAATCTGTTGCATCATAACCCCTTGTTACTTTACCCCATGAATCGTACTGATAAAGAACCACTGCCCTGCCGTTTTCGTCAAGAATTAAGAAAACATCATTTTGCGCGTTCTTTATGTAATAGTACGGTGTACCGTTGTAAGTAAAGCCGAAAATATCGCCGTTGTTATCATACATAAATATGAGAACATCATCGCCTGTTTTCTGCCCTGCAAGAATACTGCCGTTGTAGAAATATTCTGTTGTTACAGGCTCTCCTGTTTCAAGGTCCAAAGCTGTTTTCTTTATTCTCTGACCGTCAATATTGTAGTCATAAGAAACAATTTCGGTGCCTGCCTGACTTATGCTTTCAAGTCTTCTGCCGTTCCAATCCAGTGTAACATTACCTATACTTATAATGTTACCTATTTCGTCACTGCTTATGTTGTACAAGGTATTTGTACTGGAATTTCCGGAATTCGCCGAAGCCTTTAACGGAGCATTACCGCTGTTTTCTGCAACATTAACAACTGCATTTGATGTTAAATCGACTTCGTTATAACTGTTTCCTAAAATCGACTTTACAAATGTGTTGTCTGATGCGTTATCAAGTGAATATGCACTTACTTTAGAACTGTATCTGCTTCCATAGGTGGTTTCGGTTATCTTTGTAAGTACATCGCCCCATACAGCATCTTCATAATGATACTGTGTGGTTTTTACAGGTGTTTGAGGCAGAGTTCCTGTTGTATAAGCATATTTGTGTTTATACTTTATATTACCGTTCTCATACTCATAAGTATAAGTCACATTCTCATAGCCGAGATTTTCACGCACAAGCTGATTTAGCTCGTCATACTCATAGGTGTTATACTCTGAACCGTCATATATGCTTGTGATATTGCCGCGCTCGTCATATTCATAAGTATGGGTAACACCTTCGGTTGAAATTGATTTGAGCAATGTTGTGGTTTTGTTATCACTGCCCGTAACATCAACATAAGTATATTCTGTATCAACAGTTTCGTCGTATGGGTCGTCACCGTAAACATACAGCGCTTTATTTGTCAGTCTGCCTAAACCGTCATAAGTATAGCCGAGTGACTGCTTACCGTTCCATGTTACGCCGTAAATTTGGTCGGGCATTTCGCCGTTTGCGAGGTTGCCGTAGGTATAGCCTATATTCTGTGTGCCGAGGGCGTTATAATGCTTAATTCCCGTAAGGTAATTTGTTTTATCGGCATAAGTATACTCAACATATGATTTTAAGCCTGCATGGTCGGAATATCCGTTTTTGTAATCTCTTGCGCTTACAAGTCTGCCCGCAAGGTCATAGACATATTTTGTTCGGGTATTTGTGGAATAATCAATTGTTTTTGAGATATTTCCGTCAGCGCCGTAAAAATACTCAACCTTATCTGTACTGCTACCATTATAACTCTTTCCGATTAAACGGTCAAGAGAATCATACTCAAAGCTTATATAATCTCCGTTGCCGTAGGTTTGTTTTGAAAGCAGACCGTTACTGTTATATACAAGCTGTGACAGATAACGGTAGACCGAGCCGTTGCCCACTAATGTGCCTGTGGTTCTGCCGAACCTATCATAAGCAAATCTGTATTGAGTTGCTCCGTTAACATTTATATCAGTAAGACGGTCGTCAGTATAATTATAGCTGTTTGTCATTCCGCCTGTTGATACAGACAGCAAGGCATTAGTATTTGCATCATAATTGTAATTAGTTGTGTTGCCCGACACATCTGTAAGAGATGTCAATGTACCCTTTGTTTCATTATAGTTATAGCTTGTTGTATTGCCGCGCTGATCGGTCATTGAGCTTACAAAATTCTGATTTTCGGTGTATGCTGCAGAGGTAGAAATTGATTTTTCTTCTGTTGCTTCAACAGGATAGAAATACCATTTCATACTCTCTTTAACCTCACCGTTAGTAAGAGAATTTTGTTTTATAATCTGCTTTTCTTCAATGTCGTTACTGTCATACTGTGCATCTAAAGCCTTTTTGCATCTTGATGACGCTGTATAAATTGTGAATGTACCGTCATTATTCCCTGTAATCTTGAACTTTTGATTTGTAAGTTCGGGCAACGGATTGTAAATCTGCGCCCATCTGCCGTCGGTATCATATCCCATACTTATATCAAGCCAATATTGGGGAAAAGCAACAGAAATAATTCTGTATCCGTTACTAACACCGTCAATCGCCTGCAATGTCCACTGCTGATATTGTGAATTAGGGTCATAAGAACTTGTAAAAACATCGTCGCTTAATACGCCTGTATTACCGCTGTCAAAGGCTTTGCCCGAATAAGCATTTACAAGAATATATTTAGTTCCCGTTTTGAGAGAGGTTTCAGGCTTGCGCGCAGTGATTTCCGAGCTTGTAACATTGCCTTTGCTGTCATATTCAAAAGCATATTGCTGTCCGTCAGACGAAAGAGCATAATTAAGGTTATTAGTATCATCGTCATAAGAATACATATATCGGCTGCCCGAAGGATTGAGCATTTGAGCCATCTGACCGCCCTTATATGCAAAGCTTGACTGTGAATTTGATAAATCCACGGCAGACACAACATGGCCGTCTTTATCATAAGTATAGGTTTGTCCGAATTCTTCTTTATAACAGAATCCGCCTGTCATCATAACAGTATTTATATTACTGTAATAAATAACTTCAAAACATAATTTTGCATAATTAACGGGTGCAATAACCTTGCCCGACACAAACTGCCATGAGGTTACATCATCGTTAAGCGGAAGTTCTTCTGATTTCAGACAATTGCCTGAGCTGTCATAGAAATGAAGTGCAAGCGCAAATCTCGGACTGTATAAATCGTCTTTTTTAAGGTCGTTTATGGGCGCAGAGTCTGCCTTTACCCACGCTCCGATACCAAAAACATCGCCTTTTTTACCGCTTTCATAAATATACTGTGAAAGTCCGAGCCATTCGGATGACGGCGAACCGACTTTGGAAATTGCCTTTGTAAATCCGGGCAAATCGCTGATTGTTTTGAGCGTTGCAGTAGAGGACCAATGGGTTATGCCGTTTGTAAACGCAGAGTTTTCGAGCAAATTATAACTGCTCATACCCGTACTCTTTTCAACCTGTATATCATCAACCCACACCGTTCCGTACGCGGCAACCTGGTTATCGCCCTGCATACCGACATGAAGTTTGATATATTGACCTTTTTCAATCTTAAAGGACATACTAAAGCGTTCCCAACCGTCAGTTTTGAAGATTTTTTCTGCTCTTTCAGCCTTAATCTGATTGCCGTCAGCGTCATAAAGGTTATACCCGAGATATACACCGCCGTTTGCTATGGTTTTACCCTCTGTATTTATATATGCCGACAAGGTATATTCGCCCGCAGAAAGATTTTTGACATTCTGCATAAGGTAAACAGCACCGGTATTATTTGCCGTCTTATATATTTTAACCGAATTGTCGGTAAGGTTTCCTTTTGTTGTATCAAGCGTAATTGATGTGTTGTCACTTATATCTTTTATGTAAGTGGTGTAGGCACTGTTTAATGCAGTTCCGCTAAAGCCCGGATCAATAACATAATTTGTAACGCTGTGAATGACTTTTGACTCTGATATAAGCTTATTTGCTCTTGAATCTTTTACGGATTCTGTTTTTGCGTATTCAAAATACTGTGCTTTACCGTCTTTATTAGATACTATTCCTGTTGTCTGACCGAAATCATTAAACTGATATGTATAAGAACGTGCTTGCTTGTCAGTTACAGTTGTTTCGTTTTGCAAATAATTAAATGAATAGCTTTCGAGAAGATTTGTGTCGCTTGTACCCCAATTTATGCTTTCAACACGCTTTTGCGAGGAACTTTCATAATTGATTTTGGCACGGGTGCCGTCAATACCGTTTATTTGAGTTACTAATCCGCCGGTATATCCAAATGAAACAGTTTCACCGTCAGGGAATGTAATTTTTGAAAGATATTCGCCTGAATAAGTAAATTTGATTTCACGGCCTGACGGGTCTGTAATTGAAGTACAAAGACGAACGTTAGTTGCATGCTCATGATTGAAAGTATATACTCTGCCGGCACCGTCGGTAATAGTTTTCATACGGTAAACTCCGGCTTCAAGCACATGGGAAATCTTAATGAAGTTTCCGTTTGTGTCATTTATCTGAACAAGCTTACCTTTCTCATCAAAATACATCTTAGAATCAGAATCATCTGTAATACGGAATCTTGCATTTTCGCAAGTTTTATCAGAACCAACAGTTATTATGTCGATAGCGTAACCAAGTCCGTCTTCATCTTTACCTGAAGTTGAATCGGATTTTTCAAAATAGAACCAATGCTTTGTGCCGTCGGCGTCATTAAGATAATACCGATATCCCTTATCATACAATTCTTTGTTATCTTCTTTTTTCAGATAAATATGGAAATTGGTCTGAAAATTCATTCCGAACCGTGTGAAAGGTGCATTTGCACCGTTTGAATTGTACACAAGCGAAAGGCTGACAGGCATACGATTTCCGCCGTCACCGAGAGTAAGGGGTTGGGCGAAAACTGCGTTGCCGTTATAATTATTTACGCTGACCGCACCGTTTCTGCCTGCCGATATACCCGTATATGACCAATAATCTTCATAACCTGACATATTTCGGTAATCAACAAACAATATCGGTCTGACTTCTTCTAATCCGCCTTCATTAAACAGACTGTTTAACATCCAAACCTTTGCGGATGAAGTTTTGGTTGTTGAGAAAGAAATACCGTAATTATCATATTCTCCGCTGTACCAACCGCGAACCAAATCTGTAATTTCAAAATCCAGAGTCTCCTTATTTGCACCGTCGGATATATATTTATAGTCTGTTATATTAGATGCAACGGTTGGTCTTTTATTCCAAGTAACAGTATCCGCCGCCCATAATGATGTAACACGTTTAATGTCCATCTGCATTCCGTTTTCGCATTTATACATATACACGCAAGCCACTGCATTTATGACTTTATCTGCAATGCCTAAAGCGGGTAATGTTGAAAATTTAAGATAGCTTTGTGTTTGTCCGTATCCTGAAATATTGCCGACATACATACTTCCGCTGTCTATTCCTTTGTTTTCCTGCCCATAATTATAATAGATTCTGTCCGGATAGCTTGAACCGACAAAAGCAGATGCCATATCGGCAGCAATCTGCTTTGTATTAATTATAGGGTCAACCGTTACAGGATAAGCGCGGTCATAAGCCGCAAGCCAATCTTCGTCAAGAGTTGTTATAACTGTAAATCTGTTATTCTTAACACTTGAAAGTGTAAGAGTGATACCGCTTGAATATTCGCCGTTGGCATCTGTCATATACGGTGCAGAAACAGTGTAGATAACCGTGCCGTCATTTGCCTGTAACTCGATTGTTCTGTCATCGATCTGAACAGGTGTGAGTCCGTTTGCCTTGTATTCAGCTTCAAATACAGTTTTAGTATCTTTATTTTTAAGAATAATGTTTTCTTTAAGTCCGTCAGAACCTACTATATACTCAAAATTTGTATTTATATATACATCTTCATAAAGTACCCGCGAGAATAACTTTTCAAGAGTCGTTTCGTCGCCGTCGTCAGTGATTTCTGTTATTTGTGCTGTAACTTTGTTTGCCTTTGTGTAATACCAAGACAACTTATATCCGTCTTTTTCAATACGCACAAATTTTTTGCCGTTGGTTTTCTTTGAAAGACGAACATAATAATCTGACAGATTGTTTATGAGGTCTTTGCTGTTTGCGCTTTCTCCGTCCTCTGTATCAGCATCAATTTCGGTAAGAGTATTATCGTAATCTGTCCATTCACCGTCCTGAATAAAATGAACAGGTACTTCGTATTGAGTTGCTCTGTAAGATCCGTCACTCATACGAAAATGCTTGACATACTGCTCCCTTTTAGAAGTTTCTTCTGCAAGAATGGTTGCACCGGCTTCAGTCGTCTCAATGTCATTTAAGGATACACCTAAAGTATTTTCTGTGTTTTCATCAATAGTTGATTCCTTGTATGCATCTGCAATCAGCTGCATAGGCGCAATTTGAAGCATTAACAAAACAGTAAGAAATACTGATAGAAATTTGCACATCAATTTTATTTCCTTTTTCATAATTATCCCCTTTTAATTTTCATACTTTAATATCAGTACTATCAGTATGTAGCTTCGTAAAGAATCGGCACAATATCTTAACTTTTAATTATACTATGCTATAAATTTCAGAAAATGTTTTTTCAAAAATATCAATTTTTCATACAAAATTATTAAAAAATGTCTCAAAATGACACACTGATTAAAATTACCAAAATATACATAACAGCAAAATATTATATTTATGTTAAGTACAAATGCTTTTAATATTTATGAAAGCTTATGAATGAAAAGTCCCGATAATAATTTCGGTTCAAACCAAGTTGATTTGGGCGGCATAACCTTGCCTGCATCGGCGATGTCCATAAGTTCATCAAGTGAAGTGGGATACATTGCAAATGCGATGCGCATACCCTCTGCAACTCTCTTTTCAAGCTCGCCGAGTCCTCTTATTCCGCCGACAAAATCAATTCTTTTATCGGTTCTCGGATCTGTAATGTTGAGAATAGGAGTAATCAGATTGTTTTGAAGAATAGAAACATCAAGGCATTCCACAGGGTCGTTTTCGTTGATAAATTCTGATTTTGCAGTTAATTTGTACCACTTATTATCAAGATACATACCGAATGTGTGACGCTTTTTAGGCGCATACGGATTTTCGTCACTCTCTTCAACAGTAAATTTTTCGCTGATTTCTGCTATAAATTCTTCTGCTGTATTGCCGTTAAGGTCTGCTATGACGCGGTTATAATCCATAATTTTGAGCTGGTCGCAGGGGAAAATAACCGACAAAAAGAAGTTGAACTCTGCATTTCTGTCATATTCGCCCTCACCTCTTCTTTTTTGACCTACACGGACTGCCGAAGCGGCGCGGTGATGTCCGTCGGCAATATACAGATAGGGAATTTCAGCAAATTTTTTCACAAGAGTATCAATAACAGCATCATCGTCAATTACCCAAACCGTTTGTGAAACTCCGTCGCCGCTGACAAAATCATAAACTGGCGCGTGACTGTTTTTCCAATTCTCTGTGATTTCAGAAACCGCTTTATTTTCACGGTGCGTAAGGAAAATCGGTCCCGTATTCGCATCGCACACGTCTACATGGCGAATTCTGTCAGCTTCTTTATCAGCACGGGTAAATTCGTGCTTTTTAATAACATTGTTAAGATAATCGTCAACTGCGGTACAGCCCACAATACCTGTTTGCTCCCTGCCGTTCATAATCTGCCTATAGATATAAAGCATCGGCTTTTCATCTTGACTGCACACGCCGTTTTCGCTTAATGCGTCAAGGTTAGATTTGGCTTTCAAGTAAACCTCGGGTGAATAAATGTCAATACCGCGCGGTAAATCCACTTCTGCCTTATCAATATGCAAAAATGAATAAGGCTTGTCCTTTACCGTTTCGCGCGCTTCTTCTGAATTCATTACATCATAAGGAAGCGCCGCTACAAGAGAAGCGTATTCCTCTTTCGGTCTGACCGCCTTAAAGGGTTTGAGAACTGCCATTTTTATTTCCTCTTTTCTTTATCAAAAGTATAATTTTCAGTATTACAAATGCCGCGGCTGTGCCTATCAGCGCGCCTGCGCTGTCAACTAATATGTCGGTAAGCTGAAAAGCTCTGCCGGGAACAAAAATCTGATGTATTTCATCGGTTATTGCATAAGCAACTGTTCCTGCAAAGGCAATTGCAGGTGTGATTTTCAAATTCCAAGTTGAATAAACTGCATTAAACAGAAGCACTGCAAACCCTGTAAATTCAAGCATATGCGCAAATGAGCGGAGCAGACCCTCATCAACGCTGATTTTTAAGTATTCCAATATTGCCGTTACAAAAGAACTGCTTAATTCTGACGATTCTTCGCCGTTTTGTGCAGAAAGGTAAAATATTATTCCCATACAAACTGTAACAAGAAGCCAAGAAACGGCAATGTATAATTTTTTTGACTTCTTCATTGTTTTTGTCCTTTATAAAAATAGATATTTGATGTGTCGCCCACAAAGTAAATTCCGCTCACATCTTTCGCTGTTGCGAAAACCGAATGTTCGGTACAAATTGGGAAAATCACCGCATTTTTCAGCAGATAGCTCTGCGCATAAACAGCTTGCTCGGTATTGGGATTTTCTTTCAAAGCCTTAACAATTCTGTCATACTCGGCAGAATTATAGCCGAGCATATTATAACTGCTTTTTGATGTAAACATTGAAAGATATTCAACCGCGCTGTCGCTGTCAAGAGTCATTAAACAGATTGCGGTATCAAATTCGCCCGAATTAAGCTTTGAAGTAAAATCAGCCTTTTCGGCAACGGTTACAGTGCCGTTAAGTTCAACACCGATATTTTTCTGCCAACAGCTTATAACCGATTTTGCATAAGCTTCATATTCTTCAGTACAAAGAATATTAACTGTGAGATTCTCAATTTTCAGTTCTTCAAATGCCTTAATCATTTTACTGCGCGCAGTGTCTATGTTATATGACAGCGTTTCAACCGCCGAACCGTCAATGGCACTGCCGTTCACCTTATAATATGACGGCACAACAGTTTTAGAGGGATTATCGGTAACGACTGTAACATCAATACAGCTTACAAGTCCCGTTCTCAAATTATTATTGGCAAGCGTTTCGTTTGCCATATTAAAAATAAGCGAAATGCCGATATTTTCAAGTTCCTGCTTATTAGCGTTTCTTCCCAACGCGCCAACAGCTTCGGGTGATGAGAAAAAGCCTAAATCATAGTCGCCCTTGCGTACAGATTTCGCAATATCGTTTTCTTGAGTATTCAAATAAAAGCCAACGGACTGGGGAATTGCCGAAAAAGCGCCTGTGTATTCGCTGTTATTCCATATGCGGACACTTTTGCCCTCGTTCACGGCAGAAATATAAAATGCGCCGTTAGAAATTATATATTTTCTTTCAAGACCGTAACGGCCTGCGGTAAGATTAAAGAATTCTTCGTCACAAGGGTATGAAACAGGCTGTGTAAGAGCATAGAGAAAACCGTCGCATTTTCTTTCAAGAGTAATTTCCAGAGTATGTGAATTTACCGCGCGGATGCCGAGGTTTTCTGCCGACATTTCACCCTTATGAACCTTTTCGGCATTTTTTATTACGCTTAAAAGCTCATAATCCGGTGCTGATGTTTCGGGCAGAACCGCACGGGTAATACCAAATGCGAAATCCTCTGCAGTTACATCGGCGGTTATTGTCACATTTTTTTCTTCGGCAAGCTTCTGAGCGACAGACGGCACAAAATACTTCATATTTTCATTGAGAATGAAGGTATATGTAAGTCCGTCGTCAGATACAGTATAATCCTTAACCGAGCATTTTTGCGGAGTTCCGTTTTCATCTAACTTAAAAAGTCCGTCAAAAATATTTACCGCAATTGTACGCTCGGTTGTTGTGTCGGCAATCTGCGGATCGAAATGCTTCGGAAACTCACTCACTGCAAGGTTAAAAGTTTCGCCCCCGTCATTATCAGAGCAGGCAGAAAAAGACACAGCAATTAACATTATTGATATAAAAACACACATAAATTTCTTAAACATTATATTCACCTTATAACAGTATAACAAAAAAAGTAAATTAAGGCTATATTTTCATAAAAATTTTTATAAAATTCTCGCTTTTATTATATCTTTTTGCTATAATATAGTATATATTTACAGCAAGAGGAGCTTTTTATGAACCATACCGACATTTTACTTATAATTTCAATTTTAATCTCCGTTATTTCTGTTGTAATTCTGATTATTGTTTTCAAGAATACAAATAACAATAAAGCAAATGCCGCTTTGGAGCAGAAGCTTGACTATATAAACAAAAATACGGGCGATGAATTTCACCGTATCCGTGTTGAAAATCAAAATTCAAACAAAGAAATCCGTGAAGATGTGAAAAAAAGCCTTGACGAAATGGCACTGCGTATTGACAATATGAACAATGGCAATTTTGAACACCGTGAAAAAATGAGCGAAATGCTTGTTTCTATGCGTGAAAAGAATGCCGAACAAAGCGAAAAGCAAAATAAAATATTGGAAAGCTCTATTGAAAAAATGCAGAAATCCAATGAAGAAAAGCTTGAACAAATGAGAGTTACCGTTGATGAAAAGCTTACTTCGACCCTCACAACACGCCTTGATTCATCATTCAAAACTGTTTCAAATCAGCTTGAAAACTTATATAAATCGCTGGGCGAAATGCAGAAGCTTTCAACGGGAGTTACCGAAAATGTTACGGCTCTTAACAGGGTTCTCACCAATGTTAAGGCGAGAGGAACATGGGCAGAGGTTCAGCTTGAAGGAATTTTAAACCAAACAATTCCCAATATGTTTGAAAAGAATGTAGCAACCGTTGCAGGATCTAATGACCGAGTTGAATTTGCAATAAAAATTCCATCTTCCGAAAAAGGCGAAAAGGATATTTTACTCCCTGTTGACTCAAAATTCCCTATGGAAGATTATGTCCGCCTTTGTGACGCGGCTGACCGCGCGGACGCAGAAGCTGTCAAACAGGCTCGAAAAGAGCTTGAAAGCAGAGTTTTAGGCGAGGCAAAGTCAATTGCCAAATACATAAATGTACCCAACACAACGCCCTTTGCCATTATGTATTTGGCGACCGAAGGGCTTTATGCGGAAATTGCATCGTCAAGAACAGGCTTGCCCGAAAAATTACAGAATGAATATAACATTATGATTGCAGGACCTACAACTGTTACTGCGCTTCTCAACTCCCTCTCAATGGGCTTTAAGACGGTTGCAATCAATGAAAAAGCAAACGAAGTGCGTCAGATTTTAGGTGCCGCAAAGGTGCAATATGAAAAATTCGGCGATTTGCTTGCAAAGGCGAAGAAAAAGGTTGACGAAGCAGGCAAAACCCTTGAAGATGCCGAGCGTAAAAATCTTTTCATTCGCAGAAAGCTTAAAAATGTTGAAGAAATTGACGCTTCTGACGCTGACAAGCTTCTTTTTGACGGAGTTTCCAATGATACAGAAGAATAACCACTTGCAACTATTACCAATTTATTGTATTATATAATTTGGTATTAAAAATATCTACAAATACTTTATGGAGGAAAAGAATATGGCGCTTAAACACGCTGACCTTATCGCACAGATGACGCTTGAAGAAAAAGCAAGTCTTTGCGACGGTCTTGATTACTGGCACAGCCAACCTGTAGACAGACTTGGCATAAAATCAATCGGTCTTAACGACGGTCCTCACGGTATCCGTAAAAAAGGCAACCCCGAAGATGCAAAGAAAGGTGAAACAGACCTTTTAAAGGGTGTCCCCGCAATATGCTTCCCAACAGCATCCGCAACAGCTTGCTCATGGGATACTGACCTTATCTATAAAATGGGTGAGGCTCTCGGTGACGAATGCCGTAAAGAACAGGTTTCGGTTCTTTTGGGACCCGGCACAAACATCAAGCGTTCTCCCCTTTGCGGAAGAAACTTTGAGTATTTTTCAGAAGACGGCGTGCTTGCAGGTGAAATGGCTGCGGCTTTTATCAACGGTGTTCAGAGCAAGGGCATAGGCACATCTCTTAAACACTATGCGGCTAACAACCAAGAAACACGCAGAATGACTGTTGACACTATTGTTGACGAGAGAACTCTCCGTGAAACATATCTTCTTCCCTTTGAAATTGCAGTTAAAAAGGCTCAGCCTTGGACTGTTATGAACTCATATAACAGAGTAAATGGCACTTATGCTGCTGAAAACAAGTGGTTGCTTACTGACGTTCTTCGTGACGATTTCGGTTTTGAAGGCGTTGTTATTACTGACTGGGGCGCAGAAAACAACAGAGTTGCAGGACTTATTGCAGGTCAGGAAATCGAAATGCCTACATCTTCGGGCATTGGTACAAAGCTTATTATTGACGCAGTTAAAAACGGTACTCTTGACGAGGCTGTGCTTGACGCGGCTTGTGACAAGATTATTGAGCTTTCAAAGAAAGCAGAGCCTATGATTGGCGGAAATTATACATATGACAGCGACGAGCATCACGAGCTTGCACGTAAAATTGCGGGTCAGTGTATGGTTCTTATGAAGAATGAAAACAATCTTCTTCCTTTAAAGAAAGACGCTAAAATTGCTCTTATCGGCGAAATGGCGCATACCCCCCGTTACCAAGGCGCCGGTTCTTCGCTTATCAATCCTATCAAACTTGATTCAGCTTACACTTCAATGAAAGAAATGGGAATTGATTTCACATTTGCAAAAGGCTATGAACTTAAAAAGTGCAAAGAGAAAAAGGCTATGGAGCTTATTCTTGAAGCAAAGCAGAAAGCAAAAGAAGCTGAAGTTGCCGTTGTATTCATAGGTCTTACAGACGAATACGAAACAGAAGGTAATGACAGACATCACCTTTCAATTCCGCCAATGCACACAGTTCTTCTTGAAGAAGTGCTTAAAGTTAATCCTAACACAGTTGTTGTTCTTTCGGGCGGCGCTTCAATTGAAATGCCCTGGGCAGATAATGTTCCTGCAATTCTCAATATGTTCCTTACAGGTCAGGCAGGCGGAAGCGCTGTTTGCGATGTGCTTTTCGGCGATGTTAACCCAAGCGGTAAGCTTTCTGAAACATATCCTATGTCTCTTGAAGAAAATTCAAGCTATAACTACTTCCCCGGCACATCTGTTTCTGTTGAATACAGAGAGGGCATTTATGTCGGATATAAGTATTATGACACTGCTGACAAGGCAGTCCGTTTCCCATTCGGTCACGGTCTTTCATACACAACTTTTGAATACAGCGACATCAAATTGAGCGCTGACAGCATTAAGGACACTGACACAGTTACAGTTTCTTTCAAGGTTAAGAATACAGGCGACCGTGACGGCGCAGAGGTTGCGCAGGTTTATGTAAGCGATGTTGAAAGCACAATTTTCCGTCCCCTTAAAGAGCTTAAAGGCTTCAAGAAGGTATTCTTAAAAGCAGGCGAAGAAACTGAAATCTCAATTGAGCTTGACAAGCGCGCATTTGCTTATTACAATGTAAAGCTCGGCGACTGGCATGTTGAAAGCGGCGAATTCAAGATTTTAGTAGGCGCGTCAAGCCGTGACATTAAGCTTGAAGCTTCTGTTAATGTTGAGTCAACAGTTGAGGCTGAAATTCCCGATTATAAGGCTGTTGCTCCGTCATACTACGGCGCTGACATTATGAATGTAAGCGATGATGAATTTAAAGCAATTTACGGCAAAGAGCTTCCTCCGAGAGTTCGTGACAAGAACGCGCCCTTTACAGTTCTCAACACTATTGAGGATGCAAAAGACGGCAAATGGGGCGGCAGAATTTACAGATTGCTTATTAAAATTCTCGGTGCTGATACCATGATGGGTGCTGTTGCAACTCAGCTTCCTATCAAGAACTTCATTTCAATGAGTTTCGGTCTTTTCAGTCCCGAAATGGCTGAAGGTCTTATTCTTATTCTTGCTGAAGATAAAATGGGTAAGGGTCTTAAAATTATTTTCAAGGGCATTCCCAATCTTTTGAAAAATCTCGGCAAATTAAAGCAGATTTAAGAAAATTCAAACACATACAGCAACGGCGGGTTCAATTTGAACCCGCCGTTTAATTATTGATATGTAATTAAAGAAGAACAATTCCGTTTTCTGCGCAGATTTTTTTAGTTTTATCATCCCAAAGCGAAACCTGTACTTCACCGATATGGGCTTTGCCGAGCAACAGCATTGAAAGTCTTGACTGACCGATACCGCCGCCGATTGTGAGAGGCAGTTTGCCCTCAAGCAGTTCTTTGTGGAACGGAAGATTTCTTCTTTCTTCTGTTCCTGCAAGTTTTAACTGCTCATCAAGACTCTTTTCGTCAACACGAATACCCATTGACGAAACCTCAAACGCGCATTCAAGAACATCGTTCCAGAAAACAATATCGCCGTTAAGCGACCAATCGTCATAGTCAGGCGCACGGCCGTCGTGAGGCTTACCCGATTTTAACGCACCGCCGATTTGCATAATGAAAACTGTTTTATGCTCTTTAACAAAAAGATTTTCACGTTCTTTTGGGCATTTATCAGGGTACATATCCTCAAGCTCCTGCGAAGTGATAAATGTCACATTTCTGTCAAGCTGAACACCGAGCTTCGGATAAATACACTTGAGCAAATCAAGAGTATCGCAAACTGCGTTTACAATACTTTTTACAACCGCTTTGAGATAATCTTCATTGCGGTTTTCTCTTGTAATAATCTTTTCCCAATCCCACTGATCAGTGTAAATTGAATGAAGATTATCCATTTCTTCATCACGGCGAATGGCGTTCATATCTGTATAAAGTCCCTCGCCTGCTGAAAAACCGTAGGTACGCAATGCCATTCTTTTCCACTTTGCAAGAGAATGAACTATTGCCGCTGTTTCGCCTGTTTCTTTAACATCAAAAGCAACGGCACGCTCAACGCCGTTCAAATCGTCATTCAAACCTGTTGCAGGGTCAACGAAAATCGGCGCTGAAACTCGTGTAAGATTTAAAGCCGGACACAGCTTATCCTCAAATATTCTTTTTAACATTCCGATAGCTTTTTGAGTTTCATACATACTTAAAGCTGACTTATAGTCCTTTGGAATTATTACCTTACTCATTAAAATCACCTCATAAAATTATAAATTGCCTACTGTTCTCGGGAACATAATAGCATCACGGATATTCTGAACGCCTGTGATATACATAAGCATTCTTTCAAAGCCAAGGCCGAAGCCGCTGTGAGGCACACTGCCGAATTTTCTTGTGTCGATATACTCTTGATAAGACTCAATCGGCATACCTTTTTTCTTCATCGCATTAAGAAGCTTATCTAAATCTGCCTCTCTTTCACTGCATCCGATGATTTCGCCGATACCGGGAACAAGCAAATCAGTTGCGGCAACGGTTTTTCCGTCCGGATTTTGCTTCATATAGAATGACTTGATGTCTGCCGGGTAGTCATAAACGAATACCGGTCTTTTGAAGTATTCGTCAGCAAGGTATTTTTCGTGTTCAGTAGCAAGGTCACAGCCCCACTCAACTGCAAAATCAAATTTTTTGCCCGATTTTTTTAAGATTTCGATAGCGTCAGTATAGGTTACCTTTGCAAAATCATGGCTTAAAACTGTTTGCAGCTTTTCAATAACTCCCTTTTCAACCCACTGATTGAAAAACTCCATTTCGTCGGGGCAGTTATCAAGAATATTTTTGATGATATATTTTATGAAATCCTCTGCAATTTCAATAATATCCTGCAAATCTGCAAAGCAAACTTCAGGCTCAACATGCCAAAATTCTGCGGCATGACGGGTTGTGTTGCTGTTTTCGGCACGGAATGTTGGTCCAAAAGTATAAATCCTGCCAAGTCCCATTGCCGCCATTTCGCCCTCAAGCTGTGCAGAAACAGTTAATCCTGCTTTTTTGCCGAAGAAATCATTTGCGTAGTATTCAGCTTCGCTCTCGTACTCGGTTTTAAACGGGTGTGTAGTAACGCGGAACATCTCGCCTGCGCCCTCACAGTCACTGCCTGTTAAAATGGGAGCGTGAACATATTTATAGCCGTTATTGTTGAAATATGTGTGAATTGCAATTGAAAGCTGGTGGCGGATTGCCATTACTGCCTCAAAATATCTTGTGCGTACACGAAGATGAGGAATTGTTCTTAAAAACTCCATTGAATGACGCTTTTTCTGCAACGGAAAATCAGAGGGACAAGAGCCGAGAACCTCAACATTTTTAAGTTCAATTTCATATCCGTTACGTTCAGAAGCAACAAGAATACCATCAATTTTCAAAGCAGTGCCGACGGGCATAATGTTTTTAATCTGCTCATCTGTGAACTTTTCTTTGTCGGCTACAAGCTGAATATTTTTAAAGCAAGTGCCGTCGTTAAGCTCTGCGAACGCAACATTTTTTGAATCACGTGCAGTTCTGACCCAGCCGCAAACCGTAACGCTGTTATTTACATATTTTTCAGCGTTTGCGAAAAGCTCTTTAATGTCTGTATGTTTCATTTTAACATCGCCTCCAAAAGCAATATTTCTCTATTATACTATTATTTAAATATACAAAATATTTTATTCTTTTTACGGTGATAAGTCAATATTTTTTTCGGAAAATCAGCAATTTAAAGCATTAAATCGGTAAAAATAAATATTTAACCACCGCAGGAGTATAAAACTCCCGCAGTGGTTTAGGTGTGTTTCTTAAAATTTACTTACTTTAATACGCTGACGCTTGCTTCGGGAAGATAATAGCAAACCACGGGACCTTCTTCATAGATAACATAAACATATCTGCCGTTGTCGCCGTAAATCATATACTGTGAAACCGATTTGTCAACAATAGCGTTTGCCTTTGCGGTATCGGTTACAGCGGTCAGCGGATGTCCTGCGTCATTGTAAACCTTTTTAAGGGCATCAACAAGCGCCGTATCTTCGTCAATATACCAGCCTGCTTGACCGAAAGTATAACATACAAACTCGGAGCTTGTGAACTGCAATTTATTAAAGTCATTTACCCAATAAGAATAATCGGTGAATTTACCGCTGTCATTAGTCTCATAGAAGTCTATAAGCGCATTATCAATATTCAAGGGGCTGTCGCTGTAAAGCACCTCTTTTACGGTAAGCTCGGCAATGGTATCAGCATAGCCGTTATTTTTAAGGAAAGCAACAGTTTCAGACATTTCGGGATAAACAGGAATACAGGTATTGGCGAGTGCATAGCCCTGTTCAGAGCTGTTGGATATACCGCCGAGAGAGTGAATAACAGTTGTTGTGCTTGCAGGCTCTTCTCCAAAATAATCTACACTGCCCGAAGCTAAAATGCCGACAGGCTTTGATTTATTTAATGCAAGCTGTTCATAGCTGAGCTTGGAAAGGTCATTATAAAGCGCTGTGCAGAGCGCGTCGATATCTTCAACAAACTCAACCTGCGGAGCCCCATTTTTATCAAGCGCGCAAAGATTTGTATTGCTTATGAATGCCCAATTTCTTTTAAGATATCCTGCCGAATTGTTTACATCACCGAAATAGTATGAAATTCCGCCCATATCAAAATCGCTGTTTTCGGATATTTCTTTGGGGTCAGTGATAAGATATTCCTTCAAAATCATATCGAAAAAGTCAGAATTGTAAACCGTTTTCATATATTCATCGAAAAGTTCATCTGAATAAATACCGAAGTCACGGTATTTAAGGTTATTATCCTTATCACGGAATGCGAAAGTGACAGAAGTAATGGGGTCTTTGCCGTAAAGAACCTTTTCTTTCTTAATTTTGTCAAAGAGAGAAACAACCATATCAATGCTTTCTGCTGTTTCGCTTTCAACAAAATCCTCTTCTCCGTTATACTGCGAAGAAATGTAATGCTCATAAGGACTGATTACGCGCGCTTCAATCGAAACGCTCTTAACCTCTGCCTTATCGGGAGTTTTATTGAATGTACCGAACAAGCCTGTGCCTGTAACTATAAGGAATACTGCGACAATGCCCATAAGCCCACCGTACCATTTAAGCGATTTGAGCGTTATTTTGAGCTTTCTTGTCATTAAAAGCTGAATAAGGAAATATACAACAAATTCTACAACTGCAAGAATTGCAAAGTAAGCTAAAGGCGAAATTTGTCTGTAAGAGAAATCGTCAGTACAATATGCGATTATACCGAAGATAAATGTGGCTGTGACTGCTCTTGAAATTGCAAAGTTGCCGAATGAATTTGCGTGTTCTGCCTTGCGCGCCTTATAAAGCATAAGTCCGACAAAAAGAATAACTGCTGAAAGTACAAGCCAAGCGATAATTGAGATATAAAAATCAATGTTTATCTGCAAAGTTTCTGGGATCTTATACTGATCGGCAGGCACATCGCGGGCAATAAGTCCTAAAACGGTTTCAAAAGATACCTTTGACGAGTATCCGTAATTATTCACAATCTGCGCGTCGCTGAAATTCTCTGAAATATTCCACGGACTTATAAGCGAATACCATTTTGACTCGAATCCTGTTGAAGCGTAGCCTTTGAGGAATGACCTTAAAAGGTTTTGCGCTGTGCTTACAAAAATCGCAGGAGCAGCAGAAGCCGCTATTGTTGTAAGACCTGCTTCAAAAACATTGCCGCTTATCATTGTTGCCGCTGCGCCGAGCGCAAAGCCTGCAAGTCCGCAGGTGAAGAACAGCGAAACCGCATAGCAGAAAACCTTTAATGCCTGCGCCGCATAGCCGAAGCAAGAAATATTGACCATACAGATTATTGCCATAGGAATAATCACAGCGGCAAGAAGTGCAATTACACCTGCAAGCACTCTGTTACAGAACATTGTTGTTCTTGTAATGCCCATACTGAAATACACATTTACCTGCTTTTTAGAGAGCATATAATAGAAAGACTTTACAGCAGTAAGTATTCCGCAGAATACCATACCGTAAGGAAAGAGCATTGCCAAATCTGTAAAAATTGAAGTGGGCGAAAGGAACATTGAAACCTCTAAATGCTCTTTAGTGCTTAAAAATTCATCAGATGTAACATATGAAATCACGGGAATAGCCATAGTAATCATAAATACAACTAATGCGATTGCAGGGAAAAGAATTGAACCTGTAAGGCTTCGTTTAAAGTCATTAAGCTTTACATTATTTTTCAAAGATTTTTGTGACATCGTACTTCTTATCCTCCATTTCATTCAAGAATACCTCTTCCATTGTGAGCTGATATTCGTCAATAGCAATGGGAAGAAGCGCATTAAGCTTCTGCTTTTCTTCAGCAGTTGTTTTGTCAAATATAATCATTGCAACCTTGCCGTCAATATCAAGAGATTTATACTTGATTTCTCTGAAATCGCTTTCACTGATTTCACGGTCGAAAATAAGACGGAACTTACTGTAATTTTTAGAAATGTCATAAACAGAGCAGTCCATAGTAAGCTTTTTACCGTTGATAAGACCCACATTGTCGCAAAGGTCAGAAAGCTCGGGCAAATTGTGTGATGAAATTATGAGCGAGCATTCACTTTCAGTTACATATTCCACAAACAGCTTCTTTGTAATCTCTTTCTTTTGCGGATCAAGTCCGTCAAAGGTTTCGTCGAGAAGCATAAAGCGCGGGTGCGAAGCAAGCGCCAAAATTATCTCGGTTTGTCTTTGCATACCCTTTGAAAATCCTCGGATTTTCTTTTTTGGGTCAAGGCCGAAAACCTCGACAAGATTATTAAAGGTTTTAAAGCTGAAATTCGGGTAATAATCAGCATAAAACTTTGCCATTGAATTAACTGTGGCGTTCATTGGAAAATACAAATCATCCGGAATATAAAACATTTCTTTGCGGATTGGGGCATTATCGAAAGTAGGAACACTGTCCATAAGCACCTCGCCGCCGTCTGCTTTATAAATGCCTGCGGCTGTTTTTAAAAGCGTAGTTTTACCTGCGCCGTTATAGCCGATAAGACCGTATATGCTTGACGGCTCAACCTTAAATGAAATGTCCTCGACGGCTGTGAAATCGCCGAATTTTTTAGTTACATTCTTAAATTCAATCATTGTTTTCAGCTCCTTTGTAAATATTATTGACAAGTCTTAAAACTTGTTCACGGTCGGCACCCATATTTTTGGCATTAGCAAGTGAAACTTTTAAATTATCTAAAGACTGTTCAAGATAAATATTTTGTGATTTTGAGTCGCCGCTTATGAATATGCCTTTGCCTGCAATCGTATAAATAATACCCTCATTTTCCAACTCCGACAGCGCGCGCTTTACGGTGTTGATATTGAGACTTAAGGTTGCAGAAAGCTGCCTTAAAGACGGTAGCTGGTCGTCTTTTTTCAGCAATCCTCTTTGAATGTCAAGAACAATTTGTTCTTTAATCTGTTCATAGATTGGTGTTCTCGAATGGTAATCGAGAAAAATATTCATTGCGTTTCACCCCTGTACACTGTGCTAACTGTGCCATTCCGATTAGCACAGCTAAATGATACAGCATAAATTTTCCATTGTCAATAGAAATATTGCATTTTAAATTTTTCTTAATAAATTCTTAAAAAAAGCCCGAACCGCACAAAACAGCTTGGTCTTATGGGGTTCGGACTGTTTAATTATTTTTCTTCTTTTTTCAAATCCTTATGATGCTTAATGCGAACTACGAGAATTACAACTCCCGTAATCAAAATTCCTGCCGCAAGAATTGCAGAAATCACAATCCATACAGTATCGGGCATATAGGGCGTTGCAGGCTCGGTTAAAGGGAGCATATAAAGTCCTGAACCGTCATTTTCGCCATACGGTATACGGATTACGCTGACGGAATAACTATCTGCTTCATACTTTACCGTATTATCGCTGATATTAAGAGTCATTTCAGAGGGAGCTACGTGCAAAGGCTCGTCAATTTCATTGCAAGCCGCTTTGAAATTCTCACTCAAATACTGTGCCGAGGGATTGTTCACATTTAAAAATCCCGTAAGATTTATGTCGAATTTATAAGCCTTATTTGTGCTGTTCACAAGCTTTACATAAATAACTTGATTTTTTGTATCTACGGTTGAGCAATGGTAAACGCCATCGGCGGTCATATCAAAATCAGTATTAAGATAATTGGTACCGTAGTTATTTGCAAAAAGCATTTGAACATAATAGTCGGGAGTAAGCACTACGCTTTGAGAGTCAAACCAAATCAAATTAACATCCCAGCACTGCGCATTGATCTTTGCAAGAGCGGGGGCATAAGAAATCATACTTACCACATCGGCATTACGCTCAATGCCTGTAAGATATGAGGCATTTTCAATAGCAGCCCAAATGTTGCTTTTTGTCTGAATTGTACCGACACCGTCTGCCTTGGGCGCATATGCGCCCACCATCACTTTGGCACTGCTTCGCTCGTATGTGTCATAACGATCGGTCGTTTCAAAAAGATAGCCGCCCGAGGTGTAATAATGCTCGTCAACGATTGTATCACGGTAATTTGTATTCACCGTTGCCCATGCACTGTCGAAATCTTCACCGCTTCCCGAATGTCCTGCCGAAGTGATTACGGTGATTTGCGGATATTTTTCTTTGACTGCCTTATAAACAGCATCAAAGTTCCGCCAATAAATTTCGCCCCAATTTTCATTGCCGACTGCCAGATATTTCATATTAAAAGGTTCTGCGTGTCCGTTTTCGGCTCTTTTAGCACCCCATTCGGTAGTTACATCGCCGTTTGCGTATTCAATCAAATCAAAAATATCCTGCAAATACTTATTAAACTCTTCTGTATTGGGAGCATAGGCAACGCTTTCAACATATTCCTGCCACTCTGCCTCGGTAATTTCGCCGTTATTATACTTTTGCAGAGTTTCGTTATAGCCTGCCCTGCCTTGACAAATCATCCCTGCATTAAGCACGGGAATAGGCTCTGCGCCAAGCTCGCCGCAGAGAGTAAAATATTCGTGAAAGCCCAATGAATTCGTATTTACATAATATCTGCCGTTTGCATCGTCAGCCCAAAGATTATATGTTTGAACTCTCTCTTCAAGCTTACCGATTGTATTTTTCCAATTATAAATATTTCCCATACTGTCGCCCTCGGTAAGACAGCCACCGGGAAAACGAATAAATTTAGGCGAAAGTCCGCTGAGTGTATCATAAAGGTCTGCGCGAAGCGTTGTGTATTTCCATTCGTCCGTACCGTAGCCGTGACTGCCTGTCGGCACAAGGGACACAAAATCCATATAAAAACTGCCGTTACCAGAAAAACTTAAAAGCAGAGAACCGTCAGCGGTAACCTCTGATGTGAGTGGCAAGCTGATTTTAGTCCAATCCTCACAAGCGGAAATGTCAAATTCATAAAAATCCTTATTACCCCTTGCATGCAGCGCGGCTTTGATTTTTCCGTCAAAATCCACATTCTTGAAATATGCTGAAAATGTATATTCCTCTCCCTGCTTAAAGCCCATATCGGCGCTTTCAGCCTTTGATTTATTATATTTATAAGATTTATAGTTATAAATCTCGGTAAAACCGAGATTTTCAACCGTTGCGGAATTTTCAACTGTTACAGAAATATAGTTTGTGTTATTTTCGTTCAGTCCGCCGTCAGTCAGCACTGCGTAATCGGCGGCATTTACCTTCCAATACGCATCGGGCTTTGCTTCGTACTCAAAGGAATTATTATTAACAAGATTTGACGCCAGACCGCCGTCACCTGCAAAGCTTATATCTTCAAGAAAAATACCGTAAAGGCTGTCGCTTATTTCATATGAAATATTCTCCGCCGAAAGGTTTATAGCTTTCGTCTGAGGGTCAGCCACAGCACCAGTAAAGCAAAACATAGATACCGAAAAAATAACGATTGCTGTAAGCATTGACAAAAATCTTTTCACGCATTGCACCTTCTTAAAAAAATATCGCTTTCCAATTATATTTTAACAGTTATCGGGGCTTATGTCGAGTAATTTTTACAAATTTTTTATACAATATATATGATATTTCACAGTTGTAATTTAATAAAATACCATATATAATTTATTCATAATATATTTTATTTTTTGAGGGCAAAATTATGGCGAAGAAAAAAATTTACACCATTGCAAACGCACATCTTGACACTATTTGGAGCTGGGATTTTGAAACTACGGTTGACAAGTATATTTTTAATACTCTCAACAACAATTTTAAACTTTTTGAGAAATATCCCGACTACAAATTTAACTTTGAAGGTGCTTACCGTTATGAGCTTATGCACGAATACTACCCTGAAATGTGGGAAAAGATGAAGAATTACATAGCAGAGGGCAAATGGAATGTTTGCGGAAGCGCCTTTGAAAACGGTGATGTAAATATCCCCTCGCCAGAAGCTCTTTTCAGAAATATTCTGTTAGGCAACAACTATTTTGAAAAAAATTTCGGCAAAAGAAGCTGTGATATTTTTCTGCCGGATTGCTTCGGCTTTGGCTACGCACTGCCCTCAATTATGCACCACGCAAATCTTAAAGGCTTTACCACCCAAAAATTAAGCTGGGGTTCTGCCTACGGCATTCCCTTTGATATAGGAAAATGGTACGGTGTTGACGGAAATTTTGTTTACGGCAACACAAATCCGGGAGCATACGATAAAACACTGAAAAAAGTAAGAGAAAATGATTTTATTACACAAAAATTAAATGATAACGAGCAATATGACTTGCCGTTAACCGCAGTTTTTCACGGCGTGGGCGACCGTGGCGGAAGTCCTGCGGAAGCTTCCGTTAAAACCGTTTGCGGTGAAATCAGCCAAAACGAAACAAGCGATACAGAAGTATTATCTGCGCCTGCTGACAAAATATTCCACGATCTTGACGAAATGTCTGAAGAATCAAGGCAAAAACTGCCTGTATGGAACAATGAGCTTGTTATGACAAATCACGCTGTCGGCGGTTATACTTCACGTGCAATAGGCAAACGCTGGAACAGAAGAAACGAAGAAATTGCCGATATGGCAGAGCGCGCAAGCGTTGCCGCTATGGCTTTGGGCGGTTATGAATATCCTCAGGAAACGCTGACAAAGGCTTGGAAGCGTGTTATCGCTCACCAATTCCACGACGATTTGCCCGGAACCTCGGTTCAGCGCGCATATCGCAGAAGCTGGAACGATTATGCAATGTCGCTTAACCAATTCACAAACGAATATGAAGGCGCCGTTAAAAATATTGCGTCGCTTATTGACACTTCATCAGTTAAGGGAATACCTGTTATTATCAACAACCCGATGGAATATGAGAGAACAGGCGTTGTCAAGATTAAAATACCTGCAAAGCTTCGCTATAAAAATATGGCGGCATTTGACGCTGACGGCAACGAACTGCCCACACAGGTAATCGAAAGCACCTCGCTTTATTCAAACCTACTTGTCTGTGTAACGGTTGCGCCCATGGGCTTTAAGCTTCTTGACATTCAAAGCAAGCGCGCAAGAGTTTCAACTCCCTTAAAAGCGTCAATTCAAGGACTTGAGAACGAAAAATACAAGGTTACATTTAACAGCAACGGCGACATACGTTCAATTATTGACAAAGAATTAAATAAAGAAATTCTCAAAAAGCCCATTGTTACAGGCATTTTTGACTACGATGGCAGTAAGGATTGGCCTGCGTGGGAATTAAATTACGATGAATTAAACCGTGAACCCCAGCACACGCCGCGTATTAAATCAATTGAGGTTATTGAAGAGGGCGTTTGCCGTGTTGCAACAAAAATTGTAAAAACATATAAAAACAGCGTCTTTACTTCAATCGTAGCGCTGTCACGGGGCGGTAAGACGGTTGAAATATATGACGAAACTGAATGGCAATCTACACGCTCTGCCGCAAAAGAGATTTTCAGTTTTACCGCTGAAAGTCCCGTGGCAACATACGATTTAGGTCTTGGCGCAATAAAACGCGGAAATATGACTGAAAAACTTTTTGAAGTTCCCGCACAAAAATGGGCTGACATTACAGATGTCAGCGGAAAATTCGGAGTTTCAGTCATAAGCGAATGTAAATACGGTTGGGACAAATACGACAACAACACGTTGCGTCTTACTCTTATGCACACTCCTCTTAAAAATTATCGTGTTGACAGTATGCAGTCAATGTTAGAGCTTGGGCTTAACCGATATTCTTACGGAATTTATTCGCACAGCGGTGCGGCAGGCCATGCAACGCAGTGCGAGGCAAGAAATTTCATTATGCCTATGGCTTCGTTTATCTGTTCAAAGCACAGCGGAACGCTTCAAAATGAAGTGTCTTTTGCCCATCTTTCAGGCAATGCAATTCTGCGTGCAATGAAAAAGGCTGAAAACAGCGACGAAATTGTTATTCGTGTCGGCGAAGGCGAGAAAAAGGCACAGAAAAATATCGAATTTTCGCTTTATCTTCCCATTGAAAGCGCGAGAGAAATTTATGCCTCTGAAGAGCATATAAGCGATATTGAAGTTCAAAACGGAAAACTTATTTTCGACTTGAAGCCTTATGAAATTCGCTCATTCGCGCTAAAAATAAACCGTACAAAAGCAAAAGAGTATTCAAAACCGCTTGATTTTATTGGCAATACTGACGCATATTCAACGAATATTACTCCAAGAGCTTCGCTGCCCATTATAGGCAGAACTATCCCTGCCGAATTAAAACCAAACGAAGCTTATGTCGGCGGTGTGAGATTCTTTCTTGGCGAAAAAGCCGCAATTTGCAAGGGTCAAACTTTAACGCTCCCTGAAAACACGAAGAAAATCCATCTTCTTGCAGCGTCTTTAAACGGTGACAAATACATCACAATCGGCGGTCAATCCAAAAAGATAAACGACATTAAAGAATACTACGGCGGTTGGGATTTATATGACTTCAAAGAGGTTGCCTTTACTAAAGACGGCAAATTAGGCTATGAATTTACACATTCGCACACAGACAAGGGCGACGCAAAATGTCAGCAGTTATTCTTTTGGAATGTTGAATTTGAAGCTGACGGCGACACGGTAGTTCTTCCCGACGACAGCGATATTCTTATTCTCGCAATTACAGCTGACAGTGATGAAAATTACTGCGCCCTTGCAACAGAGCTTTATGACAATATAAAGGGCAGATATTTTGACTACAAAATGAAGCCGGTCGAAAAGCTGATATACATAAACGGCAAACAACTGCACAGGCTTAACGACAAGGGCGGTGCATTGCGTGACAAAAACAGGGGAAGGAGAAATTGAAAATGGCTGAGAATAAAGGCGATATTCGCTATGTGGGCATAAAAGAAACGGTTGCTTACGGTATTGCAAACGCAGGACAGTGCTTTGGATATAACATAATTTCAAGCAGTTATCTTTCACTTTTCTTTACAAAGGTATTCGGAGTACCTTTCGGCGCAGTTTCTGCAATGATGCTGATCTTGGGCATTTGGGATACAGTCAACGATCCGCTTATGGGATCGATTATTGACAAAACCCGAACACGCTACGGCAAGCTTCGCCCCTACCTGCTGATTATTCCCATACCCTTAGGACTTGCGACAATTATGCTTTTTGCAGGACCGCAAATCCTCGGCGATGCGGCAGAAACTACGGCAAAAATTATTTATATGTTCGTCAGTTATTTTATTTGGGAGCTTTTTTATACTCTCGGCGATGTTCCTTTTTGGGGAATGAGCGCCGCCATAAGCCCCTCACCCTCTGACAGAACAAGAGTAATTTCTTCTGCCCGCTTCATTTCGGGACTTATAGGCGGACTTTCAAATACAATTCTTGTAGTTCTTATGGATTTGAGCAACAGCGGCGCAATCAAGCTTTCGCTTTCACAGGTTTTCTTGCTTATGGCTTTAATTTCCGGCATTTTCGGAATGGCTTTGTTCTCTCTTTCGGGACTTTGCACACGAGAAAGAGTTGTTCAGACTGTCAAAGAGCCGAGCGTGCTTGACGGCTTTAAGACCCTTGTGAAAAACAAGCCCCTGCTTTTAATCGTAATCGCCAATGTGCTTGGCGCATTGGGCGGTATAGGCGGATTTTTCCAGACCTATTACTATTCGGAAGTTGTGCAGATGAACTCGCTGACAATTGTTATTACTCTGCCGGGCACAATTCTCGGATTTGTTACATATTTGCTTATCCCTAAAATCAAGCAGCGTTTTGACAACCGTCAAATTATTTTCCTGAACGGCTTTGCAAGGCTTATTATGGGTTCAATTGTATTTTTTGCAGGTATGAAATGCTTTACAAATCTTTGGGTTATTGTACCCCTGCTTATGGTGCAAAATCTTCTGTTCAGCTTTTTTGACACAATCAATAGGGTTATCCCGACCGAAATGATCGGCGATACAATCGACTATATGGAATGGAAAACAGGCGAAAGAAACGAGGGCGTTTCGTTCTCGGTGCTTACATTCGTAGGCAAACTTACAGGCTCGCTTTCAAGTGCGGTCGGCGCGGCGCTTATGACGCTTATAGGACTTTCATTTGATGAAGCCACGGGCGTTGCCATTAAGGCTTATGAGCATACGGATTTCTTCATTTGGGGTATGTTCACATTAGCCCCTGCAGTGTTGGGAATTCTTCCTCTTATTCCATACATCTGGTATGATTTAACAGGCGATAAGCTTAAAACTATCCGTGAAGATATGTCAGAACGCCGTGCAGTTCTTTCTGCAACAGTTTCGGGAGGTGCTGAAAATGAATAATAAATGTCCGAAATGCGGCGAAAGGCTGTCACCATTCTATATGAAACAGAATTGCCCCAAATGCAACACAAATCTTGTTTACTATAACCTTGACAAAAGACTTCAAGCCGACCACGAAAAGGCAATGCATGAACAAGAGGCAGTTGACAGAGTTCTTAATAATATAAAAATCTCTGCTTTCGGCGGTGCGGTACAGATCATCCGCTTTGTGCTTTTCTTCACACCGCTTTTGTGGATGTGCCTGCCTATGTACACCGCCGCTGACGGCACGAAAATTACGCTGATTTCGGTAATAATGGGAATAATAAACGGCGGTTTGCCTTTTGATACTATTCTAAACGACAAATCATATTTATTCCCCATTCTCACAATGGTATGCATAATCATTTTTTCATTGGCAGCGATTATTTCTTCGCTTTTTTCAATGGGCAAAACATCATTTAAACGAAATATGATTTTTAGTTCCGTTAATATTTTCGTGTATATTATATGCGTTATACTTTCGCTGGAATTCAAAGCAAACATTTCTTATGCAGTATTTATTGTTGCGGCAGTTTATATATTAGAGTTTGTTTTGCACAGCGCAGTTAATAAGAAAATCAACATAGCTGAAAGCGAGTAAAAACAGAAACGGAAATGTTTGAAAAATCCAAATGTTTCCGTTTTTCTATTGCAATTTTTCAATAATGTGGTAAAATAAATTCTAAATTCAGAAACAGGTGATAAAGATGATTCTTCATATTTTTGATAACGCAGAACAAATCGGTACGGCTGTTGCCAATATGATTATTGAGCAAGTAGATGAAAAGCCGAATTCGGTTTTAGGCTTTGCTACGGGCGCTTCACCGATTCCTACATACAATCATCTTGTCAAGGCTTATAAAAACGGCAAGGTGAGCTTTAAAGATATTAAGACATTTAATCTTGACGAATACTGCAATTTGCCACAAAGCGACAAAAACAGCTATTACACCTTTATGCACGAGAACCTTTTTAATCACATTGATATTAAAGAGAAAAATGTTAATTTCTTGAACGGCAACGCAGAAGATGCTGAAGCAGAATGTCAGCGTTACGACGATTTAATTACTGAAAACAAGATTGATATTCAGCTTTTAGGCGTGGGCAGAAACGGTCATATCGGATTTAACGAACCTGCAAACAAATTTACAAAGGGTACATTTAAGGTTCGCCTTACCCAAAGCACAATAGATGCAAATTCGGTTTATTTTGACGAGGACACAATGCCGCGCTTTGCACTCACAATGGGTACTGTTTCAATTATGAAGTCCAAACAGATTATTATGATTGCAACAGGCAGAAGCAAGCAAGACGCAATTTACGGTATGGTAAACGGCGATATTACTCCCGCCTGCCCGGCTTCGGTTCTTCAGCTTCATCCCAATGTGCATGTATTCCTCGACCAAGCCGCCGCAGGAAGATTATAATTTATCAGTACATATTCAAAAAATCCCCGAGAAAACTCTCGGGGATTTTATTTATGCAGATTAAGGCTAAAGATGAAATGTCCTATTATGTGTACATATTTTTTACTGCGGTGGTTACAAAATAATAAATATATGTTAAAATTGTCTTGGTGATATATATTATGAACAATTTATTTGTGCGTGAGATCTGCATAAACCGCAATATTCCGCAGGAAAATTACATTAACAGTCTGCCTGTGGTAAATTGGCTGAAGTATGGTTCACTGGAATTCAAGAAGCCTGTAACCTTTATAGTCGGCGAAAACGGCATAGGCAAATCTACACTGATTGAGGGTCTTGCTGTTGCTTTGGGCTTTAATGCCGAGGGCGGAAGTAAAAATTTCAACTTTGCAACTGAAAATTCACATTCTGATTTATATAAGTATTTAAGCGTAAAACGGGGATTAAGACAACCCCGCGACGGATTTTTTCTGCGTGCCGAAAGCTTTTACAATGTTGCGTCAAATATTGACCAAATGGATAAAATACCTACGGTCGCTCCGCCTATCATTGACAGCTACGGCGGTGTTTCGCTTCACGAGCAGTCCCACGGAGAAAGCTTTATCGCTCTCACTGAAAACCGATTTGGCAGTAACGGACTTTATATTCTTGACGAGCCGGAAGCAGCGCTCTCGCCAATGAGAATTATGCGGCTTATGTGCAATATCGACCGACTTGTGAAGCAAGGCTCTCAATTTATAATATCTACTCATTCGCCCATATTGATTACTCAACCCAATTCCGATATTTATGAAATCACCAACGAAAGCATTAAGCTTGTACCATACTCACAAACCGAACATTTTCAAATCACAAAACGATTTCTCAATAACCCCGAACGAATGCATAAATATTTGTTTGAAGAATAAATATAAAAATAAACTGTGAAAGATATTTCTCGGTTTAAGCTCGCCGTTGACTGTATGGCAAGGCTTTGCTGTTCGTCAGAAGCTTCATCTGCAGAATTATCCTCTTCCTTTTTTAGTTCATAGTTTTCATCTGAATTAGTGCCAGAGGTTTCTTCTGCATTTTCAGCAGGCTTTTCTCCCGCCGTTTCCGTAGATTTCTCTTCAGTTTTCTCTTCGGAATCAAGCTTCTGTTCTTCCTGCTCTTCGGGCTTGTTCTTTTCTTTACCGTGCATAAATTTCTCTCCTTTCATAAAAATGGGTATGAAAAAAGCACCTATCTTTCGATAAGTGCTTGAATCAATGAATAAGCGTAAAAAAGCCCCTGCATAGCAAGTGCTTAATTATTTATATTTATCATTTATTTCCTTAAATCGTCTATAAGCTTCTAAATCAAGTTCTCTTTGTTCTTTAAAAGCTATTATGCCTCTTTGAGGTCTTTCGTGCGTTTTAAGCCATTCTTGAATGATAGCCTCTCTTCTGTCCTCTATTTCTTTGTTTAAAGCTCTCAATTCTAATCGTTGCTCTAAGGTCATTATATTTTCCACCTCTTATATACATTGACACCTAAAATTTTACAAGTTTCTTCAATTAGTATGTGCTGATAGTTTTCCAAGTAATCATGCATATCAAACGAATAACCCTTCTCTTGCAAAATCTCCATTACTTTTGATTTGGCTTCAAATCTTGCCTCTTCCCAGTCATCAAGTGCAATGTTTTTAGGTATTTCAAATCTGTAATGGTATTTATAATCGCAAGCTTCCATAACCTTTGAACCATCTGCAAAGGCTGCCGGAATATCAATATCTGTACTAAATGAAAACTGTGTGTATTTTGGCGGGTGCGTATGTATGTTATAACTGCCGACTAATTTATCGCCATAATTTGTTACCTTTATCTCATCAGGCAAGTTGCTTGTAACATAATATGCAAAATCATTTTTATCAATAATCAGCATATGCTCAACATCAGATGAGGAATATTTTTTAATAAAATTATCAATCAATTCCTTTTGGTTTTCTTTAGAAACATACCCTAATTCTTTGAAAACAGTTTTAGCATTATCAATGTTTTCATTATTATTTGCTCCTCTTATTATATCCCTTTTTTCTGCTTTTTCAACAGTTTCGGGATATATTTTCTCTCTCCACGGGTCACGGCGAAGAACATCTTTATGCTCATCAATGAACTCACGCAGGTTTTTTTGAGCCGTTTTAACCTGTTTTTTCAAGCCTGCTTTTAATTCGGGGTCGGTTTCACCCTCTAAACGGCGCTTCCAATAACGAACTTTTCGCTCTAAAGCTCTCTGCTGCTGTTCAAGCTTATAATTCTCTCTTGCCTTTTTCTCGTCAACGGGCGGTGCTTCACGAACTGCATTATTTTCATTGTGTGTAGTAAGACTGTGACGGCAATTTGGGTGAAATAATCCTGCTCTGACTGCAACTGACAAAAGCGTATACCATTTTCCGCTTTTGCTTTTACCCTTATCGCCCATTATTTCGCCGTCAAAATCGGCAAAGACATCATCAATATAAACATTGCCTTGCCATGGCATACAGGTTTCGGAACAAGCGTCATAAGATGTCACCCATACGGTATCAATGCCTAATTCCGTTCTTACCTTTGCCGCCCCTAAAAGCTGGGCGCGGGTATTTGCCGTAGTAAGAGCCATATAGATATAATCGGCAATATTAACCCGTCTGCCGTCACGGTATTCAATACAGTTAATACCCTTTTTCGCAAATTCTCTTACTGCATCGCCGATTGCCTGCTGTATGGTCTGCGAGCCTGTGGAAACAGCTATTTCGGCTTTTATAAGCGTTTGGCGGTAAACATCATCAGCCATTCGCAAAGCCGCTTTTTCTACTGTTGTTTCCTTGCCCTGCACCTCTTCAATAAGGCTTTCTATCTTTTCATCGAATATCTCAAAGAAATTATCGTTGGTTGTTTCAACAAATCCCTGTTCTTCACGCTGTGCGGATTCAAGGTCCGCACCCTCTTGAAACTGTTCTTCAAGCATTTTTCGGGTTTCCGCTGATATAATATCGGTGTATTCCGACATAATGCTCTTATTTTCTTTTCTGAACCGTTCAAGAGCTTTGATTTTTAACGCTTGCCAAGAGGTCCACTCAAAATCCAAGCTTTCTTCCCATTTGAGGTGTTCTTCAAGATTTCTTTTGAGAGATGATATAATCTTTATTTCTATCTCTTCAAAGATTGCGGCAAGCTCTTTATGCGTCAAGGCTCTCACCTATTCTCGGTTCGTCAACAGCTTCAATACCTTTTTCGCTTTTAATTCGGCGAATTTCCGCTGAAATCCACTTTTCATCTTTGCTCGAACCCCACAGTTCTCTCACCTGTGTTTCGATAGACATTGTGTTATTCATGGCCGCCTTGCCAACTGTTTCAACACGGCTGTCAAAGTCGGGAGCGCCGTATTCACCGAACGATATTTCGGGTTCGTATTCCTCTGACGCATTATTTTGCATAATATCGTATGTATTCAAAATTGCACAAATAAGAGAGGGTAAAACCTTTTCAAGCCTTTCTGTTATGGTATTTCTTGTTATGCCTGTGACATCTTTCTTTTCACGCTGTGCGTCAGCTGAAGACATTTTTCCAAGGTCAATACCCAATGTAGCAGGAGATATAATACCCTGCAAACACAAATCAAGATAATTAACATATCCCGAAAGAAAAGCCTCGTAAGGTATTTCGGGCTGTACCACTTGAATTTTATCGCTTGCCCCTGTTTCGCTTACGACCTGTTCAACCGTTATGTACTCATTATCAAAGGGATTGCTCGGTTTAAGCTCGCCGTTCACCGTATTTCGTGGTATAAGATTTTCGGGAATATACTTCTGCGCCCTGCCTATGCGGTATGCCTGCAGCCACTGCGAAACAATTTCGTCAAATGCGTCAAAGTCGTCAAGCTTATCTTCCAATATGCTTTTACCACGGTTTTTGTATTTTGGATTGTTATATATCTTGAACGGCACAGCCATACAGAATTTGCCTTTTTCCTCATAAGAAATATTATATAAACCTGTAATTTTTTCAAGAAGTTTTTCATCAAGAAGTCTGTCGCTATCGTATAATTCATACGAAACCGCACCCTTGCGATATTTTTCTTTCAGTTTCAAAGTCTTTCTTTTATACGGAATATCTGTAATAAAATCAATTCCGCATATAATGCCGTGCTTAATTTCGTATTCAACCCGTTCCGCTGAATAAAATTCAACAATCGGCACATCTGAAACATCTTGGTCTACGGATATTTTCCACGCACCGTCGCCCGATACCAACGCTCCTACAATGCCAGCACCCACAATGTCAGCAAAATCAAAATGCTCGTTTTTGCATATTTTGTTCCACTTTTCTTCACCGATATTATTTTTGAACTTGATTTTATCCATATCCGCTTTTACAAGATATGCCAAAGTATCAATAATCATTGCCGGTAAGCCTGTATGTATTTTTCGGGTGCTTGCGTTGGTTGATGCGCTCCAAAACCGCGCGCCGTTTATTTTATCGTTTTTTGTCTGCTTATAAAACTGATCAAGCTCCATAGCGTCGCCCCTATACCAAATTTGGCTTTCGATAGCTTTCAACTCAAACGGCAACCGTTCGGTCAAGCTTACCGTAGTTATGGGGGCTGGCTGAATATCAAGCCAATTCAAAATCATTTTTTTCACCCTTTCATTTATCTTACCCATCTGTTTTTATTCCTCCGATTTTATCTTTAAACGGCAGCCACGAATATTGGTCGGCATTTATTGTGTGGTCGTGACCGTCTTCGGGTTCGTTTTTATCCTCTTTCCAAGAATATAAATTAAGCTCATCAATGTTCGCCTTACAGTTTTCAACTATAAGATAATCATTGTGAGCCATCCAACCGCTTTGAAGCTTTATTCTGTTGATAATAGTAGTCTTTTTCCACGCAGGATTAAAGCTGTAAATCAATCCGTGCTGTTTTTTATACTTTTGGCACTCTAAAATTGTTCCTTGGTCCGCTGAATCAATAAAAACATTTTTCGCAAAACCCCACAGCTCGTTATTTCTTTCAAGAAAATCCACCAACAGCTTCGGTATATCGCTTGGCGTTAGAGGTGTTTTCCTCGTTTTATTGTTATGGACTTCGCAATCAAGAGTAATTTTCTTTCTGCATTCTGTAATGCCTGTAAACACAAAGGCGAATGTATCTTCGCTTTGCTGGGAATATGCCGTATCTACACCGCAGGAAAAAAGTATGTATTTATATTTCTTCGCTTCATCAATGCTTATAATATTTTTATCCTGCAAATCGAATACAAGACCTGTTGCCCTGCCTCGCAAGCCTAAAATTTTATTTTTATAAAGCTTTGTGCCTTTCGGAGTTCCGCTGAGAAGCTGTTCTCGCTTATCGGGCTTTAATCCTGCATTATCGTCAAAAGTAAAATACCAATGCACCCAACCGTCTTTTGCGTCTTCTTTAAGCTGTTCAAGCATTTCGGGCGGAGTGCCGTCTTTCCATTCGGGCAACGGTCGGCAATGATTTATATATTCCTCATAAATCGGCAGTGACGGGTCATCGGGATTAAGCGTCATCATCATATAATCATATCGGATAGACACTTCACGGATAAATTCCATATCTGCAATGTTCGCTTCATCGATATAAACGCATCCGTACTGACCGCCGAGGGCTTTCTTCCAACGGGCTTTATTATCATAGCCGAGAGTATATATAATTTTTATTCCGCTCGGAGTTCTGTATTTCATATGCGGCAGGGTGATTTCGCCGTCACCGCTTGATTTATACACAACTTCATTCTTGAAAATATCAAGAATACCAAGCTCAGCATTTATAATATTCTTTTCAAGCGTACCCAAATCAAGAGCCGATAAAATGTGGAATTTTTTATTGCTTTGTGCAACCCGAAACATAAACTTGACAACGCCGACCGTTGTTTTTCCTGCAAAAGTAGTGCCTTCGAGTACCTCTACATTTGCATTCGATTGCAAAAAGTGTAAATATTTATCGCTTAATATCATTCAGCACCATTCCGAGCCTTTAACTGTTTTAAAATCTCTGCAAGCTCGCTGTTTTCGGTGTCAATCTTTCCGCTATGCTCAATTTTCTTTGTAAACATTGCCAAATAATCTCCGATTTTAGACAGCGCATTTATAGCACCCTTGGAATCGAATACATACTCGCCTGTTTCAACAAGCTTATGTTCATTATAATCCCACTCCATAACAGGTGTTGCCTGCATACAACGGTCGTAAATCTCTAAATATCGCATCACAACCGACTCGGGAGTAACCGATAATTTTTTTAGCTCTATAATCTGTATCGCGTGTACGCGCGAGAGAATGTCATCATTTGTTAACAGCCTTGATGCTTGGCTTCGTGCGGTTTTCTCGGAATACCCGGCACGAATAGCGGCCTGCGTTCCGTTATAGTCTAATACATATTCCCGGCAGAATTTTTCCTGCTGTTCTGTTAATCCATTTTCAGCTTTTTTGCTCACAGATATTCCTCCTTTTGCATAATAAAAAGCACCCTTTGACGAGTGCTTTATCATCTTGATTTCACATTTTATATTATAGCTCGAAAAAAAGTGACAAAAGTGACAACTTTTAATTTTTTGCTAAATATCTCTTGACTTGCTTATACACACTATCTTTATTATTTCCGCCGCCAAGCAATACGGCGACTTTATTCCACGAATATCCGCTGATGAATCGGTAATGAAAAATAAGCCTAATTGCAGGATCTTCAATGCTCATTATGTATGCTAAAGGTTCGGAGTATGCCGCTGACATTTCTTCACATAGTCTTTCAAGTTCTTTTTCATCGTCAATATAAGACAAAATAATATTTTCTTTACCGTTGCAACCGCCTTTAGCGGAGGGCATTCCCGAAAGATTTTGGGAAGCACTCTCCGCAGTTCGCTTTTTCTCTTCAATTCTCGACTGAAGCTTTTTCAGCGTAACGATACCCCTACGCAATTCGTTCAGTTTTTCTAAAGTCATAAGCAACTCCTTTTATTCCGCTGAATTAAAATTCTACTTTTACTCGTTTAATAAACTTACCACACAATCCAATCGTCGTATTTCCATTCGGGCAGAACCTTATCATTTCGGTACATAATTACGGAAATATACCACTGTCCGTTATGCTCATTGTATCGGGAATAGCAACGGATGAAGCGATACCCCTTATATTTCTTTTCCCAATACTCTCGGTCAGTTTCCCGTTCCTGCGCCGTTTTCGCAACATTGCCCGGTGACATTCTAAAAGGCTTAACTTTAGGTTTGATAAGACTGCTTCTGTCAAGGTTTTTAGAACAAATATAGCTTTTTGCACCCTGTGGGTCTTTCATCATATATTTTGCCATAGCTTCGGGACCGAAACGGTGCGGTTGAAATCTATCCGCATTACAACGAGAACCATACGGCCACAATTCTTCCATTTCGTTTCTGTCAATACCGCCTGTAATGAAAATATGAGCGTGAAAATTATTCTTACCCTTGTATTCTCCCCTCTGATATGTAACCATTTCACGGGTATAGTAATATTTTAACGGTGCTTCTAACTTTGATTTTTTTAAGAGCAATTCTTTCCGCTGACGCTCAAAGCTCTCATCATCGGGCAAAAGTTTAAGCATTTTTATAACACGTTTTAATTCACTTTTGCGTCTTCTTCGCAGTCTGTTTATGTAATTCCGTATAAGGTCGGTAAGCTCTTCAATAGTTTGCGGCGCCATTGAGGGATGAAAGGTAAGCACTAAAATATAATCATTATCATCAAAATTAGCGTTAATAAGGTGCACTGATTTTTTTATTGCTTGATTTCGGTTGTATTTCTCTTGTTCAACTGTACTTCTTTTTTGCTTCGGCACTCGTACAGGCATAGCACGGCCGTCAGACCAACAGGGATAAATATCAACTTCAAGAAGCTTTCCGCTGACTATTTTCTTTTCGTTAAACATTTTCTTCCCTCGCATTTGCTTCGTTATCGTAATTGTGTTCCAGCTCGAACACGGAATTATATAAAGCTGTTTTAAGATAAGCCCGTTTATTATTGACGCGGTACTCAATCTTGTCAAAATGTTCCATTACAGTTCCGATATGTCGCTCATCAATCATCCAAAAGATTTCTTGCACTAAACTTACTGGAAGCAGAGTTCCGTTTATCTTTATGCTGTAATCAGCAGGCATTTTAAGGACTTCGGCGATTATAAGGCAAAGCTCGTCAACTCGGTTTCGTTCCCAACGCTCGAAGTTTTGAATATTAACCCTCTGTCGCATAATATCTCTGATTTGCATAAGTGACAATGACTTGACTGACTGTGACTTCAAAAATATCTTTCATTATTTTATGTACTCCTTTATTTTAAAAATAGTTGATTTGTTACTATACACTACGAGCCCGTCAAAGGCTTACCGGTTAGCCCTTTTTAGCCCGATTTTATTGACTTTTGAAGTACATTATGATATACTGTTTGTGTTAGAAAAGTGCATATATAATGTACTGTGCAGCGGCTGTTCTTCCCGGAGCAGCCGCTGCTTTTTTTATTTACGGTTTTCCGCTGAATTTCGGATAAATTCTTTTACTTTGCTTGTACAGTCGATACAGAGATGCTTGTCCTCATTAATATCATTTAATAAATGTATATTGTCTGCACGAAAACTAACGCTTACACCGTTAATTTTCATATTTATCTCTTTACCGCATATATCACAAAAATGTTTAACCATTGTTAGATCTCCTATTTTGCTCTTCGATAGCTCTTTTTCTGCCGTTGTAATTTTTACAGCGTTTCTCTATATCAGTTATTAACGCTCCTGTTAAATCATCGATGCCCATCATATAGCTGATACGACTTAAACACACATCATAATGAATACAATCCTTACAGGTCATTCTGTTTAAGCCTCGCTTTCAAGCCATTTTATAACTGCTGGTTTACAGTTTCCAGAACAAGATTGAGTTTCTCTATTGAAATCTTTGCAATATTTTTCGTGACAAATATCGACAAAGAAATCACCGTCATTTGTATAATCAAGAAATTCTGCAAGTTCTTCTGGACTCATATTTTTAATACGATCACGGTTTGTCATTGTTATACTCCATTACTTAATATATTTGTGTCAATTTGACATATTGCTTTCAAACAATTCATAAGTACCGTCACGGAGCTGTTTTTCCGTATCGGACATCTGATAACCCATTTTTACAAGCAAATCATAAAAAGCGGTTAATTTCTCGTTCTCTTCATAAGTCCCATTCCAAGTATTACAGTACCCTTCAGAACTATCATCATCGAAATAAAGCAGTATCATTTCCCACACATATTTTTCAGGATGTTCTTTAACGGTATTAAGGATTTTTTCGTAATTAACATCGTTTTCATAATCTACATTGAGAATTTTACATATATCTTCTTCATCCAAATAATTGCTGTCAACACATTCTTCAAACATCCAAAATGCAACTATATCTGCAAAATGCTTCTTGATGCAGGAAATGCTTAAATTATCAATGAACTCTTTGCGAAGCTCATATGCTCTTTTTGTCAATTCTTCAAGCTGATTACGGCGGGCTTGCTTTTTTTCAAGTTTCTTTTGCTCTTCTGCTTTCTTTATATCAGCATCTTTATCAATAACCTTGTCTTTGCGGAAATAAATCCATCCGTAACTAATGCAGAAATATTGTTCATCATCACGAACATATTTACTTGAATCAGCTTCGCAGCTAAAACTGTTTCTATTGCAGGATATATATCGGTCATCCCAACGGTCATTGATTTCAGTAAGTCCTGCATCCTTAAGTACTTTACGCCATTTATCTTCTTTCTTTTTTTGTTTTTCAGCGTCAATAGCCTGTTTTACAGCATACTGATAATTAGGATTGCCAATATCATTCAGCAGTTTATTACGGGTTTCAATATCCTCAACTTGATTAAGCTTGTCTAAATCTGCAATAGTGATTTGCCTTTCCGATGCACTTTTCAGCTTCTCTTGATCGAGCTTCGCAAGCTCAAGACGGCGGTAAACCGTAGTTTTTGAAAATCCTGTTTTTTCTGCAATGCTCTGTTTTGTTTCGCCCAAATCAAGCATCATCTGAAAGCCCTGTGCCTGCTCATAAATTGTAAGGTCGGCACGCTGCATATTTTCAAGCAGCATTGTTGCCACCTGCTGTTTTTCATCCATTTCCACAACACTGCAAGGCACTGTTTTAATACCTGCAAGCTTTGATGCCGCCAATCTTCTATGTCCGATAATAACGGTGTATCCATCAACACCGTTGGGAACTCCTGCACCGCCTTTTATTACGGTAAGATTTTGAAATATTCCTTGGCTTTTTATACTGTCAGCCAATTCTGACACATCGCCTACATCTTTTCTCGGATTTTGCGGGTGCGGATATATATCCTTTACTTTAATTTCCTGTAACATTGCTTTACTTCCTTTACTTAATATTTTTGTGTCAATTTGACATATTGTTTAAAATGTATTCCGACCACTGCTCCGCCATTGCCTTGGCTATGCCGGGAAAGGTTTTGCTACGAGCGTCGCTTCCGTGTACGCTCATTTCCCAGCAAATGCTTTTTACTTTTCCGCTTTTTGTAACATATTTTTCGAGTTTCGGTTTTGGCAGCTCGTTTCCTTTGATTGTTGGTAATCCTTTAAGCCAAAGACAGGTTCGTTTAGTAACATAATTTTCCGTATCACTTTCATTCTTTGCAAAATAATACGGTTCAATTATTTGGTCTGGTTTTCTAAATGCTTTGCTCATAAAACCGACAGGATTTTCAACCGCTATTCTTTCGCACTCCGCAAGAATAAACCTCATAAAAAATACTGCTGCTAAAGCTCTTCTTTCCCAACGCTCAACAACTTTTTCTGCCGGTGTGCATCTCAACGAATAACTTCGTGTAGCACAGTTTGTTAAATAAGTACACGGTGGATGAGCTATAATTAAATTCCATTTACCGTCAATTTTATGTACTGCACCGTCACAGGTTTTAAATGTGCATCTGCCGTTAAGCAATGGTATAACATCCTGCTTAATATGCCATTCGGGGTGTCCGCCGGAGCAATCAACTATATCACAGCTATATGCGTTATGACCCAATCTCCTAAATTCAGTGCATACCCGTTGACTTTCTTCACAGGCGATTAAAACGTTTAAAATTGTCATCTTACATCTCATATTTTTATACCGCCACTCTCAAATTTTCGGGACTTGCGTATGTAATTGAGCGACCGCTGTAATCTTCAAGCTTAACCGTATACGCAATTTCTCCGTGCGGAGCGGACAATTCCTTTGCATATCCGATAATTCGCTTGTATTTTATCAAGCCGTCTGTTTCAGTGCGTGGGTTGATATGCTCTATTTTTAATATCACAGGCACTTGTTTCACCCAAGCTTCTTTCATTTCGATGATTGTCATATTTATATCTCTTTTCTATTTGACATTTTTGAGGTTAAGCGTTATACTATATATGTAATGGTTGTTGTATAACCCTCAACCTTAACCGTGTTCAGTTGCCGCTGACACGGTTATTTTTTTGTGCTTTTACGGCATATCCAAGACTTTGCAAACGTTGATTTGCTTTTTCGAGTTTCGCTTTATGCTGTTGCTTTGTCTGATAATGTCCGCATTTTGATTGCCTACAATAGGCATACTCATCTTTCATAATTTTGCATTTGCCGTCAGCATATGCCCAACAATCTGTTTTAGGTTCGTAAACTTCTGCATTTACTGTTTTCACAATTTCACCGCCTTTATTATTTCAAAATTCATCCAAAGCTTTTCAGTGCGGTGTAATCCCATTTGTGCCGTAGTTTCTTTTTCGGCCGTAGACCAATCTTTAAGCTCTGTGTTATATAAATCATTATCATATCCGCTGAGTATGATTTTTGATTTACTGTTTTTAATGATTTCAAGCATTTCAATATGTTTTTCATCCGACATTTCGCAAGCATACATATTCTTTTTGCGTAGGCTCTGAAGATATGGCGGGTCAAGATATATCAATGTATTCTCACTGTTGTAACGCTCAATCAAAGTTAATGCGTCTATATTCTCAATCTGTGCATTCTTAAGACGCTCACAGCAATCGACTATAATTTCGGGCAGATTATTCCACATTGTCGCACAACGGGGTCCGCCGTAGGTTTGTACATTTCGCCACGATTTTTTATTGCTGTTGCTTGTCCCAAACGATTGATGATACCTAACGATAGTGCGGCGAGCTTTTTCAATGGAATTGCCGACACTCGTATCGTAGCAATTTATAAACTCTTCTCTTGCAAACGGAGTAAGATTTATTGCTTTTGCCAACTCATCCGGGTACTCTCTGCAGACAGGGAATAAATTTACTACATCACCGTTAAGGTCGTTTACGGTTTCTATGTATGTGGGAGATTTCTTAAAAAAAACCGCTCCCGAACCAAAGAAAGGCTCGCAATAAACCTTGTGTTTGGGAAAATATGATATTATCCAATCCGCAATCCGCCATTTCCCGCCCGGATATTTAAGTATTGCGTTCATTTTTTACCTCACTTAACTCAACTAAATATCCACACAAAGCAATCGAAGCAAGCGTAAACGCAAGCTAAAAAGATGCACAACCAACTGATTAAATCAACCTTGGCGCTGATTATGTACTTTTCCAAATCTGCTTTGCTTTTACCCGTATGACCCTTTTTAACTACATTCGGTGCTAATGCATAGTCCTTTTTGACCCGCTTGTAGACCTTCCACGCCGCCTCTATGCGTATCGCAAATATCATCATACAGGCAATCAGCACCACCTCAAACGCTATCCAAAATATTTTTGATAAAATTTCACTTAACATTTAATCACTCCAATCTAAAGCCTGTCCGCAGTGGGGGCAAAAAGCATAATTGTCATAATCCACTTCGTATTTGCATTCACAACAAGGACATATCCAAGTGTCATATATGAGTTCGCCGTTTTCATCATACCCGTCACCCTCATAATCAGGCTTTCGCGGTGTACGGTATTCAAGGGATGAAATTGCCAATCCTATTGCTTCAATACTTGCGTTTTTACCATTTGGTGCAACCTGATTTATTAATTGTTTAATCGCTCTTTCGTTTGTCATTATTTACCCTCTTGTTCCAAGCTTCGATAGCTTTGTTTTGGTCATTAAATATTCTTGTTCCTGCACACTCTTTGGTACATTTTGCCGTCCATCTACCAGAGATTTTTTTCATTTCCGCAGGTGAACCACAAAACGGGCAAGGTTTTAATTTTGTGTCCATTTTTTCACTCCTTTACTTGAAAGATTTTAATTTCCTGCACCTGCTCCCACTGTATTACGCTGAACTGCAATATTCTTTGTGCTTCTGCTTCCGAGCCGCATTCAACTTGCAACACGGCATTGTCACGGTTTCTCTTCACTGTCAAGACGACCAGACCGTTCTTAAACATTTGCAGTTTCGCTACAAATGTGTTGGTCACAGGTGATTTTAAATTGATGTTTCTTTCCATAACATCAACTCAAAAGCCTTGCAAGCTGAATTTTTAAAATACCGCCTCTTGCAATACCATAACGACTTTTAACAGTTCTTTTATCAAGTCCAAGAAAATCAGCACAATCCTTTTGTGTAAGATTGTCTTTATTAGGAAACTTTTCATCAAGCCGTTCAAGATAATCACGATATAATTCTTTTTCTCTTGGCATAAAAAACACTTCCTTATTTTTGATTTTATCGCAAAAATACGATTAGTTGTAAAATCTGCCCACATATGCTACAATCATCTCAAAGGAGTGATTATTTGTGAAATATAATCTAAATCGAAAATTGACAAAAAACGAATTAAAGCTTATTCGCCTTATTGCCAAAGGTAAAAAATTCGAACTCACTGAAGATGTTTGCAGAACTTTAGATATTCTACATATGCACGGATTCATAATGTGTTCACATGATATAGAGGGTCTTTCAGATTATAAAACTGCTAAGCTAACCGAAAAAGGTATTTCTTATTTAGAGGAAACTCTTAACGAGAAAAAACGCAATATGCGTAACGAAGCACGTAACTGGATAGCAATTTTCATTTCTGTTTGTGCTCTTTTAGTATCATTACTGCGTTAATCTATAAATAGAAATAATCATTGCTAATATGGATATAACTATCGACAGCCACCATGGCGGAGCCGGAATAATAACCATATCGCCTACAGTATGCTTTTCTTTATACCGCCGAATTATATCGGCGGTTTTGCTTTTTATTTTTTTCAAGTTTCCACCTGCCCTCGGCTCGCATAAATGCGAGTAACGATTTAAAAAAAATTGTTACTAAATTAGGTTTTACATAAATCAAAAATGTTATCAGCCTCTTCTTTAGACAATGAAAGAACATGAATTATAATTTCGGCAGCACCAATTGAAATTGATTCGGGATTTTTTCTTTTTCTGTACCATGTACTTTCGTCAATTCCCAAAAAATCTATCATTTCATTTCTACTCACATTCTTTTCAATCATTTTCTGTTCGAGTAAATCAAATTTGACCATATGCTCGCCTCCTTTCGCTCTTATTCTACTCGCAAAAATGCGAGTTGTCAATAGTTTTTTTGCATTTTTGCGAATTATTTTTAAAATTGACTTGCATTTTTGCAAATATAGTGGTAAAATGCTTTCATAAGAGGTGAGAAATATGGAAATATATGAACGAATTAAGTTACGCCGTAAAGAAATTGGTCTTTCCGCTGAATCCGTTGCTGAAAAGTTAGGTGTTTCTCCTGCTACCATATACCGTTACGAAAATAATGATATAAAAAAATTTCCTACAGATATACTTGAACCTTTAGCAAAGGTTTTACATACTACCCCAGCATATTTATTAGGAATTGATAGTAACAACAAAACCAAATCAAACAATGCCGTCAAAATTCCTGTTCTCGGCTTTGTCCGTGCAGGAATTCCAATGGATGCAGTTGAGTACATAATTGATTATGAAGAAATCAGCGAAGATATGGCTCGTCAAGGTGAGTTTTTTGGCTTGAAAATAAAAGGCGACAGTATGGAACCTAGAATAACCGAGGGTGATGTAGTCATAGTCCGCAAACAGCCCGATATTAACAACGGAGAAATTGCTATTGTACTTGTAAACGGTGACGAAGCTACAATTAAAAAGGTTCAGAAATTCAACGGCGGAATAAATCTTATTCCAAGCAATCCCGCTTATGATGTTATGACATATACTAACGAACAAATAAAAGAACTACCCGTCCGAGTTCTCGGAAAGGTAGTCGAGTTAAGAGCTAAATTTTGATGTTTGAGGTTTTTATGAATTACAGACATTATTCAAAACTTAATTACATTTTATATCAACTAATAAGTTTAATAAGTTATTTAATCCGTTACATATTATGTTACCTTACAATTGAAAGTATCCCAATTTTTGAAAGCGAGGCAATGCAATGGATTTACTCTATAACCTTTGGCGGACTTATATATACGGTGTTTTGGTCTATATGTTATCCTTTAGTAAGATTGATTTCTAATAAATTTGATATTACACATAGTTATCAAAAATCTTTATTATATTTCTTTTTATATTTACCGCTCATCTTAGTTTCATATTTAATTTTAAAAGAATTAACTGTTCATGGTTTATTGCCAATAAATATGGATACAGCTTTCAATTTATGGGAATTTCTCGCTCAAAAGTTTAGTGATCTAATCATGTTTTTATTTAATTTTATTGCGAGCATTACTGAAGGAATTTCAACACTGTCCATTTTATAAATTCAATAAAAAAACGCCCACCTGCGCCAACAGATGAACGGTAAATAATATCTCAATAAAAAGAAAATCAGGAACAACGCGTGGGCTGTTCCTGTAAAAGAAAATATTCTTTTGTGCTTCGTTAATTATTATACACATTTTATAGATAATTGTCAACTACCAATTTTATAAAATTATAGGCTTCCTTAATGTACGGATTATTTTCAAAATATTCTTTATGTCTTACAAAACGGACATTGATTAAATCATTCAATTCTGCATATCTATGTTGCTTTACTGCATCACTCGTTATAGCCTTGTTATATAGGCATATAAGTGCAGTAAAATCGTGAATTACCGGATTGGACAACATTTTTCGCATCGTCAATGTTTTAATGCCGTTAATTTTACCTATTTCTGTTGAAATCCTTTTGCTTACTGTAAATTCTACTGAATAGGGCTTTTTGATGCTATTTAAAAGACAATTATTATGTGCGGCTGCATTTCTTATGAATTTTACACATCCCAAATATGCTCTGTAATTTTTCTTTTCATATTGACGATAATACAGCTCATAAAGTTCCATAAATTGACCAAAAGACAGTACTTCTATAATATTCCAAATAGCAGGATCTTCTATATACTTTTCTATAACATCTTTGCAAGAAGATTTGTTTTTCTTAATATTTAAATCTTCTTTAACGTTCGGGTTATAATAGAAAAACTTTTTAACTATGTCGTATCCATTCTCGTCTGCATTCTCATTAACATCTTTAAGTAATGCAATCTTTAAAAAGTGCTCAATATCTAAACACATCTTTATTATTAAGTATCTCAACTGCATATCTAATGTGGATAACTCAACTAAGTAAGCAAACTCTAAATCTTTATACTTGTCTTTATCAGAACCCGAAAACCACTTATCGTAATTTTTTGCATATGCTTTTAATTTAAAATAGTAATTGTTGTTTTCCAAAAAGTGAAGTGCATTTTCTTTATTCATAATGGAAAACTTTATACCCTTACTTTCCATATGCTCAATTTGTTGTTCATAATTTAATTTTGGTTTATTTTTACTCATATTAAACACCAGCACAAATTAAGTTAAAAACCGCTCATCCGCTACCAACAGATGAACGGTTATATAGGGTCTGAGTGTGATACTCATAACCTGCTCGCTAAAGCGGTTATATTTTATCACACCCAGGCTTTAAAAGTCAAGTCTTTGGTATTTTTATGCCCCAAAAGGAGTGATACTATGTCTAAAAAGCGAAAAGACGGCTATTATGAAAAGGTAATGACCTTTGAAATCAACGGCGATAAGATTAAAAAACACTTTTATTACAAAGATGAATTTGAGTTGGTGGAAAAGGTCAATGCTTTTAAGTCAGAGCTTGAAGAAAAGCAGAAAATCTATTTTGAAAAAGTCGCAGACGAATGGTATGGACAGCATTGCGAAAGCATTGAGGGTGGTACTCAGATATGCTATAAGCCTGCATATAACAGAGCCGTTGAGACATTTAAGGACAAAGAAATAAAAGATATTGCCCCATTGGACATTCAACGCATTTTAGACCGTATGGCGAAGCAAAGGTATTCAGCACAAACGGTAAGGGTGCAAAAGATAGTTTTAAATCTCATATTCAAATATGCCGTGCTGAATGAGTATTTAGACATAAATCCCGTGTCCGCTGTAACAGTTCCGAGAAATCTTCCGAAAGCCAAAAGAGTGCTTCCCTCTGATGATGAGATTGAAACCGTGATGCAGTCCGCTGATGCAAGCTTCGGTATGTTTGCGTATTTAATTCTTTTCACAGGCTGTCGCCGTGGAGAAGCTCTTGCGTTGCAATGGAAAGATGTGGATTTTGAACGCAAAACTATAAGCATTACGAAAAGCGTTAATTACAGCGGTATGAACCAAAACACACCCATTCTCTCACCTCACCCCAAAAGTGACGCTGGTATAAGAGATGTTATGATGCTTAACTGTCTTGCGAACAGACTTGAAGATATGGCAAATGGCAAGCCAAAAAACTATTTTATTTTCGGTGATGCCGAACCTCTGACAAAATCCGCATTGCGTAAAAGGTGGCAGAAATATCAGAAAGAAACCAATACTACTTTCACTCCGCATCAGCTTCGGCACGCCTATGCTACCATTCTTTTTGACGCAGGAATTGACGAAAAGGTTGCACAGGGTTTAATGGGACATTCGACTATTCAGTTGACAAGGGATATTTACACTCATGTTCGTATGGACCGTAAAAAAGACGCCGAACAAGCCCTTAACAAATACATAAATCAAAAAAAGTGGAGTGTTTAATCTCCACCTTTTTTATTATCAAAATTTGTACGAAAAAAGTACGAACTTTTTATACGATTTTTTGCAACAAAATACGATAAATTGCAATTGAGATTTTTGATAAAAAGAAAACAAAAAAACCTCGCAAGCCCTTGTTTATCAAGGAATTGCGAGGTTTTTCAATTGGTGATCCACCGGAGATTCGAACTCCGGACACCTTGATTAAAAGTCAAGTGCTCTGCCAACTGAGCTAGTGGATCATATTAACCCGATTTTGAGGTCGGGATATTTTTTAGTCAACGAAAATCATTATGAGCGCTGATGCAACAACAAGCACACAGAACACTGCTGTAAGAATTTTTGTTAAGAAAGCTTTTTTAGCCTCATCTGTTCTGCTTTTATTTTTACCGAAGAAAGATTCGGAAGAACCGCCGGAAATGGCACCGGAAAGACCCTGCTGATTATCCTGCTGCAAAAGAACAAGAACAACAATAAGTATTGCCAAAATTATAAGTAATACACCGAAAACAACTTGAAGTGCTGACATTTCTCGTAACCTCCAAACCCATAAGTTTCATAGCCCTAATATACTAACACAACATTCGGAAAAATGCAAGTCTTTTTTATAAAAAAATGGAATTTTTTTCAATGAATTTTTAAATTCTTATTTCAAACAATAATATTGCAGACGGTAAGTGTTTAATTTGCGTTTGCTTGTACCGTCTGTACCGACCGCAAAAGCGGTCGGTTTTGTTTTTTAACGCTGTGAAATCAGCGAGTAATTAAAATGTTAACTGCTCTCCCTGATCTTCAGCACTCAATATTGCACCGTTTGCAGGCAGATTCTTTGTTCTGTATCTGCCGGGCTTTGCAAACATACCGTCAGCAAAATCAGTAACCGTATCGACACGGTGGCCTTTTTTAAGGCTCATTACGGCTACACCCTGGCTGTCCTTTGTGGTTTTTGCTGAAATCGCACCCGAATTAAACAGCAAATATCTGCCTGCGGTAGATTTCATAACAAGCTCTTTATCCTGCGCTATATACATAACAGCCGCAAGGGGACTTTTATCAGAATATGCCTTGATGAGCTTTTTGCGGTTGGTCTTGGTTTCATATGCAGAAATATCGACCTTTGCAACCTTGCCGTTTTCAAAGAAAAAGAGCATATATCCCTTATATTCTTTAAGTACAACCATTGAAATTGCGGTTTCGCCCTCTTCCATTGAAAGTTTTGAAGCTACGAAATCGCCGAGAAGGCTTGCCTTTGTGTCGTCAAATTCGCTTGCCCTCGATTTATAAACCTGGCACTTATTTGTAAAGAAAAGCAACTCCGTACTGTTTGTAGTTTCAACAGCCGAAATTATTTCATCATTTTCTTTGAGCTTATGTTCACCGCTCATACGAAGTGACAAGGGAGTGATTTTCTTAAAATAGCCCTCTTTTGTGAAGAACAGCGTAACCGCATAATCCGGTACTTCTTCAATTTCTACCTTTTCTTCTTCAATTTCTTTAGCATATATGATTTCTGAACGGCGCTCTTTACCGTATTTATCGGCAATATTTTTAAGCTCGTCAACAATAATCTTTTTGACTCTTGATTTATTTGCAAGAATATCTTCCATATCCTCAATCTGCTTTTTAAGATCATCAATATCATTAAGACGCTTGAGAATATATTCACGGTTAAGGTGGCGCAGCTTGATTTCAGCCACATATTCAGCTTGAATTTTATCAATGCCGAAGCCAATCATTAAATTGGGAACAACCTCTGCTTCTTCTTCGGTTTCACGGACAATTTTTATGGCCTTATCAATATCGAGAAGAATTTTTTGAAGTCCCAGCAGAAGATGCAGTTTATCCTTTGCCTTGGTTAAATCAAAATAGACACGGCGGTTCACACATTCAGTGCGGAATGCAATCCATTCGGTAAGCAAATCGGCAACGCCTAATACTTGTGGAACACCTGCGATAAGCACATTGAAATTGCATGAAAATGTATCTTCAAGGGGCGTCATTTTATAAAGCTTTTGCATAAGTTTATCAGCGTCAGTACCGCGCTTTAAGTCGATTGTAATTTTAAGACCTTTTTTATCGGTTTCGTCACGAATATCGCTGATTTCGCGGATAGCGTTCGCCTTGACCCGTTCGATAATCTTATCAATTATTGCCTCGGCGGTTGTTGTTGGCGGAATTTCGGTAATATCAATACAGTTATTCGCCTTATCGTAAGTATATTTTGCCCTCACCTTAAAGCCGCCGCGGCCTGTACGGTAAATTTCCTTCATTTGACGCTCATCATAAATAATTTTGCCTCCGCCTATAAAATCAGGTGCTTTTAATGTTTCGTTAACATCAAAATCGGGATTTTTAATAAGCCCTATTGTTGTTTCGCAGATTTCACGAAGATTGAATGAGCATATTGAAGATGCCATACCTACGGCGATACCTGTATTGGCATTAACAAGCACTGACGGAAAACTGACAGGCAACAGTGTAGGTTCTTGCATTGTAGCGTCATAGTTATCGGTAAAATCAACTGTATCTTTATCAATATCTCGGAAAAGCTCGGCAGAAATAGCTTCAAGCTTAGCTTCTGTATAACGAGATGCGGCGAAAACCATATTTTTTGAATAAGCTTTACCGAAGTTGCCCTTTGAATCAACATAGGGGTGCAATAAGCTCTCATTACCTCTTGAAAGACGCACCATTGTTTCATAAATTGCGGCGTCGCCGTGGGGGTTTAACTGCATTGTTCTGCCGACTATATTTGCAGATTTTACTCGGTTGCCGTTGAGAAGTCCCATTTTATACATTGTATAGAGCAATTTTCTGTGCGACGGCTTAAATCCATCAATTTCAGGAATTGCGCGGGATACAATTACGCTCATAGCATAAGGCATAAAGTTTGTTTCAAGAGTATGGGTAATTTTTTGAGTTACAACCTCGCCTGCACCGATAATATGGGCATTCAATTGTTCTTCGGTAATTTCTTTTTCGATCGGTTTCTTTTTTCGTGCCATAAAATTTACTCCTTAATAGGATTTTAATATCGGTTTCGCTTAAGAAATATCAGCCAAATCAATATACATATGGCCGTTTTCGGCGATAAAATCTTTTCTTCCCTGCAAATCGTCACCCATAAAGAGCTCAAATTTTTCATTCATAAGCTCTTCAATATTATCGGGTTCAACCTTAATAAGACGGCGGGTTTGCGGATTCATTGTGGTAAGCCACATCATATCGGCATCATTTTCACCAAGTCCCTTGGAACGCTGGATTGTATATTTTGCATCGCCGATTTCTGCCAGCACATCTGCTTTTTCTTTTTCGGTATAACAGAAATATGTTTGATCCTTACAGCGGATTTCATAAAGCGGAGATTCTGCAATAAAGACCTTGCCCTCTTTGATGATAGTGGGCATAAGCCGTCTGATCATTGTGAGAATAAGCGTTCTGATATGGAAGCCGTCAACATCGGCATCGGTACATATAATAACCTTACTCCAACGCAAATTTTCAAGGCTGAACAGCGAAAGTTCTTTATTTGACTTTGAATTAACCTCTACACCGCAACCGATAACCTTAATCAAGTCAGTAATAATATCGCTTTTAAAGATTTTGTCATATTCGCTCTTTAAGCAGTTAAGAATTTTACCGCGAACGGGAATTATTGCCTGGAAAGCGGAATCGCGAGCCTGCTTACAAGCGCCGAGAGCCGAATCACCCTCAACTATGAATATTTCACGCTCGTTTACATCTTTGCTTCGGCAATCCACAAATTTTTCAACTCTGCTTGTCATATCGTTATTTGACTGCAAGGTTTTTTTGATATTTATTCTTGTGCTTTCGGCCTTTATTCTCGAACGCATATTGATGAGAATTTGGTTTGCAATTTTATCAGCGTCAAGCTTATTTTCAATAAAATAGATTTCAAGCTGATGACGGAAAAATTCTGTCATAGCCTCTTGAATAAACTTATTTGTGATTGATTTTTTTGTTTGGTTCTCATATGAAGTCTGTGTTGAGAAAGATGAAACAACCAAAACCAAGCAATCCTCAATATCCTGATAATTGATTTTTGCGTCGGTTTTAAGATATTTACTGTTCTGCTTGAGATAGCTGTCAATTTGAGCCACAAAAGCGCTTCTGAATGCCTTTTCAGGCGCTCCGCCGTGTTCAAGAAAGCTTGAGTTATGATAATACTCTTTCATTTGCACCTTATTTGAGAAGCAAAGAGAAGCGGTAATCTTAACACGGTAGTCCTTCATATCAGCACGGTCACGTCCGACTTTTTCGGTTGACCAAAACTGCACAGTTGACATTTCAGTGCCTGCGGCGATTTCTTTTACATAGTCGGTAATTCCGTTTTCATAAACATATTCAAATGTTTCAAAGGAACTGCCCGAAATTTGATTTTTAAGTATAAATTTAATGCCTGCATTAACGACAGACTGACGCTTAATTGTTTCTTGATAATATTCAAGGGGAATGTTTATATCGGTAAAGACCTTTAAATCGGGCTTCCAACGGATACGCGAGCCTGTGTCACGCTTATTATAAGTCTCTTTTATCATATCCCCTGCTATTTCGCCATGCTCAAAGTGAAGAAGATATTTAAAACCGCCTGTATGAATTTCAGCGTCCATATATTCAGAAGAATACTGTGTAGCGCAAAGTCCCAAGCCGTTAAGACCGAGAGAATACTCATAGTTACCGCCGTCATTCGTATCATACTTACCGCCTGCGTAAAGCTCGCAGAAAACAAGCTCCCAGTTATAGCAATTTTCTTTTTTATTAAAATCGACGGGAATACCTCTACCAAAGTCTTGAATTTCAACTGAACCGTCAAGAAAACGGGTAACAACAATTTTATCGCCGTAACCCTCACGAGCCTCGTCAATTGAATTTGAGAGAATTTCAAACACGGAATGCTGACAACCCTCAATACCGTCTGAACCGAAAATAACGGCAGGACGTTTGCGAACTCTGTCAGCTCCTTTTAATTGTGAGATGCTTTCATTTCCGTATGATGCTTTTTTTGCCATACTTTACATCCTTTACAAAACAAATTCCAAATAAACTAAAAATAACCGCTAAATATTATACACTATATTTAGCGGTTTAGTCAAGTTTTATAAAGTTTTGAAGCCCAAGATGTGCTTTCAGATTATTCTTCGCCTATATACTGAAAGCGCTTAAATGTTTTACCGTCACGGATTATTTCTTCATTCCACATACTTGCAGGTCGCACCCAAAGCCCTTTTTCGCCGTAGAGAGCCTTATACACCACCATTTCTTCAAGTGTTTCACTGTGTTTTGCAATACCTGTCACTTCATATTCGTTGCCCTTGAAGTGGCGGTATTTTCCTAATTTTATTTCATTCATTTCTTTTTACGCTCAACTTTTGTTTTATTTCCCTTTTCGTCAACAATATACATATTGTCAAGCTGACCTGTCAAACTGCGTTTAAAGCTGTCAATATACTCACGGCGCAAAACCGCTTGTTCTGCCTTTTCGGTTTCGGTCAAGCCCACTGTTTTCATTTTCTTTGCAAGCTCGTTAATTCTGTCGATTTTTTTCTGTTCCATAATTTTATTCCTTTATTGTTTAATGCTAATATAGTATAAAGCAATTTGCGAATTTAGTCAACAATAGGAAGTATAAAAAAGCCCCCACCGAAACGGTAGGGGCAAAAAATTACTGAATAATAAGATTATTCGTTAATCTTTGTAACAACGCCTGAACCAACTGTTCTGCCGCCTTCACGGATAGCAAAACGAAGACCCTCTTCAATAGCGATAGGAGTGATAAGTTCAACGTTCATAACAACGTTATCACCGGGCATACACATCTCTGTTCCTTCGGGAAGAGAAATTGTACCTGTAACGTCTGTTGTTCTGAAATAGAATTGAGGTCTGTAGTTGTTGAAGAAAGGAGTATGACGGCCGCCTTCATCCTTTGTCAAAACGTAAACTTGACCTGAGAACTTTGTGTGGGGGTGAATTGTGCCGGGTTTAGCAAGAACCTGTCCACGCTCGATGTCTGTTCTCTGAACACCACGAAGAAGAGCGCCGATATTGTCGCCTGCCTCTGCATAGTCAAGGATCTTTCTGAACATTTCGATACCTGTAACAACAGTCTTTCTCTTTTCGTCTGTAAGACCAACGATTTCAACTTCTTCAGAAGTCTTGAGCTGACCTCTTTCAACTCTACCTGTAGCAACAGTACCACGGCCTGTGATTGTGAATACGTCCTCAACAGGCATAAGGAAGGGCTGGTCTGCCTTTCTGTCAGGTGTAGGAATGTAGCTGTCAACAGCATCCATAAGTTCCCAAATGCAAGCGCAAGCAGGATCGTCTGCTGAATCTGCTTCAAGAGCTTTAAGAGCTGAACCCTTGATGATAGGTGTATCGTCGCCGGGGAATTCGTACTCGTCAAGAGTTTCACGGATTTCCATTTCAACGAGTTCAAGAAGTTCTTCGTCATCAACTTGGTCAACCTTATTCATGAATACGATGATATAAGGAACGCCAACCTGACGAGCAAGAAGAAGGTGTTCTTTTGTCTGAGCCATAGGACCGTCTGTTGAAGCGATAACAAGGATAGCACCGTCCATCTGTGCAGCACCTGTGATCATGTTCTTGATATAGTCAGCGTGGCCGGGGCAGTCAACGTGAGCATAGTGACGAGTTGCTGTCTCATACTCAACGTGAGCTGTGTTAATTGTGATACCACGTTCTCTCTCTTCGGGAGCCTTATCGATGTTTGCATAATCAACGAAGTCAGCCTGACCCTTTGATGCGAGTGTCTTTGTGATAGCAGCTGTTAATGTTGTCTTACCATGGTCAACGTGACCGATAGTACCAATATTAACATGAGGTTTGGTTCTTTCAAATTTTGCCTTTGCCATTGGAATTTCCTCCTTTTATTTTTGGAAAAATATTATTGGTTTATTGTGATACTAATTGTATCAGTTATCTTGAAAAAATTCAAGAGTTTTAAGAGAATTTATCAGTCTCTCTTGCTTCTTTCAGAGATAATGCTCTCTGAAATTGACTTCGGAACCTCTTTATAACCGTCGGGTTCCATTACATACTGACCACGGCCCTGTGTTTTTGAACGGAGATCAGTTGCATAACCGAACATCTCTGAAAGAGGAACTCTTGCGTTAATCTGCTTAACGCCTGTACGGTCCTCAAAGCCCTGGATTTCGCCGCGGCGAGAGTTAAGGTCGCCGATAACATCACCCATATAATCTTCGGGAGTAATAACTACAACCTTCATAATAGGCTCGAGAATTACGGGATTAGCTTTCTTTGCAGCATCCTTGAATGCCATTGAACCGGCAATCTTAAATGCCATTTCTGATGAGTCAACTTCGTGGTATGAACCGTCGTAAAGAGTAACCTTTACGTCAACCATGCTGTAACCGGCGAGAACGCCCGACTGCATAGCACCCTGAATACCGTCGTCAACAGCCTTGTGGTATTCCTTAGGAATTGCACCGCCGACGATATTGTTTACGAACTCATAACCGCCGTCTGGATTGGGTTCAATATTAATCTTAACGTGACCGTACTGACCTTTACCGCCGGACTGACGAGCGTACTTGGTGTCTGAAGAAGAATTTGTACGGATTGTTTCTCTGTAAGCAACCTGGGGCTTACCTACATTTGCTTCAACTTTGAATTCACGAAGAAGTCTGTCAACGATGATTTCAAGGTGAAGCTCACCCATACCGGCAATGATTGTTTGTCCTGTTTCTTCATCTGTATAGCAACGGAAAGTTGGGTCTTCTGCTGCAAGCTTTGAAAGAGCAATACCCATTTTTTCCTGTCCTGCTTTTGTTTTAGGCTCGATAGCAACACGGATAACAGGCTCCGGGAAGTTCATTGACTCAAGAATTACAGGATGCTTCTCATCACAGAGAGTATCACCTGTTGTTGTATTTTTAAGACCTACAACTGCGGCGATGTCACCTGCGTAAACTGTTTCAAGATCTTCACGGTGGTTAGCGTGCATTTGAAGAATTCTGCCCATTCTTTCTCTGTTATCCTTAACAGAATTGTATACTGTTGTACCTGCGTTAACAGTACCGGAGTATACACGGAAGAAGCAAAGAGTACCAACGAACGGGTCGTTTGCAATCTTAAATGCAAGAGCTGCAAAAGGCTCATCGTCAGAAGAATGTCTTACTTCTTCTTCATCAGTATCGGGGTTAACACCTTTGATAGCCTCGATATCTGTGGGAGCGGGCATAAAGTCAACAATAGCGTCGAGAAGAGGCTGAACACCCTTGTTACGGTATGAAGTACCGCAGCAAATCGGAACAATATCGTTAGAAATTGTAGCCTTACGGATAACAGTCTTAATTTCGTCTACTGTTAATTCTTCGCCTTCAAAATATTTCATCATAAGGTCCTCATCAAGTTCAGCAACTGATTCGATAAGGTTGTTACGATATTTTTCTGCAAGTTCCTTCATATCGTCGGGAATTTCTTCAACTCTTACATCCTTGCCCAAATCATCATAATAGATAAGAGCATTGTTATTGATAAGATCAACAATTCCTCTGAATGTGCTTTCAGCACCGATAGGAAGCTGAATCGGAACGCCGTTGCAGTTAAAGCGTTCTTTAACCATGTCAAGAACACGGTAGAAATCTGCACCCATAATGTCCATCTTATTAACATAAATCATTCTGGGTACTTTGTATTCGTCAGCCTGGCGCCAAACTGTTTCAGACTGGGGCTCAACGCCACCCTTTGCACAAAGAACGGTTACAGAACCGTCAAGAACGCGGAGTGAACGCTGAACTTCAACTGTAAAGTCAACGTGGCCGGGAGTGTCAATAATATTGATACGGTGACCTTTCCAGAAACATGTGGTAGCAGCAGATGTGATTGTGATACCGCGCTCCTGCTCCTGAGCCATCCAGTCCATTGTTGCTGAACCGTCATGAGTCTCACCGATTTTGTGGTTAACACCGGTATAGAAAAGAATTCTTTCTGTTGTGGTTGTTTTACCTGCATCAATGTGAGCCATGATACCAATATTTCTTGTTTGTTCAAGAGATACTTTTCTTGGCATAATATCCTCCA